>NZ_CP140155.1:3262500-3943636 GCF_034479375.1 Rhodopseudomonas palustris | reverse complement strand
CGCCGCAGTCCCCAATGCGGCAGCACCAACGGATAGTTGACGACGCCCCTCCGCACAAGCCTCGCGACGCCGTGCCGGTTCCGACGGAACGAGCCATGCGAAAGTCCAAGGGGCCGCATGCGTAAGATGATACTGTCGCAATTCATGAGCTTGCTTACTTTACGCCAACTCACAAAGCGAGGCATCCCATGAGCCCCGGGTCGGTCGATCAGCATTTCATGTTCACATTGGCGGAGGTGCAGCGGCTGCTGCGCGCCTATGCGGATCGGCAGGCGGCGCGGCACGGCATCACCCGCGCCCAATGGGCGGTGCTGGCCAAGGTCGAGCGCGCCGAAGGCCTCAAGCAATCCGAACTCGCCGAGCAGATGGAACTGCAGCCGATCACGCTGACGCGATTGATCGACAAGCTGTGCGACAGCGGCTGGCTGGAGCGCCGCAGCGACGACAGCGACCGCCGCGTCAAGCGGCTGTATCTGCGCAAGGCGGCGCGTCCGCTGCTCGGCAAGCTGTCGGGGCTGCGCTCCGAACTCACCGCGACCGCGCTGGCAGGCATAGCTCCTTCGGATGCGCAGCGGCTGCTGACGCAGATGGAGACCATCAAGGAAAACCTGCGCAATGCGATCCAGGTCTGCAACGCCGACTCTCACCGAAAGGAACAGCGCCATGGCTGATCCCGTCCTCAAATTTCCGTCCGACCAGAAGGCCGCTCCGGACGAGGCCGGTGCGCCTCCGGGCGAACGACCGAGCCGGGGTCTGCTCGCCGGCCTGCGCCGCTATCGCCGGACGCTGTTGCTGGTGGTGCTGCCGATCGTGGTGCTGATCGCCGGCGTCGCCTTCTATCTGGAGGGCGGCCGCTACGTCACCACCGACGACGCCTATGTCGGGGCGCAGAAGGTGCTTATCACGCCGGATGTCGCCGGCAAGATCGTCGCGATCACCGTCAAGGAAGGCCAGGTGGTCGCTCCCGGCGACGTGCTGTTCCAGGTCGATCCGGTGCCGTACCGGTTCGCCGAACAGCAGGCCCGCGCCAAGCTCGCCGACGCCAGAACCTCCTACAACAACCTGCGCTCCAACGTGAAGATCTACGGCGCCACGATCGATCTTCTGAACGCCGGCATCGGCCTCAAGCAGCGCGACGTCGAGCGCAAAACGTCCCTCGCCGAGAGCCGGTCGGGCTCGCTGCTCGATCTCGACAATGCCAACGCCGCGCTGGTCACCGCCAAGGCGCAGCTCGAGCTCGCCAAGCAGCAGCAGGACACGGCGCTGAACCAGTTGCTCGGCAATCCCGATCTGCCGCTCGAGCAGTTTCCCGCCTACATGCAGGCCAAGGCGGCGCTCGACGACGCCGAGCGCAATCTCCGGCTCTCCACCGTGCGCGCGCCGATGCACGGCACCGCGACGCAGGTCGATTCGATCCAGCTCGGCCGCTTCGTCGCCGCCGGCACGCCGGTGTTCAGCGTGATCGACACCTCGGCGCCGTGGGTCGACGCCAATCCGAAGGAAAGCGATTTCACCTATGTGGCCGTCGGGCAGAAGGTCGCGATCGACGTCGACGCCTTCCCCGGTCACGAATTCACCGGCACGGTATCGTCGCTTTCGCCCGGCACCGGCGCGCAATTCGCCGTGCTGCCGCCGCAGAACGCCACCGGCAATTTCGTCAAGGTGGTGCAACGCGTGCCGCTGCGGATCAAACTCGACGAGTCCGATCCGATGGTGCGGAAGCTCAAGGCCGGCATGAGCACCACGGTGTCGATCGACACCGACCATCGCCGCTCGCTGGCGAAACTGCTCGGCTTCGGGCCGGCCGTCGCCGCGCCGCACGAGGGCAAGTAAGTGATGCCGGCGGCTGCGACATCGTCGGCGGTCCCCGGCTTTCGCCGCAACATGGTGACGATCTGCGCCATGACGGCGACGATCATGCAGGCGCTCGACACCACCATCGCCAACGTCGCGCTGCCCTATATGCAGGGCTCGCTGTCGGCGTCGCAGGACCAGATCAACTGGGTGCTGACCTCCTACATCGTCGCCGCCGCGATCATGACCGCGCCGGTCGGCTGGATCGCCAACCGGTTCGGCCGCAAGCGGATCTTCATCATCTGCGCGGCCGGCTTCACGGTCGCCTCGGTGATGTGCGGCCTGGCGCAGGACATCACCCAGATGGTGGCGTTCCGGCTGCTGCAGGGCGTGTTCGGCGCCGCTTTGGTGCCGCTGTCGCAGGCGGTGATGCTCGACAGCTACGCGCTGCACGAGCGCGCCAAGGCGATGGCGATCTGGGGCATGGGCGTGATGATGGGGCCGATCATGGGCCCGTCGCTCGGCGCCTGGCTGACCGAGACCTATTCGTGGCACTGGGTGTTCTTCGTCAATCTGCCGTTCGGCGCGATCACCGTGATCGGCCTCCTGATCTTCATGGACGAGACCGACAAGAACCACGAATTGCGGTTCGACTGGTTCGGCTTCCTCGCGCTCGCGGTCGGGATCGGGTCGATGCAGCTCGCGCTCGACCGCGGCGAGCAGCTCGACTGGTTCAATTCGCCGGAGATCATCGTCGAATCGATCGTGTCGGCGGCAGGCTTCTACTACTTCTTCGCGCATTCGTTCACGACGCCGAAGCCGTTCATCCAGTTCGCGATCTTCAAGGACCGCAACTTCATCGGCGGCTGCGTGTTCATGGCGGTGATGGGCCTGGTGCTGTTCTCCACCATGGCGCTGTCGTCGCCGTTCCTGCAGAACGTCGAGGGCTTTCCGATCATGACTGCCGGCCTGCTGCTGGCGTCGCGCGGCTGCGGCACCTTCGTGGCGATGATGCTGGTCGGCCGGATCATGCGGCACATCGAGGCGCGGATCCTGATCGCCACCGGGCTGACGCTGACCTGCCTGTCGCTCTACGTCATGACCGGCTGGACCGACCAGACCAGCGTGCGCACCATCATCGCCACCAGCATCGTGCAGGGCTTCGGCTTCGGCCTGGTGTTCGTGCCGCTGTCGACGGTGGCGTTCATGACGCTGCCGGGACATCTGCGCACCGACGGCACCTCGATGCTGACGCTGCTGCGCAACGTCGCCTCCTCGATCGGCATCTCGCTGGTGATCGCCCAGCTCACCTCGGGCACGCGCGCCACCCACGCCGTGCTGGTCGAGCACATCACCCCGTTCAATCAGGCGCTGCAGATGCCGAACGTCACCGGCACGATCGACATGGCGACCACCACCGGCAAGGCGATGATGGACGCCATCGTCACCGCGCAGGCGCAGATCATCGCATTCGCGCTGGACTACCAGATGGTGATGCTGTTCACCGCCTGCACCATCCCGCTGGCGCTGCTGATCGGCTCGACCAAAGCCGCGCTGCGCAAGCAGGGCGAGGCGCCGGATCATGCCGCGGTGATGGAGTAGCGCCTGCTCTCGATCAGCGCGGCGGTTATTCACCATCGTCATGCGCGGGCTTGACCCGCGCATCCATCGCTCTTCGAAGAAGATGGATTGCCGGGTCGAGCCCGGCAATGACGTATGTTGTTGCGTTAGTTCACCTTCTCGATCGCCATCGCGACGCCCTGGCCGACGCCGACGCACATTGTTGCGAGCGCCAGCCTGCCGCCGCGCTTCTCCATGCCGTGCACGGCAGTGAGGGCGAGCCGCGTGCCGCTCATGCCGAGCGGGTGGCCGAGCGCGATCGCGCCGCCATGCGGATTGACGAAATCGGCGTCGTCACTGACGCCGAGCTGGCGCAGGCAGGCGATGCCCTGCGAGGCGAAGGCTTCGTTGAGTTCGATCAGGTCGAAATCGCTGATCTTCAGCCCCAGCCGGTCCATCAGCTTGCGGGTCGCCGGCACCGGGCCGATGCCCATGATCCGCGGCGGCACCGCGGCCGACGCGATGCCGAGAATCTTCGCCCGCGGCGTCAGCCC
This sequence comes from Rhodopseudomonas palustris, assembly GCF_034479375.1. NCBI lineage: Bacteria > Pseudomonadati > Pseudomonadota > Alphaproteobacteria > Hyphomicrobiales > Nitrobacteraceae > Rhodopseudomonas > Rhodopseudomonas palustris. The sequence goes on along the minus strand of NZ_CP140155.1, from coordinate 3,939,728 downwards.
ATGCCGCTTCACCGCGGCTTCCGACGCCACGATCATCGCGGCGGCGCCGTCATTGACGCCCGAGGCGTTGCCGGCCGTCACGGTGCCGGGATTGCGCACGATCGGCTTCAGCTTGGCGAGGCCTTCGAGCGTCGTCTCCGGGCGCGGATGCTCGTCCTTGTCGACGATGATCGGCCCGGCCTTGCCGCCCGGCGCCGACACCGGCGCGATCTCCTCGGCGAAATAGCCAGCCGCAATCGCCGCGCCGGCGCGCTGCTGGCTGCGGATCGCGAAGGCGTCCTGGTCGGCGCGGGAAATCTGGAATTCCTCGGCGACGTTCTCGCCGGTCTCCGGCATCGCGTCGACGCCGTATTGCGCCTTCATCAGCGGGTTGATGAAGCGCCAGCCGATCGTGGTGTCGAAGATTTCCGCCGAGCGGGAAAATGCCTCGGTCGCCTTGCCTTGCACGAACGGCGCTCGCGTCATCGATTCGACGCCGCCGGCAATCGCCAGATCGATTTCGCCGGCGCGGATCGCGCGGCCCGCGGCGCCGACCGCGTCGAGGCCCGAGGCGCACAGCCGGTTCAGGGTCTGGGCCGGCACCGAATCCGGCAGGCCGGCGAGCAGCGTCGCCATCCGGGCGACGTTGCGGTTGTCCTCGCCGGCCTGGTTGGCGCAGCCGAAGAACACCTCGTCCACCGCGCTCCAGTCGAGATTGGGATGCTTGGCCATCAGCGCCTTGATCGGAACCGCGGCGAGGTCGTCGGCGCGGACCCGGGCGAGCGACCCGCCGAACCGGCCGATCGGGGTGCGCACTGCGTCGCAGATAAAGACGTCGGCCATCATTCTCTCCCTTGCTGGCGCGTTCCGGGCTGCGGCCGGAATTGGCGGCGAGTTTTAGGAAGCGGCTCGGGGCAGGTCAATGTGCGCCGGCCGCACAGGGCGTTGCGGAAACCGTGCATGGCGGCCGTCGCCCGGTAGGAAGGTCGGGCGGAATTTTGCTATGCATCGGGTCATGACCATCCGCCCCGACATCGCTCCGCCACCCGACACACCCGTGCCCGCCGAGCCGCCGGCGAAGGTGTCGCCGATGATGGAGCAGTACCACGAGATCAAGGCCGCCAATCCCGGCCTCTTGCTGTTCTACCGGATGGGCGATTTCTACGAATTGTTCTTCGAGGACGCCGAAATCGCCTCGCGCGCGCTCGGCATCACGCTGACCAAGCGCGGCAAGCATCAGGGCCTCGACATCCCGATGTGCGGCGTGCCGGTCGAGCGCTCCGACGACTATCTGCACCGGCTGATCGCGCTCGGCCATCGCGTCGCGGTGTGCGAACAGACCGAGGACCCGGCCGCGGCGCGCGCCCGCAAGAGCGTGGTGCGCCGCGACGTGGTGCGGCTGATCACGCCCGGCACGCTGACCGAAGACACGCTGCTCGATGCCCGCGCCAACAACTATCTGCTGGCGATCGCCCGCGCCCGCGGCTCGTCCGGCGCCGACCGCATCGGGCTGGCCTGGATCGACATCTCGACCGGCGAATTCAGCGTCACCGAATGCGCCACCGGCGAACTCTCTGCGACGCTGGCGCGGATCAACCCGAACGAGGCGATCGTCTCGGATGCGCTGTACAGCGACGCCGAGCTCGGGCCGAGCCTGCGCGAACTCGCAGCCGTGACGCCGCTGACCCGCGACGTGTTCGACAGTGCCACCGCCGAGCGGCGGCTGTGCGATTACTTCGCGGTCGCCACCATGGACGGCCTCGCGGCGCTGTCGAGGCTGGAAGCCGCGGCGGCCGCCGCCTGCGTCACCTATGTGGACCGCACCCAGCTCGGCAAACGCCCGCCGCTGTCGCCGCCGTCGCGCGAGGCCACCGGCTCGACGATGGCGATCGATCCCGCCACCCGCGCCAATCTCGAACTGACGCGGACGCTCGCGGGCGAGCGTCGCGGCTCGCTGCTGGATGCGATCGACTGCACCGTCACCGCCGCCGGCTCGCGGCTGCTGGCGCAGCGCCTCGCCGCACCCCTGACCGATGCAGCCGCGATCGCCCAGCGGCTCGACGCGGTCGAAGCCTTCGTCGCCGACGGCGCATTGCGCGAGCAGATCCGCAGCGCGCTGCGCGCCGCGCCCGACATGGCCCGCGCGCTGGCGCGGTTGTCGCTCGGCCGTGGCGGCCCGCGCGATCTGGCGGCGCTGTGCAGCGGCATCCGTGCGGCCGACGAGGTGCTGCAACAGCTTTCGCAGCTCGCCGCACCGCCGCAGGAGATCGCCGCCGCGATGGCGGCGCTGCGGCGGCCGTCGCGCGATCTGTTCGTCGAACTGACGCGGGCGCTGGCCGACGAACTGCCGCTGTTGAAGCGCGACGGCGGCTTCGTCCGCGACGGCTACGAGGCCGCGCTCGACGAGACCCGCAAGCTGCGCGACGCCTCGCGCCTGGTGGTGGCGGCGATGCAGGCGCGCTACGCCGACGAGTCCGGCGTCAAGGGCCTGAAGATCCGGCACAACAACGTGCTCGGCTATTTCGTCGAGGTGACCGCGCAGCACGGCGACAGGCTGATGGCGCCGCCGCTCAACGCCACCTTCATCCATCGCCAGACGCTGGCCGGCCAGGTCCGCTTCACCACCGCCGAACTCGGCGAGATCGAGGCCAAGATCGCCAATGCGGGCGACCGCGCGCTCGGGCTCGAACTCGAGATCTTCGACCGCCTGGCCGCGATGATCGACGCCGCCGGCGACGATCTGCGCGCCGCCGCGCACGCCTTTGCGCTGCTCGACGTCGCCACCGCGCTGGCGAAGCTTGCCGTCGACGACAACTACGTGCGGCCGGAGGTCGACTCTTCGCTGGCGTTCGCGATCGAGGGCGGCCGGCATCCGGTGGTCGAGCAGGCGCTGAAGCGTGCGGGTGAGCCGTTCATCGCCAATGCCTGCGATCTGTCGCCGGGACCGGCGCAAGCCTCAGGGCAGATCTGGCTGCTGACCGGCCCCAACATGGCCGGTAAGTCGACCTTCCTGCGCCAGAACGCGCTGATCGCGCTGCTGGCGCAGACCGGCAGCTTCGTGCCGGCCGGTCGCGCCCGGATCGGGATCGTCGACCGGCTGTTCTCCCGCGTCGGCGCCGCCGACGACCTCGCCCGCGGCCGCTCCACCTTCATGGTCGAGATGGTCGAGACCGCCGCGATCCTCAACCAGGCCGGCGAGCGCGCGCTGGTGATCCTCGACGAGATCGGCCGCGGCACCGCGACCTTCGACGGCCTGTCGATCGCCTGGGCGGCGATCGAGCATCTGCACGAACAAAATCGATGTCGCGCGCTGTTCGCGACGCATTACCACGAGCTGACGGCGCTGTCGGCCAGGCTGCCGCGGCTGTTCAACGCCACCGTCCGGGTCAAGGAATGGCGCGGTGAGGTGGTGTTCCTGCACGAGGTGCTGCCGGGCTCGGCCGACCGCTCCTACGGCATCCAGGTCGCGAAACTCGCCGGGCTGCCCGCCTCCGTGGTGGCGCGGGCGAAATCGGTGCTGGCGAAACTCGAAGCCAACGACCGCGGCCAGCCCAAAGCCCTGATCGACGACCTGCCGCTGTTCGCCATCACCGCGCGCGCGCCCGCCGAACCGTCGCCGCCGAGCGAGGCCGAGCAATTGATCGCGGCGGTGCAGGCGCTGCACCCGGACGAGCTGAGCCCCCGCGAAGCGCTCGACGCGCTGTACGCGCTGAAGGCGAAGCTGCCGAAGGCAGATTGACCTCCGTTCCGCGTCATTGCGAGCGCAGCGAAGCAATCCAGAGCCCCGTGCACTGAGCCCCTGGATTGCTTCGTCGCTTCGCTCCTCGCAATGACGGATCTTGCGCGGCTGATCCGGTGCGCAAAACGACAATGGCCGGGACGAGCCCGGCCATTGAAATCGTTCAGAACTTTGCCGAAAGCGGAGCTTACTTCTTCGCCGGCGCCTTGGCGGCGGGGTCAGCGGGCTTCGCCGCGTCGGCGGGGGCAGCGGCCGGCTCGGCCGGCTTGTCGAGCCGCTCGACCTTGGCGGCCTGGCGGAGCTGGGCGACGTAGTCCGACTGCGCCTTGCGGGTGACGTACTGCTCGATCTGCGGCCTGACCTGGTCGAAGGTAGGCGGCTTGCGGTTGCGCTTCTCCTCGACCTTGATGATGTGCCAGCCGAACTGGCTCTTCACCGGGTCGGAGATCTTGCCGGGCTCCAGCGCAAATGCCACCGCGGAGAATTCCGGCACCATCTGGTCCTTGGTGAAGAAACCGAGGTCGCCGCCGTCGGAGGCGCCCGGATCCTTCGACTTCTTCTTCGCCAGCTCGGCGAAGTCGGCGCCCTTCTTCAGTTCCTCGGCGACCGCCTTGGCCTCGTCCTCGGTCTCGACCAGGATGTGGCGGGCGTGGACTTCCTGCTCGCCGGAAATCTGCTTGGCGGCGTCCTCATAGACCTTCTTCATCGCCTCGTCGGTGGTCGCGGCCTTGCCCTGAACGCCGAGCAGATCGTCCATCAGCAGGCGGTTGCGGGCGAAGTCGAGCCGCTTCTTGAATTCCGGGCGGTCGGCGATCTTCTTGTCTTCGGCGGCCTTGGCGACGATCTTCATGTCGATCAGGAACGCCAGCACGTTCTCTTTCTTGGTCGCCGGGTCCATCTGCGCCAGGCTCGCGCCGAGTTCTTCCTCGGCGAGCGCGACGTCGCTCTGACGGATCTCGGCGCCGTTCACCTTTGCCAGCACCGGGTCGGCGTCCTGGGCGCGCGCCATCGGGCTCGCGAGCAGCGCAAAAGCGAGACAACCGGTCGCGGCCGCGCCGATGATGCCGGAGCGCAGGGCCGATCGGGCTGCGGGTGACGCAGGGGTCATGGAAAATCCTTGTTCTGAAAGCCGGGGTGTCGGGGGCGGCGGGACAGTCACCCAATCACGGAGCCTTGGCAACGCGAAAACTCTGTCAAAATGATGAATTCCATCACCGGGCCGCGCGTTGACATCCCCCTACCCCAGCCATATCTCTGCCGCCACTGGCACGGGTATCAAGGTCGTCCGACGGCCCTGGCCACGCCGCCGGCCCTCGGATTGCTGGATGACCAATCATTTCGCGCCCGCGCCTGTATCCCGATAGGTGGCTGGGCGTCACGATGAGTTGATAGCGGCTCGAGTGAACGGCACACAGGCTGCGAAGTCACATCGCAAGGACAGGAAGCTGGTATGATCGGCGCGTTCGCCCGCAAACTCTTCGGCTCTTCGAACGATCGCAGGATCAAGGCCTATCAGGCTCGGGTCACCGCCATCAACGCGCTGGAGCCGGAGGTCGCGGCGCTGTCGGACGAGGCGCTGCGCGCCCGCACCGTCGACTTCCGCGCCCAACTCGAAGCCGGCAAGACGCTGGACGACCTGCTGGTCCCGGCCTTCGCCACCGTCCGGGAGGCCGCCAAGCGCACCCTCGGCCAGCGCCATTTCGACGTGCAATTGATCGGCGGCATGGTGCTGCACGAAGGCGACATCGCCGAGATGAAGACCGGCGAAGGCAAGACGCTGGTCGCCACCCTGGCGTGTTATCTCAACGCGCTGGCCGGCAAGGGCGTCCACGTCGTCACCGTCAACGACTACCTCGCCAGCCGCGACGCCGGCTGGATGGGTCAGATCTACACTTTCCTCGGCATGTCGACCGGCGTGATCGTGCACGGCCTCGACGACAGCGAGCGCCAGCGGGCCTATGCCTGCGACATCACCTACGGCACCAACAACGAATACGGCTTCGATTATCTGCGCGACAACATGAAGTATCGGCTCGAGGACATGGTCCAGCGCGGCCATTTCTTCGCCATCGTCGACGAAGTCGACTCGATCCTGATCGACGAAGCCCGCACCCCGTTGATCATCTCCGGCCCGCTCGACGACCGCTCCGAATTCTACAACACCATCGACACCTTCATTCCGAGCCTCGACAAGTCGGACTACGACATCGACGAGAAGCAGCGCTCGGTGGCGCTGACCGAAGCCGGCATGGAGAAGATCGAAAAGCTGCTCGGCGACGCCGGCCAGCTCAAGGGCGAGTCGCTGTACGACATCGAGAACGTCTCGGTGGTGCACCACATCAACCAGGCGCTGCGCGCGCACACCCTGTTCCAGCGCGACAAGGACTACATCGTCCGCAACGACGAGGTGGTGATCATCGACGAATTCACCGGCCGCATGATGCAGGGCCGGCGCTATTCGGAAGGCCTGCACCAGGCGCTGGAAGCCAAGGAGCACGTCACGGTCCAGCCGGAAAACCAGACGCTGGCCTCGATCACGTTCCAGAACTACTTCCGGATGTACGGCAAGCTCGCCGGCATGACCGGCACGGCTGCGACCGAAGCCGACGAATTCTACGACATCTACAAGCTCGAAGTGGTCGAGATCCCGACCAACCTGCCGATCTCGCGTCTCGACGAGGACGACGAGGTGTATCGCACGCAGGCGGAGAAATACGCCGCGATCCTCGCCGAGGTCGAGCGCGCCAACAAGCGGCTGCAGCCCGTCCTGGTGGGCACCGCGTCGATCGAGAAGTCCGAGCTGCTCGCCGATTTCCTGCTGAAGAACGGCTACAAGCAGATCGATTTCGGCGATCCGAAGGCGCTGGAGAAGCTCTATGCGGCGGCCCGCGCCGGCAAGCCCGCCAAGCTGTTCGCGGTGCTGAACGCGCGCTTCCACGAGCAGGAAGCCTACATCGTCGCCGAGGCCGGCGTGCCGGGCGCGATTACCATCGCCACCAACATGGCCGGCCGCGGCACCGACATCAAACTCGGCGGCTCGCTGGAAATGCGGGTGCCGCAGGAGACCGCGGGCATCACCGACGAGGCCGAGAAGGCCGCCAAGATCGAGCAGATCAAGGCCGATATCGAGCGCTTCCGCGAGATCGTGCTGAACGCCGAGGACGAGATCGAGATCGAGCCGGCCAAGGGCAACAAGCCGGCCAGGACCGTCAAGCGCCCCGGCGGCCTCTACATCATCGGCTCGGAGCGCCACGAGAGCCGCCGCATCGACAACCAGCTCCGCGGCCGCTCCGGCCGTCAGGGCGACCCCGGCCGCTCCAAATTCTTCCTGTCGCTGGACGATGATCTGATGCGGATCTTCGGCTCCGGCAAGCTCGACACCATGCTGACCCGGCTCGGCCTGAAGGAAGGCGAGGCGATCATCCATCCTTGGATCAACAAGGCGCTGGAGAAGGCGCAGCAGAAGGTCGAGGCGCGCAACTTCGACATCCGCAAGAACCTGCTGAAGTTCGACGACGTCCAGAACGATCAGCGCAAGGTGATCTTCGATCAGCGCATCGACCTGATGAAGGAAGAGAGCGTGGTCGAGACCGTCACCGACATGCGCCACACCTTCATCGAGGATCTGGTCAGCAAGCACGTGCCCGAGCACGCTTATGCCGAGCAGTGGGATGTCGCCGGCCTCAAGGAAGAGCTGAACCGCGTCGTCGGCCTCGATATTCCGGTCGACGAATGGGCCAAGGAAGAAGGCATCGCCGACGAAGAGCTGCTGACGCGGCTCGAGAAGGTGTTCGACGAGCACATGGCGGCGAAGGTGGCGCAATGGGGCCCCGACGTCATGCGCTACGCCGAGAAGAGCATCCTGCTGCAGACGCTCGATCATCTGTGGCGCGAGCATCTGGTGATGCTGGATCATCTGCGTCAGGTGATCGGCCTGCGTGGCTACGGCCAGCGCGACCCGCTGCAGGAATACAAGTCGGAGGCGTTCAACCTCTTCCAGGAGATGAGCGCGCATCTGCGCGAGGCGGTGACCGCGCAACTGATGCGGGTCGAGATCATCCCGCCGGAGCAGCCTCAGGAGCTGCCGCCGATGGAGGTCCACAAAATGGACCCCAACACCGGCGAAGACGAAATGGCGTTCGCCAATGTCTCGCTGGCGCCGGCCGACACCGCCGACAAGACCGCCCGCGACCCGAACCGCCCCGAGACCTGGGGCAAGGTCGGCCGCAACGAGGACTGCCCGTGCGGCTCCGGCAAGAAGTACAAGCACTGCCACGGCAGGTACGCGTAAGCGCGTCGACCTCGGTTCATCGAATCGCAGCAATGCCCGGCTTGCGCCGGGCATTTTGCGTCTGAGGACCGCAGAATCCGAGTCGTGACGATGTCGCCACCGAGAGGGCGGCCCATCAGGTCGTCATTCCGGGGCGCGCCGTCAGGCGCGAACCCGGAATCCAGAGGTTGTTCGCGACGCGAGATTCCGGGTTCGCGAGCTGACGCTCGCGCCCCGGAATGACGATGGTGGTGGGTGTTGCCGATCCTCGGCCGGCGGGTGAAGCGTGAGGTCCGCCTCAGCGGAACGCCGAGAACCGGCTGTCGAAATTATTCGACGACACGACGGGTGCGGCACCGGTGATCGTGCCGGTCGATGACGGCCGGGTTGCGGTCGCGCTGGTGTCGACCGACGGCTTGAGCGGCGGCCGGCCGGTGGCCTGTTTGGTCTCGCTCGACCTCGGCACGGCCGCCTGCGGCCGCGGCGGCGCGGGTGTGGTTTCGTTGCGCCGCGCGGTGATCACCTGCGGCGGCGAGGACGGCGGCGATGCGGTCGATGCGGTGGTCTCGCCGCTGCCGACCCGGCGCGACAGGCCGGACAGCAGGCCGCCGATATCGTCCTTCGCCGCCGAGGCGACGCGCGGTGTCGTCGGCGCAGAGGTCGCGGCCACGGTCGTCGTCTCGGGCGCGTTCTGCAGCAGATTGTCGGACGGCCGCGGCGGATTCACCGTCGGCGGGATGGTGCCGGGTGCACGCTCCATCGCCAGCGATACCGGGCTCTCGTCGGCTTCGGAAAGGCCGGTCGAAGCGTCGGGGATCTTCGAGGCGAACACCTGATGCATGCCGCCGTCGATCCCGGTGCGCAGCCGCGCCACCGGCGTCCCCTTCGAGATCAGTTCGGCGAGCTTGGTCTGGTCCTTGTGGTCCTTTTCGCGCACCGCGTCGGCGATGTCGGCGGGGACCGTATAGGCCGGGCATTTGGCGGACGCATTGAATGCCAGCGGCCTGGTGGAGCCGGGCGGGGGCGCGGCGTCGAACACGTATTTCTGTTCGCAGAAGTCGACCTTGGGCTCCTGCCGTGTCACCTCGAAATGGTCGTTGCCGACCTTCAGCATCTTCCAGAACGCCATGTTCGGATTGTTGCGATGCTTGGCGAAGTTCGCCGGCGTCATCTTGAACGGATAGGCCTGGAGCTGGAACGCGCGCTGGCCGCCGAAGAACGATTCCCGCCCCAGCGCGTAGATCTCGGCGATCTGCTCGTCGGTCATCGCGTAGCAGCCGCGCGACGAACAATCGCCGTGCACCATAAGTTGGGAGCCGGTGCGGCCCAGCGACTTGTCGAACGCGTTCGGATAGCCGGTGTTGAACGACAGGTAATAGGACGATTGCGGATTCATCTGGCCGGGCGAGATCGAATAGAACCCTTCCGGCGCCTGGCGGTCGCCCTCGCGGATCTTCGGGCCGAGATCGCCGGACCAGCGGCAGATCGGGTAGGTCTTGAGCAGCGCGAACACGCCGCTGCGGTCCTGCTTCCAGACCTCGAGCTCGGCTTCCTGCTTGAACAGCCGCACCAGGATCGGCGACTGCAGGTCCATGTTCTTGTCCTGCATCGCGGCGACCAGCTTGGGCGACACCGGCTGGTTGGCCTTGGCGTTTCTGGCGAGCGACATCTGGTCGCCGTTGCAGCCGGCCAGCACGGCGCTCGCGGCGATCGCGGCGGAGGCCAGCAGCGCGCGCAGCAGCGGAGTTCTCGTCACAGCGAAGCTCCCCAGACGACCGGCAAACCTGCACCCCACATTGATCGGCTCAATCCGTGAGCAGCTCAGTCCGTCGCTCCGACGCGATCCCTCCGGCCCATTGGGTCGAATTGTGTCGCTCGAATTTACCAAGAAGCGCAGGAGGTTTTCGCCTCGACACGGCGCATCCTGCACTCACGAAAGATTATCCTTAAGCCCCCGCCCTCGCAAGCCGGGCGGCTGGCCGCACGGGTCCCGCGTCGAACGTGGTCAAGGAACACTGAATTGCGTCCCCGCGGCGAAACTGCGGCCGGGCGGACGAAATCGGGGGCTGGCCGACGGGATGGTTAGCAAACCCGCAATGGCGCGGCGCCGCGGGTCAGCCGAGCCTGCGGCCGATTTCCAGGAATTTCTGCCGGCGCTTGGTGCGGACCGCGCTGGGATCGAGGCCGCCGAGTTCGGCGAAGGCCGCCGCGATGGCGTCGCCGGTGGTGGCGATCATTGCCGCCGGGTCGCGGTGGGCGCCACCCTTCGGCTCGGACAGGATCTGGTCGATCACCCCGAACCGCAGCAGATCCTGCGCGGTGATCTTCATCGAATTGGCGGCTTCCTGCGCCTTGGTGCCGTCGCGCCACAGGATCGAGGAGGCGGCTTCGGGCGAGATCACGCTGTAGATCGCGTGTTCGAGCATCAGCACCTTGTTGGCGGTGGCGATCGCGATCGCGCCGCCGGAGCCGCCTTCGCCGATCACCACGGCGACATTCGGCACGCCGAGCGACAGGCAGGCGTCGGTCGAGCGCGCGATCGCCTCGGCCTGGCCGCGCTCCTCGGCGCCGATGCCCGGATAGGCGCCGGCGGTGTCGACCAGCGACAGCACCGGAATGCCGAAGCGGTCGGCCATTTCCATCAGCCGGACCGCCTTGCGGTAGCCTTCGGGCCGCGCCATGCCGAAATTGTGCTTGAGGCGGGTCTCGGTCGAGGAGCCCTTCTCCTGACCGATCACGCAGATGCTCTCGCCGCGGAACCGGCCGAAGCCGCCGATCAGCGCCTCGTCCTCGCCGAATTTGCGGTCGCCGGCCAGAGGCGTGAATTCGGTGATCAGTGCTTCGATGTAATCGACGCAATGCGGCCGCTGCGGATGCCGCGCCACCTGGGTCTTCTGCCAAGGTGTCAACGTCGCATACAGCTCGTTGAGCGCCTGGACGGCCTTTTCCTCGATCTTGGCGACTTCCTCGTGGATGTCGCTGCCGGACGCCGCCAGCGCGCGCAATTCGTCGATCTTGGAATCCAGTTCCGCGACCGGCTTTTCGAAGTCGAGATAGCTGCGCATGGGCTCGGACATGACCAGGGACATGGGGAGGGCTGCGGCGGCCGACATCGGCCCGGCTCCGGCTTTTCCAGCCGAACGCGCATCAAGTCAAGCGGCTGGGCCGGCCGGCGGCTTAGGCAAAAGAATCAGGCGCCGCCGGTTGCAAGCCTGCTGCGGTATGGCGCGCCGGCCTCAGCCCTCCGCCAGCGGATGCAGGTCGCGCACCAGGCTTTTCAGCCGGTCCTCGACCACATGGGTGTAGATCTGCGTGGTCGAGATGTCGCTGTGGCCGAGCAGCGTCTGCACGATCCGCAGATCGGCGCCGTTGTGCAGCAGATGGCTGGCGAAGGCGTGGCGCAGCACGTGCGGGCTGACCAGCCGCGGCGGCAGCCCGGCGCGCATGGCGAGTTCCTTGAGGTCGCGGCCGAAATGCTGCCGGGTCAGATGGCCGCTCTCGCCGAACGACGGAAACAGCCATTTCGAAACGGCGGCGGCCTTCTTGTTGCCCGCCGCAGCCTTCTCCGCGGCTGCGGCGGTCGCGAGATAACGCGTCATCGCCTGCTTGGCGCTGGAATTGAGCGGCACCAGCCGCTCCTTGTCGCCCTTGCCGCGGACCACGATCATCCGGGCATCGCCCCGCGCCGCCGTCCGCGGCAGCGACACCAGCTCGGAGACCCGCAGCCCGGTCGCGTACAGCACTTCCAGCAGGCAATACAGCCGTGCGGCGCGAAGTCCCGCCGGGCCCTCCGCGGCGTCGGCCTCCTGCCGCGCGCAGGACAGCAGGCGGTCGACATCGGCGATCGACAGCACTTTCGGCAGGCCGCGGCCACGCTTCGGCCCGGCCAGGATCGCCGCCGGATCGTCGACCCGGATGCGCTCGCTCAGCAGGAATCGAAACAGATGCCGCAGCGCCGACAGCCGCCGGGCCACGCTCGACGAGGCGAAGCCGCGGGTATCCAGATCGGCCAGATAGCCGCGCAGCGCCTCGGTGTCGGCGGAAGCGATGCTCTTGCGGCGGCGGCCGAGATAATGGGAGAGGTCGGCGAGGTCGCGGCGATAGGCGTCGATGGTATTGGCGGAAGCGCCCTGTTCGGCGGCGATCATGTCGAGAAACAGCTCGCTCAGCCCGGCATCCGAATAGGAGGCGGGCCGCAGCGGCGTGGTGTCCCGTTCGGCCTCGGAGGCCGGGACGCTGGCGGAAGGACTGAATCTCGCTCGCGGTTTTCGCATGCGACCAGCCTACCGGCTATTTCTTGAGAAATTTGTCCTGCGGCACCACCACGGTGATTTCCCGCGGTTTCGGGCTGGTGAAGTTGGCGAGTGCGAAGATGGCCCCGTAGATCAGGCCGCCGATCACCGCGACGACCGACAAAAAGCGGAACAAGGTAGGCATTCGCTGATCTCGGCGGCGGTGGAACGGCGATTGCCGGCGCAATTGCTGGATGACGGCCGACGATGACCATGTTCGCCCGCGCGTGGCAAGAGACTCTGGCAACCGCAGCAACCGCAGTAGTATAGCTGGCCGTTCCGAGCCCAGAGATCCGGCGCCCAAGCCCACGGGTGATACGACTATGTCTGAAACCGCACCGACGGCCGCCGCCGCCAGGTCCCAGGAAGCCGAGATCGTCGCGGCGCTGGGCCAGCGCCCGGTCGTGCTCATCGGCATGATGGGCGCCGGCAAGTCGACCGTCGGCCGCCGGCTGGCGCTGCGGCTCGGGCTGCCGTTTCTCGACGCCGACACCGAGATCGAGCACGCCGCCGCGATGACGATTCCGGAGATCTTCGAAACCCATGGCGAGCCGCATTTCCGCGACGGCGAGGCCCGGGTGATCGCGCGGCTGCTCGACGGCGGGCCCAAGGTGCTGGCGACCGGCGGCGGCGCGTTCATGCGCGAGGAGACCCGCGAGCGGATCCGCGACAAGGCGATCTCGATGTGGCTCGAAGCCGAGGCCGACGTCATCCTGCGCCGGGTCAAGCGCCGCGCCGACCGGCCGCTGCTGCAGACGCCCGATCCGGCCGGAACCATCGCCCGGCTGATCGACGAGCGCTATCCGGTGTATCGTGGCGCCGATCTGACGATCGCGTCGCGCGATGTGCCGCACGAGAAAATCGTCGACGAATGCGTTGCCGCGCTGCACGACTATCTCTGCAGCGCCCCCGCCCCAACCCTGAGCGAGACACCATGACTGCGCCGCTGAATCATTCCGCTCCGATCAATGTCGAGGTCGCGCTCGGCGACCGCGCCTATGACATCGTGATCGGCCGCAACGTGCTCGGCACGCTCGGCGAGCGGATCGCGAAGCTGCGGCCCGGCGCGCGCACCGCGATCGTCACCGATCGCACCGTGGCGCAGCACTGGCTGGCGAAGACCGAAGCGGTGCTGGATGCGGCCGGCGTCGCCCATCAACGCATCGTCGTCGGCGAGGGCGAAAGCTCCAAGACCTATGCGGGGCTGGCGGAGGTCAGCGAGGCGCTGATCGCCGCGAAGATCGAGCGCAACGATTTGGTGATCGCGCTCGGCGGCGGCGTGGTCGGCGATCTCGCCGGCTTCGCGGCCTCGATCCTGCGCCGCGGCGTCGATTTCGTGCAGGTGCCGACCTCGCTGCTGGCGCAGGTCGATTCCTCGGTCGGCGGCAAGACCGGCATCAACTCGCCGCAGGGCAAGAACCTGCTCGGCGCGTTTCATCAACCCGTTCTGGTGATCGCCGACACCGCGGTGCTCGACACGCTGTCGCCGCGGCAGTTCCGCGCCGGCTATGCCGAAGTGGCGAAATACGGCGCGCTCGGCGACGAGGCGTTCTTCGCCTGGCTCGAGGCCAACCACGCCGAGATCGTCGGCGGCGGCCCGGCGCGCGAGCACGCCATCGCCACCTCGTGCCGGGCCAAGGCGGCGATCGTGGCGCGCGACGAGCGCGAAAACGGCGAGCGCGCGCTGCTCAATCTCGGCCACACCTTCGGCCATGCGCTTGAGGCCGCGACCGGCTTCTCCGACCGGCTGTTCCACGGCGAGGGCGTGGCGATCGGCATGGTGCTGGCGGCGCGGTTCTCCGCCGAACGCGGCATGATGCCCGAGGCCGACGCCATCCGGCTGCAGCGTCATCTCGCCGATGTCGGCCTGCCGACCCGGCTGCAGGACATCGCCGGCTTCGCGCAGGAGGGACTGGCCGATGCCGATGCGCTGCTGGCGCTGATGGCGCAGGACAAGAAGGTGAAGCGCGGCCGGCTCACCTTCATCCTGATGGAAGGGATCGGCCACGCCGTGATCGCCAACGATGTCGAGCCGGCGCCGGTTCGCGATTTCCTCGCCCGGCAGCTCGCGCGCGCATCGTGAGCGAGCGCGACATGATGGACTGGTTCGCGTTCGGCGTGGTGATCGCCTGCCTGTTCGGCTCGGCGTTCTTCTCCGCCAGCGAGACCGCGCTGACCGCGGCCTCCCGCGCCAACATGATGCGGATGGCGAAGCAGGGCAATCGCAACGCCGGCATCGTCGGCCGGCTGCTGGCGACGCGCGAGCGGATGATCGGCGCGCTGCTGCTCGGCAACAACATCTTCAACATCGGCGCCTCGGCGCTGGCGACCGGCCTGTTCACGGCGTGGTTCGGCGAGTTCGGCGTGCTCTACGCCACCGCGGTGATGACGGCGCTGGTGGTGATCTTCGCCGAGGTGCTGCCGAAAACCGTCGCCATCAACGCGCCGGACCGCTTCGCGCTGTCGGTCGCCAAGCCGATGCGGCTGATGGTGCTGTTGCTCGGCCCGCTGCTGACGGTGATCGAGGCGCTGGTCCGCGTGCTGATCCGGCTGCTCGGGATCAAGGCCGGCGCGCATCCTTCGCTGCTGTCGGCGACCGAGCGGCTGCGCGGCGCGGTCGAACTGATCCATCACGAAGGCGGCGTCGCCAAGCACGATCGCGACATGTTCGGCGGCCTGCTCGATCTCAGCGAGCTGCAGGTCTCCGACGTCATGGTCCATCGCACCGAGATGGTGATGGTGAACGCCGACCTGCCGCCGGAGGAACTGGTGCGCGAGGTGCTGGCCACCGAGTACACGCGAATCCCGCTGTGGCGCGAGAAGCCGGAGAACATCATCGGCGTGCTGCACGCCAAGGATCTGCTGCGGGCGATGCGCGCCGCCGATGGCGACGCCAGCAAGATCGTGGTCGACAAGATCGCGCTGCCGCCGTGGTTCGTGCCGGAGATGCGGCTGGTGTCGGAACAGCTCAAGGCGTTCCGCTCGCGCAAGACTCACTTCGCGCTGGTGGTCGACGAATACGGCGAAGTCGAAGGCATGGTGACGCTCGAGGACATCCTCGAGGAGATCGTCGGCGACATCTCCGACGAGCACGACGTCGTGGTCGCCGGCGTCCGCACCCAGCCGGACGGCTCTGTGGTGGTCGACGGCTCGGTGCCGATCCGCGATCTCAACCGTGCGATGGACTGGAATCTGCCGGACGAGGAAGCCACCACGATCGCCGGCCTGGTGATCCACGAGGCGCGCTCGATCCCGGAGCGCGGCCAGAGTTTCACCTTCCACGGCTTCCGCTTCCGCGTGCTGCGCCGCGAGCGCAATCGCATCACCGCGCTCCGCATCGTCCCGGTCCTGCGCGAGACGGAAGCCGAACTCGCCGACAAGAAGAAGGGCAAGATCGCGCGCATCAGCGGTCCCGCGGCTTGAGCCCCGGCGCGTGGCGCCGCTTACGCTTCGCCCGGCGCCTTGGCCTTGAGCGCCAGCGCGTGGACGCCGCCAGCGAGTTCCGCCGCCAGCAGCTCGTTGACCATGCGGTGGCGGTCGATCCGGCTCTTGCCGGCGAATGCGCCCGACACGATATTCACCCGAAAATGCGACTCGCTGCGGCCGGAATGGCCGGCGTGCCCCTCATGAAGGTTGGATTCGTCGATCACCTCGAGGCTTTCCGGGGTGAAAGCTTCGCGCAACTTCTGTGTGAGACTGTCCTTGACGCCCATGGCCCGACCGATCACTCGTGCTTCGTCCGCTCTCACCATCAACCTGGGGCTTGCTGATAATGTCAAGACTTGAAGCTCGGGCCGAGGCGTAGTCAAAGTCACCCATGGCAATCGACTCGTCCAAATTCTTCGACAAGATCCGCGTCAAGCCGACCAAGGCCGCGGCGGCGAAGGAGGCTGCGCGCGAACAGGTGATCATGTGCGACGCGCCGGGCTGCGCCAATCGCGGCGCGCATCGGGCCCCGAAGGGCCGCGGGCTGGAGAAGGATTACTGGCACTTCTGCCTCAATCACGTCCGCGAATACAATCAGGGCTACAATTTCTTCGAGGGCATGAATGCCGACGCGGTGGCGCGCTATCAGAAGGACGCGCTGACCGGGCATCGCCCGACCTGGAAGATGGGCCAGAACGGCGCCAAGAGCCGCACCAGGAACCCCGAGGATCTCGAGGGCGCCGCCGATCCCTTCAATGTGATCAACGAGTTCAACGGCCGCAGCCGCTGGCGGCGCGGGCCCGATCCGTCCGCCGAGCAGACCAAGTCGGAACCGCGCAAGGTGTTCAACGCCGAGCGCAAGGCGCTGCAGGTGATGGGGCTCGACAGCGACGCGACGCTCGAGGTCGTCAAGGCGAAGTACAAGGCGCTGGTCAAGCAGCATCATCCCGACGCCAATGGCGGCGACCGCTCGACCGAGGATCGCCTGATCGAGATCATCAAGGCGTATAATTACTTGAAGACGGTGGTGCGGACCTGAGCACCGACTCTGCCGCCCTATAACGCCCGCAACAACATTCCCCGACCCTCATCCTGAGAAGCCATGCTTGCCCGCAGAGCGGAGCCGGGCGTCTCGAAGGATGAGATGCGTGGCACATGGTTCGAGACGCGCCGCTGCGCGGCGCTCCTCACCATGAGGTTGTGCCTGGCGCTGGCCTCGAGAGGCTATGCCGCGCGCCTTACGTCGGGTTCACGCCGCTCCGCCGTCGCCGCCACAGCAGCCAGCCTGCGAAAATGACCACGCCGGCCACGCCCGCGACCACCGGCAGCCAGTGGTGCCATCGGCCGTGCGCCTGTTCCAGCGCGGTCGCGGCGATCACGCCGGGCAGCACATGCGCCGGGGCCCACAGCAGGATCGCCGGGATGTTGATCGCGAAGAACCGCGCCGGCTGCATCTGCAGCGCGCCGGCCGTGATCGGGACGAAGGCGCGGATCGGCGGCACGAACCGGGCGAACAGCACCGCCCAGCCGCCGTATCCGACGAAGAACGCCTCGGCCCGCGCCACCAGTTCGGGATAGCGCGCCATCGGCCACGCCGACAGGATCCGCCGTTGCTGGCGGTGCCCGATCCAGTAGGCGGCGCCGTCGCCCAGCGCGGCCCCGGCCGCCGCCGCCGCGAGCACGCCGATCAGATCGAGTTGCCCGCCGGGAATCAGCGCGCTCAGCGCCAGGATGATGGTCGAGCCCGGCACTACGGTTCCCAGCACCGGCACCGCTTCGAGCAGCGCGGCCGTGAACAGCGTCAGATAGGCCAGTTCGCGATGGGCGGAGGCGAAGGCGATCAGGGTATCGAGAAAGGCGTTCACGCAGGGCCTCGCAGGCGCGGGAGGGTGTCGGTGGCGGCAGTCTACGCCAATGCGGCTCAGGAAGAGTTGCGCGGCGCGCGCCGGCGAAGCCGACCCGAACGGCCTGCGGTTTCGCAAGGCAGCCTTCCAAAAACCGGGTTCGGTGCCTATCTCAATGAAACATCGACGGAACTTTGATCATACGGCGGGCTTCTGCCGATCGCGGCGGTCTGCTAGGTTTAAATCCGCACTCAACCGCATCCACCACATAGATCGGGTTTCGGGCGCGTCCGGGACCACGGAGGATTGATGACCGCCGCCACGACCAAAGCCCAGGAGATCACCGGCCTGCCCGACATGAAGGTGTCGGTCCGCCAGGTCTTCGGCATCGACAGCGACCTCGAAGTGCCCGCATTTTCCGAGGCCGATCCGCATGTGCCCGACGTCGACAGCGACTACCGCTTCGACCGCGCCACCACACTCGCAATTCTGGCCGGCTTCGCCCGGAACCGCCGCGTGATGGTGACGGGCTTCCACGGCACCGGCAAATCGACCCATATCGAGCAGGTCGCGGCCCGGCTGAACTGGCCCTGCGTCCGCGTCAATCTCGACAGCCACATCAGCCGGATCGATCTGGTCGGCAAGGACTCGATCGTGGTCCGCGACGGCAAGCAGGTCACCGAATTCCGCGACGGCATCCTGCCCTGGGCGTTGCAGCACAACGTGGCATTGGTGTTCGACGAATACGACGCCGGCCGCCCCGACGTGATGTTCGTCATCCAGCGCGTGCTGGAAGTCTCCGGCCGGCTGACGCTGCTCGACCAGAACAAGGTGATCAAGCCGCATCCGGCGTTCCGGCTGTTCGCGACCGCCAACACCATCGGGCTCGGCGACACTTCGGGCCTGTATCACGGCACGCAGCAGATCAATCAGGGCCAGATGGACCGCTGGTCGATCGTCACCACGCTGAACTACCTGCCGCACGACGAGGAAGTCGAGATCGTGCTCGCCAAGGCCAAGCACTATCGCAACCCCGAGGGGCGCGACATCGTCAACAAGATGGTCCGGCTCGCCGACCTCACCCGCAACGCCTTCGCCAATGGCGATCTGTCGACCGTGATGAGCCCGCGCACGGTGATCACCTGGTCGGAGAACGCCGAGATCTTCGGCGACATCGGCTTCGCGTTCCGCGTCACCTTCCTCAACAAATGCGACGAGCTGGAGCGCCCGCTGGTGGCGGAGTTCTACCAGCGTTGCTTCAACGCCGAGCTGCCGGAAAGCTCGGTGAATGTGGCGATGAGCTGATGACTTCTTCTCTCCCCGCCCGGCGGGGAGAGGTCAGCGAGCGGAGCGGGCCGGGTGAGGCGTCTTCTTCACCCACTCCCCCGCCAGCGGCGGGGAAGAGAAGGTAGCGATGAAGGCCAACCCGAAATCCCGTTCCGAAGGCGACGCGACCACGACTGCGTCCGAGCCTGCACGCTATGAAAAGGATCTCTACGGCTGGGTCGAGGATCAAGTCGTGCTGTTGAGGGCGAACGAGGTCGGCTCGATCGATGCCTCGCATATCACGCGGGAGTTGGCCGAGTTGGGACGCAGCGAATTCGAGAAGCTGGTCAGCGCCATTCGAATCGTTCTCGTTCACCTCTTGAAATGGGATCATCAGCCCCAACGCCGCTCGCGAAGCTGGGCGACGACGATCCGGGAGCACCGCGATCGGATCGACTACGTGCTACGTGACAACCCTAGCCTGAAGCCTCGTATTCCGCAGGCGACAAAGGATGCCTACCGCTTCGCAAGGCGCGGAGCAGCGCGCGAGACGTTGATGGACGAAGAGGCCTTTGCGGCCGCGTGTCCCTACAGCTGGGAGGACATCACGATGCGGCCTGTGTTGTGGGACGACGAGGCCTCTCGTCGAGAGCGCGAACGCGGCGAATGAAGACAAGCGAGAAAGCAGAATCCGATCTTGCGGCAGCGTCCCGTTCCTACGAGGCGGACTATTACGGCTGGATCGAGGATCAAGTTGCGCTTTTGAAAGCCGGACGGCTGTCGGAGATCGACGCCGAGAACATCGCCGAAGAGATCCGCAGCGTCGCCCGGCGGCAATACGACAAGCTGGAAAATGCGATGCGCGCACTGATCTACAATCTGCTGAAATGGGATCTTCAGCCGGACCGACGATCCCCCAGCATGGTGTTGTCGATCGATGCGCATCGCGATCAGGTCACGGCGATTCTCGACCGCAATCCAAGTCTTGCGAACAACGTTCCCGAAGCGCTCGTCGATGCTTATCTATATGCGACCTACGACGTGATGCGCGACACTGATCTTCCCGAATCGACGTTCGCGCCTGAATGTCCTTACGACTGGTATCTGATCAGAAACCGGCCGGTCGAGTTCGATGCCGTCAATTCACCGTCCTCCAGCGAACGCCCATGACCACATCCAACACCAAATTCCGCACCGGATCCAAGGAAGCGCCGACCGAGCCGTTCAAGCGGGCGGTGACGTCGTGTCTGCGGGCGATCGCCAAGGCGCCGGAGCTGGAGGTCAGCTTCGCCGCCGAGCGCCCCGGGCTGTCGCCCGGCAAGGCGCGGCTGCCGGAGCCGGCGCGCAAGATGAGCAAGCGCGACGCCGCGATCGTGCGCGGCCATGCGGATTCGATTGCGCTCAAGCTCGCCTGCCACGATCCGAAAGTGCATCGCAAGCTGATGCCCGGCAATCCGCAAGCGCGCGGCGTGTTCGAGGCCGTTGAGCAGGCGCGCGTCGAGGCGCTCGGCGCGCGGCGGATGGCGGGGGTCGCCAAGAACCTCACCGCGATGCTCGACGATCATTTCCATCGCGGCAAGTTCGACGAGATCACCGACCGCGCCGACGCGCCGCTGTCGGACGCGCTGGCGATGCTGGTGCGCGAGCGGCTGACCGGGCTGGCGCCGCCGGCGGCGGCGAAGAAGCTGGTCGATCTGTGGCGCCCGGTGCTGGAAGACAAGATCGGGCCGCGGCTCGACGAGCTCGAGCGCTTCGCCGAGAATCAGGCGAAGTTCGGCGACGCCATCCACGATCTGCTCGACGCGCTCGAACTCGGCGACGATCGCGATGCCGATTCGGACGAGGAAGAGAACCAGGACGACAAGCAGGAAGGCGAGAACGATCAGTCCGGCGCCGAGGGCACGCCGGAGAGCGAAGCCGCCCAGGAGATGAGCGCCGATCAGGCGGAGGCCACCAGCGACGACGTCAGCGACAGCGCGATGGAAAGCGCGCAGGCCTCGGCCTCCGATGCGTTCGACGATTCCGAAACCGGCGAGGACGACACGCCGGGCGAGGCGACACGGCCGAACAATCGCGGCGCCAACGAGCCGCGCGGGCCGGAATATCACGCCTTCGCGCCGAAATTCGACGAGGTCGTCGCCGCCGAGGACCTTTGCGACCACGACGAGCTGGAGCGGCTGCGCAGCTATCTCGACAAGCAGCTGGCGCATCTGCAGGGCATCGTCGCGCGGCTCGCCAACCGGCTGCAGCGCCGCCTGATGGCGCAGCAGAACCGCGCCTGGGATTTCGACCTCGAGGAAGGCATCCTCGATCCGGCCCGGCTGTCGCGCGTGGTTACCGACCCGTTCCATCCCTTGTCGTTCATGAGCGAGAAGGAAGCCACGTTCCGCGACACCGTGGTGACGCTGCTGCTCGACAATTCCGGCTCGATGCGCGGCCGCCCGATCACCGTGGCGGCGACCTGCGCGGATATTCTGGCGCGCACGCTGGAGCGCTGCGGCGTCAAGGTCGAGATTCTCGGCTTCACCACGCGGGCCTGGAAGGGCGGGCAGTCGCGCGAGGCGTGGCTCGCCGCCGGCAAGCCGGCGTCGCCGGGCCGGCTCAACGATCTGCGCCACATCATCTACAAATCCGCCGACGCGCCGTGGCGTCGGGCCCGCAAGAATCTCGGGCTGATGATGCGCGAGGGGCTGCTGAAGGAGAACATCGATGGCGAGGCGCTGGACTGGGCGCACAAGCGGCTGCTCGGCCGCTCCGAACAGCGCAAGATCCTGATGATGATTTCGGACGGCGCGCCGGTCGACGACTCCACGCTGTCGGTCAATCCCGGCAACTATCTGGAACGGCATCTGCGCCACATCATCGAGGAAATCGAGACCCGCTCCCCGGTCGAACTGATCGCGATCGGCATCGGCCACGACGTGACGCGCTATTATCGCCGCGCGGTGACGATCGTCGACGCCGAAGAGCTCGGCGGCGCGATCACCGAGAAGCTCGCCGAACTGTTCAGCGAAACCGCGGACGCGCCCGCACCGGGACGCCGTCGCCGGCTGCATTCGTGACCGCGCGCGAAGCGTGATGACACGGCTGAACGCTCCATCTGCCGAGTTGGTGGAGCACGGCGCTCCCCCTGGGGATCGCGCGCTCCCTCCCCCCTTGCGGGGGAGGGTCGGGGTGGGGGGTGCCCCAAGCGAGACGCTATCCTTGTCGGCCCCTACCCCCGACCCCGGATCAAGTCCGGGGCAGGCTCCCTCCCCGCAAGGGGGAGGGGAGACGACGCGCCGCAGCTTTATCGCAGGCAGTCTCGCACTCGGCGGTTTGGCGTCTGTGCAGGTCTTCTCCGCGCATCCCGCTTTGGCGCAGTCGACCAAGGCCGAGCTCGATGCCTTTTCCATCCCCGCCCCCGAACGCATCGCGGTGCGGGCGCGGCCGATCGATTCGTTCGACCTGCGCGACCGCGCCCATCGACGGTTCGGCGCGCTGCAGTTTCGCAGCGGACTGATGCTGACCTCGCCGTTTCGCGGTTTCGGCGGCCTGTCGGCGCTGCGGCTGGATCCGAAGGGCGAGCGCTTCGTGGCGATCAGCGATCGCGGCCTCTGGTTCACGGGGCGCATCGCGTACAACGGTGCGGAGATGACCGGCGTCGCCGACGTCGAGGCTGCGCCGCTGCTCGGGTCCGACGGCCAGCCGCTGACGAAGCGCAAATGGTACGACAGCGAAGCGCTCGCTTTCGACGGCGGCACCGCTTTTGTCGGCTACGAGCGCGTCAATCAGATCCTGAAATTCGATTTCGGCCGCGACGGCGTCCGCGCTTTGGGCCAGCCGATCGCGGTGCCGCCGGGCTTGCGCAAACTGCCGAACAACAAGGGAATCGAGTCGCTTGTGGCGGTGCCGAAGGGCCTGCCGCTCGCCGGCACGCTGATCGCGATCTCCGAGCGCGGCCTCGATGCCGATCGTAACATCGTCGGCTTCCTGATCGGGGGCAGGGCGCCGGGACAATTCGCGGTCCGCCGCAGCGATGATTTCGACGTCAGCGACGCGGCGCTGCTGCCGTCCGGCCAATTGCTGATCCTCGAGCGCAAATTCTCCTGGATTCAGGGCGGGCACATCCGGATTCGGAGAATCGAGCTGTCGGCGCTGACGCCGGGCGCGATCGTCGACGGCCCGGTGCTGTTCAACGCCGATCTCGGCCACGAGATCGACAACATGGAGGGCATCGACGTCCATCTCGACGCCGCCGGCGACACCGTGCTGACGATGGTGTCGGACGACAATTTCTCGATGCTGCAGCGGACGCTGCTGCTGCAGTTCGTCCTCGTGGACGATTGAGGATTCGCCGCCCCGGTCAGTTCGTCGCCCGAACCGCGTCACCGGAGGCCGTGCCGGTTTCCGCGGCCGCCTTGCCGCCGGAGTCGGATTCGCCGGTCGAACTCAGCGCGAGGCGGATCATGCGCGCGAGATCGGTCCGCCGATACGGCTTCGACAGCAGCAGGATGTCGGAATCGATCCGGTCGTTGTGGATCAGCGCGTTCTCCGAATAGCCGGAGGTGAACAGCACTTTCAGCCCGGGCCGCCGCCGGGCCATCTCCGCCGCCAACTGCACGCCGTTGTAGGGGCCCGGCATCACCACGTCGGTGAACAGCAGGTCGAATCGCGTGCCGCTGTCGCCGATCGACAGCGCCGCCGTGGCGTTGCCGACCGACAGGGTGGTGTAGCCGAGACTCTTGAGCTGGGCGTTGACATAGCTGCGCACCATGGCGTCGTCCTCGACGACCAGGATGGTTTCGGTGCCGCCGATCGCGCCCTGCTCCGCGATCGCCGGCGCCTCGCGTTCGACGTCGGCGGTGGCGCGCGGCAGATACAGCCGGAACGTGGTGCCGAGGCCTTCCTCGCTGTACAGCGTGATGTGGCCGCCGGATTGTTTGATGAAGCCGTACACCATGCTCAGCCCGAGCCCGGTGCCTTTTCCGACGTCCTTGGTGGTGAAGAACGGATCGAACACCTTGCTGCGGATCGCCTCGGGAATGCCGCAGCCCGAATCGGTGATGGCGATCATCACGTAGGAGCCGATCTCGACATTGCCCAGCCGCTTGGCGAACTCCTGGTCGACGACGATGTTGCAGGTCTCCAGCGTCAGCTTGCCGCCGTTCGTCATCGCATCCCGGGCGTTGACCGCGAGATTGACCAGCGCGGATTCGAGTTGGCCGCGATCGACGTAGATCGGCCAGACGTTGCTCGCGAGCGCGGTCTCCACTTCGATCTGTTCGCCGAGCGTCGGCCGAAGCAGGCTCTGCAGCCCGGCGACCAGCGCGTTGACGTCGGTGTCGTCCGGCCGCAGCGGTTGCTTGCGGGCGAAGGCGAGCAGGAGCCGCGTCAGCTCCGCGCCGCGATCGGCCGCCTCGCTGATCAGCTTGGCGATGTTGGCCAGATGCGGCTGGTCGGCGACGCCGTCGCTGATGATGTCGATGGTGCCGGTGATCACCGTCAGCATGTTGTTGAAGTCGTGCGCGATGCCGCCGGTGAGTTGCCCGATCGACTCCATCTTCTGCGACTGGCGGAGCTGCTCCTCGAAGGCGATCTTCGAGGTCAGGTCGCGCAGGAATGCGTTGATGACGAAGCTGCCGTCGCGATACAAAGCGGTCATCGCGACCTCGATCGGGATCGGCGTGCCGTCCTTGCGGATCGCTTCGATCTCGACGCGGAAGCCGGAGCTGTCGCGGCCGAGCGTCGACGCGAACCGCCGGAACTCCTCGGTCCGCTGGTCGAACTGGTCGGGCGGAATGATCAGTTCGAAGACGTTGCTGCCGATCGCCTCGGTGCGCGGCCAGCCGAACATCTCCTCGGCGTGCGGGCTCCACTCGGTGATCGTCGCGAGCGCGTCGATCTGCACGAAGGCGTCGAGCGCGGTGTCGACGATCGCCCGCGCCATCTGCTCGCTGCGGCGCAGCGCCTCCTCGGCCTTCTTGGTCTGGGTGATGTCGTGATACACCATCACCGCGCCCTGGATGTCGCCGGTCTCGCTGCGCAAGGGCCGGCCGTTCGCGATCAGGTAGGATCGGCGGCTCGATTTGCTCGGCTGCACGACGAACTCGAAATCGACGATGGTCTCGCCGCGATAGGCCCGCAACAGCGGGGACTGGTCCGGCGGCAGCGGCTTGCCGTCGGGAAAGTAGCGTTCGAACGTGCGGGTCGTATTGAGCAGCCCGACGCCGGACAGCGTCCCGAACATCTGACGCGCGGCGGGGTTGGTGAGCATCACCATGCCGCGCGCGTCCGCGACCAGCACCGGGTCGACCATGTTGTCGATGGTGTTCTGCAGGACCCCGGCGAGGCGGCTGCGTTCTTCCGCCTCCTCCGCAAAGGCGATCGCCTTGCGCTCGGCTTCGTTGGTCATCTGCTCGAAGGCTTCGGCCAGCAGCTTGATTTCCTGACCCCCGCCGGGCGCGAGTTCGAACTTCTCGCCGCGCGCGAAAGCCTGAACCGAGCGGGTGATCCGGACCAGCGGTCGGGTCAGCGACTTCGCCAGTGGAAACGCCATCAGCATCGCCGCCAGCACGGCGACCGCGCCGCCTGCCAGCGTCGAATTGCGGACCGCCGTTTGCACCGAGGTCAGAGATTGATGCGGCCGCATCTCGATCACGCCGATCTTCGGACCGTCGGCGAGACGTACCCAGCCCCAGCCGGCACCGAAACGCTGCCCGGTGCGATCCTCGACCACGCGCGGGGTCGTATCCTGGCCGTCGAGCAATGCCGCGAACGCCGGGAAATCGTCCTGCACGCGGCTGGGCTTGCCGAGATCGAATCCGAATTCGCGCGATCGGTCGGGATGCAGCAGATAATCGCCGGCGTCGTTGACGATGTAGATCAGGTTGCCGTTGGTGACGCTGTTCCGGACCCGCTCGAACAGCGCGGTCAGATTGGTGTTGATCACCAGCACGCCGAGCCGCGTGCCGTCGGCCGCGTCGATCGGCGCCATCGTGCGCACGGTAGGAACGTAGGGGATTTCCAGCCCCGTCGCCGTCTTGTTCAGTTCGATTCGGGAGATCGCTAACTCGCGCGGCGGCAGCGCCATGCCTTCCTTGAAATAGTCGCGGTCGCCGCGGCGTGTCAGCTGCGACGCCGGCGTCGCGCGGATCGTGCCGTTCGGGCCCAGGCGGTCGACCCGCACCAGCTCGCGGCCGCCGTCATCGGTCCCGAGGATGCGCAGGATGTCGCAATTCGGCTTTCCGACCAGTTCTGCCGCGAAGCGATCCTCGATTCGTCGGCGCCAGTCCGGTGGCGCCTCGCCGGAGCCGTCGCTGGTGCGGCCGCGATTGGCGAGCAAGTCGCGGAGGGCGGCGGAGGCCTGCGCACTGACCGCGTCCGCGCGCGTGCCGCGCAGATACGCATCCATCAGCAGCGCATGGAGCTGCGAGCGCGTCTGCAACTGCAGCAATGCGCGCGGCATGACCATTTCGACGATGCTGCGGTAGTTCAGGAAGCCGAGTACCGCCGTGGTCACCAGGACCAGCGCCACCATCGCCAGCGTCAGGCGGGTCGAGAGCTTCATCGCGACCTCTGCGATGCGGGGGGTCATCGCCGCCGCCGTCAAACCAGATCGGGCGCGGCCTCGGGGACATGATGTACGGTATATACGGTCCGACAGGTTGGCTGGTCGACAGCTTGACAGCTTGTGCGTGTGTCCGGCCGATACGTCACCTCGGTAAACTACGAGATTCGTCTAAGGATGGACCCACGGACAATCCAGGGCGAAACCGGACCCGAGAGGAGGCATCGAGCGTCCGTCGGCAGCGTGCGGCCGGCCGCCGGCTCCGGCCACCGGCGCGACGACATCCACGCATGCGAAAACAGCCGGGTCTTTCGAACCCGGCCGTCCGGACATTTCGGAATGCTAAAACAGCGGCCGATCAGCTCGCGGCTGCAGCCGGCTCGCCCTGTTTCTTCTTGGCGATCGCGCGCTTCAGCTCGGCCGCTTTCGGCGACAGCTCGGCGATGCTGGCCTTGAGCAGGTAGGCATCGAGGCCGCCGCGATGATCGACGCTCTTCAGCGCGTTGGTCGACACCCGCAGCCGCACCGGGCGGCCGAGCGCGTCGGACAGGAAGGTGACGTTGACCAGATTGGGCAGAAAGCGCCGCTTGGTCTTGATATTCGAGTGGCTGACCTTGTGGCCGGTCTGGACACCCTTGGCGGTCAGTTCGCAGCGCCGGGACATGGCGGAAATCCTCTGTCATCCCCGCCAGCCCACGGGCAGGCGCGGGGGGTCTATCGACGTCCATTTCAGGAACCGCGGACGTATAGGCGGACGCGCGTCCAGCGTCAAGCTGGCGCCGCCTCTGCGGTCGATTTTGGCGCGCGAATGGAACTCTCGAGCCCGGCGCCGAGCCTTGATTTGCCATGTCCCGGCAACGATCTACAACCATATAAACGACTCATTCGGTTCCGAAACGGTTGGTTCGGATCGGTTCGCGGTTTTCGACAGGATCGGTTGCGAGCTCGGTTTCAAGATCGGTTGGTTTCAAGATCGGTTGAATGGCGCGCCCGCAGGCAGGACCCCCTTGGTGAACATTCCCGTCAGCTTCGCAACTCGTCGGACCGCCATCGCTCCCCTGCTGCGGCCCCGGCTGCCGGCAAGTCTGCTGGCGGGCCTTTTGGCGATCGGGCTGGCGGAGTCGAGCCCCGCCGCGGCCCAGGGCAAACTCGACGCCCGGTACGAGGCCACGCTCGCCGGCATCGAGGTCGGCAAGGGCGCCTGGGTCATCGAGATCACCGACGACGGTTACGCCGCCGCCGCCAACGGCGCGACGTCGGGCGTGCTGCAGGCGTTTTCGCGCGGCAGCGGCAGCGGAGAGGCGCAGGGGCGCATCGTCAACGGCCAGTTCGCGCCGATGAATTACAAGGCGACCACGACCAGCGCCAAGAAGATCGAGACCATCCGGATCACGCTGGCGAACGGCAACGTCAAGGACTCCTCGATCGAGCCGGAGCAGCCGCCGGATGCCGACCGCATCCCGGTCACCGACGCGCATCGCCGCGGCGTGGTCGATCCGATGACCGGATCGTTTCTCCGCGTGCCCGGCACCGGCGATCTGATGGCTCCCGATTCGTGCCGGATCTCGACGCCGATCTTCGACGGCCGGATGCGCTACGATCTGCGGCTGGAGTACAAGCGCACCGAAATGGTGAAGGCCGAAAAAGGCTATCAGGGCGCCGTGCTGGTTTGTGGAATCTACTTCACCCCGGTGTCCGGCTACATCCCGGATCGCGCTGCGATCAAATACCTGACCGAGCAGCGCAACATGGAAGTCTGGCTGGCGCCGATCGCGGGGACGCGGGTGCTGGTGCCGTTCCGCCTGAAGATTCCGACCCCGCTCGGCAATGCGGTGCTGCAGGCGACCCAGTTCGTCACCACGGCGACTCCGCCCAAATCCGCCTCGCGGACGCAATAGTGCCTCCGGCGGCTGTGGCGCGGTCGAGCGACTCCCGAGTCGAATCCTGTTGACTCACTGCGGAATCACGGAACGCATGGCAGCGGGGATCATGACCGTCGATCGGTATGTTGATCTTCCGGATTGCCCCTGATCTTGTGGCGGAGGTCCAGCCTAACGCGAGATGTTGCGACCGAACGTTGTGGGACTCGGCGAGTCTGCCGATTCGGCCGCGTTTCGTTCCGGACTCGTTCCACACCTTAACCAGCGTGCGCCGCGGCGTCGCAACGTGACACACATCTGACCGCGGCGACGCAGAAATCCAGTCGATATGCCTCACTCGTTCTCCGCGCCGTTTACCAATGCGCCGTTTACCAATGATCGCGCACCCGGCGCTGGCGTCACCGCGGTGCTCGGCCCGACCAACACCGGCAAGACCCATCTGGCGATCGAACGGATGGTGGCGCATCCGTCCGGGCTGATCGGTCTGCCGCTGCGGCTGCTGGCGCGGGAGGTCTATAACAAGATCGTCGATCGGGTCGGGCCGGACGCGGTGGCGCTGGTGACCGGCGAGGAGAAGATCAAGCCGCCGAAGGCGCGGTTCTGGGTGTCGACCGTCGAGGCGATGCCGCGCGATCTCGACGTCTCGTTTCTCGCGGTGGACGAGGTCCAGATCGCCGCCGATCTGGAGCGCGGCCACGTCTTCACCGACCGCCTGCTGCGCCGGCGCGGCCGCGACGAGACGCTGCTGCTCGGCGCCGCGACGATGCGGCCGATCATCGAGCGGCTGCTGCCGGGCGCCAGCATCGTCACCCGGCCGCGGCTGTCGCAGCTCGAATTCGCCGGCGACCGCAAGCTGACGCGGCAGCCGCGCCGCACCGCGATCGTGGCGTTCTCGGCCGACGAGGTCTACGCCATCGCCGAGCTGATCAAGCGTCAGCACGGCGGCGCCGCGGTGGTGCTGGGTTCGCTGTCGCCACGCACCCGCAACGCCCAGGTCGCGATGTTTCAATCCGGCGACGTCGATTATCTGGTCGCCACCGACGCGATCGGCATGGGGCTCAATCTCGACGTCGATCACGTCGCCTTTGCGTCGGACCGCAAGTTCGACGGCTATCAGTTTCGCCGGCTCAATCCGTCGGAATTCGCCCAGATCGCCGGCCGCGCCGGCCGTGCCACCCGCGACGGCACCTTCGGCACCACCGGGCGCTGCGCGCCGTTCGAGCCCGAACTGGTCAATGCCTTGCAGAACCACACCTTTGATACGGTGAAGACGCTGCAATGGCGGAATTCCACGCTGGATTTCGCCTCGGTCGCCGCGCTGCAGGTGTCGCTGGCCGAGACGCCGCGGCACGAAGCGCTGACCCGCGCGCCGGTGGCCGAGGACGTCCGGGTGCTCGACCACGCCGCCCGCGACGCCGAGGTGCGCGAGATGGCGCATGGCGCAGCCGCCGTGGAGCGGCTATGGGACGTCTGTCAGGTTCCGGACTATCGCAAGATCGCTCCGGCGGCCCATGCCGAACTGGTGACGACGCTGTATCGGTTCTTGATGCAGAAAGGCCGGATTCCGGATAGCTGGTTCGCCGCGCAGGTCGAGCAGGCCGACCGGACCGACGGCGGCATCGACACCTTGTCGGCACGGATCGCGCAGATCCGGACATGGACTTTCGTCGCCAACCGTGCCGACTGGCTGGCCGATCCTGAACACTGGCAAGGCATTTCGCGCGACATCGAAAATAAATTGTCTGATGCGTTGCACGAACGCCTCACGGAGCGTTTCGTAGATCGTCGGACCAGTGTATTGATGCGCCGCCTGCGGGAAAACACGATGCTGAATACGGAAATTGGGAAGACCGGCGAGGTGATCGTCGAAGGGCATGTGATCGGTCGTCTCGACGGCTTCACATTCGCGCCCGACGCCGCCGAAGCGGGATCCGACGCGAAGGCCTTGCAGGCGACCGCGCAGAAGGCTCTGGCCGGCGAGATCGAACAGCGCGCCGAGAAGCTCTCCAGCGCGCCCGACGAGCAATTCGTGCTGACCTCGGACGGCACGGTGCGCTGGACCGGCGACGCGGTGGCGCGGCTGGTCGGCGCCGACGACGTGCTGCGGCCGCGGCTGCGCATCATCGCCGACGATCGTCTGGCCGGCGCGCCGCGCGAAGCAGTGCAGACCCGGCTCGACCTCTGGCTCAAGACCCACATCGAGAAGATCCTCGGGCCGCTGTTCGAACTGGGCAAGGCCGAGGACATCACCGGCATCGGCCGCGGCATCGCCTTCCAGCTCATCGAATCGCTCGGCGTGATCGAGCGCGCCAAGATCGCCGCCGAGATGAAGGATCTCGACCAGCCGTCGCGCGCCACCTTGCGCAAATACGGCGTGCGGTTCGGCGCCTATCACATCTACGTCCCGTCGCTGCTGAAGCCGGCGGCGCGCGCGCTCGCCTCGCTGCTGTGGGCGCAGAAGCTCGACAATGTCGACATGTCGGCGCTGTCCGGCGCGCAGCATCTCGCCAGCAGCGGGCGCACGTCCTTCCCGGTCGACAAGGCGCTCGATCGCGACGCCTATCGTGTGCTGGGTTACCGGCTGTGCGGCGAACGCGCGGTGCGGGTCGATATCCTCGAACGGCTCGCCGATCTGATCCGCCCGGCGCTGGCCTGGCGCGAAGGCACCTCGGGCGAAAAGCCCGCGGGTGCGTTCGACGGCCGCAGCTTCGTGGTGACGCAGGCGATGACATCGCTCACCGGCTCGGCCGGCGAAGATTTCGCCTCGATCCTGCGCGCGCTCGGCTACCGGATGGAGAAGCGGCCGGCCCCGCCGCCGCAGCCCAAAGCCGCAGAGACGGTCACGGAGACGGCGCCGGAGGCTGCGGCTGCCGCCGATGGGGCCGGCGACACCGGGCTGTCGGCCGAAGACCACGCCATTCTGGCCGGCGCGATTGCGTTCGAACCGGCGGCGACGGCCGAGGCAGGTGACGTCGCCGAGGTCGCGGATCAGACCTCCGATCAGGACGCGGCCGTCAGCGAGCCGGCATCGGAGCCGGTCGCCGAGTCGGCCGAGTCGCCGGTGGCCGAGCAGTCCCCGGTGGCCGAGCCATCCGAGCCCGTTGCTGAATCGGCAGCCGAGTCTGCTGCGGCCGATACGCCGCAAGAACCCGTCGCGCCCCAGGAATCGGCTGAAGGATCGGCGGAGCAATCGGCTGAACCAACGGCTGACGCAGCGCCGCGAGAAGCAGCCGAATCGGACGCCCCCGCGACCGAATCCGCCGCGGCTGACGAGGCTCCCGCCGGGAGCGCTGCCGTCGCTGCCGAAACGGCCGCGCCCGCCGAGCCCGAGATGGTCGAAGTCTGGCGCCCGGGTGGGCGTTCGGACGAGCATCGGGCCCGTCCCGATCGTAATCGCCAGCGCCATCGTCCGCAGCAGGGCGGCCAGGCTGCCGCTCCGGCGGAAGGCGAGGCCGGTGAGGCGAAGCGCGATCGTCCCGGCGGTGGCCGGCGTGGCGACCGCAAGGGCGGTGGCGATTTCCGTCGCGATCGTCGCGAGGGCGAGGGTGCGCCGGCTCAGGCCGCCGGCGAAGGCCGTCCGCCGCGTGAGCGTTTCAAGGGGCGTGGCGACAAGCAGGACAAGTTCAAGGGCGGGCCGAAGGGCGGCCGCGACAATCAGGGCGGCGGTTCGCATCGGCAGGTGCATTCCAGCGCGCCGCCGCGCGAACGCGATCGGCCGATCGATCCGAACTCACCGTTCGCCAAGCTCGCGGCGCTGAAGGAGCAACTCTCCGCCGCCCGCAAGGAGTAAGCGTGGCTGCGCGGCCCGCGCGGCGGATTCCATGGTGATGTGTGGAGCGCCAGCGACTCGATAAATGGCTCTGGCATGCGCGGATCGTGCGTGCCCGCAGCACCGCGGCGGCCTTGGTCGAAGGCGGCCATGTCCGCGTCAACGGCGTGCGGGAGAAGTCGCCCGGACATGGAATCAAGGCCGGCGACGTCGTCACGATTGCGCTGGATCGTGGCGTGCGGGTTCTGAAGGTGATTGGGTTTGCGGAACGTCGCGGCGATGCCGCCTCGGTTACTGGACTTTATGCCGATCTCGAGGTGCCCCGGGAATAGGCATCTTCACTTGCGGCTGTAGAACTCCTGCGGTACGCAAACACTCAAAATTAGAACCGTTCCGGAGCCTTCGGATGACTTATGTCGTCACTGAAAACTGCATCAAGTGCAAATACACCGATTGCGTTGAGGTTTGCCCCGTCGATTGCTTCTACGAGGGCGACAACATGCTGGTCATCCATCCGGACGAATGCATCGATTGCGGCGTGTGCGAACCCGAATGCCCGGCCGATGCGATCAAGCCGGACACCGAGCCGGGGCTCGAGAAGTGGCTCGAACTGAATTCGGAATACGCCAAGACCTGGCCCAATCTGACCCAGAAGAAAGAATCGCCCGACGACGCCAAGCAGTTCGACGGCATGGAAGGGAAGTTCGACAAGTTCTTCTCGGCGGAGCCGGGCACCGGCGACTGAGGTCGAGCGCGGGTCGTAAAATGATACCGGGGCGCAGTTTTCCACACCCGGCTTAACCCTGTTGATGATGAGTCGACCCGGCATCCGCGAGGATCCGGCCGGATTCGTCATAAATCATTGATTTTTGCGGGAAATGTGCTATATTTGGCACATTCTACACACTCGGCATGCCGTTTTGCGGCCGGGAAGGGATCCCGTCAAAAACAACGAACAGGGGCGTGGCAGTTCCACGCGCAGGCTGTGTCACAGAAAACGCGTAAAATGAGTGTCTCGTCCAAGGGTGCCAAGCGTGGCGCTGCGGCCGGCCGCAGCGCGACCAACCGATCCAGTACGTCTGCCAAAGACACCCGGACCGTCAAGTCCCCTGCTTCGAAGGCCGTTGCTGCCAAGTCCGTTGCTGCCAAGTCCGTCGCCGCCAAGGCCGTTGCCGCCAAGTCCACTGCGTCGAAAGCCACCGCTACCAAGGCCCCTGCTTCGAAGGCCTCTGCTTCAAAGGCCTCTGCTTCAAAGGCCTCTGCTTCAAAGGCCTCTGTCTCCAGGGCTACCCCTGCAAAGGCGAGCGCCGGCAAGGCGACTGCGAAGACGACCACCGCAAAGGGTTCCGCCGCGAAGGCTTCGGCCTCCAAGACGGCAGCTCTCAAGTCCTCGAAAAACAAAAGAAGTGCAATGCCAACCAAGACTGCGAAAACTGCTGCCGCGGCGCCCGCTCCCAAGGCGGCTGCCGCCAAGTCGACCGTCAAGCCCGCCGCCAAGGCCCCGGTAGCGCCGCCGAAGGCTGCCGCGAAGCCCGAGGTCAAGCCGGCTGCGCCTGCGAAGGTGGAGGAGCCGAAGAAGGTCGTGACCCAGCGTCAGGGCTTCAAGGCCAGCGAGTTCGTGGTCTATCCGGCCCATGGCGTCGGCCAGATTCTGGCGATCGAGGAGCAGGAGATTGCGGGCGCCAAGCTCGAACTGTTCGTCATCAACTTCATCAAGGACAAGATGACGTTACGGGTGCCCACCGCCAAGGTCGCCAATGTCGGGATGCGCAAGCTGTCCGACCCGGCGCTGGTGAAGAAGGCGCTGGAAACGCTGAAGGGCCGCGCCCGCGTCAAGCGGACGATGTGGTCGCGCCGCGCCCAGGAATACGAAGCGAAGATCAACTCCGGCGACATCGTCGCGATCGCCGAAGTGGTCCGCGACCTGTTCCGTTCCGACTCGCAGCCCGAGCAGTCCTACAGCGAACGCCAGCTCTATGAAGCGGCGCTCGACCGGCTGTCGCGCGAAATCGCGGTGGTCCAGCAGGTCACCGAGACCGAAGCCGTCAAGGAAGTCGAAGGCCAGCTCGCCAAGAGCCCGCGCCGCGGCGCCAAGGCCGAGGCGGACGCCGATGGCGATGGCGATGGCGATGCCGACGCTGACACCGACGACGCGGTCACCGACGAAGCCGCCTGAGCCGCAACGTCTCCCGCGAACAGATCAGGCCCGGCGCAAGCCGGGCCTTTTTTGTCGGGCCAGGCTGTTGTCGAGCTACGCGTCTATCCATTGATTGAAGCGATCTGGTCCTTGCCAGATGCACTGCCCCTCATCCTGAGGAGCCCGGCGAAGCCGGGCGTCTCGAAGGATGGGGCGACAGATGAATGCCGGCGGCGCATGGTTCGAGACGGCGCTTCGCGCCTCCTCACCATGAGGCTGTGCCTGTAGCAAGAGATACGGGTCGTCAGAAATGCTTGAGCGCGAACGATCTGCGATGAGACCTTCGTCCAGGCGTCGATCGGCACCGCCGACGATGCGTGGTCAGTCCACCACGATCTTGACCAGCTCGCGCGGCTTCACGGTGGCGTTGGCGTCGAGCCCGTTGAGCACCCGAAAGCGGTCGAGCGGGCGGTCGACGCCGGACATCCGTTGCGAGAGCGATTCCACCGTGTCGCCGGGTTGCACGGTGATCACCTTGATCCGCAGCGGCCGCGCCGCCTGGATCTCGTCGAGCGTCAGCCGTCGGAACGAATTCACGGTGTCGCGCGAATTGCGCTCGCTCTCGGCCGATTTCGCCCGGGTCGCGAAGATGAAGCGATAGACGTCGCTGCCGAATCGCAGCGCGTAGACCTTGAACTGCCATTGATCGCCGCGGGCGGCGACCGAGGCGGTCGGAAATCCGTTGATGCTCAGTTCCTCGGTCGAACTCTTGTCGACGTTCTCCATCCAGCCCGAATTGAGATAGTCGCCGAGCGACTGTTCGGCCGGCACCCGCACCACGTCGAACCGCATCGCCTGGCTGCCGCCCTCGCGAACGCCGATCACCGCCTGCGCAGTGTTGTCGAGCGTGAAGCTCTCCGGCACCTGGAAGGTGAAGCCGAGCTTGGGATGCAGGAAGCGGCGGCCGCGGACGAAGCCCTCGCTCGGGTCCTCGCCATAGACGATGTTGTCGATCGCGTTGAGATAGGTCTCGCGGTCGCGCTCGCCCTTGGCGGTCTGTTCCGGCGAGGCGTATTGCCGAGCGTTGTTCTGCGCGTTGCGCACCCGCTCGGGCGTCGCCGGATGCGACGCGAGGAAGTCCTGCGAGCGCGGATCGCCGCGGCTGGCCTTCAGCGCGGCGTTGCGCTCCATCGCGGTGAGGAAGCGCGAGGCGCCGAACGGATCGAACTGGGCGCGCGCCGAAATGCCGACGCCGATGCCGTCGGCCTCGAGCTCCTGCTGCCGCGAGAAGCTCGCCATCGACAGCTTGGTCTTGGCCAGCGCCAGCGCGGTCATTTCCGGATCGGTGCCCATGTCGGTGACCACGCGGGTGACCAGCGCGGCCTGGCGCGCCTGGTCCTCGCGGATCGCGGCGTGCTTGGCCAGCACATGCGCCATCTCGTGCGACAGCACCGAAGACAATTCCGAGGTGTCGCTGGCGAGCGCCACCAGCCCCCGCGTGACGTAGAGCTGACCGGTCGGCAGCGCGAAGGCGTTGACCGCGCCGGAATTCAGGATCGTCACCTTGTAGGTGAGGTCGGGTCGATCCGACGCCGCCACCAGACGGTCGACCGTCGCGGTGATCAGCGCTTCCAGCCTCGGATCGTCATAGGCGCCGCCATAGGTGGCGAGGATGCGCTCGTGTTCGCGCTCGGCGGCCGGCGATTGGGCGGCCGGACGCGCCGGCTTCGCCGCCGGCGTGCTGGAGGGGATCGACGCGGTCTCGAAGCGGCGAAAATCGCCGCAGCCGGCCAGCGCCAGCGCGCCGGCCAGAACAGGCACGGCCAACCAGCGGCGGCTTGTCCAGATGCTGCGCCGTCCCTCGGATCCGATCACGTGCTGGCTCTCTCCAGGCCCTATCGCGCGCCTGGCATCTCGATCTGTCCCACCTCGCGAATTCGGATCTGTGGGCCGGCCCGCCCTTCGACCCAGCCCCGCACCCGGATTCGCTTTTTCTCCAAGGACTTGGGCGCAATGCCCGCCGCCTCGAAAGACCCCAATATGCGCCTTGAAATAGTCACCGCAAAGTCCCGAGTCCAGCGCCGGCCGAAGTTCAGATAGACCGTGCCGCCGGTTTCCCGGACCGACAAAATCCTGCCTTCGATCACCGAGAATCGCCCGACTCGGGACATGATATCGCCGGGATTTCCGGCGTTTTTGAGGGCTGCCGGATCGACCCAGAGCCCGCGCCGCGCGACTCGCGCCGTCGCCTCCGCGGCCACTAGCTCGGAGCGGCAGTCGTCGTCCGCGATCCCGAGCCCGACCATCGCGTCGCCGGCGTCGAGCAGCAGGCGCTGCAGCGGCTGCGTCTCTCCCTCGGCGAGCACGAAGGCCGGCTGCCGGCCGTAGCGATCCGGCGCATCGTCGACGCCGCGCAGCGCGACACGACGGCCGCGCGCGAGCGACGCCAGCGTGGCCTTCGCCTCGGCCTGCCGCGACGGATCGATCTCGATGCCGGCCAGTCGGATTTCGCGGCCGTCCTGCAGCCGGAGCGTGCGGCCATCCTCGATCGCCGCCACGACGGCTTCGCCTTGCTCGGGGAGAGTCAGGCAACCGGCCAGAGCAACGCCCTCGATGCCAGGCGTCGCGCAGGCGATCATCGCGACGCATCCGATCAGCGCGATGCATCGTTTTCGCCGGTGCGCTGTCTTCGTCATCGCCATCATTGCGTGGACTCGCAGGCAGCGTCGTTACGACCCCGCCACAGCGCGCGTCGCGGACGATCGCGGCCATCCGCTTACTAAGCGTGTTGCGATCACGCAAGTGCATTCCATCGAGCGGAAATCGCGCGCGCTTGCCGCTGCGCAAGCGATGCGGCATGATCGCACCACGACCAGAAGCGCCGCGACGAAACCGGCGCCGGTCAGGGAGGACCACGTGAGACCAATCCGCACCACACTACTCGCTTGTCTGTCGATCGCCGCGATCTCGGCCGCGCAGGCGCAATCGCAGCCGCCGCTGAAGCTCGGCGCGATCCTCGACATGTCCGGCCTCTACGCCGACATCACCGGCACCGGCAGCGAGACCGCGGCGAAGATGGCGGCGGAGGATTTCGGCGGCACCGTGCTCGGCCGCAAGATCGAGATCATCGCCGCCGACCATCTCAACAAGGCCGACCTCGCCTCCAGCATCGCGCGCGACATGCTGGACAATCAGGGCGTCGAGGCGATCATCGACGTCGCCGCCTCCGCCACCGCGCTCGCCGCCGGCGAAATCGCCAAGGCGCGTAACAAGATCATCATGTATTCCGGGCCGGGTTCGGTGCGTCTGTCCAACGAGGCGTGCGGTCCCTACACCATCCACTATTCCTACGACACTTTCGCGCAGGCCAACGTCTCCGGCCTCGCCTCGGTCAAGCAGGGCCTCGACACCTGGTTCTTCCTGTCCGCGGACTATGCCTTCGGTCAGGACCTCGAGCGCGACACCGCCAACGTCGTCAAGGCCTCCGGCGGCAAGGTGCTCGGCGGCGTCAAGCATCCGATCAACACCTCGGACTTCTCGTCCTTCCTGCTGCAGGCGCAGAGCTCGAACGCCAAGGTGATCGGGCTCGCCAATGCCGGCGGCGACACCATCAACGCGATCAAGCAGGCGGCCGAATTCGGCATCACCCGCAAGGGCGGCCAGAAGATCCTGCCGCTGCTCGCCTTCATCACCGACATCGACAGCATCGGGCTGGAGACCGCGCAGGGCCTGCTGATCGCCGGCGCGTTCTACTGGGATCTCAACGACGACACCCGCGCCTTCTCGAAGCGCTTCATGGAACGCACCAAGCGGGTGCCGACCTCGGCGCAGGCGGGGCTGTACTCCGAGACGATGCACTATCTGCAGGCCGTCAAGGCGGCGGGCACCACCGACGCCGCCGCGGTGATGATGAAGATGAAGGAAATGCCGGTCAACGATTTCTTCGCCCGGAACGGCAAGATCCGCGAGGACGGCCGCATGGTCCACGACATGTATCTGTTCGAGGTGAAGAAGCCGTCGGAGTCCAAGGGTCGCTGGGATTACTACAAGCTGCTCGCCACCGTCCCCGGCGACCAGGCGTTCCAGCCGCTGTCGGAATCGCGCTGCCCGTTGGTGAAGAAGTAGCAACCAGCACCCTCACCCTGAGGAGCCCGGCGTAGCCCGAAGGGCGAAGCCGGGCGTCTCGAAGGGCGAGGGCTGTTCTGCTCATGGTTCGAGACGGCGCTTGCGCGCCTCCTCACCATGAGGGCGGTGACCGGTTCGAGCGCCGCAACGAGACAATAGAAACACAAGGAACATCCGCCCCATGACCGACGTCGTCCTGCAGCATCTCGACCAGGGCCTGCTCACCATCACCATGAACCGGCCCGACCGGCGCAATGCGCTCAATCAGGACATGATCCGCGGGCTGGTCGAGGCGGCGCATCGCGCCAAGGACGATCCGCAGGTACGCGCGGTGTTGCTGAAGGGCGCCGGCGGCACGTTCTGCGTCGGCGGCGACGTCAAGTCGATGGCGGCGGCCGGCGACCCGCCGCCGCTCGAACAGAAGGTCGCCAATCTGCGCCGCGGCATGGAAGTCTCGCGCATCCTGCATCAGATGCCGAAGCCCGTGGTGGCGCAGATCGACGGCGCGGCGGCCGGCGCCGGGCTGTCGATGGCGCTGGCCTGCGACCTGCGCGTTGCGGGTAGCGGCGCCAAGATCACCACCGCCTTCGCCAAGGTCGGGCTGTCCGGCGATTTCGGCGGCACCTATTTCCTCACGCATCTGATCGGCGCCGCCAAGGCGCGCGACCTGTATCTGACCTCGCCGGTGCTCACCGCGCAGGACGCGTTGGCGCTCGGCATCGTCAGCCGCGTGGTGCCCGACGTCGAGGTCGAGAGCGCCGCGCGGGAGCTGGCGCTGTCGCTGGCGCAAGGGCCGAGCGTGACGCTGGGCTACATCAAGACCAACATCACCAACGCGCAGACGCTGTCGCTCGAAGCCTGTTTCGACGCCGAGGCGCTGCATCATTCGCGCTGCGCAGAGACCGCCGATCACAAGGAAGCCGCAGCGGCTTTCGTGGAGAAGCGCGCAGCCGTGTTTCAGGGACGCTGACGATGGCGCCGTTCCTCCGCCTGCGCCAGATCTGCCTCGTCGCCGACGCCATCGAACCCGCCGCGTCGCAGATCGCCGCGATTCTCGGATTGAACATCTGCTACCGCGATCCCCATGTCGGCAAATACGGCCTAGAGAACGTGCTGATCCCGGTCGACACCACGCTGCTGGAAATCGTCGCGCCGATCCAGCCGGGCACCGCGGCCGGGCGCTTTCTCGAAAAGACCGGCGGTCGCGGCGGCTACATGGCGATCTTCTGCTGCGACGATCCGGACGCGCGCAGCCGCCACGCCGCCACGCTCGGCGTCCGCACCGCCAATGTGATCGACCACGCGCCCTATCACGGCGTGCAACTGCATCCGCGCGATTGCCGCGC
The DNA here is from genome assembly GCF_034479375.1 of Rhodopseudomonas palustris. Lineage (NCBI taxonomy): Bacteria > Pseudomonadati > Pseudomonadota > Alphaproteobacteria > Hyphomicrobiales > Nitrobacteraceae > Rhodopseudomonas > Rhodopseudomonas palustris. The sequence continues at coordinate 3,900,106 of NZ_CP140155.1, read as the reverse complement.
CGCCTTCATCGAACTGAATCATACTGACGGCAGCGACAACATCCGCGGCGCTTATCCGCCCGCCGGCCCGGACTGGGCCAACGCGATCCGCACCGATACGACGCAGGCGCTGGTATCCGTCGAGCTGCAGAGCCCCGACCCCGCCGACCTCGCGGCGCACTGGGGACGGATTCTCGAACTGCCCGTCCATGCCGGCACCGACGGCGTCGCCGAATTGCAATTGCCGAACGCGAACTTGCGTTTCGTCCGCGGTGACAACGAGGCGATGACGGCGCTGACGTTCAAGGTCGCCGATGCGGCGAAAATTCGCGAGGCCGCGAAGGCTCAAGGCGTCGCGACAACCAGCGCCGGCTTCACGCTCGCCGGGGTTGAGTTCAGGCTCTCCACCTAACCACGAGTCATTCCGGGGCGCTCGCGAAGCGAGCGAACCCGGAATCTCGACCTTCAGAATCTCGGGATTCCGGGTTCGCCGCTGCGCGGCGCCCCGGAATGACGAACTCATACTATGTTTATCGCCACATAGCCGACCTCATCCTGAGGAGCCCGGCGCAGCTCGAAGAGCGAAGCCGGGCGTCTCGAAGGATGGGCAACGGGCACCCGCCGTGCGCAACTACTCATGGTTCGAGACGGCGCTTTGCGCCTCCTCACCATGAGGGCTGTGCCACACGATGACGCCCTGCTGGGAGCAAGGTCCAGTCACCGCCCCTTGAAATGCGCGATGCGGCGTTCTTCGGTGGCTTTGACGCCTTCCTTGAAGTCTTCGGTGGAGCGCAGCCTGGTCTGTTCGGCGAGTTCGTGCCTGGTCGCTTCCATCACCCGGTCGGCCAGCGTGGCGCGCATCGTCGCGCGGGTGGACAACAGGCCGAGCGGGGCGCATTCGGCGATCTCGCGGGCGAGCTTCAGCGCCGCGCTACGCACTTCATTCAACGGTACCAGTTCGTTGGCCAGCCCCATCTTCACCGCGTCCTCGCCGGTGACGCGGCGCGACGTGTAGAACATCAGCTCGGCATTGTTGCGCCCGATCAACTCCGGCAGCGTCACGGTGAGGCCGAAGCCGGGATGGAAGCCCAGCTTGGTGAAGTTCGCCGAAAACCGCGCCTCCGGGCAGGTGACGCGGAAATCCGCCGACACCGCGAGCCCGAGCCCGCCGCCGATCGCGGCGCCATGGATCGCCGCGACGATCGGCTTCTTGGCCCGAAAAATCCTGACCGCCTCGATGTACAGATGGCCGATCTGGCCGAGGCTGTCAGCGGGGTCGCCTTTGGCGGCCGCGGGATCGACCTCCTGCCGCGCCGGATCGCCGAAATTGGCGCCGGCGCAGAACGCCTTGCCCTGCGCCGCCAGCACGGTGGCGCGGATCTCCGGATCGGCGTCGATGGCGTCGAGCGCATCGGCGATCTGCTGGATCAGCGCGATGTCGAAAAAGTTCAGCGGCGGCCGCCGGATCTCGATCAGCGCGACGTGGCCGGTGATTTCGACGGCAATATCCTTGGTGGTCATGAGGTATTCCTTGATCTTTTGGGCGCGCTGTTCAGCGCAGGCCGAGCCCGCGCGCGATGATGCCGCGCAGCACCTCGGTGGTGCCACCCTGAATCGTGAGTTTGGGCGCCAGTTTGGTGGCGAAGGCGGTGAGTTCGTCGAGCGTGGCGTGGTTCGAGGCCTCGCCGTCGACGAAGGCGGATAGTTCGCGCACCCGGTGCGGCAATTGCTGCTCCCAGATCGTGCCGATGTCTTTGACGATCGAGGCTTCCACCACCGGCTCCTTGCCGGCCTGCAGCATGCCGGCGACCGACACCGACATCCGCCGCATGGTGTGGAGCTGCGCCACCAGCCGGCCGATACCCTCGGCGCCGCGGGTGTCCGGCTCGGGGCCGAGCGCGCGCACCAGTTCGGTCAGCACGTAGTAGGTCTCGAGAAAACGCTCCGGCCCGGAGCGCTCGTAAGCGAGTTCGGAAGTCGCCTGCTTCCAGGCGCCGTCGATCTCGCCCAGCAGATGATCGTCCGGCACGAAGGCGTCGGTGAACACCACCTCGTTGAATTCGTGCTGCCCGGTGATCTGCCCGATCGGATTGACCTTGATGCCCGGCGATTTCATGTCGACCAGGAACTGCGTCAGGCCGTGGCGGCGGTTCTCCTTGGTCGGCGGCGAGGTGCGGAAGATCGCGATCATGTAGTCGGCCATGTGGGCCGAGGTGGTCCAGATCTTGGCGCCGTTGATCAGATAGCCGCCGTCGGTCTTGGTCGCCTTGGTCTTGGCGGCGAACAGGTCGGAGCCGGAATTCGGCTCGCTCATGCCGATCGCGAAGCACAATTCGCCGCGACAGATCCGCGGCAGGATGTCCATCTTGATGTGCTCGGGCGCGTATTTCAGCAGCACCGGGCCGCTCTGGCGGTCGGCGACGAAGAACCGCCGGGTCGGCGCGTTGGCGACGCGCATTTCCTCGGTGACGACGTAGCGCTCGAGAAACGTGCGCTCGTGCCCGCCATATTGCTTGGGCCAGGTCATGCCGAGCCAGCCGCGCGCGCCGACGCGGCGGGAGAATTCCGGCGCGTCGGAGTCTTCACGCTGCGGCTTGTGCGGATCGAAGGTGCCGACGGCGATCTCCTCGGCGAGGAAGGCGCGGACTTCCTTGCGCAGCTCCTCGCAGACGGGCGGCAGGCGGATCGGATCGAAACGGAGGGCGGCGGTCATGATGTGTCTCGTCGGGTTTCGGGGCGATCAGCGCGAGGCGACCAGCGGCCACAGATCGTCGGCGCCGCGCGCCGCCACCATGCGGCCGAGCGCGACCGCCCAATGGCTCTCATTGCCGAAATCGTCGCGCCAGCCGAGCGCGCGCAGCGAATAGCGATGCAGGATGTGTTCGGCGGTGAAGCCGATCGCGCCATGCACCTGATGGGCGATCGCCGCGCCTCTTTCGGCGGCCTCGGCGCAACGGATCTTGGCGGCGGCCGCTTCGAGCATCACGGCGTCGTCGAACGATGTCGCATTCGCCAGCGTGTCGGCCGCCGAGGTCGCGGCCGCCAGCGCGGCGGAGGTTTCGCCGGCGAGCTTCGCCAGATTGTGCTGCACCGCCTGGAATTTCGCGATCTTCTTTTCGAAGGCGACGCGCTCGTTGGCGTAGCCGACGCTGATCTCCAGCAGCGTCTCCAGCGCGCCCGCGATCTGCAGGCTGCGCGCCACCGCGCCCATCAGCAACAGCGCGGTCTGATCGAAGCCTTGCGGCGCGACCGCGAAGGTCAGCGGCGTCACCCCGTCGAACGTCACCGTATCCGACGGATCGCCGCCGAGCCCGATTCCATGCTCGATCCGGCACGCGGCCGCCTCGACCAGCGCGACGACGACGATCTCCTTGCTGTGCGCCAGCACCGCGATGAACTGCGCGTCCTGCGCGAACGGCACGCCGCGCGCGCGGCCGGTCAACGTGCCGTCGACGCCGAGCGTGATGCGATCCTTCGGATGCACCGGCGCGATCGTCATCGCGCCTTCCGGCGACGCGATCTTGGCCTGCGCCAGCAACCAGCCGGCGAGCATCGTCTCGGCCAGCGGCGCCGCGAGCCCGGCGCGGCCGGCGGCGTTCAGCACCGCGAAGCCTTCGGCGAGGCTGGCGCCGGAGCCGTCGCAATCTTCCGGCACCCACGACAGCGGCAATCCGGACTCGCTCAGCGCCTGCCACAGCGGCGCTTTCCAAGAACCCTGCTTGTCGGAATTGATGCTCTGCGCATCGGCGAGGTCGGCGAAGATCTTCTCCGCGGTCTCGACGACGATATTGTCGGTCTCCGTCACAGCGTTCCCCATTCGCGCACCCTCATCGCAGCCCGCGAAGCGGACAGGGGAGCAGCCTTGTTTGTTGCGCGGCATGATGCGGAAAAGCGCAAGCGATGACAAGCGTCGCCGCCGCGGAGCGGTCTGCGGCGGCGGCATGGAGTTATTCCGCGATGCGGGTTGAGGCCGCTTGCCCCACGCGTCGCAGCCGATATGGTGCTGCCCGCAGCGCGGCGCGCACGTCGAACAACAGGGAGCGAAGATGGCGACGAACGGACTGAATGTGATCGTGACGGGATCGGCCTCCGGCCTCGGCGCCGCCACCGCGAAGATCCTGGCGCGCGACGGCGCCCGACTCGTGATCAACTATTCGTCCAGCCAGGCCGACGCCGAGACCACCGCGGAGGAGTGCCGCAAGCTCGGCGCCGCCGAGGTCGTGGTGGTGCAGGGCGACGTGTCGAAGGACGACGACTGCAAGCGCATCGTCGAAGCCGCCGCGCCTTGGGGCGGGCTCGACGCGCTGATCAACAATGCCGGCATCACCAAGCACGTCTCGCATCATCTGCTCGATCAGTTGTCGGCGGAGGATTTCCAGCGGCTCTACGCGGTCAACACCATCGGCCCGTATCAGATGGTCCGCGCCGCGCGGTCGCTGCTGTCGGCCGGCGCCAAGGCGGCGGGCCGCGCCTCGGCGGTGGTCAACGTGTCGTCGGTCGCCGGCGTCAGCGGCATCGGCTCGTCGATCGCCTATGCGGCCAGCAAGGGCGCGCTCAACACCATGACGCTGTCGCTGTCGCGCGCGCTGGCGCCGAACATCCGCGTCAACGCGATCTGCCCGGGCTATATCGACACGCCGTGGTTCACCAAGGGCCGCGGCGCCGAAGAGGCCAAGCAGGTCCGCGACATGGTGGTGGCGAAGGTGCCGCTGAAGATCGCCTCGAGCCCGGAGGATATCGCCGAGCTGGTGTGCTTCCTGGCGACGCCGAAATCCAGCAGCATGACCGGCGAGCTGGTGCGGATGGATGCCGGCATGCATCTCGGCTGAGCCGGCCACGCGACCTGTAACGAAACGGCCCGGTGATGACACCGGGCCGTTTGCGTTTCAGCGATCGAGGTAGCGGTTGCCGGGATCGGAGATCACCCGCCGCGCCACCAGCCGGTTCCAGATGAACAGCACCAGCACCGCGCCGATCGTGGCGGTGATGAAGCCGGCGCCCTGGTTGGGCCCGTAATGCCCGATCATCTGGCCGATCGCGGTGGCCAGAAACGCGCCGGCGATGCCCAGCACCGTGGTCAGCAGGAAGCCCTGCGGATTGTTCGGTCCCGGCGAGAGAAACCGCGCGATAATGCCGGCGACGAAGCCGACCAGGATGATCCAGAGGATACCAGTCATGGGCAACCGTCCTTTCCGAAACGCTCAGCGTCGGTCAACGCGTCGAAACCATCAGACCCAGCGCGAGGCTTCGTCCTCGGTCGGCAGCCGTCCGTCCGGCGTGAGCTGATCGACGAATTGCGGCAATTGCCGGCTGAGGCCGTCGAGCAGTTCGTCACGCGACATCCCGGTCTGCTGCGTCAGCATGTCGAGCTGGTCGGCGCCGAGCGCGTTGGCGAGATCGTTCGGGCCGATTGGCTTGTTCTCGCCGCGGCCGACCCACGATTCGGCGGCGTCGCCGAGCCCGCTGGTCTGAAACTGTTTCATCAGGTCGCCGAGCCCGCCGGACAGGATGCTGCCCGCCGCGCCGCCGGCGAGCAGGCCGCCGAGTCCGCCCTTGAGCAGGTCACTCAGCCCGCCGCCAGATCCGCCACCGGGCATCCCGGCATTGACGGTGTCGCGCGGCAAGGGCGGGCGGGACGACGGCACAGAGGTCGTGCGGCCCTGGCCGGCCGGCGCCTGCGCATCCGGCGTCGTCACATGCTTGTAGGCCTTGTAGGCAAGCAGCGCGAGGATCGCCATGGTGAACTTGGACATCCCGCCGCTCTTGTCGTTGGGATCGGCGGCGCCGCGCGGGCCGTTCTGCATACCATTGAGGATATCCATCAAACCCATCGTGGCCTCCCTTTGAACCGTCACGCTCCCCGAGCCGATGACAACGCCCAGGCGCGGCGTTTCGTTCGCCGTCCGGAACCAGATAGGAGCCGGCCACGGCGAGAACAAGGCGAAGGCAATTTGCCGCGGACTAATCGAAGTGTGACGAAGCCGCGACGGCGCTGCCAAGGTTGCACCGTGCTGCCAAAGCGGTGCCGAGCGGTTGTCGAGTCGCGGCGCCCGCCCCACCCCCAACCGTCACCCTCCGCGAAAGCGGAGGGCCCAGTATTCCAGAGCGCAAAAGATGATCGCCAGCTCACTGGAATACTGGGTCGCCCGGACAAGCCGGGCGATGACCGCTGGTGGTGTGGGTCGCCCCGCCGGTGCTGTGCCGGATCGCCCATTCCGGGGGTGGCGATCCGCCGCCCCCTCTGCTATGTGGATTCCCGACGCCCGCGGCACGCCGCGGCCGGCCGGTCCCGTAGCTCAGCCGGATAGAGCGGCGGTTTCCTAAACCGTAGGTCGGATGTTCGAGTCATCCCGGGATCGCCAACGCGCCCTGCGCGCCGGACTCATCTCAAGCGAAGCCTGAACTTTGATGCACTGACTCGTCATGCCCGGGCTCGTCCCGGGCATCCACGCCTTGCGCCGGCGACCGCGAAAGAGACGTGGATGGCCGGGACAAGCCCGGCCATGACGGGTTGATAGCTCGGTGCGAAGCTCGGCTCACACCCTCACCATCCGCTTCCCCCTGTTCTCCCCCGCCAGCAGGCCGATCAGCGCGGCCGGGGTGTTCTCCAGACCGTCGATGACGTCTTCCTGCACTTTCAGCTTGCCGCTTTCGACCCAGGCTTGCAGCTTGGCGACCGCCTCGTCGCGCTGGTCCATGTAGTCCATCACGATGAAGCCCTGCATGATCAGCCGCTTCACCACGATCAGGCCGGGGATGCCGCGCGGGCCGGTGGCCGACGGGGTGCGGTCGTATTGCGAGACCGCGCCGCAGCAGGCGATGCGGCCCTTGAGATTCATCTGCGCCAGGCAGGCCTCGAGAATGTCGCCGCCGACATTGTCGAAATACACGTCGATGCCGTTCGGCGCCGCGGCGCGCAGCGCCTTGAACAGCGCGCCGTCCTTGTAGTCGACCGCGGCGTCGAAGCCGAGCTCGTTGACCAGCCAGTCGCACTTGGCCTTGCCGCCGGCGATGCCGACGACGCGGCAGCCCTTGATCTTGGCAATCTGCCCGACGATCGAGCCGACCGAGCCTGCCGCGGCCGACACCACCACGGTCTCGCCGGCTTTCGGCCGGCCGATGTCGAGCAGGCCGAAATAAGCGGTGAGGCCGGCGATGCCGTAGACGCTCAAGAGATGCGTCAGCGGCTCGACCTTCGGCAGCTTGGTGAGATGCTTGGCCGGCAGCGCCGCGTAGTCCTGCCAGCCGGTGTCGCCGAACACGATGTCGCCGGGCGACAATCCCTCGGCTTTCGAGCTCACAACCTCGGCGATGCCGCCGCCGGGCATCACGCTGTCGGTCTCGACCGCGGCCCGATAGGTCGCGCCCTGCATCCAGGCGCGGTTGGCGGCGTCGAGCGAAATGTAGCGCACGCGGACCAGCGCCTCGCCGTCCTTCGGCTCCGGCACCGCCGCTTCCGCCATGCGGAAATGCTCCGGCCCGAGCTTCTCCTTCGGCTTCTCGATCAGCAGCACCTGGCGGTTGACGGCGGTCATGTTGGCTCTCCCTGAATGCAGTGTTGTTGTCGCGTTTGGCGGCGGACGCTAGTCGGCGCCGTTGCTGCGCGCAACTTTCAATTCGCGCGCGTCAGAAAAACCGCAGATCCTCGGCGCGGCCGCCGCGCAGGATCGTGGCGAATTCGATCGCGAGAAACAGCCCGCCGGCGACGTAGATCCGCGCGTTCATCCGCTCGGCCAGCGCGCGTGCCTCGCGCACCGCGTCGGCGACGGTCGCCGCCGTGTAGATCTCCGCGCGCGAATTGGCCGCGCGCGCGGCCTCTGCGATCAGTTCGGCGGGCGCGCCCTTGTGATGCGCCGAGCTGCAGACGATGCTGTCGAACGCCGGCGCCAGCGCGTCGACGATCTCGGCTGCGGCCTTGTCGCGCGACACGCCGAGCACCAGAATCCAGCCGTTGTCGCCATGCGCGGCGTGGAGCCCGGCCAGCGCCTGGCGGATGCCGTCCGGGGTGTGGCCGACATCGATCACCGTCAGCGGCGCCGTGCCGATCGTCTCCAGCCGCCCCGGCCAGCGCGTCTCGCGCAAGCCGTCGCGGATCGCGGCCTCGACGCGCGCGGGATCGTGGGTGCCTGCGCTCCGCTCCAGCCACAGCGCGAACAGCGTCGCGGCGATCGCGGCGTTGTTGAGCTGGAACGCGCCGAGCAGCGACGTCTCCAGCGCGGCGTAGCCGGCCCGGCCGATCCGCAGATCGAAGCGCTGTCGCGCATCGGCGATGGTCTCGGCTTCGATGCCGATCTCGTCGCGGACATAGAGCGCATCGACACGCCGGCTGCGATTGTATTCGGCGAGCTGATCCCGCAACGGCCGGCAGTTCTCGCCATAGACGATGGTGCCGCCGGCCGCGCAGGCGTCGCTCTTGTCGGCGGCGATCAGTTCGAGCGAATGGCCGAGCAGCGCGGTGTGTTCGAGATCGACCGAGGTGACGCAGCTCACGCGCGCGCCGAGCAGCCGGGTCGGATCGTAGCGGCCGCCGATCCCGGCCTCGCACACCACGAGGTCGCAATTCTCCTGCTGGAAGTACAAACAGGCCAGCGCGAACTGCGCCTCGAACGCGCCGAATTGTTCGCCGCGCTGCGCCGAAACATCGGCGACCACCGCCGTCACGCGTGTCAGCAGCGGCGTCAGCGCCTCGTGAGGGATCGGCACGCCGTCGATCCGGAAGCGCTCGTTGAAACGATAGAGATGCGGCGAGGTGAACAGCCCGGTGCGCAGGCCATGGGCGCGGCCGATGCTCGCGGTGAACGCCGCGGTCGAGCCCTTGCCGTTGGAGCCACAGATCGCGATGGCTTTCCGTTGCAGCGATACGCGATCGACGCCGAGCCGGTCGAGCACCGCGGCGAGCCGCGCCAGACAGATCCCTTCGCCGTATTTGGGCAGGTCGAACATCTACAACAATCCCGTCGTCGTGAACGTATGCCGCCAGATCGCGAGAATCAGATCGTCGCGGCCGCATGTTTCCAGAAAGCGGATCGCCGGATTGGAGTTGACCTCGATCACTTGCACCGCATCGCGCCGCTCCGGGTCGACGAACAGATCGACCGCGCCGAGCCGCAGCCCGAGCGCGCGGACCGCGCTGATCGCCGCCGCGATCGCCGCGGCGCCGGCGTCGTCCATCGTCATCGTGCCGCCGGCGCTGAGATTCATCCGGCCCTCGATCGCGCGCAGCTCCCCGGCCGCCGGCACCTCGTCGAAGGCAGCGTCGTCGCTGGCCGTGTCGGACAGGCCGATGTCGCGCAACGCGCGATCGTGATGGCGCAAAAGCTCGCGCAGCGTGTGCACGCCATCGCCGATCAAGAACGGCGGTCGCTTGCGCGCGCTGTACAGCACCTCGCCGTCGATCACGAAGATGCGATACTCGTGGCCGGCGGCGACCGGCTGGATCAGCACGGAATCGTAGATGCGCGCCACCTCGTCGAGATACGAGGCGAGCGCCGCGCCGCCGTCGACCGGCCGTGCGAAGTCGCCGCGCGATCCGGTCAGCGGCTTGGCGAAGGCGCGGCCGCCGAGGGCTTCGAGATAGTCCAGCGCGTCGCTGCGTTCGTGTCCCGCGGGCCGCAGCGCGCGGTGCCGATCGTGCAGGAAGAAATAGCGCCCGCCGAGCGTCGCCAGCCCGGCGCGTCGCAGCAGCGCATCGGCGAGATATTTGTCGGTCGCCAGCGACGACGCGGTGGCGTTGTTCTGCGGATAATACGAGCAGCGCCCGCCGCCGAAGCAAATTTCCCGCGAAGCCGAGGCGACGCTGAACAGAAGACCCGTGCCGCCATCGAGCTCGTGAAAGCCGAGTCCGAGCCGGGCGCAGGCGTATTCGGCATAGATCGCCTGATCGGGATAGAAGCCCGGTCTGCCGCGTCGGAAATCCTGCAACTGTGGCATGAGGGCCCCGCCCGTCGCGCGGCGGCTTCCGAACGACTCGTGGCCGCAACCTAGCGGATCACCGAGGCGTGATCCAGCCGACCGGTCGCCGTTATCGCGTTGCATTCGCCGTGCTATAGAACGCGCCGCGCCCGTGTGCGGATGCGGTCCGCATTCGGAGCGGACGACAACAGGCCGGAGCGCCGCCCGGCTCGCGGAGATTTCATGGAAACGATCCTGCTTCCTTTCTCGCCGCGCTACATCGCGCTGACGATCTGCGCGGTGCTCGCCGCCTTGTTCGCGTCGATCGCGGTCGTCGATTATCACACCAAGCTGTTCGGGGTGCTGCTGGCGCTCGCGCTGGTGTTCAGCGCGCTGACGCTGCTCGGCATCCGCGATCTGCTGCAGAAGAACCACGCGGTGCTGCGCAACTATCCGATCTCGGCGCATCTGCGATTCCTGCTCGAGGAAATCCGCCCCGAGATGCGGCAGTATTTCTTCGAGAGCGAGAAGGACGGCAAGCCGTTCAGCCGCGACACCCGCGCGCTGATCTATCAGCGCGCCAAGATGGTGCTCGACAAGCGGCCGTTCGGCACCCAGAAGGACGTCTACGAGCAGGGCTACGAGTGGATGCATCATTCGGTGGCGCCGCGGCCGCATGCCGAGGAGCACTTCCGCGTCACGATCGGCGGGCCGGATTGTACGAAGCCTTACTCGGCCTCGGTATTCAACATCTCGGCGATGAGTTTCGGCGCGCTCAGCCCGAATGCAATTCGGGCGCTCAATGCCGGCGCCAGGAAGGGCGGCTTCGCCCACGACACCGGCGAGGGCGGCGTCAGCCCCTATCATCAGGAAAACGGCGGCGATCTGATCTGGGAGATCGGCTCCGGTTATTTCGGCTGCCGCACCCGCGACGGCCAGTTCGATCCGGAGGCCTTCGCCCGCCGCGCCACCGACGAGCAGATCAAGATGGTGGAGCTGAAAATCAGCCAGGGCGCCAAGCCGGGCCATGGCGGCGTGCTGCCGGCGGCGAAAGTCTCCGAAGAGATCTCGCGCATCCGCGGCGTGTCGATGGACGAGGATTGCGTCTCGCCGCCCTATCACAAGGCGTTTTCGACGCCGATCGAGATGCTGCGTTTCATCGCCGAGATGCGGCGGATGTCGGGCGGCAAGCCGGCCGGCTTCAAGCTGTGCATCGGCCATCCGTGGGAGTTTCTGGCGATCTGCAAGGCGATGCTGGCGACCGGGATCACGCCGGACTTCATCGTCGTCGACGGCAACGAAGGCGGCACCGGCGCAGCCCCGCTGGAGTTCATGGACCATCTCGGCATGCCGATGCGCGAGGGCGTCAATTTCGTCCACAACGCGCTGATCGGCGTCGGCCTGCGCGACCGCATCCGGATCGGCGCCGCCGGCAAGGTCGCCACCGCCTTCGACATGTCCCGCGCGATGGCGCTCGGCGCCGACTGGTGCAATTCGGGGCGCGGCTTCATGTTCGCGCTCGGCTGCATCCAGTCGCTGAGCTGCCACACCGATCGCTGCCCGACCGGCGTGACGACGCAGGAGCCGTCGCGCTATCGCGCGCTGGTGGTGACCGACAAGATCGACCGCGTCTACAATTATCACCACGCCACGCTGCACGCGCTGGCCGAACTGATCGCGGCCGCCGGGCTCGATCATCCGCAGGACATCCGCCCGCACCATTTCTCGCAGCGCACCTCGTCGTCGGACGTGGTGTCGTTCGCGCAGCTCTACCCGACACTGCGGCCAGGCGAACTGCTCGACGGCACCGACGACCCCCGCTTCAAGCACGCCTGGGCGATGGCGCGCGCCGAGACCTTCGCGGCGGCGGTGTAGACGTCCGCAAAAGAGCCGTTCTGCTTGAGGTGGAATCAGGCTTGGTGATGCGCAGCCACAAGTACATCCTCATGGTGAGGAGGCGCGTAGCGCCGTCTCGAACCATGTGCCACCGGCACTACGTTGCCCCATCCTTCGAGACGCCCGGCTTCGCCGGGCTCCTCAGGATGAGGACTCAGTGCCTCTGGAAAGGCCGGATTGCTTCAATCAATCGATGAAGCGCTCGAGGCTCGAAGAGCCAAACCCCATTCGCCGTCATGCCCGGGCTCGTCCCGGGCATCCACGTTTCGAGCCTCTCGGTGAGGCAAAGACGTGGATGGCCGGGACGAGCCCGGCCATGACGAAAGAGAGTTGGGTTACGAGTAACTGGCGTCAGAACTCCCCGTGCAGCCGGGCGGTGAACACCGAGACCGGGCCGCGGTCGGCGTTGTAGGCCGGGTTGACGATAAACTGATAGTCGGCCGTCGCGGTCCAGGCGCGGTTGATCGCGTAGGCGTAGTAGGTCTCGAGCAAATTCTCGCGGCGATAGTTGAGCGCGCCGTCGCCGATCAGCGGGCCGAGCCCGCCGGCGGCGAGGAAATCGCGGTGGTCGCGCGACAGCCCGTTGGTCGCGCCGGCGATGCCGATGACGTCGTCCGGCCGGCCCCAGCGCAGTCCGCGGATCGAGACGCCGCCGGACAGGCTGTCGTCGATATCGGTGAACGCCATGATCTCGTTCCGGCCGTCGTTCCAGCTCCAGCGCCCGAACAAGCCGATATCCTCGGTCAGCGCCTGTTCGAGATTGAGCGCGTAGCCGTATTTGATCCGGCCCCGCCTTGTCTGGCTGATGTCGAGGTTCAGCAGCGGATTGTCGAGCGTCTCGCGATAGCTGCCGGCATAGACGCTGTTGAGGAACGCCAGCGTGCGCAGCTTGCCGGGCCGGCCGAACAGCGCATAGCGCGTCTCCAACTCGGCGACGTACTGGCCGCGCTGGCCCAGCCGCATGTCGAAATTGTTCGAGTTGGATTCGGCGTCCACCAGGAAGTAGCCGGCGCGGATCGCCCATTGCTTCTGGTTCAGTTCGGCGGTGGCGCCGTAGGTGAGGCCGAGCTTGTCGGCGGCGTAATCGAACGCGCCCGAGGCCCAGATCGACCAGTTCATGAAGTCGCGGCGCGGATCGTGCGCGTAGGCGTTGCCGTCGAACGCGTCGAGTACGCTGAAGCGCCCGACTTGCAGCGTCAGCCGCGAGATGTCGGCCTTGCCGGAGAGCTGCGACGCGCTCGAGGCGAGCTGTTCCTGCTCGCCGCCGAGGCCGAAGGTCTGGCGCAGATAGAAGCGCGACGGGCTGATATGCGGGTAGGCGAAGCCGGATTTCTGCCCCTCGCCATTGGGGAAGCCGGCGACGCCGACGGTGTCGCTGAGCCCGAAGCCCTGCAGGAATTCCGGGCCGAGATACAATTCGCCGCCGTCCCACAGCCGGACATTGGCGAACAGGCCGGAGCTCCAGGTCGATTTGAACTGCGCGTTCGGCGTGAGACTATTGGCGCCGCTATAGGGCGCGCGGAACGACGGATAGCCCTGGCCGACCACGGTGGTCTGGCCATGGATTTCCCAGCGGTCGGACTCCGGATCGGCGACCGCCGCGAACGGAGCGGTGTCGCCCGCGCCCAGCCAGTCGATCCGGCGATTGACGCCGACACGCAGCGTCTGCAGGTCGAGCCGCGTGTCGTAGCGGGCGCCGGTCGGCAGCCCCACCGAGTCGTTGCCAAAATCGCTGTAGAGATATTCGATCCGGGCGCTCCAATGCGGCGTGAAGCCGTATTCCAGGCCCGCGCCCGCCGCCCAGCCGATCCGGCCGTTCAGCACCTTGCCGGAGCCGGGTTCGGTCAGATAGCGCTCGTGCTGATAGGCGAGGCCGCCGGTGACGTAGCCGAGCCATCGCCCCGCGGCAACGCCGAGCCGGGCCCGCAGCGTGCCGTAGAAATCGATGTGCTGCTGCGCCGTCGACGCACCATTGTCGAATTCGGACAGCACCGCATTGGCCGGCAGATAGCTCGGAAACGAGATGTCGGCCTCGACGCCGAGCAGCACGCCGGATCGCGTCAGAACATTGTAGCCGGCCTGCGCGCCGGCGGTGACGCCGCCGGAGCCGTTGCTCTGGCTCGCCGCGAACGTCGGATCCTGCAAACCCGCATCGGCGTGGCCGCGGACATAGCCGGCATGGGCGCCGACATAGAAGCCGCTCCAGTCAGTGGCCGGGCTCGGCAACGCCTTCAGCGCGTCGGCCGCGGCGGCGGCCTGCGGCAGCACCAGGCCGCCGAGCATCAGCGCGGTCGTCACGATTGGGCGCATGGTCGCGCAGCGTCGCTGATGGATCATTGCAGACTTCACATGAATATCGCGCGGTCTTGGCCGCGCGAGTCGCCGGACAGCTTCGCTGATGGATCGCAAGCTGTCGAAATCCAGGAACGGTTTGGCTGATTTGCCGGTTTGCGTCGAGCGCATGCCGCCGTGCCGGGCACGCGATCGTTGCTTACCAGAAGACCTCTAGCCGCGCGATCTTTACGCCCGTGTGACGGGGCGGCCAAGGTATCGGGTATCGCGATGCGCGGAATCCGAATGCAACTGTTGGTCGTGCATCGACGAAGTGACCCGCCCGGGGGGACAGCCGGGCGGGTCTGCCTCCGACACGGGGTGGATGAGGCGCCCGTGCCGGACGCAACTCCACGCGTGTGGATCGGCTCAGTCGCAGGCCCGGACCCGGCCGATATAGGCGCCGTAGTAGTTGTATTGCGGCACCCAGACGCAGTGGCGATAGCCGGCCACGTAATACGGGCTGCCGGCGGCGATCGCGCTGCCGACCACCGCGGCGCCGAACAGGCCGGCGGCGACGCCGAAGGCGGGGCCGGGACCCTTGGCCTGCGCCTGGGTCGAGGTGGCGAGCGCGCCGGCGGCGACGATCGCGGTGAGGGCGAGGGCGGCGAATTTGCTGTTGAACGACATCTGACAACTCCATCCTGTGCGAGGCGGCCCGTCGTGGTCCGCATGCAGGGTGGTCGGCGCGATCGAGGCCGCGGTTCGGCCGGCGCTGCGGCGCGTGTGCGCCAGATCACTCTCGAAGGACGTGTATCAGGCCTGCGGCGCGGCGCCGAATGCTGCGAGGTCGAAGCGGTCGACATCGGCCAGCAGCTCGCAGAAGGCGCGGGCGCCGTGGTCGAGCGCCTGCCGGCCCTTGTCGGCGGTGGCGGCCGTCGCATCGCCGATCGCGCCGCTCGGGTGCAGGTCCTGCGCCGCCCAGGCGAACGGCGCCGGCCGCTGCGCCGACAGAAAGCGGAAGTCCCGCTCCATCGCCACCGTGGCGGGGCGGAAATCGGCGATCCGATCGGTGCGGACAAGGTGCGGCGCATGCGCCAGCATGATCGAAGTCTCGACCGCGCCGCCATGGATGCCATGGCGCAGTTCGTCGGCCGCGAACAGCCCGTCCGGCAGGCCGAACCGCGCCCAGCCGGTGGTCACCGCCAGCATCCGGTGCCGCGCCCGCAGCTCCTGCGCCACCAGCCCCATCGCGGCGCTGTTGCCGCCATGGCTGGTCACCATCACCAGCTTGCGGATTCCGGCCCGGGCGACGCTGTCGCCGATCTCGGTCCAGCTTTTCAGCGCGGTTTCGGTCGACAGCGTCAGCGTGCCGGGAAACGACAGATGTTCGGTGGACAGGCCGACCGGCTGCAGCGGCAGGAACGTCGCCGGCAGCTCCGCCGGTAACAGCTCGTGCACCCGCGCCAGATAGGCTTGGGCGATGATCAAATCGGTGCCGAGCGGCAGATGCGGGCCGTGCTGTTCGGTGGCGGCGAGCGGCAGCACCGCGATCCAGCGCGCCGGATCGGCGTCGCCGATCTCCGGCCAGCGGATCTCGGTCCAGTCGCGGGGCGGAAGCTTGGTCATGAATTCGTGACTCGGGCGCGGTCCGGGCGTGCGGCCGCCTTCCGGATAAGTGGTTCAAATGCCCGCATTGTTTCGCTATCTATCCCGGACCGGACGAAACCGCGCCGCCTCGCTGCTCCCATCATGGGCCAAAACGAACGACGGAGTCCAATCATGACCCCCGCCTTCCTGCTGCGAGCGTTAACCGGGGCCGTCGTGGCAGCGTCGCTGGCGTTTCCGGCCCTGGCCTCGCCGCCGCCGGCTCCGGCCAAGCCGGTCGAAAAGCCCGCCCCGCCGCCGCCGCCGAAGAAGCCTCCGCCGCCGAAGCTGCAGCCGGTGCGCAAGGTTCCGGAGGGCGGCTTCGACAAGGTCTCGTTCGGCACCAACTGGGTCGCCGAGGGCGAGCACGGCGGTTTCTTCCAGGCGGTCGCCGACGGCACCTACAAGGCCTACGGGCTGGACGTGACGATCGTGCCGGGCGGACCCAACGTCAACAACCGCGCGCTGCTGCTCGCCGGCAAGCTCGATTTCTTCATGACCGCCAATACGCTGCAATCGTTCGACGCGGTCGCCAGCAATGTCCCGGTGGTGGCGATCGCCGCCATCTTCCAGCGCGACCCGCAGGTGTTCCTGACCCATCCGGAATCCAAGGTCGAGAAGCTCGACGACCTCAAGCGGCTGACGCTGTTCGTCTCCAAGGAGGGCATCGCCAGCTACTTCCAGTGGCTGAAATCCGAATACGGCTTCAGCGAAGCCAAGGTGAAGCCCTACACGTCGAATCCGCAGCCCTTCATCATCGACCGCAACTCGGCGATGCAGGGCTACGTCACCTCCGAGCCGTTCGTGATCGAGCAGAAGGCGAAATTCAAGCCGAACGTCCTGCTGCTCGCCGATTACGGCCTCGACGGCTATTCGACGCTGATCGAGACGCGCCGCGACCTGATCGACAAGAACCCGGAGATGATCCAGCGCTTCGTCGACGCCTCGATGATCGGCTGGTACAACTACCTCTACGGCGACAACTCGGCGGGCAACACGATGATCAAGTCGCTCAATCCGGAGATGACCGACGAGATGCTGGCCTATTCGGTCGAGAAGATGAAGGAACACGGCATCGTCGATTCCGGCGACGCGGTGAAGAACGGCATCGGCGCGATGAGCGACGCGCGCTACGCCAGCTTCTTCGACAAGATGTCGCGCGCCGGCGTGGTCAAGCGCGATCTGGATTTCCGCCAGGCCTATACGCTGCAATTCACCAACAAGGGCGTCGGCGTCGATCTGCGGCCGAACAAATAGCGCCGGCGCGATGGCGGTGTCCTCCTCGCGCGATCTCGACGGCCCGGCGGCAGGTCAGGCGATCCGCCTGCGCGCGGTGACCAAGATCTATCGCAACGGCGTGCCGGCGCTCGGGCCGATCGATCTCGCCGTCGGCCGCGGCGAATTCGTCTCGCTGCTCGGGCCGTCCGGCTGCGGCAAGTCGACCGCGCTGCGGCTGATCGCCGGACTGGCCGTGCCGTCCTCCGGCCGCATCGAGGTGGCGTCGCAGCCGCGAAACGGGCATTCGATCGGCTTCGTGTTTCAGGAGCCGACGCTGATGCCGTGGACCAGCGTCCGCGGCAATGTCGGCCTGCCGCTGCAGCTCGCGCACGCGCCGTCCGCCGAGATCGCCCGCCGCGTCGACGCGGCGTTGGCGCGGGTCGATCTGTCGGACTTCGCCGAGGCCTATCCGCGCGAACTCTCCGGCGGCATGAAGATGCGGGCGTCGCTGGCGCGCGCGCTGGTCACCGATCCGGACATCCTGCTGATGGACGAGCCGTTCGCCGCGCTCGACGAGATCACCCGCTTCCGGCTCAATGACGATCTGCTGGCGCTGTGGCGCGAACTCGGCAAGACCGTGCTGTTCGTGACGCATTCGGTGTTCGAGTCGGTGTATCTGTCGCAGCGCGTCGTGGTGATGTCGCCGCGGCCGGGAACGATCGCGGCGGAATTCCGGATCGCTGCGCCCGAGCCGCGCGACGCGGAATTCCGCACCTCGGCGGACTACGCCGCGCAATGCCGCGAGGTCTCGCGCGCGCTGGCGGAAACCGGCACCGCAAAGGTGCGCGCATGAGCGAATCCGAGCCGATCGAATTGCAGCCCGCGCGCCTCGGCGCGGCGAGCCTGCTACGCGTGCTGCTGCCGGTCGTGGTGCTGGCCGCCGGCGTCGCGGCGTGGGACCTCGTCGTCCGGCTCAATCAGATCCCGCCCTATATCCTGCCGGGTCCGGGGCTGGTGGCGCAGACGCTGGTGGCCGATTGGCCGGTGCTGTCGGCCTCGCTGCTGGCGACGCTGGTCACCACGCTGCAGGGCTTTCTCGCCGCGGCGATCGGCGGCATCGCGCTGGCGCTGCTGTTCAACCAGTCGCGCTGGGTGGAGTACTCGCTGTTTCCCTATGCGGTGGTGCTGCAGGTGACGCCGGTGATCGCGATCGCGCCGCTGCTGCTGATCTATCTGCCGCAGGACACCGCCGTCGTGGCCTGCGCCTTCATCGTCGCGTTCTTTCCGGTGCTGGCCAACACCACGCTCGGGCTCAACTCGGTCGACCGCAATCTCGCCGGGCTGTTCCGGCTGTACGGCGCGTCGCGCTGGCAGACGCTGCTGCGGCTGAAGCTGCCGGCGGCGCTGCCCTACATCCTCGGCGGCCTGCGCATCGCCGGCGGGCTGTCGCTGATCGGCGCGGTGGTGGCCGAGATCGCGGCGGGCTCCGCCGGCGCCGGCTCCGGCCTCGCCTACAGGATCGCCGAATCCGGCTACCGGCTCAACATTCCCCGCATGTTCGCCGCCTTGCTGTTGCTCTCCGCGGCGGGCATTGTCATCTATGGGCTGCTCGCGCTGCTGTCGCATCTGCTGCTGCGGCGCTGGCACGAAAGCGCGCTCGGAAAGGAACAATAATGGCGGGGGAAACGGGCTCGGCGGACGCCATCGATCTGCTGATCTACGGGCCGAACAAGCCAGTGGTGAACGAGGGCTTTCCGCAGCGCTATGTCCTGCACCGATGCGAGCAGCCGGCCGATCTCGACCGCCTCGGCGACGACGTTCGGGCCAGGATTCGCGGCGTCGCGGTCACCGGCCTGGTGCCGACCCAGGCGGCGATGCTGGCGCGCTACCCGACGCTCGAGATCATCGCCTCGTTCGGCGTCGGCTACGACCACATCGATTCCGGCTGGGCGGCGCAGCACGGCGTCGTCGTCACCAACACGCCCGACGTGCTCACCGAGGAAGTCGCCGACACCGCGCTCGGCCTCTTGATCGCCACGTTGCGCGAATTCGTCCGCGCCGATGCGCATGTCCGCTCCGGGCTGTGGGCGACGCAGCCCTATCCGCTCAGCAAAGGCTCGCTGCGCGACCGCACCGTCGGCATCGTCGGCATGGGCCGGATCGGGCAAGCCATCGCGCGGCGGCTCGACGCCTCGCTGGTGCCGGTGGTGTATCACTCGCGCAAGCCGGCGCCGGGCGTGAACTACAAGCATTATCCCGACCTGATCGCGATGGCGAAGGAGGTCGACGCGCTGATCGTGATCATCCCCGGCGGCGCCTCGACATCGAAGCTGATCAACGCCGAGGTGCTGGCCGCGCTCGGTCCGCGCGGCGTGCTGATCAACGTCGCGCGCGGCTCGGTGGTCGACGAGCCGGCGCTGATCGCGGCGTTGCAATCGGGCACGATCCTCGCCGCCGGTCTCGACGTGTTCGTCGACGAGCCGAACGTGCCGGAAGAGTTGCGCGCGCTGCCGAACGTGATCCTGCTGCCGCATATCGGCTCGGCC
This sequence comes from Rhodopseudomonas palustris, assembly GCF_034479375.1. Classification (NCBI taxonomy): domain Bacteria; kingdom Pseudomonadati; phylum Pseudomonadota; class Alphaproteobacteria; order Hyphomicrobiales; family Nitrobacteraceae; genus Rhodopseudomonas; species Rhodopseudomonas palustris. The sequence goes on along the minus strand of NZ_CP140155.1, from coordinate 3,880,658 downwards.
TCGGTGGTGACACGCAATGCGATGGACCAGCTCGTGGTCGACAATCTCCAGGCGTGGTTCGACGGCAAGCCGCCGCTGACCCCGATTCCCGAAACCCCGGTGAAGGGCCGCTGAGATGAGACGCTGCGTCGCCGCCGCCATGCTGTTGCTGTTGAGCGCCGCGCCGGCGCCGGCGCAGGACGCCACGGCGCTGACCAAGGCGATGGTCGGACAGTGGGAACTGTCGACCACCGAGCGCAGCAGGACCTGCGTGGTGACGCTGAAGCCGGAGGCCGCTCCGCAAGGACAGCAGGGGGGGCTTCAAGGGGGCGTGCCTGGCATGAAGCTCGAACTCGAGCCCGGCTGCGCCGCCGCGCTGCCTTTCACCAGCGATATCGCATCCTGGACCGTGAAGGGCCTCGACATTGTCCGGCTGCAGAGCGCCGCCGGCGAACCGGTGATCGATTTCACCGAGGTCGAGAGCGGCATCTTCGAAGGCCTGCGCGCCAATGAGGGCGTCTACATCCTGCAGAATCTGGTCGCGGCGCGTTCGCTCGCCAAATCGATGGACCAGATGATCGGCGACTGGTCGATGGTCCGCGGCAGCGGCCGCGTCGTCTGCGGCCTGACGCTGACCAACAACGAGGCGGCGACGGCGGACAATTTCGAGGCCTTCCTCAAGCCGCGCTGCGATCCGCCGGTCGCGAGTTTCGGCCCGACGATGTGGCGGCTGGAGCGCGGCGCGCTGACGCTGATCGCGCCGTCCGGCGAGATCTGGCGGTTCGAGGCCGACGACAACGCGCAATGGCGCAAGACCCCCGACAGCGCCGACCCGCTGATCATGCTGCGGCAGTGACCGCGGCGGGCCAAGGCCGGCGCGGTGGGTGGTCCATAACCCCTTGCAGATTTGGTGTTTCTTCATTATGTAGTCACAAGAGACTACATGCGGAGATCGCCGATGAAAACGATCAACCTCAGGGAAGCCAAGGCGACGCTGTCGGCGGTGGTCGAAGCCGCCGAGGCCGGCGAGCCGGTGACCATCACGCGGCACGGCAAGGCGGCTGCCGTGGTGGTCCCCGTCGATGTCGCACGGCGGCTCTACCCGGCCCGCAGGGGTTTTGGCGAATTCCTGATGGGCTTTCCGGGCCTTCCTGAAGAGATCGAGCGCAATCCGTCTCCGGGCCGCGAGATCGACCTGTGAGCGATCCGTCCGGCTTCCTGGTCGATACTTCGATCGTGTCGGCGTTTGCGCCGGGCCGGCCGGCGGTGGCCGAGCAAACGGCGCGGTGGATGATCGCGCAGGGCGAGGCCGAGCGGCTGCATTTGTCGGTCATCACGGTGGCCGAGATCGAGCGCGGATGCCGCAAGCTCGCCCGCGCCGGCGGCACGGCGCGGGCACAAGCCTTGTCCGCATGGTTACGCGAACTGATCGACCTCTATGGCGACCGGCTGCTGCCGATCGATGCGGCGACCGCGCGGATTGCCGGCGCGATCGAAGACCAGGCGATCGCGAACGGCGTCCATCCCGGCTTCGCCGATGTGCTGATCGCAGCGACGGCGCGAGCCCATGCGCTCTCCGTGTTGACGGCCAACATCAGTCATTTCCGCCCGCTCGGCGTGAGCTGCTTCAATCCGGTCGACGGGCTTCCGGACTGATCGGCGGCCGAACCCGCGGGTCCGACGCCCGCGGGGCGGGCTCAATGGATCAGCCGGAACCGACAGGTCCGCAGGATTTATCAAGCCGCCATGTGCCATCGATGGGGGACAGCAACTTGCGCCTGCGAGGACCGATGACCAGGACATGGACCAACTACCAGGACCGACTCGATCGGGTGACGTCGTACATCCACGACAATCTCGACGGCGAGCTCGACTTCGACAGGATCGCCGAAATCGCGTCGCTGTCGCCGTATCATTGGCACAGGATCTATCACGCCTGCCGCGGCGAAACCGCGGTCGGCACCGCCCGGCGGCTGCGGCTGCAGCGCGCTTCGGTCCGTCTGGCGCAGACCGACGACCCGATCGCGCAGATCGCGACGCAGGCGGGGTATGCCAGCGTGGCGGCGTTCACCCGCGCCTTCGCGGACGCCTATGGGTTGCCGCCGGCGACCTATCGCGACAGCGGCAGCCATGCCGATTTCCGGCCGGGGCAACTGGCCGCTGCGCAAGGCGGCTGGTCGATCGACATCCGGCGATTCGAGGCGATACCCGCGCTCGCGGTCCGGCACGGCGGTCCGTATATCGAGATCGGCAAGGCCTTCGAAACGCTGTTCGGGCAACTGGCCGCTCGCGGCGCGCTGCCGCAACGGATCGAGATGATCGCGGTCTATCTCGACGATCCGACGGCGGTGCCGCCGGAGCAACTGCGCTCGCTCGCAGCGCTCGCGGCGCCGGGCGGCGTCGTCGATCCGCCGGTCGAGCGCATCGAGATCGCCTCCGGCGACTACGCGGTGCTTCGGCACAAGGGGCCCTATGCGGATATGTGGGCCGCTTATCAGTGGCTGTTCGGCACCTGGCTGCCGCAGTCCGGGCGCGAAGCCGACGATCGGCCTGTCGTCGAGAAATATCTCAACAGCCCGCAGGACACCAAGCCCTCGGAGCTGCTCACCGACCTCTGCCTGCCGTTGCGGTAGGTGCCCGACCCGAGACGCCTGCGGTTGGATGGAATGCTGATGCCCGGCGCGAGGCCGGACATGACGAAGTGATTGCCGATCGGGTCGTGCGCGCCACGCACGCCCGGCGTCATCCTGAGAGTCTGACCGAAAATTCGGACAGCAAAATCAAGCGTTCTTTTGGGTCGCTCATTTCGCGATTAGTTCCGTCATGGCCGGGCTTGTCCCGGCCATCCACGCCCTTTTTGCAGCTTCCGCTGCAAGACGTGGATGCCCGGCACAAGGCCGGGCATGACGAGTTGAAACGAAAGTGCCTGATTTAATTAGCCGCTTTTCCGGTCAGGCTCTGAGGTGCCCGTCCGGCCGCGGGCATGCGCGGGCGAACGGGCCTCGAAGGATGGCCGCAACCACCGGCGCCCGGCATCCGCGGCGCATCCTTCGAGGCGCGCAAGGGCGCGCACCTCAGGATGACGGCGGAGCGAGTGGCGAGTGACCTCAGATCCCCGCCATCATCACGTATTTGATCTCGACATATTCGTCCATGCCGTGATGCGAGCCTTCGCGGCCGAGCCCCGATTCCTTGACGCCGCCGAAGGGAGCTACTTCGGTGGTGATCAGTCCGGAATTGACGCCGACCATGCCGCTCTCCAGCGCCTCGGCGACGCGCCACACCCGGCCGATGTCGCGGGCGTAGAAATACGCCGCCAGCCCGAACGGCGAGTTGTTCGCCAGCTTGATGACTTCGTCCTCGGTCTTGAAGCGGAACACCGGCGCCAGCGGACCGAACGTCTCTTCATGCGCCACCAGCGCGTCCGGCCGCACATTCGCCAGCACGGTCGGCTCGAAGAAAGTGCCGCCGAGCGCGTGGCGCTTGCCGCCGGTGATCACGCGGGCGCCGTTCGACACCGCGTCCGCAATGTGCTTTTCGGTCTTCTCGACCGCGGCCTGGTTGATCAGCGGGCCCTGCGTCACGCCCTGCTGCGTGCCGTCGCCGACCGTCATCGCCTTGACCTTGGCGGCGAGCTTTTCAACGAACGCATCGTAGACGCCGTCCTGCACGTAGAGCCGGTTGGCGCAGACGCAGGTCTGGCCCATGTTGCGATATTTCGACACCATCGCGCCCTCGACCGCGGCGTCGATATCGGCATCGTCGAACACGATGAACGGCGCGTTACCGCCGAGCTCCAGACCGAGCTTCTTCACGCCGACGGCGGACTGCCGGTACAGGATCTTGCCGACCTCGGTCGAGCCGGTGAAGCCGACGAAGCGCACAGCGGGATGCTCGCAGAACACCTTGCCGATCGGCGGCGCGTCGCCGGTGACGATGTTGAACACGCCTTTCGGCACGCCGGCCTTCTCGGCCAGCACGGCGAGCGCCAGCGCCGAGAACGGCGTCTCTTCGGCGGGCTTCAGCACCACGGTGCAGCCTGCGGCCAGCGCCGGCGACACCTTGCGGGTGATCATCGAGTTCGGGAAGTTCCACGGCGTGATCGCCGCGCAGACGCCGATCGGCTGCTTGATGGCGATCAGCCGCGCGTCGGCGCGCTGCGTCGGAATGGTCTCGCCATAGACCCTTCGGGCCTCCTCGGCGAAGAATTCGACATAGGCGGCGCCGATGTCGACCTCGCCGAGCGCCTCGGTCAGCGGCTTGCCCTGTTCGGTGGTCAGGATCAGCGCCAGATCCTCGCGATTGGCGACGATCAGCTCGAACCATTTGCGCATGATGTTGGAGCGCTGCTTCGCCGTCAGCTTAGCCCAGGCCGGGAACGCCCGCTCGGCGGCTTCGACCGCCGCGGTCGCATCGTCCGCCGTCAGGCCGGGAATCCGCCCTATCTCCTGGCCATTGGCCGGATTGGTCACGGCGATCGACCCGGCGCCGGTCCAGGCGCCGTCGATGAAGCACTGCTCGCGCAGCAGTGACGGGTCTTTCAGGCGGTCGCGCAGCGACGAGGCGGCATCGGACGGGCGGGCGGCGGCGGTTGGGGACATCGGTCTTCCTCGAAATTTGACGTCGGCGCGCGGGAGCCTGCGAGCGAAGCGGGTCCCGGCCTGTGAGGAAGTATAGAGGCATCTCGCGCGGTTGGCACGGACCCGGCGTCATTGCAGCACTGCGGCGGCGCGGTTCGCGCCGCAATGCGAAGAAGGCTCAGGCGGCGCGGCTGAACCAGGTCTCCCGCCGTTCGATCATATGCTCTGCGGCGGTCCGGGCGGCGGCGCGCGTCGCTGTGGCGCAGACACGATACTCCAGGTCCGGCGTCGGCGCCGGCGTGCGGCGGCCGAACCAGCCCCCGAGCCGTTTCGGCTGCACCTGCAGTTGGCCGAGCGCCACCGCGAGATTGTCGGCCGCAGCGAAGCCGAACAGCGAACCGTCGTCGGCATTGCGGATCTCGTAGACGCCGGGACAGACCGGCGCTTCGATATTGCCCCGGCCGTCACGGGGATAGCGCTTCCACGCACTCCAGGTTGGGATCATCGAACTCTCCGAGGCCGCGGCCTGCATTGTATTTGTCGGATTGTGACGCCGGAGATTGCTACGAGGTTCAACCAACGGCTTCCGCATTCTGAACGTCGGTTCGCGCCGATCGTTCCGTCGCCGTCGAACGGCCACCAAATCGCCGTCACGTCTGCGGCCGCCACCGCGCTGCAGCGATGGGCTTCAAGACCGCGCGATATGTCGCTCCGTCGATCTGCCGTCTTGCCTATCCGGAGTTTGGGCGGAACAATGCGCCCGTTAACGAAACAACAACCGGGAGGATCAAATGCAGGACGGAGCCAACATCGATCAGTCGTTGCGGCAGATGTGCGAGCGCGGGGAGATCCCCGGCGTGGTCGCGCTCGCGGGCAACTCCAGCGAAGTGATCTATCAGGGCGCGTTCGGCAAACGCGATCTGTCGAAGCCGCAGCCGATGACGACCGACAGCGTGTTCTGGATCGCGTCGATGACCAAGGCGATCACCGCCGCAGCGGCGATGCAACTGGTCGAGCAGGGCAAGCTGTCGCTCGACGAGCCGATCGGCAAGGTGCTGCCCGATCTCGCCGCGCCGCTGGTGCTGGACGGCTTCGACGCCGACGGCACGCCGAAGACGCGGCCGGCGAAGACGGCGATCACGCTGCGCCATCTGCTCACCCACACCGCCGGCTTCTGCTACGACATGTGGAACGCCGACATGGTGAAGTACATGGAGCGCCACGGCATCCCCGGCATCATCGGCTGTCAGGAAGCGGCGCTGAAGACGCCGCTGGCGTCCGACCCCGGCACCCGCTGGGAATACGGCATCAACATCGATTTCGCCGGCAAGGCGGTCGAGGCCGCGAGCGGCGTCAAGCTCGACGCTTACTTGCGCGACCACATCTTCGCGCCGCTCGGCATGACCGACACCGGATTCAAGATCGGCGACGCCCAGCGTGAGCGGCTGGTCGCGGTGCATGCGCGCGGCGAGGACGGCTCGCTGTCGCCGATTCCGTTCGAGGTGGCGCAGGAGCCGGAATTCCACATGGGCGGCGGCGGGCTCTACGGCACCGCGGCGGACTATCTGAAATTCACCCAGATGATCCTCAACAAGGGCCGCGGCGCTGGCGGTCAGGTGCTGAAGCCCGAGACCGTGGCGCTGATGAGCCAGAACCACATCGGCGACCTCAACGTCAACAAGCTCGAGTCGGCGATCCCCTTCGCCACCAACGACGTCGATCTGTATCCGGGCATGGACAAGAAGTGGGGCCTGAGCTTCCTGATCAACACCGAAGCGACGCCGGAAGGCCGCAGCCCCGGCAGTCTTGCCTGGGCCGGGCTCGCCAACACCTATTACTGGATCGATCCGACCCGCGACGTCTGCGGCGTGATCCTGATGCAGGTGCTGCCGTTCGCGGACGGCAAATGCCTCGAGGCCTTCGCCGGCTTCGAGCGCGGCGTGTATCAGGGACTTGTCGCCGGCCAGAAGGCGGCCTGACGCGTCTTCGAGCGCTGCCGGCGGGGCTCGACAAGTCCCGCCGGCAGCGCGATCATCGATCCGAACCACAAAAACAAGCCGGCCGAATCAGGTCCGGTGCACGGCGAGGGAACCAAGGACGTGATCGACAAAGCTCCCGATAAAGCTCCCAGCTATGTGTGCGGCGTCTCCGACGCGCCGCTGCTCGGCATCACCATCGGACAGGCGCTCGATCTGGCGGCGCAGCGTTGGCCGGATCGCGAGGCGCTGGTGTCGCCGAGCCACGACGTGCGCTGGAGCTGGCGCGAGTTCGGCCAGCGCGTCGATGCGCTGGCGGCGGGCTTTCTGGCGCTCGGGCTGGAGCGCGGCGCGCGGATCGGCGTGTGGTCGATGAACCGGCCGGAATGGACGCTGACGCAATTCGCCGCGGCGAAAGCCGGGCTGATCCTCGTCACCATCAATCCGGCCTATCGGCTCAGCGAACTCGAATTCGCGCTCGCCAAGGTCGGCTGCGCCGCTCTGGTCACCGCCACCGCGTTCAAGACCTCGGCCTATATGGAGATGCTGAACACGCTGATCCCGGAGCTTTCGCGCGCGCAGCCCGGCGCGCTGCAATCGGCCAGGCTGCCGCAGTTGCGCGCGGTGATCCAGATCGGCGGCCCGAAATGCCCGGGCACCATCGCGTTCGACGAAGTGGCCGCGATGGGCGGCGACCGCCACCGCGAGGCGATCGCGCGGCTCGCCTCCGAATTGCAGTTCGACGACGCCGTCAACATCCAGTTCACCAGCGGCACTACCGGCTCGCCCAAGGGCGTGACGCTGACGCATCACAACATCCTCAACAATGGTTACTTCGTCGGCCGCGCGATGAAGCTCACCGAGCAGGACCGGATCTGCATTCCGGTGCCCTTGTATCACTGCTTCGGCATGGTGATGGGCAATCTCGCCTCGGTCACTTGCGGCGCCACCATGGTGTATCCCGGCGAGGGGTTCGATCCGCTGGCAACGCTGCAGACGGCATCGAACGAGAAATGCACCGCGCTGTACGGTGTGCCGACGATGTTCATCGCCGAGCTCGATCATCCGGACTTCGCAAAATTCGACCTGTCGTCGCTTCGCACCGGCATCATGGCGGGCGCGCCGTGCCCGGTCGAGGTGATGCGCCGCGTCAATGATCAGATGAACATGCGCGAGGTGACGATCGCCTACGGCATGACCGAGACCAGCCCGGTCAGCTTCCAGAGCGCGGTCGACGACCCGGAGGAGCGGCGCGTTTCAACGGTGGGCCGCATCCATCCGCATGTCGAGGTCAAGGTGGTGGATCTCGAAGGCCGCATCGTGCCGCGCGGCGCGCGCGGCGAACTCTGCACCCGCGGCTACAGCATCATGCTCGGCTATTGGGACGAGGCGGAAAAGACCGCCGACGTGCTCGACGCCGCCGGCTGGATGCACACCGGCGATCTCGCGGTGATCGACGACGAAGGCTTCTGCAACATCGTCGGCCGCATCAAGGACATGGTGATCCGCGGCGGCGAGAACCTGTATCCGCGCGAGATCGAGGAATTCCTGTATCGCCATCCGAAGATCCAGGACGTCCAGATCTTCGGCGTCGCCGATCATCGCTACGGCGAGGAACTGTGCGCCTGGGTCCGTGTCCGACCGGGCGAGACGCTGACCGCCGACGAGATCCGCACCTTCTGCCAGGGCCAGATCGCCCACAACAAGATCCCGCGCTACGTCGAATTCGTCGACGAATTCCCGATGACCGTCACCGGCAAGATCCAGAAATTCGTGATGCGCGAGAAGGTGGAAGAGAAGCTCGGTCTGGTCGCGGCGAAGACGGCGTGAGGAGTTAGTCCCTCATGGCCTCATGGTGATGAGCTAGTCCCTCATGGTGAGGAGGCGCGTAGCGCCGTCTCGAACCATGAGGCGGCATCGCCTGGCTGGCCCACAGACACGCGGCCATCCTTCGAGACGCCCGGCTCCGCTCTGCGAGCGGCGCCGGGGCTCCTCAGGATGAGGGCATTGCGTTTTGTTGATTCAATACAACAAGGATCGTCATTCCGGGGCGCGCGCAGCGCGAACCCGGAATCTAGAGGTTGTTGCGAAGAGAGATTCCGGGTTCGCGAACTTCGTTCGCGCCCCGGAATGACTCGGGGAGTGTCTTACACCGGCAGCCCGTGCTGCTGCGCCAGCTCCTTCAGCGACACTAGCGGCCGGGCGCCGATGTGCTGGATCACTTCGGCGGCGGCCAGCGCGCCGAGGCGGCCGGCGTTCTCGTAGCCGGCGTTGCGGACCAGGCCGAACAGAAAGCCCGCGGCGAACAGGTCGCCGGCGCCGGTGGTGTCGACGAGCTGGTCGATCTTCGCGGCAGGCACCAGCGTGACGGCGTCGCCCTCGACCACCGCGCAGCCCTTCTCGCTGCGGGTGACGACGCCGAGCGTGACGTCCTGCGCGAGGCTCTTCAGCGCGGTGTCGAAATCCGAGGTCTGGTACCGCGAATGCAGTTCCGACTCGTTGGCGAAAATCAGGTCGACGGTCTTGCTACGCATCAGTTCGAGGAACTCGCCGCGATAGCGATCGACGCAGAAGGCGTCCGACAGTGTCAGCGCCACCTTGCGGCCGGCGCCATGCGCGATGGTCGAGGCTTTCAGGAACGCTTCCTTGGCCTGCGGCGGATCCCACAGATAGCCTTCGAGATAAGTAATCGCCGCCGCGGCGATCTGCGCCTCGTCGATATCGGACGGCCGCAGGTCCTGCGCCGCGCCGAGAAACGTGTTCATGGTGCGCTCGCCGTCGGGCGTCACCAGAATGTAGGAGCAGCCGGTGGCCGGTCCGTCCGCCGCCGCCTTGGTATCGAACGCCACGCCGGCGGCGCGGATGTCGTGGGCGTAGAGCTTGCCGATCTGGTCGTCCTTGATCTTGCCCACATAGGCGGTGCGCGCGCCGAAGCTCGCCAGCCCGACGATGGTGTTGGCGGCGGAGCCGCCGGAGATCTCGGTGGCCATCCCCATGTCGGCGTAGATCGCGGCGGCGCCGGCCTCGTCGATCAGCGCCATGCCGCCCTTGGTCATCTTGTGGCGGAGCAGGAAGTCGTCCTCGGTGCGCACCAGCACGTCGAACAGCGCGTTGCCGATGGCGAGGACGTCGTATTGGGCTGAGCTCATCGAGATTGGTTTCCATTGCGGCGAGGGGGAATCGGACCGCGGTTCTGCGGCAGGGGCCGGTGCATCGCCGGCCGCGCGAAAGGCGCGCCGACCTATCACGTTCGGCGGCGATGCGGCAAGCGAGGGCGGTTCCGAGACCGTGTCAGCCACCGGCACATCCTCGTCCTGAGGAGGCCGGCAAGCCCGAAAGGGCGAAGCCGGGCGTCTCGAAGGACGGGCCGCGGGTACGCTGCATTTCCGTCAGCTCATGGTTCGAGACGGCGCCACTGCGAGGCCGTGCAGGTTTCCGATCCAGTGCCAGGCGCCTCCTCACCATGAGGGCTGTGCCCGCTGGAGGGAGGACGCCGCTATCGCACCCCCTTTACCAATCAGCCACTCAACCGAGCTGCGCCAGGCCCTTGCCCGCGCAATCCGGCTATAAGCCTCGCATGATCCGCCCGATTCTCACCGTTTCCGCCGGAACGCTGTCGTCGCGCCTGCTGGGATTCGTTCGCGACGCGCTGGTCGCGGCGCTGCTCGGCGCCGGCGCGGTGGCGGACGCGTTCCTGCTGGCGTTCCAGCTCGTCAATGTGGCGCGGCGGCTGCTGACCGAAGGCGCGCTGAATGCGGCGCTGGTGCCGGCCTGGCTGCGGGTCCGCGAGCACAACGGCCCGGTCGCGGCCGCCGCCTTTGCCGGCCGGCTGCTCGGCACCGTGGCGCTGGCGACGCTGCTGCTGGCGCTGCTGCTCGGCGTCTTCATGCCGCTGTTGATCGCGCTCTTGGCGCCGGGCTTTCTCGGCCATCCGACGCTGCTGATGGCGGTGCGCGACGCGCGGCTGATGCTGCCTTATCTCGCCTTCGCCGGCCCGGTCGCGGTGATGATGGGGCTGTTCAACGCCCAGGGCAAAGTCGGCCTCACCGCTTTCTCGCCGCTGCTGTTCAACATTTTGCTGATCACCGTCACCGGCGCGCTGCTGCTGTGGCACGCCGACGAGACCCGCGCCGCGCTGATCCTGTCCGCCACCGTCGGCATCGCCGGGCTGCTGCAGCTTTCTGTTCTCGTCTTCAACGGCCGCGGCGAGCGCCTCGCGACGCCGCTGCGGGTGTCGTTCGACACCGCGATGCAGGCGTTCTTCGCCAAGGCGATCCCCGGCATGATCGCCAATTCCGGGCCGCAGCTCCTGATCGTGATCGGCGCGATCGTGGCGTCGTCGCAGCCCGCCGCGGTGTCGTGGCTGTATTTCGCCAACCGGCTGATCGAGCTGCCGCTCGGCATCGTCGGCGTGGCGATGGGCTCGGTGCTGGTGCCGGAACTGGCGCGCGCGGTGCGCGGCGACGACCGTGCGGCATTGTCGGACGCCGCGTCGCGCGGGCTGGAGCTCGCGCTCGGCGTGGCGCTGCCGGCGACGCTGGGGCTGATCGTGCTGAGCGGGCCGATCGTGCGGGTGCTGTTCGAGCACGGCGCGTTCACGGCCGCCGACACCGCTGCGACCGCGCAGGCGCTGGCGCTGCTGGCGCTCGGCCTGCCGGCGCAGGTGCTGGCGAAAACCTGGTCGGCGGCGTTCTTCGCCCGCGAGGACACCCGCACGCCGCTGCTCGCCACGCTGCTCGCATTGGCGGTGGCGCTCGCCGCCGCGCTGCTGCTCGGGCGGACGTTCGGCGCCAGCGGCGTCGCCGTCGCGATCGCGCTCGGCGCCTGGAGCAACGCGGCGCTGCTGCTGGGACGCGGCCTGAGCCGTTTCGGCGTCACCATCGACGCCGCCGCGCGCCGCCGCGTCGCGCTGATCGTGCTCGCGGCCGGCGCGATGGGCGGGCTGCTGGCGCTGAAGGCCGGTTTCGTGCTGCCGCTGGTCGCACAGGCTTCGACGCTGGCCCAGGCCGCCGCGCTCGGCGTCCTGATCGCCGGCGGCGTGATCGTCTATGCGGCGCTGCTGATGCTGTTCGGCGTGGTGCGCCCGGCGGCGGCGCTGGGCGCGCTGCGGCGGCCGCGCGGCTTGCGCGGCTAGCGCGCTTGTGCCACTTCACGGCGCCTTATCAGGATGCGCAGGAACACGATCATGGCCATTACGCAGCGGGTTTTTTCCGGGGTCCAGCCGACCGGCAATCTGCATCTCGGCAACTATCTCGGCGCGATCGTGAATTTCGTGAAGCTGCAGGAGACCCACAACTGCATCTATTGCGTGGTGGACCTGCATGCCATCACCGTTCCGGTGGCGGTCTGGGGCGGCCCGGACGAATTGCGCCGCAACACCCGCGAGGTCACCGCGGCGTTCATCGCCGCCGGCATCGATCCGCAAAAGCACATCATCTTCAACCAGAGCCAGGTCGCCGAACACGCCGAACTCGCCTGGGTGTTCAACTGCGTCGCCCGGCTCGGCTGGCTCAACCGCATGACCCAGTTCAAGGAGAAGGCCGGCAAGGACCGCGAGAACGCCTCCATTGGACTATATGATTATCCGGTGCTGATGGCGTCCGACATTCTGGTCTATCGCGCCACCCATGTGCCGGTCGGCGAGGACCAGAAGCAGCATCTGGAACTCACCCGCGACATCGCCCAGAAGTTCAACAACGACTTCTCCGCCTCGATCGCCGCGCAGGGCCTCGGCGACGCGTACTTCCCGCTGCCGGAGCCGGTGATCACCGGACCGGCGACGCGGGTGATGAGCCTGCGCGACGGCACCAAGAAGATGTCGAAGTCGGACCCGTCGGACTATTCGCGCATCAATCTCACCGACGACGCCGACGCGATCGCGCAGAAGATCCGCAAGGCCAAGACCGATCCGGAGCCGCTGCCGACCGAGGAGAAGGGCCTGGAACCGCGCCCCGAGGCCGACAATCTGGTCGGCATCTTTGCGGCGCTGGCCGGCAAGCCGAAGGCCCAGGTGTTGAGCGAATTCGGCGGCGGGCAGTTCTCCGCATTCAAGTCGAATCTGGTCGATCTCGCAGTCGAGAAATTGTCGCCGATCGCCGGCGAAATGAAGCGGCTGTCGGCCGACCACGGCTATGTCGATTCCGTGCTCGCGTCGGGCAGCGACCGCGCCCGTGTTATCGCCGCCGAAACCATGACGTCGGTGAAGGACATCATGGGCATGGTGCGGAAGAAGGGCTGATATTCGGCCTCGGCCCTCGTCCTGAGGAGCCCGGCGCAGCCGGGCGTCTCGAAGGACGAGCTTGTGTCGCATGGTTCGAGACGCGCAGCTTCGCTGCGCTCCTCACCATGAGGGCCGTGCCCTTGTCCGCCACCGCGCCGCCGTGGCAGCATGGCGGGGTTTGCGCGGGCGCGCGCGTGGGAACCCGGGGACACCATTGAGCAGCCAGCGACGCAGTTACGAATCCGGCCACAAGCCGAAATGCCTGGTCGTGGTCGACGACACCGCCGAATGGGATCGCGCGGTGTATTACGCCAGCCGCTGGGCGGTGCGGGTCGGCGGCGGCGTGGTGATGCTGCGGGTGATCGAGATTCTCGACCAGAACCAGCAATGGCTCGGCGTCGCCGATGTGATGCGTGCCGAGGCGATCGAAATCGCCGAACGGGCGCTCGACCGTGCCTCCGGCCGCGCCAATGGCGTCGCCGGCATCACCCCGGAGCGGGTGATCCGCGAGGGCGACACCATCGCCCAGGTCCGCAAGGCGATCGACGCCGACGTCGACATCACCACGCTGGTGCTGGCGGCGAGCGACGGCCCGGAGGGCCCCGGCCCGATCGTCACCGCGATGGTGCGCCATCTCGGCTCGTTCCCGGTTCCGGTCGTGGTGGTGGCGTCGAGCCTGACCGACGACGACATCGACGCGCTGACCTGACCGTCGTCACCCGAGATTCGAAAAGTTGAATGCTTTCAAGCCACAATCGCCTTCCACCGCGGCCTGCCGGCTTGATCGTGCGTTCCGCGACGCCATCTGCTAGACACAGCCTCACGCACCGGCCTTGAACCGGCGACGACGGAGATCCCCATGTTCATCCAGACCGAACCCACGCCGAATCCCGCCACCCTGAAATTCATCCCCGGCCGCGTCGTGCTCGACAGCGGCACGATGGAATTCACCGACCGCAGCCAGGCGGCGCGCTCGCCTCTGGCGGAGCGGCTGTTCGACGTCGATGGCGTCAGCGGCGTGTTCTACGGCTCGGATTTTGTCACCGTCACCAAGGACGGCGGCGACTGGCAGCATCTCAAGCCGGCGATCCTCGGCGCCATCATGGAGCACTACATGTCCGGCGCGCCGATCCTGGCCGACGGCAAGACGGATGGCGACGCCGGCGACGAGGACGACGAGTTCTTCGCCGAGCGCGACGCCGAGACCGTCGAGATCATCAAGGATCTGATCGAGACAAGGGTGCGCCCGGCGGTCGCCAATGACGGCGGCGACATCACCTTCCGCGGCTTCAAGGACGGCATCGTCTATCTGGCCATGAAGGGCGCCTGCTCCGGCTGCCCGTCCTCGACCGCGACGCTGCAGCACGGCATCCAGAACCTGCTGAAGCACTTCGTGCCCGAAGTGGTCGAAGTCCGCCCGGTCTGATTCGCCGCGCGCCATCGTACCAAACCGATGGCGCCGGTCCGGCCGCATGCTGCGTTGCATCCGCGATGCGTTGTCGGCCTGCTGCGCGTTGTCGGCGAATCTCTGTCGATCGTGTCCGTCGGGGCATGACGCGCGCATTGCATTGCTGATATGCTCGGCGGATGTTGATCCTCGCTATCGATACCGCGCTCGATGCCTGCGCCGCTGCCGTGCTGGACACCGCAGCGAACCGGCTGCTCGCCCGGGAGTCGCAGCCGATGCAGCGCGGCCATGCCGAGGCGCTGATGCCGCTGCTCGGCCGCGTCATGCAAGCCTCCGGCATCGGCTTCGCCGATCTCGACCGCATCGCGGTGACGACCGGACCTGGTAGTTTCACCGGGTTGCGGGTCGGCTTGTCCGCCGCGCGCGGTATCGCGCTCGCCGCCGACAAGCCGATCGTCGGCCTCACCACGCTGTCCGCCTTCGCCGCGCCGCTGGTCAGCGAGCGCGACGACACGCCGATCCTGTCGGCGATCGATGCGCGGCACGATCAGGTCTACTATCAGCTCGTCAGCGGTAACGGCACGCGGCTGGTCCCGCCGCGCGTCGGGCCGATCAGCGAGGCGCTGGAAACCGTCCGCCACGGCGCGCCGCGGCTGGTCGGCAATGCGGCGGGCCTGCTCGCCGCGCGCTGGCCGGCGTTGACGCCGCCGGCGCCGCTGATCGATCAGCAGCCCGCCCCGGATATTTTCTGGATCGCCTGGCTCGGCGCCGCCGCGACGCCCGAAGCCGCGCCGGCGCGGCCGTTCTATTTGCGCGCCCCGGATGCGAAGCCGCAGGCCGATGCGCTGGCGCGTGCGCAGCCCGCCGCATGACGCTGCTCGAATGATGCTGCTCGAATGATGACCTGGTTGGCCGAATTCTGGGGTTACGCCGACGCCGTCGTCGAGCCCGCGACGCTGCGCGACAGCCCGAAACTGGCGCAGCTCCATGCCGCGTCGTTTCACTCCGGTTGGAGCGAGGAGGAATTCGCCGACCTTTTGAGCCAGCGCAACACGCTGGTGCACCGATTGCGTATGGGACGTAGGATCATTGGATTCATCGCCTCGCGATTCGGGGCCGACGAAGCCGAAATCCTCTCGGTCGCCGTGGCCTCGGGCTACCGTGGCCGCGGATTGTCCCGGGAACTGCTGCTGACGCATCTCGGCCATCTCGCCGGCCACGGTGTCGCCAAAGTGTTTCTGGAGGTCGAGGAAAACAACCAGCCGGCGCGGCGTTTGTACCAGCGCGCCGGTTTCGAGATCGTCGGACGCCGCGAGCGCTATTATCGCCAGCCCGACGGCGAACAATTGAACGCATTGATAATGCGTCGCGACTTGTCCTAATTTTCGCGCGATGGCACAAGTGCTCGTCGCTCCGTCCAATTCCAACAATGCGTTGACGCCGATGTCCGATATGAAGGCCAATGATATGAAGGCCACTGAAATCGAAGCCCGCTGTGCCGCCACCGGCATGCGCATGACGGAACAGCGGCGCGTGATCGCGCGGGTTCTCGCCGAGTCGGTCGATCATCCCGACGTCGAGGAGCTGTACACCCGCTGCGTCGCCGTCGACGACAAGATCTCGATCTCGACCGTGTACCGCACCGTCAAGCTGTTCGAGGACGCCGGCATCATCGAGCGGCACGATTTCCGCGAGGGCCGCGCCCGCTACGAGCAGATGCGCGACAGCCATCACGATCACCTGATCAATCTGCGCGACGGCAAGGTGATCGAGTTCACCAACGAAGAGATCGAGACGCTGCAGGCCGAGATCGCCCGCAAGCTCGGCTACAAGCTGGTCGATCACCGGCTCGAGCTGTATTGCGTCCCGCTCGACGACGACAAGGCCTGAGCCGTCGGGCGTCGAGCGCTGTCAGCCTCGCTCGAGGTCGAATAGTTGTGAACGACTCGTCATGGCCGGGCTTGTCCCGGCCATCCACGTCTTTGAACGTGGCCGGCGCTGAAAGGCGTGGATGCCCGGGACGAGCCCGGGCATGACGGTGGAAACGAAAGGGCGTGATTGACTTACGACCTCGTCATCTTCGATTGCGACGGCGTGCTGGTCGACAGCGAAGTGATCTCCTGCCGCGTCCACGCCGAAACGCTGACCCGCCACGGCTATCCGATCACCACCGAACAGGTCGCCGAGCGCTTCCTCGGCCGCTCCGGCCGGGAGGCGCGGCGCGAAATCGAGGCCGAACTCGGCCGCGCCTTCGCCGACGAGTTCGAGGCGCAACTGGTCGCCGATTTGCTGCGCAGCTTTGCCGACAGCCTCGAACCGATTCCCTTCATCAACGATGCGCTCGACGCGATCGCGCAGCCGGTCTGCGTCGCCTCCAGCGGCACGCCGGAGCGCATCAGCTTCGCGCTGAACCGCACCGGCCTGTATCAGCGCTTCGCGCCGAACCTGTTCTCGGCCGAGCAGGTCGCCAACGGCAAGCCGGCGCCCGATCTGTTTCTGCATGCGGCGCGGCAGATGGGCGTGGCGCCGGGGCGCTGCGTGGTGGTCGAGGACAGCGTCCCGGGCATTCTCGGCGCGACGGCCGCCGGGATGGCGGTGCTGGGTTTCGTCGGCGGCAGCCATTGCGTGCCCGGCATGGACGCCAGGCTGTCCGCCGCCGGCGCCGCCCAGGTGTTCGCCGATATGCGGCAATTGCCTGAAATAATTCGATAAAATTGCTGCGACCGGGGTCGTGCGGCGGTCGCCGGCTGGATTTCGCCGGTTTTCGCCTGTAGAGCAGGGCAGCTTTTACCTCAAACCCCGGTTGTCATGGCCCCGCCGCGCAAGCTGCACATCAAGTCCTATGGCTGTCAGATGAACGTCTACGATGCCCAGCGCATGGTCGACGTGCTGGCGCCGGAGGGTTTCGTCGAGACCGCCAGCGTGGACGACGCCGATCTGGTGATCCTCAACACCTGCCACATCCGCGAGAAGGCGTCCGAGAAGGTCTATTCCGAGCTCGGCCGGCTGCGGCTGGCGCGCGAGGAGGCGGCCAAAGGCGGCCGCAAGATGCAGATCGCGGTCGCCGGCTGCGTTGCGCAGGCCGAGGGCGAGGAAATCGTCCGGCGTCAGCCGGCAGTCGATGTCGTGGTCGGCCCGCAGAGCTATCACCATCTGCCGCGCCTGCTGGCGCAGGCGGCGCAAACCGGCCGGGCGCTGGAGACCGAGTTTCCGGTCGCCGACAAGTTCGGCTTCCTGCCGCAACCGCGGCCGGAGACGATCCGGGCCCGCGGCATCTCGGCCTTCGTCACCGTGCAGGAAGGCTGCGACAAGTTCTGCACCTTCTGCGTGGTGCCCTATACCCGCGGCGCCGAAGTGTCGCGGCCGGTGGCGGCGATCCTCGACGACGTCGCGCGGCTCGCCGACAACGGCGTCCGCGAGATCACGCTGATCGGCCAGAACGTCAACGCCTATCACGGCGACGGCGCGGACGGCCGGCCCTGGACGCTCGGCCGCCTGCTGCAGCGGCTGGCGGCGGTTCCCGGCATCGCCCGGCTGCGCTATTCGACCAGCCATCCCAACGACGTCGACGACGATCTGATCGCGGCGCATCGCGATCTCGATGCCCTGATGCCGTTCGTGCATCTGCCGGTGCAGTCGGGCTCGGACCGGATTCTGGCGGCGATGAACCGCAGGCATTCGGCGGCGGATTATCGCCGGGTGATCGACCGGTTCCGCGCGGTGCGCCCGGAGATCGCGTTTTCGTCGGATTTCATCGTCGGATTCCCCGGCGAGACCGAGGCGGATTTCGAAGCGACGCTCGCACTGGTCACACAAATCGGCTACGCTGGTTCGTACTCGTTCAAATATTCGCCGCGGCCCGGCACGCCCGCGGCGGAGATGCCGGAGATGGTGCCCGCAGCGGCGATGGACGAACGTTTGGAGCGACTCCAGCAATTGATCGACGCTCAGCAATCGGCCTTCAACAAGGCCGCGATCGGCCGGACCGTGGACGTGCTGTTCGAGCGCGCCGGCCGCAAGCCGGGCCAGATCGTCGGCCGCACCGCCTATCTGCAGCCCGCCCATGTTTTTCCTGGTCACGTCTTTCCAGGCCCGACGTTTACAGGTCCCGGGATGGCGCCCGACAGCATCATCGGGCAGGTCCTCCCGGTCCGGGTCGACAGTCTCGAGCGCTACAGCCTGCTCGGCGAACTGGCGGCCACGCCGCCGCAGCATGCTCGTCCTCTGGCCGCTACTGGAGCCTGAGCCCCTTGGCAAAAAGCGTATCGGATTCGTCCTCGCTGATGACCCGCCGCAAGCTCGACCGCGACAGCCCGCCTCGGCCCGAGACCCAACCCGAGACCCAGGTGGTCGTCGCCTTCGACGACAACCGCGCCGCCTCGGCGCTGGTCGGGCCGTATGGCCAGAACCTCGCCCAGATCGAGCGACGGCTCGCCGTGGTGGTGGATTCGCGCGGCAACCACATCACCATCGCGGGCTCGCGCGAGGGCTGCGACGCCGCCCGGCGGGTGCTGGAGGCGCTGTATGCCCAGGCGGTGGCGGGCAGCGATCTCAGCCAGGGCGACGTCGAGGGCGCGATCCGCGCGGTGATCGCGCAGGGCTCGCTGTTCGAGTTCGACAGCAAATCGACCGCCGGCGCATTCGAGGCGATCAATCTGCGCAAGCGCCCGGTGCGGGCGCGCACCGCGGCGCAGGATTCCTACATCCGCGCGCTGAAGCGCCACGAGCTGGTGTTCGGCGTCGGCCCGGCCGGCACCGGCAAGACCTGGCTGGCGGTCGCCCATGCGGCGCAATTGTTCGAGCGCAAGGAGGTCGACAAGATCATCCTGACCCGCCCCGCGGTCGAAGCCGGCGAGCGGCTCGGCTTCCTGCCGGGCGATCTGCGCGAGAAGGTCGATCCGTATCTGCGCCCGATCTACGACGCGCTGTACGATCTGATGGATTCGCGGATCGTCGAACGCGCGCTGCAGACCAACGAGATCGAGATCGCGCCGCTCGCCTTCATGCGCGGCCGCACTTTGACCAACGCCGCCATCATCCTCGACGAGGCGCAGAACACCACCTCGATGCAGATGAAAATGTTTCTCACCCGGCTCGGCGAGAACTCGCGGATGATCGTCACCGGCGATCCGAGCCAGGTCGATCTGCCGAACGGCCAGACCTCGGGACTGTCCGAGGCCGTCAAGCTGCTGTCCGGCGTCGAGGGCATCGCCCAGGTCAAATTCACCGCCGAGGACGTCATCCGACACGAACTGGTGGCGCGCATCGTCGCCGCCTATGAGGGGATCCCGCCGAAGCCGGCGGGTGGCGCGGCCTGATGTCACAATCCGTTTTTGCGAGCCGCGCCGATTGCATCGGGCCGGCTCGGGGCAGTAATTTGAAGCCGATGAGTAGTTCCGCCATTCCCGCCACCGAGGTCGTGATCGCCGCCGATTGCTGGCGCTCCGAAACCTCCGCCGAAGCGATCGTGCTCCGCGCGATCGAAGCCGCCGCCGCGATGGTCGACGCCGACACCGGCGCGGCCGAACTCGCCGTGATGCTGACCGACGACGACGGCATCCGCGCGCTCAACGCGTCGTATCGCGGTCTCGACAAGCCGACCAACGTGCTGTCGTTTCCGGCGCCGCAGCCGGACTATCAGGGCGCTTCCCGGAGCCCGGACGTCGCGCCGAAACTGCTCGGCGACATCGCGATCGCGTACCAGACGGTGCGGCGCGAGGCCGACGACGAGGGCAAACGGTTCGATCATCATCTCAGCCATCTGGCGGTCCACGGCTTCCTGCATCTGGTCGGCTACGACCACGAGACCGACGCCGAGGCGGAGACGATGGAAGGCGCCGAGCGCCGCATTCTCGCCGGCCTCGGCATTCCGGATCCCTATGCCGATCAGGATCGGGTGAGCTGACATGCCGGACGGCGACAGAGCGCAGAGCGCGGCCCAGCCATCGGAGCAGGACTTACCACGCGGCCAGCAACTGCCGGCGGTGGTGCATCAGGGCGAGGTGCTGCGGCCGGCCGGCGCCGCCTGGCTGATGCGCGCGATCCGTTCGCTGTTCGGCTGGAAGCCCGGCTCGGTGCGCGACGACCTGCAGGTCGTGCTCGACACCAGCCCGGCGGACGACACCGGCTTCAGCGCGCTCGAGCGCACCATGCTGCGCAACATCCTCGGGCTGCACGAGCGCCGCATCGCCGACGTCATGGTGCACCGCGCCGACATCGTCGCCATCAAGCAGGACATCGCGCTGGGCGAACTGATGAGCCTGTTCCAGGGCGCGGCGCATTCGCGCCTCGTGGTCTATGACGAGACGCTCGACGACCCGGTCGGCCTGGTGCACATCCGCGACCTCGTCGCGTTCATGACCGCGAACGCCAAGGTGGCGCCGCAGACCGTCGCCAAGCGCAAGAAACCGCTGCCGGCCGGGCTCGATCTGCGCGCCATCGATCTGAAGATGCCGCTGACCGAGACCGGCATCATCCGCAAGCTGCTTTACGTGCCGCCGTCGATGCGCGCGATCGATCTGCTGGCGCAGATGCAGGCCGCCCGCATCCATCTCGCGCTGGTGGTCGACGAATACGGCGGCACCGACGGCCTGGTCTCGATCGAGGATATCGTCGAACAGATCGTCGGCGAGATCGACGACGAACACGACAGCACCGAGCCGCCCTCGATCGTGCAGCAGGCCGACGGCTCGTTCGTCGCCGACGCCCGCACCAGCCTCGAGGACGCGCGCGAAATGATCGGCGACGGCTTCGTCACCGGCGAGGCCGGCGAGGCCGGCGAGGACGTCGAGACGCTCGGCGGCTATCTGGTCAACCATGTCGGCCGGCTGCCGGTGCGCGGCGAAGTGATTTCCGGCCCCGGCAATTACGAGATCGAGGTGCTCGACGCCGACCCCCGCCGCGTCAAGCGGCTGCGCATCGGCATCCGCAAGGAACGCCCCGTCGTGCGGCCGCGCGAGACCCGCCGCCGCGATCAGGCGTCCGATCAATCCGCCCCTCCGCCCGCCGATCCGACCAGTCCAAATCCTTCGCCGCCCGGCGAGTGAGCGAGCACGCCGTGACATTGCCCCATCTGCTGAGCCGAGCCGCATCGAGCATCATCCTCGCATGGGGCTGGAAGCGTGCAGCGATCGCGTTGCTCGCCGGCGCATTGTCGTCGCTGG
This sequence comes from Rhodopseudomonas palustris, assembly GCF_034479375.1. Classification (NCBI taxonomy): domain Bacteria; kingdom Pseudomonadati; phylum Pseudomonadota; class Alphaproteobacteria; order Hyphomicrobiales; family Nitrobacteraceae; genus Rhodopseudomonas; species Rhodopseudomonas palustris. The sequence continues at coordinate 3,859,332 of NZ_CP140155.1, read as the reverse complement.
CGATGGCGCCGTTCAACGCCTGGCCGATCCTGTTCGTCACCTTCCCGATCGTGGTGTGGCTGATCGACGGCTCCGGCGCCGGCAAATGGCGCGGCGTGCCGGCGGCCGCGATGGCCGGCTGGTGGTTCGGTTTCGGTTACTTCGTCCCGGGACTGTACTGGATCGGCTACGCGTTTCTGGTCGATGCCCAGACCTTCGCCTGGCTGCTGCCGGTCGCGATCTGCGGACTGCCGGCGTATCTGGCGCTGTTCAGCGCGCTCGGCTTCGCGCTGGCGCGGCTATTGTGGCGGCCGGACGCGATGCGCGTGCTCGCGCTCGCCGTCAGCCTCACTGTCGGCGAGTGGCTGCGCGGCCATGTGCTGACCGGCTTTCCGTGGAACGCGTTCGGCTACGCGCTGACCGAGCCGCTGGCGCTGGCGCAGAGTATCTCGCTGGTGGGATTGTGGGGGCTGACCTTCATCGCGGTCGCGGTGTTCGCCAGTCCGGCGGTGCTGGTCGACGATCGCGCCGACACGCGCCGGCGCTGGGTCGCGCCCGCCGCGGCGCTCGGCGTACTGATCGCGATGGCGGTGTATGGCGGCATCCGGCTGCAGCTCACGCCGACCCGCCTGGTCGACAATGTCCGGCTGCGGATCATGCAGCCCGACGTGCAGCAGGATCAGCGCTTCAACTACTCCGCCAAGGCGGAGGTGATGCAGAAATATCTCACTCTGTCGGATCGTTCGACCGGCCCCCATGCGACAGGCGTGCGTGACGTCAACCTGCTGATCTGGCCGGAATCGGCATTCCCGTTCTTCCTCGCGCGCGAGGCGGACGCGATGGCGCAGATCGCCGAACTGTTGCCCAAAGGCACCATCCTGCTCACCGGATCAGTGCGACCGCCGGAGATGCCGCCGGGGCGGCGCATCACCCGTGCCTACAATTCGATCTATGCGATCGATCACGACGGCTCGATTCTGCAGGTCTACGACAAGCTTCATCTGGTGCCGTTCGGCGAATTCTTGCCGTTTCAGAACTTCATGGAGAAGATCGGCTTCGTACAACTCACCAAGGTGCAGGGCGGATTCCTGCCCGGCGTGAAGCGGCAGAATCTCGATCTGCCCAACGCGCCGCCGCTGCTGCCGCTGATCTGCTACGAGGCGATTTTCCCCGATGAAATCGACATTCGCGGCCAGCGTCCCGGCTGGATGCTGAACCTCACCAATGACGGCTGGTTCGGCGTTTCCACCGGTCCGTATCAGCATCTGCAGCAGGCGCGGATGCGCGCGGTGGAGCAAGGACTGCCGCTGGTGCGCGCCGCCAATACGGGTATCTCGGCGGTGATCGATCCGGTGGGCCGCATCGTCGGACAACTCGGTCTCGGCCTCGAAGGTGTGCTCGACGCGACCCTGCCGCAGCCAATTCCGCCCACTGTCTATGCGAGGGTCGGCGAACTTCCTGCTGCTGTACTGGTTGCGCTGTCGCTGATGCTTGTACTATTACGAAGGCGACCGTCACCCCGGTGATAGTACGCGACGCAGCCGCGCAACCAGAGATTAAGCTGGATACAATGCGCACGTGCGTTAATTGCGTTTTTCCGATGGCGTCTATTAACGCCGGCATCCGAAGACATTTGACGGCTCCGATATTTCAGGCGTATTCCAACCCGCGATCGCTTTCGCTTTCCGTTTGCGACTGCATGTGCCTCGAGGAGTAAGTGAGATGTCGACTAAAGCGCCCAATCCTGTTGACAAATACGTCGGCAGCCGTGTGCGCATGCGACGCATCATGCTCGGCATGAGCCAGGAAAAGCTCGGCGAAGCATTGGGCCTGACCTTCCAGCAAGTTCAGAAATACGAGAAGGGCACCAACCGCGTCGGCGCCAGTCGTATTCAGCAGATCTCGGAAGTTCTTCAAGTGCCGGTGTCGTTTCTGTTCGAAGGCGGCCCCAGCGGCGGCCTCGCCAACGGCAGCGGATTCAGCGAAGCGCCGTCTCCGTCGTATGTTTCCGATTTTCTCGCGACGTCGGAAGGCCTGGCATTGACGCGTGCGTTCACCAAGATCTCCGACGCCAAGCTTCGTCGCAGCATCGTCGATCTGGTCGAACAGATCGCCGCGCGCGAGCCCAGCGAGTCGCGCTGATCTTAGCGATTCATTAACCGCCGCGATCCTCGCGCTGAACTAATAATTCAGTGCGGCGGATCGCGGCGGTTGCATTTTTCGGGTTGAACTAATTCCAGTTCTGCACGTAAAGCGAGCCGGCCAGTGGTCGTTATTGATCGCGTTGTTCAGCCGGCGGCGCATCGCGGGTGCATTCCTGAAAAGAGCTCATCGACATGAATGAACCGGTTCATCCTCAGGGCTCGTTCTTCGGGCGACGCAAGGGCCACAAGCTTCGCGCGCATCAGGCCGATCTGGTGGACAATCTGCTGCCGCATCTGGCGCTCGACATCGACCGGCCCGCGCCGGATTCGCTGGTCGAGCTGTTCGATCCGCCGGTCGAGGCGGTGCGGCTGGAGATCGGGTTCGGCGGCGGCGAGCATCTGATCGCCGAGGCGCTGGCGCATCCGTCGACCGGGTTCATCGGCGCCGAGCCCTATGTCAACGGCATGGCCAAGATCCTGGCGCGGATCGAACAGGAGAACATCCGCAACATCCGCCTGTTCGCCGGCGATGCGGCGGCGCTGATGGCGTGGGTTCCGGCCGGGGCGTTGAAGCGGATCGATCTCATTCATCCGGATCCGTGGCCGAAGCGGCGGCACTGGAAGCGGCGCTTCGTGCAGGACGCGATGGTCGGCGCGATGGCGCGGGCGCTGAGCGACGGCGGCGAATTCCGCTTCGTCAGCGACATCGACAGCTACAATGCGTGGACGCTGGCGCATCTGCTGCGTGCGCCGGATTTCGACTGGACCGCCGAGCGCGCCGACGACTGGCGCAAGCCGTGGCCGGACTACACGATGACGCGCTACGGCCGCAAAGCCGAACGCGAAGGCCGCCGCGCCGCCTATCTGCGTTTCCGCAGGCTCGCCGCCTGATACGCGACCGCCGCCCGAAACGAGTCGTCCCCGCGCAGGCGGGGGTGATCGCATATCGATCGCGGCTATTGCACCGGCTCTCTTCACCCTCCCCTGGAGGGGGAGGGTCGGCACGCAGCCCGCTGTGCGGGATGCGTGACGGGGTGGGGTGAGCCACGTGCACGGCGGATGAACTCTTCGCCACCCCACCCCGCTCGCTGACGCGAGCGACCCTCCCCCTCCAGGGGAGGGTGATGCGCGTCGCGAGCGCGAACTTTCATAGCCGATCGCCCTGGCCTGCGCGGGTTCGACAGGCCGGCAGGCACGGCCCGAACCGCCGTGCGCCGCCCGGCGCGGTTCCACGGTACGGCGGGCCGTGGCCGGCGGCCCTTGCCGGTCGGCCGGAAAACCGCTATATCAGCGTCACTCAGAAATTCTCATACGAGCGCGTATCGAGAGTGGGCCCCCCGGGACCCGCTCTTTTTTATTACCCGATCGTATCTTCGAGACCCGAAACGTATCGCCGGACCGAACCTCCGGATTGCCGCTGACACCATTGGAAAGCGCCGAGACTGCCCCAACCTGACCGCCAAAGCTCGATCGACCCGGATATGACCGATCCCATCGCCGATTCCGTCGCCCCCGATTTGCTGGACGAGCCGCGCCTGGTGGTCGAGCCCGGCGTCGCTGCGCGGTTCGGCGCGGTCGCCGAGCCGGTGCTTCAGGCGATGGGCTATCGGCTGGTGCGGATCAAGGTGTCGGGCGAATCCGGCTGCACCGTGCAGATCATGGCCGAGCGGCCTGACGGCACCATGCTGATCGAGGATTGCGAGGCGGTGTCCAAGGCGCTGTCGCCGGTGCTCGACGTCACCGACCCGATCGAGAAGGCCTACCGGCTGGAGATTTCCTCGCCCGGAATCGACCGTCCGCTGGTGCGGCGCTCGGATTTCGCCCGCTACAGCGGCCATCTGGTCAAGATCGAGATGGCTGTGCCGCATCAGGGCCGCAAGCGCTATCGCGGCCTGCTCGACGGCGTCGAGGGCGACGCGATCCGGATCCAGCGCGAGGGCGTCAAAGACGAGGACCCGCTGGTGCTGCTGCCGATGCACGACATCGGCGACGCAAGGCTGGTGCTGACCGACGAATTGATCGCCGAATCGATGCGCCGCGGCAAGCAGGCCGAACGCGAGCTGAAGCAGAGCCTCGGGCTCGCGCCGCCGCCGCCGCCGCATGCCAAGCGCAGCGATCCGAAAAAGAGCAACGCGCCGAAGCCGAAGCCCAAGCCGCCCGTCAAGGCGGATGCCAAGCCGAAGCCGAAGAACACCAAGCAACATCGCCTCGCCGCCGACAGGTCGCGGCGTGGCGACACCGACCTGTCCGAGGGAGACTGACCATGGCCGTCAGCGCCAACAAGCTTGAATTGCTGCAGATCGCCGACGCGGTGGCGCGGGAGAAATCGATCGACCGCGGCATCGTGATCGCCGCGATGGAAGACGCGATCGCGAAAGCGGCGCGCGCCCGCTACGGCTCGGAGACCGACGTCCACGCCGAGATCGACGCCAAGAAGGGCGAGCTGCGGCTGTCGCGCCACATGCTGGTGGTCGACCAGGTCGAGAACGCCGCCAACCAGATCTCGCTGAAGGACGCGCAGCGCGCCAATCCCGGCGCGATGGTCGGCGACACCATCGCCGACACCCTGCCGCCGCTGGAATACGGCCGCATCGCCGCGCAGTCGGCCAAGCAGGTGATCGTCCAGAAGGTGCGCGAGGCCGAGCGCGACCGGCAATACATGGAGTTCAAGGACCGCATCGGCGACATCGTCAACGGCGTCGTCAAGCGCGTCGAATACGGCAGCGTGATCGTCGATCTCGGCCGCGGCGAGGCGATCGTCCGCCGCGACGAGATGCTGCCGCGCGAATCCTTCCGCAACGGCGACCGCGTCCGCGCCTACATCTTCGACGTCCGCCGCGAGACCCGCGGCCCGCAGATCTTCCTGTCGCGCACCCATCCGCAGTTCATGGCCAAGCTGTTCGCCCAGGAAGTGCCGGAAATCTACGACGGCATCGTCGAGATCAAGGCGGTCGCCCGCGATCCGGGCTCGCGCGCCAAGATCGGCGTGGTGTCGCGGGATTCCTCGGTCGATCCGGTCGGCGCCTGCGTCGGCATGCGCGGCTCGCGCGTCCAGGCGGTCGTCAACGAGCTGCAGGGCGAGAAGATCGACATCATCCCGTGGTCGCCCGACATCGCCACCTTCGTGGTCAACGCGCTGGCGCCGGCCGAAGTCTCGAAAGTCGTGATCGACGAAGATCGCGAGCGCATCGAGGTTGTCGTTCCGGACACCAATAACCAATTATCCCTTGCGATCGGCCGCCGCGGCCAGAACGTTCGTCTGGCCTCGCAGCTCACCGGCTGGGACATCGACATCCTGACCGAGACCGAGGAATCCGAGCGCCGCCAGGCCGATTTCGAGAATTCGACCCGGGTGTTCATGGAAGCGCTGAACGTCGACGAAGTGGTCGGCCAGTTGCTCGCCTCGGAAGGTTTCACCTCGGTCGAGGAACTGGCGCTGGTCGATATTCGCGAACTGGCGTCGATCGAAGGTTTCGACGAGGAAACCGCGACCGAACTGCAGGCTCGCGCCAGCGAATATCTCGATCGGGTGGAGACGGAAATGGAAGCGCGACGGCTGGAACTCGGCGTCGAGGACGCCCTCAAGGAGGTCCCCGGCGTGACGTCGAAGATCCTGGTCAAGCTCGGCGAGGGCGACGTCAAGACGGTCGAGGATCTGGCCGGCTGCGCCACCGACGATCTGGTCGGCTGGACCGAGCGCAAGGAAGGCGCCGAGCCGGTGAAGTTCGCCGGCATTCTCGACGGCGTCGAGGGCGTGACGCGCGACGAGGCCGAAGACATGATCATGCAGGCCCGCGTCAAGGCCGGCTGGATCACCGAGGAAGAACTCGCCAGCACCAAGGGCGAGGACGCCGGTGCGGAGATCGAAGCGGAGGCGGAGTAACCGCCGTGGCTTCGCGATCCGAACCCAAGCGTTTCGAGACATGAAAGGCCGATCGACCGAATGCTCGCTGCCGCCGATGCTGCAGATCTCGACGACGGACCGCGGACCCAAAAGTCCGCGACCGAGCGGATGTGCGCGGTCACGCGGCAGGTCCGGCCGATCGACGAACTGATCCGCTTCGTGGTCGCGCCCACCGGCGAGGTGGTGGCGGATCTGAAGCGCAAGCTGCCCGGCCGCGGCCTCTGGGTCACCGGGTCGCGAGCGATGGTCGAGCAGGCGGTCCGCCGCAAGGCGTTCGCCAAGGGTTTCAAGCGCGACGTCAAGGTCGCCCCGACGCTGGCGGCCGACATCGAGCGGCTGTTGGTGCAATCGGTCTGCGACGCGCTGGCGATCGCCGCCAAGGCCCGTCAGGTGGTGTCGGGTTTCGGCAAGGTCGGTTCGGCGCTGAAGGCCGGCGAGGCGGTGGCGATGCTGCACGCCGCCGACGGCGCGGCCGACGGAATCCGCAAGCTCGGCGCGCTTTCCCGGCAGATTGACGGCGATGCGACCGTCTCGCGGGAATTTCCCGTCATTACGGTGCTCAATTCCGAAGAATTGGATTTGGCATTGGGGCGGTCAAATGTGATACATGCTGCGCTGCTTGCGGGCCCGGCCGGACGGACATTCCTGTCGCGCTGCCAGATTCTGGTCCGATACCGGCTGGCGGACGACGGCAATGGCACTGCGGTGATTGCAGGACCGCCGAACAAGACGCCGAACGACGCTGCTGACGACAGCCCCGCTGACGCCAACGCCGCTGACGAAGACGCCGCTGACGACGCTGCTGATGAGGTCTGTGCGAACGCGCACAACGTTGAGAGATTGGGACGACTGAATGGTTGATACGAAAACTCCTGGCGACAAGACTCTGTCGATGCCGTCCAAGACCTTGACGCTCAAGCCGCGCGTCGAGCAGGGCGTCGTGCGCCAGAGCTTCAGCCACGGCCGTAGCAAGCAGGTGGTGGTCGAGAAGCGCGGCAAGCGGCGCATCGGCGGCGACGGCGCGCCCGAGCCGGCAGCGCCCGAAGTCGCCAAGAAGCCCGCCCCCGCACCCGCGCCGGCCGCGCCGTCGCCCCGGCAGCAGCCCCGCCCGTCGCCGCAGCAGCAGGCGCGTAGCGGCATGGTGCTCAGGACCCTGACCGAGGACGAACGCAGCGCCCGCGCCACCGCGCTCGCCGACGCCCGCGTCCGCGAGGTCGAGGAGCGCCGCCAGGCCGAGATCGAGGCGCAGCGCCGCGCCGCGCAGGAAGTCGTCGACAAGGCCGAGCGCGAAGCCGCCGAGGCCCGCCGCAAGGCCGAGGAAGAGCGTCACCGCAACGAGGAAGAAACCAAGCGCAAGGCCGAAACCGAAGCCAAGAAGCGCTTCGGCGAGACCGAGCCCGCCGCGCGGAAGCCGGCCGACGGCGGCCGCCCGGCCGCTGGCGCCGCCACGACGGCGCCGCGCGCGCCCGTCACCACCACGACCACCCGCCCGCCAGCGGTCGCCGCCGAAGCCGGTGACGACGACGAGGCGCCGCGGATGGTTCGCCGCGGTCCCGGCGGCGGTCCCGCCCGTCCGGCGCCCCCGCCGAAGCAGCCCGCCGCCAAGCCCGGCGCGTCGAAGCAGCGCGGCCGCCTGACGCTGGTCACCGCGCTCAACGCCGACGACGTCCGCGAGCGTTCGATCGCCTCGTTCCGCCGCCGCACCCAGCGCCTCAAGGGCCACGCCTCGAACGAGCCGAAAGAAAAGCTGGTGCGCGAAGTCATCGTCCCCGAAGCCATTTCCATCCAGGAACTCGCCAACTGCATGTCGGAGCGGGCGGTGGATGTGATCCGGCTGCTGATGAAGCAGGGCGCGATGCACAAGATCAACGACGTGATCGACGCCGATACCGCGCAACTGATCGCCGAAGAACTCGGCCACACCGTCAAGCGCGTCGCCGCGTCGGACGTTGAAGAAGGCCTGTTCGACGTCGTCGACAATTCCACCGACACCGAGCCGCGTTCGCCGGTGGTGACCGTGATGGGCCACGTCGACCACGGCAAGACCTCGCTGCTCGACGCGCTGCGCCACGCCAATGTGGTGTCCGGCGAAGCCGGCGGCATCACCCAGCATATCGGCGCCTATCAGGTGACCTCGCCGGAGAGCGGCAAGAAGATCACCTTCATCGACACCCCGGGCCACGCCGCGTTCACCGCGATGCGCGCCCGTGGCGCCAAGGTCACCGACATCGTGGTTCTGGTGGTCGCCGCCGACGACGGCGTGATGCCGCAGACCATCGAGGCGATCAATCACGCCAAGGCGGCGAACGTTCCGATCATCGTGGCGATCAACAAGATCGACAAGCCGGACGCGAAGCCGGAACGGGTCCGCACCGAGCTGCTGCAATACAACGTCCAGGTCGAATCGCTCGGCGGCGACGTCGTCGATGTCGAGGTCTCGGCCAAGAACAAGACCAATCTCGACAAGCTGCTCGAGATGATCGCGCTGCAGGCCGAACTGCTCGACCTCAAGACCAACGAGCAGCGTCCGGCCGAAGGCACCGTGATCGAGGCCAAGCTCGATCGCGGCCGCGGTCCGGTCGCCACTGTGCTGGTCCAGCGCGGCACCCTCAAGGTCGGCGACATCATCGTCGCCGGCGCCGAGATGGGCCGCGTCCGCGCGCTGATCTCCGATCAGGGCGACACCGTGGACTCCGCCGGTCCCTCGGTTCCGGTCGAAGTGCTCGGCTTCAACGGCCCGCCCGAGGCCGGCGATCGTCTCGCCGTGGTCGAGAACGAAGCCCGCGCCCGCCAGGTCACCAGCTATCGTGCGCATCAGAAGCGCGAGAAGGCCGCCTCCATCGTCGGCATGCGCGGCTCGCTCGAGCAGATGATGAGCCAGCTCAAGACCACCGGCCGCAAGGACTTCCCGCTGATCGTCAAGGCGGACGTGCAGGGCTCGCTCGAAGCGATCCTCGGCTCGCTGGAGAAGCTCGGCACCGACGAGGTCGCCGCGCGCATCCTGCATGCCGGCGTCGGCGGCATCTCGGAGAGCGACGTCACGCTGGCCGAAGGCTTCAGCGCCGTCATCCTCGGCTTCTCGGTCCGCGCCAACAAGGAAGCGGCCGCGGCCGCCAAGCGCAACGGCATCGAGATCCGCTACTACAACATCATCTACGACCTCGTGGATGATATTAAGAAGGCGATGAGCGGCCTGCTCGCGCCGACCCTGCGCGAGACCATGCTCGGCAACGCGCAGATCCTGGAGATCTTCAACATCTCCAAGGTCGGCAAGGTCGCCGGTTGCCGCGTCACCGACGGCACCGTCGAGCGCGGCGCCAATGTCCGCCTGATCCGCGACAACGTCGTGGTTCACGAGGGCAAGCTGTCGACCCTGAAGCGCTTCAAGGACGAAGTGAAGGAAGTGCAGTCGGGCCAGGAATGCGGCATGGCGTTCGAGAACTACACCGACATGCGTGCCGGCGACGTCATCGAGTGCTACCGCGTCGAGACCATCCAGCGCTCGCTGTAAGTCCAAGTCTTACAGTCGAGTACTGAGCTTTAGAAATGAGGCGTCATGGCCGGGCTTGACCCGGCCATCCACGTCTTCCTTTTCCGCATCAAGGACGTGGATGCCCGCGACAAGCGCGGGCATGACGGCAGTTTTGAGAGACCATCAATGCCGCGCAACGAGAAGAAGACCGGCCAGAGCGCCTCGCCGCGCAAGCTGCGCGTCGGCGAACTGGTGCGCCATGCGGTCGCCGATATCCTCAGCCAGGGTGGCGTGCACGACCCGGTGCTGGAGACCCATCTGATCACCGTGCCCGAAGTGCGGATGTCGCCCGACCTCAAGCTCGCCACCGTCTATGTGATGCCGCTGGGCGGCAAGGACGAGAAGCTGGTGCTGGCGGCGCTCGAACAGCACAAGCGCTTCCTGCGCGGCGAGGTCGCCCGCCGCGTCAACCTCAAATACGCCCCCGATCTTCGCTTCCGCATCGACGAGCGTTTCGCCGAAGCCGAGCGGATCGAAAAGCTGCTCCGCACGCCCGCGGTGCAGAAAGACCTCGAACCCGATTCGGACCAGAATTGATGACTGTGACCACCCCAGGCGCCACGCTCGCTCCGCACGATGTGCAGCACGACGGCGGCGACGACGCCTCGTCCGCGCACGCCCGCAAGCCGCGCGACAACAACGATCCGCGCAACAACGACCAGCGCAACAATGCCCGCGGCAAGGACGGTGGCGGCAACAACAAGCAGCCGCGCCGCGACAAGCGCGACGTCCACGGCTGGGTGGTGCTCGACAAGCCGATCGGCATGACCTCGACCCATGCGGTAGCGGTGGTGAAGCGGCTGTTCTCGGCCAAGCGCGCCGGCCATGCCGGCACGCTCGATCCGCTCGCCTCCGGGGGCTTGCCGATCGCGATGGGCGAAGCCACCAAGACGGTGCCGTTCGTGATGGACGGCCGCAAGCGCTACCGCTTCACCGTGGCGTGGGGCGAGGAGCGCGACACCGACGACACCGAAGGCAAGGTGACGCAGACCAGCGACGTCCGCCCCACCCCCGAGGCGATCCGGGCGCTGCTGCCGCGCTTCACCGGCCTGATCGAGCAGACCCCGCCGCAATATTCCGCCATCAAGATCGCCGGCGAGCGCGCCTACGACATGGCGCGCGACGGCGAAATCGTCCCGCTGGTTCCCCGGCCCGTCGAAATCCACGAATTAACCCTTGTCGAACATGACGATAGCGGAAAATCGGTGTTCGAGGCCGAATGCGGCAAGGGAACCTATGTGCGGGCGCTGGCGCGCGACATCGGCCGGCTGCTCGGCTGCTACGGCCATATCTGCGCGCTGCGCCGGACCCTGGTCGGGCCGTTCGACGAGGCGGACATGATTCCGCTGGAACAACTGCAGGCTTTGTGCGATAGAGCCGCGTCGGGCGAGGGTAGCCTCGCCGACGCGCTTTTGCCCGTTGAGACCGCGCTGGACGACATCCCGGCACTGGCCGTCACACGGGCTGATGCGGCAAGGCTCCACCGGGGCCAGGCCGTTTTGTTGCGCGGACGGGATGCGCCCAATACTAGCGGCACAGTCTATGTCACGGTGGCAGGCCGTCTTTTGGCCCTCGCCGAGCTCGGCAATGGCGAACTCATCCCCAAGCGTGTGTTCAACCTCACCGGGCTGACCGCCAGTTCGGCGCTTAAGGAAAGTAACTGACGATGTCGATTACCGCAGAACGCAAAGCGGAAGTCATCCAAGGCAATGCCAACAAGGCCGGCGATACCGGCTCGCCCGAGGTTCAGGTCGCGATCCTGTCGGAACGCATCGCCAACCTCACCGCGCACTTCAAGACCCACACCAAGGACAATCACTCGCGTCGCGGGCTGTTGAAGCTGGTGTCGACGCGCCGTTCGCTTCTCGACTACGTCAAGAAGAAGGACGAGGCGCGTTACAAGGCGCTGCTCGAAAAGCACGGCATCCGTCGCTGATCGAAGCCGCGTCCGCCGGGCGAGGCACGGCAGCGGATCGCCGCTGCCGCCCGCCGCGTCCGGCCGAACCGTCCACACAGGCGCTCTGAGTTCGCCTGTGTGTTTGCTCAGCCGCATCCGGCGGCTGGGCCGTCAACGGGCCGATCAGGCCCGCCCCGTGGGCCGAGGACCTCGAAGGTCCCGCCGCCCGCACCCGGGAGGACTGAACGCCATTTTCCACCTCGAGACCATGGCAGGATCGCCGGACGCTGCTCGCACCTTCGGGTCGCCAGCGTCCCGCAATCTTGCGCATGGTCTTTTGGTATCTGGCGTCCGGTCGTCGCGGAAAACGATGAAAGAGACACCCGATGTTCAATAAGCATTCCGTCGAAATCGATTGGGGTGGGCGTCCCCTCAAGCTCGAGACCGGCAAGGTCGCGCGCCAGGCCGACGGCGCCGTCGTCGCCACCTATGGCGAGACCATCGTGCTCGCCACCGTGGTCGCCGCCAAGACGCCGCGCGAAGGCGTCGACTTCCTGCCGCTGACCGTGGACTACCAGGAAAAGACCTACGCGGCCGGTCGCATTCCCGGCGGTTACTTCAAGCGCGAAGGCCGTCCGACCGAGAAGGAGACGCTGGTCTCCCGCCTGATCGACCGCCCGATCCGTCCGCTGTTCGCCGACGGCTGGCGCAACGAGACCCAGGTGATCGTCACCGTGCTGTCGCACGACATGGAGAACGATCCGGACATTCTGGCGATGGTCGCCGCCTCGGCAGCGCTGACGCTGTCCGGCGCGCCGTTCAAGGGTCCGATCGGCGCCGCCCGCGTCGGCTTCATCAACGACGAATACGTGCTCAACCCGGTGCTCGACGAGATGCCCGAGACCCAGCTCGAGCTGGTCGTCGCCGGCACCTCGGACGCGGTGCTGATGGTCGAATCCGAAGCCAAGGAGCTGTCGGAAGAAATCATGCTCGGCGCGGTGATGTTCGGTCACCGTCACTTCCAGCCCGTGATCGACGCGATCATCGAGCTCGCCGAGAAAGCCGCCAAGGAGCCGCGCGAACTCACCGTCGTCGACGATTCGGCGATCGAGAAGGAAATGCTCGGCCTGGTCGAGCAGGAGCTGCGCGCCGCCTACGCGATTCCCGTCAAGCAGGAGCGCTACGCCGCGGTCGGCAAGGTCAAGGAAAAGGCGATCGCGCATTTCTTCCCGGAAGGCGAAGAGCCGAAATACGACAAGCAGCGTATCGGCGGCGTGTTCAAGGAGCTCGAGGCCAAGATCGTTCGCTGGAACATCCTCGACACCGGCAAGCGCATCGACGGCCGTGACAGCAAGACCGTCCGCAGCATCATCGCCGAAGCCGGCGTGCTGCCGCGCGCCCACGGTTCGGCGCTGTTCACCCGCGGTGAGACCCAGGCGCTGGTGGTCACCACGCTCGGCACCGGCGAAGACGAGCAGTACGTCGATTCGCTGGCAGGTACGTACAAAGAGACGTTCCTGCTGCACTACAACTTCCCTCCCTACTCGGTCGGCGAGACCGGCCGCCTCGGTGGTACCAAGCGCCGCGAGATCGGCCACGGCAAGCTGGCGTGGCGCGCGATCCGTCCGGTGCTGCCGCCGCATCACGAGTTCCCCTACACCATCCGCGTCGTCTCCGAGATCACCGAGTCGAACGGCTCGTCCTCGATGGCGTCGGTGTGCGGCGCCTCGCTGGCGCTGATGGACGCCGGTGTGCCGCTGAAGCGGCCGACCGCGGGCATCGCGATGGGCCTGATCCTGGAAGGCGAGCGCTTCGCGGTGCTCTCCGACATTCTCGGCGATGAAGATCATCTCGGCGACATGGACTTCAAGGTCGCCGGCACCGATCAGGGCATCACCTCCCTGCAGATGGACATCAAGATCGCCGGCATCACCGAGGAGATCATGAAGGTCGCGCTCGGCCAGGCCAAGGACGGCCGCATCCACATCCTGGGTGAGATGTCCAAGGCGCTCGACCGCGCCCGCGCCGAGCTCGGCGAACACGCGCCGCGGATCGAGACCTTCAAGATCCCGACCGACAAGATCCGTGAAGTGATCGGCACCGGCGGCAAGGTGATCCGCGAGATCGTCGAGAAGACCGGCGCCAAGGTCAACATCGAGGACGACGGCACCGTCAAGGTCGCCTCCAGCGATGGCGAGTCGATCAAGGCTGCCATCAAGTGGATCAAGTCGATCGCCTCCGATCCGGAAGTCGGCGAGATCTACGAGGGCACCGTCGTGAAGGTGATGGAGTTCGGCGCCTTCGTGAACTTCTTCGGTGCCAAGGACGGCCTGGTGCATATCAGCCAGCTCGCCTCCGGCCGGGTGCAGAAGACCTCCGACGTCGTCAAGGAAGGCGACAAGGTCAAGGTCAAGCTGCTCGGCTTCGACGACCGCGGCAAGACCCGGCTGTCGATGCGCGTGGTCGATCAGGAGACCGGCGAAGACCTCGAGGCCAAGCAGAAGGCCGAAGGCGAAGCCCCGGCCCAGGCCGCCGGCGAGTAGTTCGTCCGCTGCAGGCCCGCTTGGGCCTCGCGAGTAGTTCCCGAAGGGCGGCCGCGAGGCCGCCCTTCGTCGTTTCCGGCGTCGCAGCAGAACGGAGCCTGCTTGGCCCTTGCGATCAGGGCCGCCGCCCCGTCCGCCGGCGGCCGCGCATGGGGCGACGGCGATGATGAGCCGCCGCCGCGCAAACTGCGACTCGAATGGGCAGCATGACTGCCCAGTGATCAGGGGCGGTCGCACAGGCCGCCCCTTTTCGACCCAGGAAGAGCCGCAGTCGGTGGAACAAATCGCGCGCGCTGTGTCCGTCGCGACACGAATGTCGGCAGTACACCGCTAAGTTGTCGGCAGGCATCAAGCCGACCTTGCGGAGCGGGGGTTCTGCCCCGATAATCGCCGAACGTTCCCGCGAGATCACTCATGCGCCGTTGGATTGCCAGGCTCGCCACGGTCGCGATCGCGACGCTGCTCTCGCAGGGTGCGTTGGCGCAGCGCGCGGTGCTGATCGGCGAGAACGATACGGTAGCCGATACCGACCGGGACTACACGTCCGGCTTCCGGCTCTCCTTCGTGTTCGATAATTTCTCGCGCGATCTGCTCGCCGGGCAGGTGTTCGATCTGGTCCGTCCTGCGCTGGTGACTTACGGCGCGCCGGGCGGCTCGGTGAAGCAGCAGTTCGAATGGATCGCGCTCGCGCAGAACATCTACACGCCGGACCGTGATACCAGGGGCACCTACATGCCGGGCGTCGACCGTCCGTTCGGCGGCTGGCTCTACACCGGCTTCAGCGTCGCGCAGGAGACGGGTCGCCGTCAGCTCGATTCGTTCGAGGTTCAGGTCGGCGCCGTCGGCGGGCGCGCGTCGCTGGCGGAGGCGGTGCAGTCGAGCTTCCACAGCCTGCTCAATCAGGCCAAGCCCGTCATCAACGGCTACGAACTCCGCAACGAGCCAGGCGTGCTGGTGGCGTGGGACCGGCGCTGGAAGTTCGGCACCGAGTTCGGCAACGGATTCGGCGCCGACATCATCCCGTCGGTCGGCCTGACGGCCGGCAACGTCTTCACCTATGGCGAAGCCGGCGCGATCGTCCGGTTCGGTCGCGCGCTGTCGACGACCTGGGGGCCGACGCTGATTCGTCCCGGCGTGTCGGGCGCGAATTTCGTCAGCCCGGATACCGCCGCGCCGTTCTGGGGCTTCTCGCTGTTCGGCGGCGTGCAGGCGCGCGGCGTCGCCCGCAACATCTTTCTCGACGGCAACACCTTCAGCAGCGGCCTCCACGTTACGCGCGAAGCCTTCGTCTACGACCTCGTGGCCGGCGCCGAAATCTTCAATCAGGCCGGCTTCCTGGCCTCGCTGAGCTGGATTCGCCGGTCGCGCGAATACACCACGCAGACGCGGGCGTATTCGGATTACGGCTCGCTGACGCTCGCCTATCATTTCTGAGGCCGGCAGCTCCGGCGTCACGCCCCGGGGCAGGGGGCGCAAGCGGACGCGGCGCACCGCGCCTCGTGCGGTCATCACGCAGGACATCGTCACGCGCTGCGCTACTCCGCCGCAGCCAAGTCGCAGTTTGGTCAGAAACTGCGGTCCCCGGCGGGCGTAGACGACGTGCACGCCCTGAAGCCGAACTGGAGGAAATCATGTCCATGCTGTCCCGTCGCCATCTAATGATGGCCGCCACCGGATTCGCCGCCGCCGCCATGGCGGCGCCGCGCGGGGCGTTCGCGCAGGCCGCCGCCACGCCGGCCGGTCCGTTCACGCTGCCGCCGCTGCCCTATCCGGCCGCGGCGCTGGAGCCGCATATCGACGCGAAGACCATGGAGATCCACCACGGCAAGCATCACCAGGGCTACGTCAGCAACATGAACGGCTTCGCCAAGGACCACCCGAAGCTGGCGCAGATGTCGGTGCCGGACGTGCTCGGCAATCTCGGCGATGTGCCCGAGGCGATCCGCACCGGCGTCCGCAACAATCTCGGCGGCCACGCCAATCACACCATGTTCTGGCAGATCATGGGCCCGAACGGCGGCAAGCCGTCCGGCGAGGTCGCGGCCGCGATCGATCGCGACCTCGGCGGCATGGACAAGTTCCAGGCCGCCTTCAACGCCGCCGGCGGCAAGCAGTTCGGTTCCGGCTGGGTGTTCGTCACGGTGGGCAAGGACGGCAAGCTGGCGATCGAGGCCCGGCCGAATCAGGACACGCCGCTGATGGACGGCAAGCGCGTGCTGCTCGGCAACGACGTCTGGGAACACGCGTACTACCTCAATTACCAGAATCGCCGCGCCGACTATCTCAAGGCGTGGTGGAACACGGTGAACTGGAACAAGGTCGGCGAGCGCTACGCCGCCGCCAAGGCCGGCACGCTCGGCGTCTGAGTTCCGACGCGGATCGGAGGCGACATTCCGGCCGAATCCGGGTGTCGCGTCCGTCTCTGCGCCGAGGTGGGCGGTTCTCGGCGAGCCGCCCGGCGCGGGCCGTCGCTCGCGAAAGCCAAAACAACCGACATTGGAACTCATGAGTCGATCAGCGCTTGCTTCATGCACGCTGGTATTACTTCACTCTGCGACCGCAATGGTCGGGTGCGTCACTTTCTCACAGGAGCGGCGGCTCGGCTCGGCTCGGCGCCGGTCGCGCGATACACGCCACGCTTGCAAAGTCCGACTTTGGAGTTAACGCGACCTCCCGCGCGGTTCCCCACCGTCGCGCGGAGTAGTGCGGCGGATGCGATGGATACGCGCGTCTTCGCCCGTGCTGCGATCCGCAGCGGTCGGCGGCGCACCGGCCGGAGCGCATCCCTGAGTTGAGTAGTCCCGGCTAACTAATCGCGTGCAGCGCGGCGATTATTTCGTTCGATGAAATCGGCGAGGCGACAATTGAGCAGTAGTCCCTTTTTGGGGCTAGGCGATCGTTAAGTCATCGACGCGATGGTAGTGCCGCAGGTCGCGGTCGTGCTTGCTCGATGCAGCGCGATGGTCCATCTCGCGGTCCTGCTCTCACAAAGGGTCTCCCGATGTTGTCCTTCTTCAAGCGCTCCGGCAATGCCGCGTCCTCCGCAGCGGTTCTGGACGCGCTCAATCGTTCCCAGGCGATGATCGAGTTCAGTCTGGACGGCGTCGTGCTGAATGCGAACGAGAACTTCCTCGCGGCGCTCGGCTACTCGCTCGACGAGATCAAGGGCAAGCATCACAGCATGTTCATCGATCCGCAGGAGGCCAAGAGCGACGCCTATCGCCGGTTCTGGGCCGATCTGAAATCCGGTCACTACCAGAGCGGTGAGTTCAAGCGGATCGCCAAGGGCGGCCGCGACATCTGGATCCAGGCCTCGTACAATCCCGTGCTCGACAAGGACGGCGAGCCGGTCTGCGTGGTGAAATACGCGACCGATATCTCGGCCGCGAAACGGCGCGCGCTGGAAGACGCCGGCAAGATCGCGGCGATCGGGCGCGCCCAGGCGGTGATCGAATTCGCGCTCGACGGCACCATCCTCGACGCCAATGCCGGGTTTCTCGGCGCGATGGGCTACACGCTCGACGAAATCAAGGGCAAGCATCATTCGATGTTCGTCACGCCCGTGGAGCGCGGCAGCGCTGCCTATCGCGAGTTCTGGGCGCAGCTCAATCGCGGCGATTATCTCGCCTCCGAATACAAGCGGATCGGCAAAGGCGGTCGCGAGGTCTGGATTCTCGCGTCCTACAATCCGATCCTCGACGACGCCGGCCGGCCGTTCAAGGTGGTCAAATTCGCCACCGACGTGACCGCACAGAAGCTCCAGACCGCCGACCTCGCCGGCCAGATCGATGCGATCGGCAAGTCGCAGGCGGTGATCGAGTTCGGCATCGACGGCACCGTGCTGGTCGCCAACGAGAACTTCCTGCAGGCGCTGGGCTACACGCTGGCCGAGATCAAGGGCAAGCATCACAGCATGTTCGTCGCGCCCGCCGAACGCGACAGCGCCGCCTATCGCACGTTCTGGGCGGAGCTCGCCGCGGGTAAGTACCAGGCCGCGGAGTACAAGCGGATCGGCAAGGGCGGCCGCGAGGTCTGGATCCAGGCGTCCTACAATCCGATCCTCGATCTCAACGGCAAGCCGTTCAAGGTGGTGAAATACGCCACCGACACCACCCGGCAGGTGCTGATCCGGCTCGGCAACGAGCGGGTGCGCGGCATGATGGAATCGGTCGCCGCCGGCGCCGAGGAACTGAACGCGTCGGTGCGCGAAATCTCCGAGGCGATGACCAAGTCGCGCGAGACGGCGCTGTCCGCGGTCGGCGAGGTCGACGCCGCCGACAGCCAGGCCAACCGGCTCAACGAGGCCGCGCAGGCGATGACCGGGATCGTCGAACTGATCGGCCACATCACCGGCCAGATCAATCTCTTGGCGCTGAACGCGACGATCGAATCGGCGCGCGCCGGCGAGGCCGGGCGCGGCTTCGCGGTGGTCGCCTCCGAGGTGAAGAACCTCGCCAATCAGGCCAAGCAGGCCACCGACAAGATCGGCGCCGAGATCGAGAATCTGAACGGCATTTCCGGCGACGTGGTCGGCGCGCTCGGCAAGATCAAGACCGCGATCCAGAACGTCAGCGAATACGTCACTTCGACGGCCGCCGCGGTCGAAGAGCAGAGCACGGTGACCGGCGAAATGTCCTCGAGCATGCAGCGCGCCGCCGCCGAAGCCGCCGCGATGGCGGCGGGCGGCTGAGCCGCCGCCGCTCGTCCTGTTCGCCGAATGGCGATCAGGCGACCGGCTGCGCCACGCTGCTGCGGCCGCCCACCCCTTCCTTCACCACCTCGCCGAACGCCTCGAAGTCGCGGCGGCGTGGCGAGGTCTTGCGGAAGGCGAGGCCGATGGTGCGGCCCGGCTGCGGTCGCTGCAGCCGCAGGAACTTCACCCGTGTGTCGCGGCGTTCGATCTCGGCGGCGATCTGCGGAATCAGCGTCAGGCCGTAGCCGCCGGCGACCATCTGGATCACCGTGGTGAGGCTGGAGGCGCCGAACGTGGTGGTGCTGGTGCCGCCGATGGTGATGGCGCGGTTGCGCGCGGTGGCGCAGAACGCCAGCGCCTGGTCGCGCAGGCAGTGGCCGTCCTCGAGCAGGATCAGCCGCGACTGGTCGATCTCGTCGACCGCCACCGTCGCGGTCTCGGGCCGCGGATCGTCGGCCGGCACCGCCAGCAGGAATTCGTCGTCGAACAGCGCGATCGATTCGAGGTCGCGATGCCCGGCCGGCAGCGCCAGCAGGGCGGCGTCGAGCGCGCCGCTGCCGACCTCGGTGACCAATTGCCGGGTCTGGCTCTCGCGCAGCTCCAGCCGCAATTCGGGATAGCGCCGCTGCAGCAGCGGCAGCAGCTTCGGCAGCAGATACGGCGCCAGCGACGGGATCACCCCGAGCGTCAGCCGGCCGGTCAGCGGCTGGGCGCGGTGGCGGGCGAAATCCACCAGATCGCGCGACGCCGTCAGCAGGTCCTCGCCGCGGCGCGCGATCTCGCGGCCGATCTCGGTCAGAAACACCTCGCCGGGCCGGCGTTCGACCACTTTGACGCCGAGTGTCCGCTCCAGATCGGCGATCTGCATCGACAGCGCCGGCTGGGTCACGGCGCAGGATTCCGCCGCCCGGCCGAAATGGCCGAAGCGGGCGAGGGCGGACAGATAGCGGAGCTGACGAAGCGTCACCATGCCGATCAGATAATCTGATCGAGATGTAAAATCAATTCGACTGGACCTGATCGTAGAACTGATCCAGTCTGTGCCTGCCGGGCGACGCTGATCCAGCGGACCGCCATCGGCCAACACAACAGCATCACCCCAGGATGAGATGCCGCGGACGGCCCCCCGCGTCCGCGGCATTCTTGGCCCATCAATCAGACTGTCATCACGGGTTCGAACGACGCGAACACACTGGCAGGCGACGACGGAGAGAAACATGGACGCAAAGACAGACGATCAGGGCAAGTGCCCGTTCCCGCACGGCGGCGGTTCGCGTGCGCATCGCAACCGCGACTGGTGGCCGGAGCAGCTCGACATCAACATGCTCCATCGTAATTCGACCCTGTCCGATCCGATGGGCAAGGCGTTCGACTACGCCCGCGAATTCGAGAGCCTCGATCTCGACGCGGTGATCAAGGATCTGCACGCGCTGATGACCGATTCGCAGGAATGGTGGCCGGCGGATTTCGGCCACTATGGCGGCCTGATGATCCGCATGGCCTGGCACTCGGCCGGCACCTATCGCACCACCGACGGCCGTGGTGGCGCCGGCGCCGGGCAGCAGCGCTTCGCGCCGCTGAACTCCTGGCCGGACAACGCCAATCTCGACAAGGCGCGCCGGCTGCTGTGGCCGATCAAGCAGAAATACGGCAACAAGATCTCGTGGGCCGACCTCTACGTGCTGACCGGCAACGTCGCGCTGGAGTCGATGGGCTTCAAGACCTTCGGCTTCGCCGGCGGCCGTGCCGACACCTGGGAGCCCGAAGAGCTGTTCTGGGGCCCTGAAGGAAGCTGGCTTGGCGACGAGCGCTATTCCGGCGAGCGCCAGTTGCACGACGCGCTCGGCGCGGTGCAGATGGGCCTGATCTACGTCAATCCGGAAGGCCCGAACGGCAATCCCGACCCGGTCGCCGCCGCCAAGGACATCCGCGAGACCTTCGCCCGCATGGCGATGAACGACGAAGAGACCGTGGCGCTGATCGCCGGCGGCCACACTTTCGGCAAGACCCACGGCGCCGGCGATCCGTCGCTGATCGGCGCGGAGCCCGAAGGCGGCGCGCTCGAGGATCAGGGTCTCGGCTGGAAGAGCAAGTTCGGCACCGGCTTCGGCGCCGACGCCATCACCGGCGGCCCGGAAGTGATCTGGACCCAGACCCCGACGCAGTGGAGCAACTTCTTCTTCGAGAATCTGTTCGGCTTCGAATGGGAGCTCGACAAGAGCCCGGCCGGCGCCAAGCAGTGGAAGGCCAAGGGCGCCGAGGCGAATATTCCGGATCCGTTCGATCCGGCCAAGAAGCGCCTGCCGACGATGCTGACCACCGACCTGTCGCTGCGCTTCGACCCGGCCTACGAGAAGATCTCGCGGCGCTTCCTGGAGAACCCGGATCAGTTCGCCGACGCCTTCGCCCGCGCCTGGTTCAAGCTGACCCATCGCGACATGGGCCCGAAGGTGCGCTACCGCGGCAAGCTGGTGCCGAAGGAAGATCTGATCTGGCAGGACCCGATCCCGCCGGTCGACCACGAGCTGGTCAGCGCCAAGGACATCGCCGATCTCAAGGCGAAGATCCTCGGCTCCGGCCTGTCGGTGTCGCAGCTCGTCTCCGCGGCGTTCGCCTCGGCCTCGACCTATCGCCACTCCGACAAGCGCGGCGGCGCCAATGGCGCGCGCATCCGCTTCGCGCCGCAGAAGGATTGGGAGGTCAACCAGCCGGCCGATCTGGCGCAGGTGCTCGGCAAGCTCGAAGCGATCCAGAAGGACTTCAACGGATCGCAGAAGGACGGCAAGAAGGTCTCGCTCGCCGACCTGATCGTGCTCGGCGGCTCAGCCGCCGTCGAAAAGGCGGCGAAGGATGCCGGCACCGAGGTCGAGGTGCCGTTCACTCCCGGCCGGATGGACGCGCTGGAAGAGCAGACCGACGCCGACTCGTTCAAGGTGCTGGAGCCCCGCGCCGACGGCTTCCGCAACTTCATCGGCAACCGGCATCAGTTCATGCAGCCCGAAGAAGCGCTGGTCGATCGCGCGCAATTGCTCAACCTGACGGCGCCGGAAATGACGGCGCTGGTCGGCGGGCTGCGCGTGCTCGGCGGCAATGTCGGCCACACCACCCACGGCGTGTTCACCAACCGGCCGGAGAAGCTGACCAACGACTTCTTCGTCAACCTCTTGGACATGAAGACCGCCTGGTCGCCCTCGGCCACCACCGAAGGCGTCTTCGAGGGCCGCGACCGCAAGTCCGGCGAACTGCGCTGGACCGGCACCCGCGTCGACCTGATCTTCGGCTCGCACTCGCAGCTCCGCGCGCTCGCCGAAGTCTACGGTCAGTCCGACGCCCAGACGAAGTTCGCCCACGACTTCGTCGCCGCCTGGACCAAGGTGATGAACGCCGACCGCTTCGACATCGTCGCGAAGTAAGCGCCGCTGATATCAAGATCTCGAAAGGGCGGCCTATGGGCCGCCCTTTTTGCGTGGGTGGGTTCTTTTCGCTCCGCGCCGCAACTCATCCGCCGTCATCCTGAGGAGCTCGGCGTCGCCCGGAGGGCGAAGTCGAGCGTCTCGAAGGATGGCCGCTTGCACCCGTCGCTTCATCCTTCGAGGCGCGCAAGGGCGCGCACCTCAGGATGACGGATGGGGTGTGGCAGTTCGCGTAGGGTGGGCAAAGGCGCGCCATAGGCGTGCCGTGCCCACGCGTGGTAGGCTGCTGTTCGCATCGACGGAGCCGCAACGCCGTGTCGTACTATCGCCGGGCCAATGTCGCTGGCGGAATGTACTTCTTCACCGTCACGATCGCCGACCGGTCGGCCGACGATCTCGTTCGCCATATCGACAGGCTCCGACGGGTATATCGCGTCGTTGGTGAGCAGCGTCCTTTCGAGACCGTTGCGATTTGTATTCTGCCCGACCATCTGCACGCCATCTGGTCGCTGCCCGACGGCGATGCCGATTTTGCGTCGCGCTGGATGCTGATCAAGTCCGGGTTTTCACGCG
Source organism: Rhodopseudomonas palustris (assembly GCF_034479375.1). Classification (NCBI taxonomy): domain Bacteria; kingdom Pseudomonadati; phylum Pseudomonadota; class Alphaproteobacteria; order Hyphomicrobiales; family Nitrobacteraceae; genus Rhodopseudomonas; species Rhodopseudomonas palustris. Next base: position 3,836,654 of record NZ_CP140155.1, on the reverse strand, counting down.
GCCTTCCGGTGCGGCCGCCCGCGTCGGCCAGCAAGCTTCGGAAGCGGGAGAAGGGCATCTGGCAGCGGCGCTATTGGGAGCATCTGACCCGTGACGAGAACGATCTGGCGCGTCACATCGACTACATCCATTTCAATCCGGTGAAGCACGGGCTGGTCGCGCGGGTTCAGGATTGGCCTCACAGCAGCTTCCATCGCTACTGCAGGAAAGGGCTGTTGCCGCCGGAGTGGGGCGGTGACGTTCGTGACTTGTCCGGAAATTTCGGGGAGTAGCGCCGTGGGCACGGCGCTACTCGCCTTTGCCCACCCTACAGGGTGTTCGCTTAGGGTGGTCAAAGGTGCGCCATAGGCGCGCCGTGCCCACGCGAAGCAACGAGTCGCGCTACTCGCCCTTCGCGGCGCGCTGTTCGGCGGCGGTTTCGGCTTCGTCGACGGTCTTGAGCGCGTCGGGCTGCGGCATCGAGATGATGTTGTAGCCGGAATCGACGAAGTGGACTTCGCCGGTGACGCCGTTCGACAGTTCCGACAGCAGATACAGCGCCGAGCCGCCGACGTCCTCGATCGACACCGTGCGCCGCAGCGGCGCGTGGCGGAGCTGGTAGTTGAACATCATCCGCGCATCCGCGATGCCGGCGCCGGCCAGCGTCCGCACCGGGCCGGCCGAGATCGCGTTGACGCGGATGTTGCGCGGGCCGTAATCGGAGGCGAGATAGCGCATGCTGGCTTCCAGCGCCGCCTTGGCCACGCCCATCACATTGTAGTTCGGCATCACCCGGGTCGAGCCGCCATAGGTCAGCGTGATCATCGTGCCGCCGCTCTCCGGCATCAGCTCGGCGGCGCGCTTGGCGATCTCGGTGAAGGAGAAGCAGGAGATCACCATGGTGCGCGAGAAGTTCTCGCGCGTGGTGTCGGCGTAGCGGCCCTTCAGCTCGTTCTTGTCGGAAAACCCGATGGCGTGGACGATGAAATCGAGCCCGCCCCATTTCTCCTTCAGCGTCGCGAACACCGCGTCGACGCTGGCGATGTCCTCGACGTCGCAGGGCAGCACCAGCTCGGCGTCGAGCGATTGCGCCAGCGGCTTCACCCGCTTGCCGAGCGCGTCGCCCTGATAGGTGAAGGCGAGCTCGGCGCCGTGCGCCGACAGCGTCTTGGCGATGCCCCAGGCGAGCGAATGATTGTTGGCGACGCCCATGATCAGGCCGCGCTTGCCCTGCATCAGTGATTGCATGTTTCGTCGCTTTCCTCTGGTAGGGCCCTCATCCTGAGGAGCCCGGCGGAGCCCGACGGGCGGAGACGGGCGTCTCGAAGGATGAGATGTAGAACATCCCCCATGGTTCGAGACGGCGCCGAAGAGGCGCCTCCTCACCATGAGGGTTCAGTGCACGCGGTGGGTCCCGCCCAGCAGGAGCGGGGGAGATCAGTCGTATCGCATCACGCGTCCAGCCGCTTGAACACCAGCGTCGCGTTGGTGCCGCCGAAGCCGAACGAATTCGACAGCACCGCGCCGAGCTTGGCGTTGTCGATCCGCTTGCGCACGATCGGCATGTCGGCGAACACGGGATCGAGTTCGGTGATGTTGGCGCTCTCGCAGATGAAGCCGTTCTGCATCATCAACAGCGAATAGATCGCCTCCTGCACGCCGGTGGCGCCGAGCGAATGCCCGGTCAGCGCCTTGGTGGCGGAGATCGGCGGGCACTTGTCGCCGGCGCCGAACACGTTGCGCAGCGCCGTGATCTCCGGCGGGTCGCCGGCCGGGGTCGAGGTGGCGTGCGGGTTGATGTAGTCGATCTTGATGCCGCCGGTGGTCGACAGCGCCATCTGCATGCAGCGCTCGGCGCCTTCGCCGGAGGGGGCGACCATGTCGTAGCCGTCCGAGGTGGCGCCGTAGCCGATGATCTCGCCGTAGATCTTGGCGCCGCGCGCCTTGGCGTGTTCGAGCTCTTCGAGCACCAGCACGCCAGCGCCGCCGGCGATCACGAAGCCGTCGCGCGACACGTCGTAGGGCCGCGACGCGGTCGCCGGGGTGTCGTTGTATTTCGAGCTCATCGCCCCCATCGCGTCGAACAGCACCGACAGCGACCAGTCGAGTTCCTCGCAGCCGCCGGCGAACATCACGTCCTGCTTGCCCCACTGGATCAGCTCGTAGGCGTTGCCGATGCAGTGGTTGGAGGTCGCGCAGGCCGAGGAGATCGAGTAGTTGACGCCCTTGATCTTGAACCAGGTGGCGAGCGTGGCGGACGCCGTCGACGACATCGCCTTCGGCACCGCGAACGGGCCGACCCGCTTCGGACCCTTGGTCCGCGTGATGTCGGCGGCCTCGACGATGGTGCGCGCCGACGGGCCGCCCGAGCCCATCACGATGCCGGTGCGCGGATTGGAGATGTCTCTTTCCTCGAGCCCGGAATCGGCCAGCGCCTGTTCCATCGCGACGTGGTTCCACGCCGCGCCCTCACCCAGGAAGCGCATCGCGCGGCGATCGACCACGTCGGCCGGGTTCAGCGACGGCAGGCCCTGGACCTGCGAGCGGAACCCCAGCTCGGCGTGCTTCTCGGCGCGCGAGATGCCCGACTTGGCGTCGTGCAGACTCGCCAGCACCTCCTGTGTGTTGTTTCCGATCGATGAGACGATCCCCATCCCCGTGACAACAACCCGTCTCATGCTCGCCTCGTTCATTGCTTGTCGTTGGTCGAACCGTGCCGGCTCGAACGGATTTCGATGCTGTCGTCGTTAACTCAGACGGCAGGCTGAACTGCGGCGTCCTGCTTGAACAGACCGACTTTCAGATCCTTGGCGCGATAGAAAATCTCGCCATCGGCCGCCATCGTTCCGTCGGCGATGCCGAGCCAGAGCTTGGACCGCATCACCCGCTTGACGTCGATGTTGTACACGACCTTTTTGATGTTCGGCTGAACCTGGCCGGAAAATTTCAGTTCGCCGAGGCCGAGCGCGCGGCCGGGGCCGAGGCCGCCGGACCAGCCGAGGAAGAAGCCGACAAGCTGCCACATCGCGTCCAGCCCGAGGCAGCCCGGCATCACCGGATCGCCCTTGAAGTGGCAGGCGAAGAACCAAAGGTCCGGGTTCACATCCAGCTCGGCGCGGATCAGCCCCTTGCCGTGCTCGCCGCCGCTGTCGTTGATCTCGGTGATGCGGTCGAACATCAGCATCGGCGGCAACGGCAATTGCGCGTTGCCGGCGCCGAACAGTTCGCCGCGGCCGCAGGCCAGCAGGTCTTCGTAATCGTAGCTGGAACGACGGTCCTGCATGCGGCTCTGCCTCTATCAGTTTCCCGGAATTCGGCCGCGACAGTCCCGGTCGGGCCTTGTCGTTCGAGCGGCCGGCGCACGCCCGTTCCTTGTGCAACGGGAGTGCGCGGCGGTGTCTAACATAGGCATATGACCCGTCAAAGCGGCACCTCCGTATTCCTCCTTAAGTCAAACGTCCGAGGCGTTCCAGTTGCGAGGCGCTTGCACCCTATTGGAATGCTTCCTATAGTCAGAAGATCGGACATAGAGGATTGCGGACGTGGACATCGGTGAGCGTGCGACATATTCGCGAGAGGAACATGTGACCTCGGCCCATGCTGTCGAGCCGCATCTCAATGGCTGCCCCTGGCACGACGTCAACGAGATGTTGCAGTCGGTCGGCCTGCGTCCGACGCGTCAGCGCATGGCGCTCGGCTGGCTGCTGTTCAGCAAGGGCGACCGGCATCTGACCGCCGAAATGCTGTACGAAGAGGCCAGCCAGGCCAAGGTTCCGGTGTCGCTGGCGACGGTCTACAACACCCTCAACCAGCTCACCGATGTCGGTCTGCTGCGCCAGGTCAGCGTCGACGGCACCAAGACCTATTTCGACACCAACGTGTCGGCGCATCAGCACTTCTATCTCGAGAACAATCACGAGCTGATCGACATCCCGGATCAGCACGTCGCGCTGCGCTCGACCCCGGACGTCCCGGACGGCTACGAAATCGCCCGCGTCGACGTCGTGGTCCGGCTGCGCAAGAAGCTCTGAGCGGCCGGTTTCGAGCTATTCCAGAGTGATTGTGACGTCCTAGTGACTTCGTAGGGGTAGGCAATGGCGCATGGCGCCGTGCCTACGCTTTGTGCAGAATCACGCCGACTCCCACCCCCGTCGCGCCCCCACCCCAACCCTCCCCCGCAAGGGCGGGAGAGGGCTGGGGTGAGGGCGACGCGAGTCGCAGCCTCGCGTCCCCGGCAGCCCGTAGGGTGGGCAAAGGCGTGTAGCGCCGTGCCCACGCGGACCATCAGTGCATTTCTTGAATGCTGATGGTGGGCACGCTTCGCTTTGCCCACCCTACGAAGTCGCTACGGCGTCGCCGGCTCACTTCACCTGCTCGTCCGCATAGACGCCCCACAGCCGCTGCTTCTCGATCCAGCCGTCGAAGCCCTGGCCGGTGATGCGGCACCAGCTCGCGTCGCAGCGCTTGGTCTGCGCCACCACGCCGGCCTGCAGCCGCGCCGCCACCGCGCTGTCGGCCGAGGCGCTTTCATACAGCGTCGCCAGCTCGTCCTTGTCCTTCATGGTGATCACCGCGGTGCGGCGGCCGGACAGCAGCGAGTGATACACCCAGCCCTCGGCGCCTTCCGAATCGCGCACCCGCCGCCAGTTCTCGAACTCGGCGGTGATCTCCACCGGCAGCCCGGCGCGGGTGTAGACCCAGGCGACGTCGTTGTCCTTGGTCGGGCCGATCCGGACGTTGACGTGATCCGACTTGAGACTGACGTAGCGCGGCACCGGCAGGCCGCTGGCCGACAGCGGCGAATCCTTCGCAGCGAATGACGGCGCCGCCGCACCTACCATCGCACCTGCGAACAACAATCCCGCGATCGGTTTCGTCAGCTTCATCGACACGCTCTCCACTCGAATGATGTGCGCGGCCGCTTCGGTGAAGCTCCGAAGGTCCCTGTCCCGGGGTCCGTTTCCCGGGGTCCTTGTCTTGGCGCGGTCTTCTGCTAGAGAAGGCCGGAAGGCATCCGGTAACCCCAAGGTGGTGAAGGGACCGATCGGAAGGGACTTGGCCAAAACAGACTTGGCCACCTGCGGTCGCGCTGCAGCGGGAGTGTCGAACAGCTGGGTTAATGCGGACTAAACAGTCTCGCCAGACTCGTCAGAGAGCGGTTGAATGTCGGTGAAGAAAAAGCCTCTGGTCGTCGTCACCCGCAAGCTTCCGGACTCGATCGAAACCCGGATGCGCGAGCTGTTCGACGCGCGGCTCAATCTCGACGACGAGCCGATGTCGGCCGAACAACTCGCCGACGCCGCGCGCACCGCCGACATCCTGGTGCCGACCGTCACCGATTCGATCACCAGCGAGATGCTGAACCAGCCCGACTGCAAACTGCGGCTGATCGCGAATTTCGGCAACGGCATCGACAATATCGACGTCGCCGCGGCGCATGCCCGCGGCATCACCGTCACCAACACGCCGAAGGTGCTCACCGAAGACACCGCCGACATGACGATGGCGCTGATTCTCGCGGTGCCGCGCCGGCTGATCGAGGGCGCAGCATTGTTGACCGACGGCGGCGAATGGCCCGGCTGGTCGCCGACCTGGATGCTCGGCCGCCGTCTCGGCGGCAAGCGCCTCGGCATCATCGGCATGGGCCGGATCGGTCAGGCGGTGGCGCGCCGCGCCCGCGCCTTCGGGCTGCAGATCCATTATCACAACCGCAAGCCGGTGGCGCCGCGGATCGCCGACGAGCTCGGCGCGACCTATTGGGATTCGCTCGACCAGATGCTGGCGCGGATGGACATCATCTCGGTGAATTGTCCGCACACGCCCGCGACCTTCCATCTCTTGTCGGCGCGCCGCCTCAAGCTGGTCCGCAAGGACGCCTTCATCGTCAACACCGCGCGCGGCGAGGTGATCGACGAGGAGACGCTGACGCGGCTGATCGAAGCCGGCGACATCGCCGGCGCCGGCCTCGACGTCTACGAGCACGAGCCCGCGGTCAATCCGAAGCTGGTGCGCCTCGCCAAGCACGGCAAGGTGGTGCTGCTGCCCCACATGGGCTCGGCCACCATCGAGGGCCGCGTCGAGATGGGCGAGAAGGTCATCATCAACATCCGCACCTTCCTCGACAACCACAAGCCGCCGGATCGCGTGCTGCCGGGGATGCTGTAGGTCCTTCGGTAGTAGGTCCTTCGGTAGGGTGGGCAAAGGCGCGCAGCGCCGTGCCCACGCGCCGTCCGTCGTGGGCAGCACCGCACCGCGTGGGCTTCGCTGCGCTCAGCGCCACCCTACGAGCGAACTACGAGCGCACGTGCCCGCCCAGATCCGTCACCGTCGCCATATCCCCGTTCAACGGATTGGCCGGATCGCGCGCATAGCGCAGCGTTTCGAATCGCATCGCGCGCGCATCGATCATCAGCAGCCTTCCGACCAGCCCCTCGCCGAAGCCGACGATCTCGCGGATCGCCTCCAGCGCCATCATCGAGCCGAGCGTGCCGGCGAGTGCGCCCATCACCCCGGCCTCCTCGCAGGCCGGCACCGTGCCGGGCGGCGGCGCTTCCGGAAACAGGCAGCGATAGGTCGGGTTGAACTCACCGGCGGCGTTCTTCTCGTGCGCCCGGATCGTGGTCAGCGAGCCGTCGAACGGCCCCAGCGCCGCGGTGATCAGCGGCTTCTTCGCGATGAAGCAGGCGTCCGACACCAGATAGCGCGTGGCGAAATTGTCCGAGCCGTCGAGCACCAGGTCGCAATCGCCGATCAGCCCCAGCGCGTTCGCGGCGGTGAGACGCGTCGCATGCGGCACGACTTCGACATGCGGATTGAGCGCATGAATTCGCGCCGCCGCGCTGTCGACCTTGCGCGCGCCGATATCCGGCGTCGCATGGATCACCTGGCGCTGCAGGTTCGACAGCGACACCTCGTCGTCGTCGACGATGTGCAGCGTGCCGACGCCCGCCGCGGCCAGATACATCAGCACCGGCGCGCCGAGCCCGCCGGCGCCGACCACCAGCACCCGCGCGCGCCGCAGCGCCGCCTGCCCCGGCCCGCCGACCTCGCGCAGCACGATATGGCGGGCGTAGCGTTCGAGTTCGTCGGCGCTCAACATGATGCGGGTGTGTCCTTTCGACTCGTCATGGCCGGGCTTGTCCCGGGCATCCACGTCCTCCGGCGAGGTCGTGCGCGTGTCCGTGGATGGCCGGGTCAAGCCCGGCCATGACGGCGGTTTGGTCGGCATCCCCGCCATCGAACCCGGCCGGCGTTGTTTCCGACCAAGCATCTATGGTTATCTGCGCCGAGGCTCAACGAGGCGCGACGCAGGCGGGACATGTCATGAGATCGATGCTGGCCGCAACCGTGATGATCGTCGGCGCCAGCGGCCTCGCCGCGGCGCAGACCGCGCCGAACGCCGCTCCCGCCGTCAAGCCGAAGCCGGTCGCGGCCACGCCGGTCCGCCCGGCGCTGCAGACCCCGGCCGAGACCGCGAAGGCGATGACGCCGGCCGAGCGCCAGGCGATCCAGTCCGATCTCGCCTGGACCGGCGACTACAACGGCGTGATCAACGGCGAAGCCTCCGACCGCATGGTCACGGCCATCAAGGCGTTCCAGACGAATCACGGCGGCAAGCCGACCGGCGTGCTCAATCCGCAGGAGCGCGCCCAGCTCGCGAGCGCCGCGCGAAAACTGCAGGGCAATGTCGGCTGGAAGCTGCTCGCCGATCCGGTCACCGGCGCGCGGGTCGGGATTCCGGCCAAGCTGGCGCCGCAGCACAGCAGCGACGCCAATGGCAGCCGTTGGGCGTCGTCGACCGGCACCATCCAGATCGTGCTGGCGCGGCGCAAGGAAGCCGGCGTCACGACCGCCAAGCTCGCCGATCAGGAGAAGAAGGAGCCGGGCCGCAAGGTCAGCTACAGCGCGGTGAAGCCGGATTTCTTCGTGCTGTCGGGCACCCAGGGCCTGAAGAAGTTCTACATCCGCGGCGCCTTCAAGAACGCCGAGGTCCGCATCCTCACCATCCTGTACGATCAGGCCACCGAAGGCACGATGGAGCCGGTGGTGATCGCGATGTCGAGCGCGTTCGATCCGTTCCCGTCCGGCGCGCTCGCGGGGCCGCCGCCGCGCAAAAAGGTCGAGTACTCGACCGGCACCATCGTCAGCGACGACGGCGCGATTCTCGCCGATCGCGAGTCGGTCGAGGCCTGCCAGTCGATCGTGATCGCCGGCGCCGGCAATGCCGATCTCGCCGCCACCGACAAGGCGCACGATCTGGCGCTGCTGCGAATCTACGGCGCGCGCGGCCTGAAGCCGCTGGCGCTCGGCAGTGGCGCGGCGAAAGCGTCCGTCGATCTGACCGGCATCGCCGATCCGCAGAACCAGGGCGGCGGCGCCGCGGTCAGCGTCGGCAAGGCCGGCGTCACCCCGGTCGGCAGCAATGGCGGCCTCGCTTTGTCGCCGGCGCCCGGCCTCGGCTTCTCCGGCGCCCCCGCCCGCGACGCCGACGGAAGATTCGCCGGCATCGCCCTGCTGCGCCCCTCGGTCATCGCCGGCGCAACCAACGGCGCCGCCACGCCGCAAGCCGCGCTGGTGGATGCCGAGACGGTGCGTAAGTTTCTCGTGAGCAATGCCATCAAGCCCGCCACCGACGCGCCCGGCGACGCCAAGGCCAGCGTCGTGCGCGTGATCTGCGTGCGGAAGTAAGCAGCACGGAGTCACTGCCCGCGAGCCCTCACCCCACCCCTCTCCCGCAAGCGGGAGAGGGAGTCCGCCGCGTCGCGGGGTGACTTATGAGGATGATCTCGATCGCTATGCGTGTTTGATGCAGGGCCTCACCCCAGGCACAACGCGCCCCCTCTCCCGCTTGCGGGAGAGGGTTGGGGTGAGGGCTCGCGGGCACGGCGTTAAAGGCCTTCCCCGTAGGGTGTGCTGAGCGGAGCGAAGCGCACGCTGACACGATACGTCCTCATCGTCCCGTCGTGCGTGGGCACGGCGCTTCGCGCCTCTGCCCACCCTACGAACAACGCTTCGCTGAACCTACTTCTGACACTCCGCACACCAGAACGTCGACCGCCCGTTCTGCACCAAGCGCTTCACCGTGCCGCCGCAGCCGTCGGTGCGGCAGCGTTCGTCCTCGCGGTCGTACACCGCAAACGAGTGCTGGAAGTAACCGAGTTCGCCCGAGGTCTGGCGATGGTCGCGCAGCGACGAGCCGCCGGCCTTGATGGCGTCGCCGAGCACGGCGCGGATCGCATCCGCCAGCCGCAGCGCGCGGTCGGTCGGCGCGGCTTTGCGGTCGGCGAGCGTTGTGGCCTTGCGTTTGGGTGACAGATGCGCGCGCCACAGCGCCTCGCAGACATAGATGTTGCCGAGGCCGGCGACGACGCGCTGGTCGAGCAGCGCCGCCTTCAACGAGGTCTGCTTGCCGGCGCAGGCCCGCGCCAGCATTGCGGCGTCGAAAGAATTGCCCAATGGCTCGGGGCCGAGCCCCTTGAGATGCGGCTCGTCGTCGATCGCGGCGCGCGCAAAGATCTTCATGAAACCGAACCGCCGCGGGTCGTTGAAGATCACCCGCGCGCCGCTCGACATCTCGAACACGACGTGGTCGTGGGTGCGGTCCTCGCTGCGCGGATGGTGGAACTCGCCCGGCGTCGCGGCGGCGGCCCCGTTCACCACCCGGAACGAGCCCGACATGCCGAGATGCATCAAGAGCACGTCGCCAGAGGACAGATCGGCCAACAGATATTTCGCCCGCCGCCCCAGCCCGGTGACGGTCTGTCCGGTCAGCCGCGCGACAAAATCGGTCTGAAACGGAAACCGCAGATTGTCGCGGTTCGCCACCGCGCGGTCGATCCGGAATCCCTCCATGGCCGGCTGCAGCCCGAGGCGGACGGTTTCGACTTCGGGCAGTTCAGGCATGCGAGACAAGCCTGCTGCCAGTTGCCGCGGACCTTTCGACGCGGGGAGCGTCCAGGACCTGCACGCCCCTCACGCCGTCATGGCCGGGCTTGACCCGGCCATCCACGGCCGCGGGCACAGCGCGCGCCTCGAGGCGTGGATGCCCGGGCCTTCGCCGCGCCGAAGCGGCTTCGGCCGCGCAGGCGGGACGAGCCCGGGCATGACGTGGAAGTGGCGTGGCCGATGTCGCTGGCGGCATGTCTCGTCGGTCCCATAAGGCATTCAGGTGATAGCGCCTGCCGCCCCGGCGCGCTATATGGTCCGCCGCGGACCGGGTTTTCGCGTTTCGGGCGGCCAACGGCCTGAATGACCCTCCGCACGCAGGAGTGACCTCATGAACGAGCCGGGCCAGACCACGCATTTCGGCTATCGCGACGTGCCGCTGGACGACAAGCAGACCATGGTCAACGACGTGTTCCACAGCGTCGCCAGCCGCTACGACCTGATGAACGATTTGATGTCGGGCGGCATGCACCGGCTGTGGAAGGACGTGATGATCACGACCTTGAACCCGCCGCGCGACGACCAGCCGTTCCGCCTGCTCGACGTCGCCGGCGGCACCGGCGACATCTCCTTTCGCGCGGCGAAAGCGTCCGGCGCGGGCTTCCAGGCCACCGTCTGCGACATCAACACCGACATGCTCGAAGTCGGCCGCCAGCGCGCCGTCGAGCGCCATCTCGACGGCCAGGTCGAGTTCGTCGAGGGCAATGCCGAGGCGCTGCAGTTCCCCGACAAGAGCTTTGATGCCTATACGATCGCGTTCGGCATCCGCAACGTGCCGCGGATCGATCTGGCGCTGAAGGAAGCCTATCGGGTGCTGAAGCCGGGCAGCCGGTTCCTCTGCCTCGAATTCTCCAGCGTCGATGTGCCGGGCCTGAACAAGATCTACGATCTGTTCTCGTTCAAGGTGATCCCGCAGATCGGCCGCGTCGTCACCGGCGACGCCGAGAGCTATCAATATCTGGTCGAATCGATCCGCAAATTTCCGAAGCCCCACGATTTCGGCGAGATGATGCGCGAGGCCGGCTTCGCGCGCGTCAACTGGCAGGTGCTGAGCGGCGGCATCGTCGCGCTGCATTCGGGCTGGCGTTTGTGATCGCATCACTCACTCATGCGGCGCGGCTCGCCCGCGCCGCCTTCGTGTTCGCGCGCGAGGGCGTGTTCGGTGTGGTCGATCCGTCGCTGATTCCGCCCGCCGGCCAGTTGCCGGTGCGCCTCGCGCGGCTGATCGAACGGCCCGGCGCCAAATCCGGCGCGCGGCTGTCGCGGGCGCTGACCCGGCTCGGCCCGGCCTATCTCAAGCTCGGCCAGTTTCTCGCCACCCGGCCCGACGTGGTCGGCGTGGCGATGGCGCGCGATCTCGAAGCGCTGCAGGACCGGCTGCCGCCGTTCGCCCAGGAGGAAGCCGAAGCGGTGATCGCCGCCTCGCTGGAGCGGCCGATCGCCAAGGCCTTCGTCAGCCTGTCGCCGCCTGTCGCCGCCGCCTCGATCGCGCAGGTGCATCGCGGCGTCGTCGAGGTCGGCGGTGTGCAGAAGCAGGTCGCGGTGAAAGTGCTGCGGCCCAACGTGGCGTCGCGGTTCCGGCGCGATCTGTCGGACTTCTTCTTCGTCGCCGAGAAGGCCGAGATGTACTCGTCCGAGGCGCGGCGGCTGCGGCTGATCGAAGTCATCAACACGATGTCGCGCTCGGTCGCGATGGAGATGGATCTGCGGCTGGAAGCCGCCGCCGCCTCCGAGATGGCCGAGAACACCAAGGACGATCCGGACTTCCGCGTCCCCACCGTCGACTGGGATCGCACCACGCACAACGTGCTGACGATGGAGTGGATCGACGGCATCCCGCTGAACGATCACAAGCGCCTCGCCGAGGCGAATGTCGACACCGTCGAGCTCGGCCGCAAGGTGATCCAGAGCTTCCTGCGGCACGCGCTGCGCGACGGCTTCTTCCACGCCGACATGCATCCGGGCAATCTGTTCCTCGACACCGAGGGACGATTAGTTGCGGTCGACTTCGGCATCATGGGTCGGCTGTTGCCGAAGGAGCGGCGCTTCCTCGCCGAGATCCTGCTCGGCTTCATCACCCGCAACTATCGCCGCGTCGCCGAAGTGCATTTCGAGGCCGGCTACGTGCCGCCGCATCATTCGGTCGAGAATTTCGCGCAAGCCATCCGCGCCATCGGCGAGCCGATCCACAACCGCCTCGCCGAAGAAATCTCGATGGCGAAGCTCTTGACGCTGCTGCTCGAAGTCACCGGCCTGTTCGACATGCGGACCCGGCCGGAGTTGATACTTCTGCAGAAGACCATGGTGGTGGTCGAGGGCGTCGCGCGGAGTTTCGATCCGAAGCTCGACATCTGGAAGGTCGCCGACCCGGTGGTGCGCGAATGGATTCAGCGCAACCTCGGACCCGTAGGCAAGGTCGAAGGCGTGCTCGGCGGCGCCGGCGAGCTCGGCCACACGCTGAGCGGCCTGCCGACCATCGTGTCGCGCGCCGTCACCGTGCTGAACCAGCTCGAAGTGATGACCAAGGACGGCCTGGTTCTCGCGCCCGAAACCATTGCGGCGATCGGCCGCAACGAGCGTGGCCGCACCCGCGGCCGGACCATCGCGCTGTGGGTGATCGCCGCGACCTTCATCGGGGTGCTGATCGCGCTGTCGCGGTTCTGACGGCACTGCAGGCATCTGATGCCTGCAGTGAATGCGCATTGCGATGACCGCATCGCGGTCATGCCTTGCGTGCGTTGCGAGCATCCGTTAATCTGCGAGCTATGGCGAACCTGACGATCCGCAAACTCGACGACGCGCTCAAGGCCGAGCTGCGCCAGCGCGCGGCCGGCAACGGCCGGTCGATGGAAGACGAGGTCCGCGTCATCCTGCGCGACGCGGTTCACCAGCGCCACGGGTTTGCCACCAGTTTGCCGCAAGCCGGCAGCGCCGCCGCCGAGCCCGGTCCGGGCGACGTAAGCCCCGAAAATCAAACGGTTTTTGCCTCCGAGGGGCCGTCGATCGCCCGCATCACGCTGATCGTCGGCGGCGGCATCGCGGCCTACAAGGCGATGGATTTGATCCGCCGCCTGAAAGAGCGCGGCGCCGAGGTTCGCGTCGTGCTCACCAAGGCCGCGCAGCACTTCGTCACGCCGCTGACCGCGAGCGCGCTGTCGCATCAGCGCTGCTACACCGATCTGTTCGACCCGCAGAGCGAGTTCGATGCCGGCCATATCAGGCTGGCGCGCGATTGCGACCTGATCGTCGTCGCGCCCGCCACCGCGGACCTGATGGCGAAGATCGCGAACGGCCACGCCGACGATCTCGCCACCGCGATCCTGCTCGCGACTAATCGCCAGGTCCTGCTCGCGCCTGCGATGAATCCGCTGATGTGGAACAACGCCGCGACCCGCCGCAATGTCGATCAGTTGAAGCGCGACGGCGTCGTCCTGGTCGGTCCCAATGCCGGCGAGATGGCCGAGCGCAATGAGGCCGGCACCGGGCGGATGGCCGAGCCGGTTGAAATCGCCGCTGCCGCACAGGCACTTCTGGCGCCGCCGCCACAGCGTCCGCTGCTCGGCCGGCGCGTGCTGATCACCGCCGGTCCGACCCACGAGCCGATCGATCCGGTGCGCTACATCGCCAACCGCTCCTCCGGCAAGCAGGGCTATGCGATCGCCGCCGCCGCGGCGCAAGCCGGCGCCGAGGTGGCGCTGATCTCCGGCCCGGTCGATCTGCGCGCGCCCGACGGCGTGACGCTGACGCGCGTCGAGTCGGCGCGCGACATGCTCGATGCGGTGCAGGCCGCGCTGCCCGCCGACGTCGCGATCTTCGCCGCCGCGGTCGCCGACTGGCGCGTCGCCAGCGAAGGTGTGCAGAAGATCAAGAAGGGCGAAGGCGGCCCGCCGCCGCTGCAGCTCACCGAGAACCCCGACATCCTGGCGACGATCTCGAAATTCGGCGACGACCGCCCGCCGCTGGTGATCGGCTTCGCCGCCGAGACCGAGAATCTGCTCGACAATGCGAGGTCGAAACTCGCCCGCAAGGGCTGCGACTGGATCGTCGCCAACGACGTTTCGCCCGCCGGCGGGGTCATGGGCGGCGACCGCAACACCGTGCATCTGCTGACGAAATCGGCCGACACCGTCGATGTCGAATCGTGGCCTTTGATGACCAAGGACGACGTCGCGAGCGCGCTGGTCGCGCGCATCGCGCGAGAACTGGAAGTACACCAATCATGAGCGCCGCCATCACCGTCGAGATCAAGCAACTGCCGCACGCCGAAGGCCTGCCGCTGCCCGCGTATCAGACCGCCCACGCCGCCGGCCTCGATCTGTGCGCGGCGAACTCGGCGGACGCGCCGCTGTCGCTCGCGCCGGGCTGCCACATGCTGGTTCCCACCGGGCTGTCGGTCGCGCTGCCGCCGAACTACGAGGCGCAGGTGCGGCCGCGCTCCGGCCTCGCCGCCAGGCACGGCGTCACCGTGCTCAACGCGCCCGGCACCATCGACGCCGACTATCGCGGCGAGATCGGCGTGCTGCTGATCAACCACGGCAAAGAGCCCTTCACCATCCGCCGCGGCGAGCGCATCGCCCAGATGGTGATCGCGCCGGTGGTCCGCGCCGAACTGATCAGCGTCGAGTCGCTGTCGGAGACCGCGCGCGGTGTAGGAGGCTTCGGCTCGACAGGCCGCTAGATTTTGTGTCAAGCACGCGCGGATTCGTCAGCTAAAAATATACTTTCTTCATTTCGGTCCGCGCGCCCGTGCCGTTCACGGTCTGGACTCTTACCCGCGGAGTCGCGAACAGGATAATGTCCAGCGATTCGGCGACGACGCTGGCGATCCGTGATCGCGCCGGATGGTTTGGGGCAATCCATGTCGGACGTATTGGGGTCGATGCGTCGGACCTGCTTGTCGTGCACGTCGCTGGTGCGCGGCCTTGCGGGGGCTGGCCTGGTCACGGCATCGTCGCCGGCTTTCGCGGCTGACGATCCGCTCGCCGCACTGACCTCCTGGATCATCGTCGATCTCAACCGCCACGAGCTGGTGACGCTGGCGATGGCGGTGTCGGTGCTCGGCTTCTCGGTGATGTCGGCGATCCTGCTGATGCGCACGCGGCAGCGCGCTGCCGCGCAGGAGGCGCGGTTGCGCGCCGATGTCCACACGCTGCAGGCCGAGTCCGATCGCTTCCGCGCCCTGCTGTTCGCCGAGCCGCAGGTGCTGATCTCGTGGTCCGCCGGCGACGACCGTCCGCAGATCAGCGGCGACGTCGCGCTGCTGCTGCCGACCGATTCGCATGGCGGACAGCCGCAACGCGTGCTCGCCTTCGGCACGTGGTTGCCGCCCGAGCCGGCGCTGCAGATCGATCACGCCGTCGACGCGCTGCTCGACAAGGGCGAAGCCTTCCTGCTGCATCTGACGACGTCGACCGGACGCTCGATCGAAGCGATGGGCCGCGCCGTCGGCGGCCAGGCGATCCTGCGGATTCGCGAACTCTCAGGTGTCCGCCGTGAACTCGCCGAGATGTCGCGGCGCTTCAAGGCGCTGCAGGACGAGACCGAGATGCTGCGCGGCTTCGCCGATGCGGCGCCGTGGCCGATCTGGACCCGGCGCGCCTCGGGCGAACTGAATTTCGCCAACGCCGCCTATGCGCGGGCGGCCGATGCGAGCAGCCCGGCGGATGCGGTCAGCCGCAATCTCGAACTGCTCGACAGTACCGACCGCGGCCAACTCGCGCGCGCGCTCGCCGACGATGCCGAATTCGCCGCGCGGCTGCCGATCGTGGTCGGCGGCGAGCGCCGTTACTTCGACGTCCGCGCGCTGCGGCTCAAGGGCGGCAGCGCCGGCATGGCGGTGGATTCCAGCGAGGCCGCGGCGCTCGGCGCCGCATTGGTGCGGATGGCGGACGCGCATCGTCGCACGCTCGATCAATTGTCGTCCGGCGTCGCGGTGTTCGACGCGCAGCGAAGGCTCGCCTTCTACAACGATTCCTATCGCAAGCTGTGGGATCTCGACCGCGCCTTCCTCGACGGCCATCCGGACGATTCCAGCGTGCTCGACCGTCTGCGCGCCGCGCGCAAGCTGCCCGAGGAACGCGACTTCCGGGAGTGGAAGAACAGGCTGCACGAGGCCTACCGCGCGGTCGAAGCCGACAAGGCGATCTGGTATCTGCCCGACGGCCGCGCTATCAGCATCGTCACCACGCCCAATCAGGAAGGCGGCGTCACCTATCTGTTCGACGACGTCACCGAAAGCCTCGATCTGCAGCGCCGCTACGGCGGGCTGATCGACGTCCAGCGCGAGACCCTCGACAATCTCAGCGAGGCGGTCGCGGTGTTCGGCAGCAACGGCTGCGCGCAACTGTTCAACCCCGCCTTCACGCGGATGTGGAACCTGACGCCGGAAGCGCTCAACGACCGGCCGCATATCGAAACCGTCGAGGCATGGTGCCGGCCGCTGTACGACGACGAAGCGAGCTGGCAGGCGCTGCGCGGCGCCATCACCGGGATCGACGACCGCAAACAGGTGGTGCTGAAGCTCGAGCGCAAGGACGGCACCGTGCTGGCCTGCAAGACGATGCCGCTGCCCGACGGCGCCACGATGCTGACGTTCCAGGACATCAGCGACACCGAGAACGTCGAGCGCGCGCTACGCGAGCGCAACGAGGCGCTGGAGACCGCCGATCGCATCAAGATCGACTTCGTCCATCACGTCTCCTACGAGCTGCGCTCGCCGCTGACCACGATCATCGGCTTCGCGCATCTGCTCGGCGATCCGAGCACCGGCCCGCTCAACGACAAGCAGTCCGAGTACATCGCCTACATCACCTCGTCGACCAACGCGCTGCTGGCGATCATCAACAACATCCTCGATCTCGCCAGCATCGACGCCGGCGCGATGACGCTCAATCTCGGGCCGATCGAGATCCGCCGCACCATCGCGGCGGCCGCGGAAGGCATTCAGGACCGCCTCGCGCGCGACCAGATAACGCTCGACATCGACACCGATCCGGCGATCGGCGAGTTCGTCGGCGACGAGCGCCGCGTCGTGCAGGTGCTGTACAATCTGCTCGCCAACGCGATCGGCTTTTCGCCCAGCGAGGCGACCGTGAAGCTCGTCGTCCGCAAGAAGGGGACCAGCGTGGTCTTCACCGTGACCGATGCGGGTCCGGGCATCGCGCCGGCGCTGAAGGACAAGGTGTTCGATCTGTTCGAGAGCGATTCCCAGGGCTCGCGGCACCGCGGCCCGGGCCTCGGCCTGGCGCTGGTGCGCTCCTTCGTCGAACTGCACGGCGGCAAGGTCGAGGTCGATTCGGTGGTCGGGCACGGCACCTCGGTGATCTGCGAATTCCCGATCGAGCCGACCGCACAGCGCAACGCCGCCGAATGACGGGTCCGGCGACATTCTCGGTCGCGCTCGCCAACGAGACGGCGACGGCGCGGCTGATGGCGGACATTGCGCTGCTGATAGGCCCGGGCGACGTCGTCACGCTGTCGGGCGATCTCGGCGCCGGCAAGACCGCCGCGGCGCGGGCGATGATCCGCTACCTCGCCGGCGACGACGAGCTCGAAGTGCCGAGCCCGACCTTCACGCTGGTGCAGAGCTACGACCTGCCGCCGTTCCCGCTGCTGCACGCCGATCTGTATCGCGTCGACGATCCCTCCGAACTCGACGAGATCGGGCTGTCGCCGCTGCCGGACGGCGTCGTCGCGCTGATCGAATGGCCGGAGCGCGCGCCCGGCGCGATGCCGGCGGACCGCATCGACATCGCGCTCAGCCATCGGCCGGCGCTCGGCTCGATGGCGCGCGCCGCCGAGATCACCGGTCACGGCAGGGCGGCGGCGCAGGTCGAGCGGCTGGCGGCGCTGCGCAGCTTCATCGAGACCTCCGGCTATGCCGAGGCCGAGCGCCGCCACATGCCGGGCGACGCCTCGACGCGATCCTATGCGCGGCTGGTCAGGGCCGACGAATCGCTGATCCTGATGAACGCGCCGCGGCGGCCGGACGGGCCGGCGCTGTATTCCGGCAAGAGTTACAGCGCAGCCGTCCATCTCGCCGAGGACGTTCGTCCGTTCGTCGCGATCGCCGGCGGTCTGCGCGCGCGCGGCTTCTCGGCGCCGACGATCCATCATGCCGATCTCGATTCCGGCTTTCTGATCACCGAGGATTTCGGTACGGCAGGCTTTGTCGAGGGGACGCCGCCCGAGCCGATCGCCGAGCGCTATCAGGCCGCGGTCGACATGCTGGCGGCGCTGCACGGCCAGACGCTGCCCGAGACGCTGCCGCTGCCGCAGGAGGACTACGCGATCCCGGCGTTCGACACCGACGCGATGCTGATCGAGGTCGGGCTGATGCCGGAATGGTACCTGCCCGACCGCGGCGCGCCGGCCTCCGCGGCGCTGCGCGGCGAATTCGTCGCGATGTGGCGACGGCTGCTCGACGGCATCGCCGGCGAGACGCGGACCTGGGTGCTACGCGACTTCCACTCGCCGAATCTGATCTGGCTCGCCGCGCGCAGCGAGATCGCCCGCGTCGGCGTGATCGATTTCCAGGACGCCGTGCGCGGGCCGGCCGCCTACGACGTGGTGTCGCTGCTGCAGGACGCCCGCATCGACGTGCCCGAAGCGCTCGAACTGGCGCTGCTCGGCCGCTACATCAAGGCCCGGCTCGCCGCCGATCCGGGCTTCGATCCGGCCGGTTTCGCGCGGCTCTATGCGGTGATGTCGGCGCAGCGCAACACAAGGCTGCTCGGCACCTTCGCGCGGCTGAACCGGCGTGACGGCAAGCCGCAATATCTGCGCCATCAGCCGCGGATCTGGACCTATCTGGCCCGTTCGCTGGCGCACCCGTCGCTGGCCGGGTTCCGCGACTGGTATCAGGCAAATGTACCGGCGCCGCGCTGATTTGAACGGTCGGCTTTACGTCTTGTTAGCCGGGCTTTCGCTAGGTTGATTGCCTGCGTAATCTTCCCAGGAATGGCCCCTCGTGGTCGCTGTTCGGGGCGAGGAAAAGAGATGGCTGGCGAACGTAACAAGGATGGGCGCGTCGTATTCGAACGCGGAATCCGGGCGCAGATGATGGCGATCGACGGCACCTGGCGCCGTCCCTGCATGCTCGAGGACGTCTCCGAGTCCGGCGCCAAGCTGACCGTCGAGGGGTCGGTCGAAGGGCTGAACCTCAAGGAGTTCTTTCTGCTGCTGTCGTCCACGGGCCTGGCCTATCGCCGCTGCGAGCTGAGCTGGGTCAATGGCGACCAGATCGGCGTCAGCTTCCTGCGCCACGACAAGAAGAAGAAACAGGTCGCGCGCGCGGCGGCCCCCGCCGCCTGACGGCCGTCGCACGCCGGGCATGATTGCGCCGGATCGCCGCGCGACGCTGTTCGCCCGGCGGATGTCGCATCGGCGTCATGGTTCACGATTACCTCAAGACCGCTGAGATGTGACCGCCAGGCTGGCCGCCGATAGACCGGCCGGTGCTGCGTGATACAATCGATTCGCACGAATCCGGTTCGGTCCCAACAACGAGCGACGATGTCCGTTCAACCTTCAAAAGCGATGGTTCTCGCCGCCGGCTTCGGCGTGCGGATGCGCCCGCTGACCGACCACAAACCCAAGCCGCTGGTGCCGGTCGCCGGCAAGCCGCTGCTCGATCATGTGCTCGACCGGCTCGCCGACGCCGGCGTCGCCGAGGCCGTGATCAACGTGCACTATCTGCCGGACCAGATCATCGATCACACCGCCGCGCGCACCAGCCCGCGCGTGATCATCTCGGACGAGCGCGACGTCGTGCTGGGCACCGGCGGCGCGGTGGTCAAGGCGCTGCCGCTGCTCGGCGAAGCGCCGTTCTATCATCTCAACGCCGATACGCTGTGGATCGACGGCGTACGGCCGAATCTGACGCGGCTCGCGGATGCGTTCGATCCGGCGCGGATGGACATTCTGCTGCTGATGGCGCCGACCGCGGGCAGCATCGGCTATGCCGGCAAGGGCGACTTCGCGATGGCCGCCGACGGCACTCTGCGCAAGCGCAAGGAGAACGAGGTGACGCCGTTCGTCTATGCCGGCGTCGCCATCATGCAGCCCGCGATCTTCAAGGATGCGCCGCAAAGCGAGTTCTCGCTGACGCGGATGTTCGACCGCGCCGCCGAGCGGCAGCGGCTGTTCGGGCTGCGGCTCGACGGCGTCTGGATGCATGTCGGAACCCCGGACGCGGTCGCCGCCGCCGAGCGCGCCTATCTGGCCAGCGTCGCGTGAAGCGCCGCCCGGCACCTCCCGTGCCGGTCCGCGCCATGCCATGATCGCCCGATCGGCGAATCAGGATTTTCATGCGCGTTTTCAGTGTCCCGCCCTCCGCGCCGTTTTTGCGCACGACGATCGAAGCTCTGGTCGACGGCCGATTGATCGAGGGCTTCGACGCGCGCGCCAGGCCCGAGAGCCTCGCCGAGGCGACGCTGTATCTGCCGACCCGCCGCGCCGGTCGCCTCGCGCGCGACGTCTTTCTCGACGTGCTCGGAACCGACGCCGTGCTGCTGCCGCGGATCGTCCCGCTCGGCGACGTCGACGAGGACGAACTGGCGTTCGCGCAGGCCGCGACCGGCGCGGCCGATCTCGACATTCCGCCGGCGCTCGACGGCCTGCCGCGTCGCCTGTTGCTGGCGCAACTGATCGCCGCCTGGGCCAAGGGCCTGCGCCCCGGCGATCCGCTGCAATCGCCGCTGGTGGTCGGCGGCCCGGCCTCGACATTGGCGCTGGCGGACGATCTGGCGCGGCTGATCGACGACATGGCGACGCGCGGCGTCGATTGGGCGGCGCTCGACACGCTGGTGCCGGAGGCGTTCGACCGCTACTGGCGGCTGACGCTGGATTTCCTCAAGATCGCCGGGCAGTGGTGGCCGCAGCATCTGCGCGAGAGCGACCGCATCGAGCCGGCGGCGCGGCGCGATCTGTTGATCGAGGCCGAAGCGGCGCGGCTTGCGGCGCATCGCGGCGGGCCGGTGATCGCGGCGGGCTCGACCGGCTCGATGCCGGCGACCGCGCGCCTCCTGCACGCCATCGCCCAACTGCCGCATGGCGCCGTGGTGCTGCCGGGGCTCGACACCGAACTCGACGAGGCGGCGTGGCAGATGATCGGCCCGGTGCACGACAAGCAGGGCAAGCTCGTCTCGCCGCCGTCGCCGAACCATCCGCAATTCGCCATGCACGCCCTGCTGGCGCGCATGGGATTGGAGCGGCGCGACGTTATCCGCCTCGGCGAAGGCAAGCGCCACGGCCGCGAACTGCTCGCTTCCGAGGCGATGCGGCCGTCGGCGGCGACGGCATCGTGGCACGACCGGCTCGCCGACCCCGCTATCGACCAACTGATTGGCGACGGCACCCATGGCCTGACGCTGATCGAGGCGCCGAACTCGGAGATCGAGGCGCTGACGATTGCCGTCGCGCTGCGCGAGGCACGCGAGCGCGGCCAGTCCGCCGCTTTGGTGACGCCGGATCGCGCGCTGGCGCGCCGCGTCGTCGCGGCACTCGGCCGCTGGAATCTTCCGGTCGACGATTCCGGCGGCGACTCGCTGATGGATACGCAGGCCGGCATCTTCGCCCGGCTCGCCGCCGAGACGGCGTTGCACGGCTGCGAGCCGGCGACGCTGCTGGCGCTGCTGAAACACCCGCTGCTGCGGCTCGGCCGCGACGCGCACGGCTGGCGCTCCGCGGTCGAGACGCTGGAATTGGCGCTGCTGCGCGGCACCCGGCCGGCGGCCGGCAATGAAGGTCTGGCCAAGGAGTTTGCGCACTATCGCGCCGAGTTGACGAAGCTGAGGCGCAACGAGGCGAGCGCGCTGCACAAGTCGGAGCCGCGCGCGCGGCTCGGCGACGACGCGCTCGACGGTGCCGAGACGTTGATCGTGGCGTTGCGCGCCGCGCTGGCGCCGCTCGAAAGCGTCGGCGCCGACCCGCTCGATCTGTGCGCGTTCGGGCAGCGTCATCGCGACGTGCTGATCGCGCTGTCGATCGATCACGACGAAAATGCAGTCGCGTTCGAAGGGCCGCAAGGATCGGCGCTGCTGAAAGCGTTCGACGATCTCGCCGCGGTCGCGCCGCTGAGCGGCGTGATGGTGCCGCCGCATGACTACGCGGACGTGTTCGAGACTGCTTTCGGGGATCGCACCGTGCGCCGGCCCGAACTCGCCGATGCGGCGCTGCGGATCTACGGCCCGCTCGAGGCGCGGCTGACGCAGCACGATCGCGTCGTTCTCGGCGGGCTGGTCGAAGGCGTCTGGCCGCCGGCGCCGCGGATCGATCCGTGGCTGTCGCGGCCGATGCGCCACGAACTCGGGCTCGATCTGCCGGAGCGCCGGATCGGCCTGTCGGCGCACGATTTCGCGCAACTGCTCGGCGCGAATGAAGTGATTCTCACCCACGCCAATAAAGTCGGCGGCGCGCCGGCGGTGGCGTCGCGGTTCCTGCACCGGCTCGAAGCGGTGGCGGGCAAGCCGCGCTGGAGCGACATCAAGGACCGCGGGCAGACGTATTTGGACTACGCGCTGGCGCTGGATCGGCCCGAAAAGGTCGTGCCGATCGCCCAGCCGGCGCCGAAGCCACCGCGCGAGGCCCGGCCGCTGAAGCTGTCGGTCACCGCGATCGAGGACTGGCTGCGCGATCCCTACACGATCTACGCCAAGTTCATTCTCGGCCTGTCGGCGATCGACCCGGTCGACATGCCGCTGTCGGCGGCCGATCGCGGCTCGGCGATCCACGAAGCGCTCGGTGACTTCACCCAGCGCTTCCCCGATGCGTTGCCGGACGATCCGGCGCGGGTGCTGCTCGCCATCGGCGAGAAGCACTTCGCGCCGCTGATGGATCATCCCGAGGCCCGCGCGCTGTGGTGGCCGCGCTTCGCCCGCATCGCAGCCTGGTTCGGCAATTGGGAGCAAGCGCGCCGCGCCGACGGCCCGCGCGTGTTCGCCGAGCGCGACGGCAGCCTGTCGATCGCGCTCGACGGCGGCCGCAACTTCGTGCTGACCGCGCGCGCCGACCGGATCGAGCATCGCGCCGACGGCAGCTACGCGATCCTCGACTACAAGACCGGCAACCCGCCGACCGGCAAGCAGGTGCGGATGGGGCTGTCGCCGCAACTGACGCTCGAAGCCGCGATCCTGCGCGAGGGTGGCTTCGACGGCATCGACGCGGGCGCGTCGGTGAGCGAGCTGACCTACGTCAAGCTCAGCGGCAACTCGCCGCCCGGCGACGAGCGCGTGCTGGAACTGAAGATCGAACGCAAGGACGAGCCGCAGTATCCCGACGATGCCGCAGCCGAGGCCCGCGCCAAGCTCGAAGCGCTGGTCCGACGTTTCGACGACGAGGCGCAGCCTTATCACGCGCTGGTGCTGTCGATGTGGGCGCAGCGCTACGGCCGCTACGACGATCTGGCGCGGATCAAGGAATGGTCGGCCGCTGGCGGCGTCGGGGAGGCGCAGCGATGAGCGGCCCGCGCAGCATTCCGGATCAGGCCCGCGAGCGCCAGATCCTCGCCTCCGATCCGTCCGCCTCGGTGTTCGTCTCGGCCAATGCCGGCTCCGGCAAGACGCATGTTCTGGTGCAGCGCGTCATCCGGCTGCTGCTCGATGGCGTGCCGCCGGAGCGCATCCTGTGTATCACCTTCACCAAGGCCGCCGCCGCCAACATGGCCGAGCGCGTCTTCACCACGCTCGGCCGCTGGGTGACGCTCGACGACGACGCGCTGACGGCCGCGATCCGCGCCACCGGCATCAATTCGGTCGCTCCGTCCCTGTTGGCGCAGGCGCGAAAACTGTTCGCCTGCGCGCTGGAGACGCCGGGCGGGCTGAAAGTGCAGACCATCCACGCGCTGTGCACCCGGCTGCTGCAGCAGTTTCCGTTCGAGGCCAATGTGCCGGCGCGGTTCAGCGTGCTGGACGATCGCGATCAGGCCGAATTGATGCAGCGCGCCAGTCTCGCGGTGCTGCTGCAGGCAGCCGCCGCGCCGGACAGCGCCGCCGGACGCGCGCTGGCGCTGGCGATGACCAGCGCGGCGGATATCACCTTCCGCGAGGTGGTGCAGGAAGCCTGCATGAGCCGCGACCGCTTCCTCGGATGGATCGCCCAGGCCGGCGGTGTCGACGGCGCGATGGCGCAACTCTCAGTGACGCTCGGCGTCGCGGCGGAGGACAGTTGCGACAATGTCGAGCGCGACATCGTCGACGGCCCGCATCTGCCGCGGTCGCAATGGCCCACGGCAGCGGCGATGTTCGAACAGGGCAGCGCCAACGATCAGGCGCAGGCCAAGCGGCTGCGGGCGGCGATCGCGCTGTCGGGCACCGCACAGCTCGACAAATATTGCGAGGTGTTCTTCACCAAGGACAACGGCCTGCGAAAAAGCTTCGCGACCAAGAAGATCGCCGATGCCGCGCCCGGTCTGGTCGAGGACCTCAAGCGCGAGGGCGCGCGGCTCGAGGATCTGCTGGAGCGCCGCCGCGCGTTGCTGATGCGCGAGCGCACCCGCGCGCTGCTGGTGATCGCCTTCGACGTCGCCGAGCGCATCCGCCGCGAAAAGCAGGAGCGCGGGCTGCTCGATTATGATGATCTGATCGACCGGACGCTGCAGATGCTCGACAGCGGCGCGTCGAGCTGGGTGCATTTCAAGCTCGATCGCGGCGTCGATCATGTGCTGATCGACGAGGCGCAGGACACCAGCCCGAAGCAATGGGACATCGTCGCGCATCTGATCGCCGAATTCACCGCCGGCGAGGGCGCGCGCGAGGGCGTGCGGCGCACGGTGTTCGCGGTCGGCGACGAGAAGCAGTCGATCTTCTCGTTTCAGGGCGCGGTGCCGAAGGAATTCGCCGAGCGGCGCGATCTGCTGCAGCGGCGCTTCCACGGCGCCGGGCTCGCCTTCGAGAAGGTCAGCTTCAACTACTCGTTCCGCTCCGGCGCCACCATCCTGCAGTCGGTCGATCACGTGTTTCGCGATCGCGACATCTACCGCAGCATTCACGCCGACGACGCCTATCCGCTGCATCAGGCGCTGACCGATGCAGGCCCCAGCCTGATCGATCTGTGGCCGCTCGAAGTGCCCGACGACAAGCAGGACATCGAAGGCTGGCGCGCGCCGTTCGATGCGGTGTCGGAAACCAGCCCCGAAGTGCGGCTGGCGCACAAGGTGCAGGCCGAGATCGCGTCGCTGATCGGCAGCGGCACCATGACGGGGTCGCAAGGCGACCGGCGTCGGCTGCGCTATGGCGACGTGCTGGTGCTGGTGCGTCGCCGCGGCTCGGCGTTCGATGCGGTGATCCAGGCCTTGAAGCGCGGCGGCATTCCGGTCGCCGGCGCCGACCGGCTGAAGCTGACCGAACACATCGCGATCATCGACCTGATGAATCTGGCGGACGCGCTGCTGCTGCCGCAGGACGATCTGGCGCTCGCGGTGGCGCTGAAGAGTCCGCTGTTCGGGCTCGACGACGACGATCTGTTCCGGCTGGCGTGGCGGCGCAAGGGCTCGCTGCGCGCCGCGCTGCGCGAACACGCGGCGGGCGATCCGAAACTATCAGCCGCGCTGCATCGCCTCGACACCTGCGCATCCCGCGCCCAGGCCGAGACGCCGTTCGGCTTCTACGCCTGGCTGCTCGGCGGCGATGGCGGCCGCGCCCGCATGCTGCGCCGGCTCGGGCCGGAAGCCAATGACGCGCTCGACGAGTTTCTCGAACTGGCGCTGAGCTTCGAGCAGAAGCAGCCGCCGTCGCTGCAGGGCTTCGTCGCGTGGCTGCGCGCCGCCGATACCGAGATCAAGCGCGACATGGAAATCTCGCGCGACGAGGTCCGCGTCATGACCGTGCACGGCGCCAAGGGGCTGGAAGCGCCGGTGGTGTTCCTGGTCGATACCACATCGTCGCCGGCCGATAGCCAGCGGCTCAATCTGATCCGGCTGCCCGGCGGCAATGCGCAGCCCGGCGCGCCGTCCGCGATGGTGTGGGCCGGCCGCAAGGCCAACGATCCCCGCGTCGTCGAGCAGGCCCGCGCCGCGATGATCAGGGAGACCGAGGACGAATATCGCCGGCTGCTTTACGTCGCGATGACGCGCGCCGCGGATCGGCTGATCGTCGGCGGCTGCATGCCGGGCAATCGCAACGATGTCCGCGCGCTGTCCTGGTACGATCTGATCAGCAAGGGTCTGGAGAGTTCGGGTTTGGCGATGCGCGCGGTGCCGCCGCCGGATGGCGCGGTGAAGCGTTATTGCCGTCCCGAGGACGAGACCGTCGAAGCCGCCGCGCCCGAAGCACCGCCCGCCGCGTCGCCGCTGATCGTGCCGGATTGGTTGCGCCAGGCCGCGCCGGCGCAACGCGCGTCCGACGACGTGCTGCGGCCATCCGATTCCGACGAGTCCGATGCCCGCCGCCTGCGCCGCGGCGAGTCGGAGGCGCAACGCCAGCGCGCCTTGCAGCGCGGCACGCTGGTGCACCGGCTGCTGCAGTCGCTGCCCGATCTGCCGGCGGATGTTCGCGCCGACGCAGCCGCGCGCTATCTCGCCCGCAATGCGAAGGATTGGAACGACGAGGACCGCGCCGCGCTCGCCGCGCGGGTGCTGCAGGTGATTGCTGACCCCCGCTTCGCCGCTGTCTTCGCGCCCGGCAGCCGGGCCGAGGTGCCGGTCGTCGGCCGGGTGCAGCGCCATGGCCAACCGGTACTGGTGTCCGGCCAGATCGACCGGCTGGTGGTGACCGACGCCGAGGTTCTGATCGTGGATTTCAAGACCAACCAGTCCCCGCCGGCGACGCTGGCCGAAACGCCGCCGGCCTATCTGCGCCAGCTTGCGCTGTACCGGGCCGTGCTGGCGCTGCTGTATCCACAGCGGATCGTCAGGGCCGCCCTGCTGTGGACGGAAACGCCTGAAATCATGGAGATTTCAGCCTCTGCGCTGGACGCGGAGCAGGCCGTGCCGCCGATCGCGTGAGCGCGCTTGACCCCGCCCCGGCGCGTTCATACTTTGAATTCAGCTCCCCGGCGCGATTCCCGCTGCGCCATCATCCGCTTTCACGAGGTATTCCATGGCCGTAGGCAAGGTGTCAGACGCCGATTTCGAAGCTGAAGTTCTCAAGGCGGAGGGGCCGGTCGTGGTGGATTTCTGGGCCGAGTGGTGCGGCCCCTGCCGCATGATCGCGCCGGCGCTGGACGAGATCTCCGGCGCGATGGGCGACACGGTCAAGATCGTGAAGCTCAATGTCGACGAGAGCCCGGTCACCGCGTCGAAATACGGCGTGATGTCGATCCCGACGCTGATGATCTTCAAGGGCGGCGAGATGGCCTCCCGCCAGGTCGGCGCCGCGCCGAAGGCCAAGCTGCAGCAGTGGATCAGCTCGGCGGTCTGAGCCGCGCCACTGAACGTTCTGCAACGGCCGGCATCCGCCGGCCGTTTGCGTTTCAGAGGGCAAGCACACCACGCGAACGCCGCGCCCGCGTCGCCCCCACCCTAGCCCTCCCCCGCAAGCGGGAGAGGGACCGACCGTGCCCGGTGATAGACCTTGTCTCGGATCGCTTCGTCAGCGGACGCGGGGGCACCAGCACTGCCCCTCCCCACGCACGACGCGCCCCCTCTCCCGCACTTGCGGGGGAGGGCTGGGGTGGGGGCGACACGGGCAGAGCGCGGGCGACTCCTGCCCTCGAGCTCGCGCAGAAGCAGTCGATCCGTTCAGGCTGCTGGCCTGACCCATCCGCTCGCCAGCGTGTCGGCATAGGCCGCCATGCCGTTCCGTCGGGCGAGTGCGGCCATCGCGGCGTGGTCGTAGGGGATCAGGCGAAGCGAGACCCGCCATTCGCCGTTGGCGCGATCGAGGATCGCGTAGCTCGCGTCCGGCGTGCCGGTCTGCATCAGATGCGGATACGGCACGCGATCACGATAGCCGGGACAGCCGGCGCTACCGGGATTGACGATCAGCCGGCCGTCGCGCAGGCGCACCGCGCGGGGGATGTGGGTGTGGGCGCACAGGATCAGCGATTGCGCGATGCCGTCGGCATGGGTCTCGATCGCGGCGAGATCCGACATCCGGATCGCGCCGTCCGGGTTGACGGTTTCGAGCCAGTAGGTCTCGTCGTTGCCGGGCGTGGCGTGGCAGAGAAACACCGCGCCGTCGAGCACGTGCGTCGCCGGGATACTGCGCAGCCAGTCGAGATGATGGGCGTCGAGCTGATCGAACGCGATCTTGTCCCACGCGCCCATGTCGTCGCGCGGGCGATCGAGCAGATAGCGGTCGTGATTGCCGAGCACCACCGTGATGTCGAGCGCCATCAGCATGTCCAGCGTCCGCCGCGCGTCGAGCGGGCCGCTCGCCATGTCGCCGAGGCAGACGAGGTGGTCGACGCCCTGCCTGCCGATATCGGCCAGCACCGCCTCCAGCGCCGCGTAGTTGCTGTGCATGTCGGCGATGGCGGCGATCCGCATGGCGGGTCTCGTTCGGTTGGGGTCAGTTCGGCGGCGTGCCGTTGAGGCTCAGCACGTGGCCGGCGAGATACAGCGAGCCGGTGATCAGGATACGCGGCGGCAGCTCGTAGGCAAGGCCGGCGATCCGCCGCAGCGCGGCGTCGACGCCGTCGGCGAGTTCGACCCGCAGGCCGAGCGCACGTCCGGAATCGGCGAGCGCTTCCGGCGCCATCGCGCCGGCGCGGTCGGGGATCGGTACCGCGATGACGTGGCGCGTCAGTCCGGTGAAATTGGTCAGGAACGCGCCGGCGTCCTTGTTGGCCATCATGCCGGTAATGATCACCAGCGGTCGCGACACCCGCTCTTCCAGATCGCCGAGAGCGGCCGCCGCGACACGTCCGCCGTCGGCATTGTGGCCGCCGTCGAGCCAGAGTTCGCAGCCTTGCGGCGCGTCATCGAGTAGTTTCCCCGTCGTCAGCCGCTGCATCCGCGCCGGCCACTCCGCCGCGAGCAGTCCGGTCTGATACGCGTCCTGATCGATGGTGAAGCGCTGCTGCGCCCGCAGCGTCGCGATCGCCAGCCCGGCATTGTCGATCTGATGCCGGCCGAACAGTTTTGGCGCGGTGAGGTCCATGAGGCCGCGGTCGTCCTGATAAGCGAGCCGGCCGTGCTCGACGTCGACATGCCAATGCTGGCCGCGCGCGTGCAGCGGCGCGCGCAGACGCTTCGCCTCGCGTTCGATCACGTCCATCGCGTCGTCGGCTTGCTCGGCGACGATCACCGGCGCGCCGCGGCGCAGGATGCCGGCCTTCTCGGCGGCGATGTCGGCGAGCGTCGGCCCGAGAAATTCAGTGTGGTCGATGCCGATCGGCGTCAGCACGCAGGCGAGCGGATGGTCGATGACGTTGGTGGCGTCGAGTCTTCCGCCGAGGCCGACTTCGAGCAGCACGACGTCGGCGGGATGCTGCGCGAACAGATGCAGCGCCGCCGCGGTCTCGATCTCGAACAGCGTGATCGGCGCGCCGGCGTTGACGCGCTCGCAATGCGAAAGCGCCTCGGCCAGCTCCTCGTCACTCACCAGCACGCCGCCGCCCGGCTTCCCGAGGCGAATCGTCTCGTTGACGCGCACCAGATGCGGCGAGGTGTAGGCGTGGACGCAGAGGCCCGCGGCTTCGAGAATGGCGCGGAGAAAGGCGAGGGTGGAGCCTTTGCCGTTGGTGCCGGCGATGTGGATCACCGGGGGCAACCGGCGTTCGGGGTGACCCAGCGCCGCCAGCAGCCGCTCGATACGGTCGAGCGTCAGGTCGATCTGCGCGGGGTGAAGCTGCGCGAGGCGCGCGCGGAGTTCGCCGACCGTCGCAGGCGGGTTCGGGGCGGAGGTCGCTGCGCTCACGCCTGCGGCGCGGCCGGCGGCGGCGCCGGCTCGGGCGGCGTCGCCACGATTTCGGTCGCGGCCGCGGCTTCCGTGTCCTGGGCTGCGTCGTCGACCGCGACCAGTTCTTCGGCCGCGGGCAGCGGCGTCTTGGTCAGGATCCGGCACAGCCGCGCCAGCGTCGGGCGCAGCTCGTGGCGGTGCACCACCATGTCGACCATGCCGTGGTCGCGCAGATATTCGGCGCGCTGGAAGCCGTCCGGCAGCTTCTCGCGGATGGTCTGTTCGATCACGCGGGCGCCGGCGAAGCCGATCAGCGCGCCGGGCTCGGCGAGCTGGATATCGCCCAGCATCGCGTAGGAGGCGGTGACGCCGCCGGTGGTCGGGTTGGTCAGCACCACGATGTAGGGCAGCCCGGCCTCGCGCAGCATCTGCACCGCGACGGTGGTGCGCGGCATCTGCATCAGCGACAGGATGCCTTCCTGCATCCGCGCGCCGCCGGAGGCCGCGAACATGATGAAGGGCGCGTGTTTCTCGACCGCGAGCTCCAGCCCGCGGATGATCGCCTCGCCGGCCGCCATGCCGAGCGAGCCGCCCATGAAGTCGAAATCCTGCACCGCGGCGACGACGCCGAGGCCTTCGAGCTTGCCGAAGCCGACCTTCACCGCGTCATGGGCGCCGGTCTTGGCGCGGGCGTCCTTGATGCGGTCGACATATTTGCGCTCGTCGCGGAATTTCAGCGGGTCGGCGGTCACTTCCGGCAGCGCGACGTCGTACCAGGTCTCGTTGTCGAACACCGACCGCAGCCGCGCCAGCGCGCCCATGCGCATGTGATAGTTCGAGCCCGGGATCACGAACTGGTTCTGTTCGACGTCCTTGTAGAACACCAATTGCCCGGTATCCGGACATTTGATCCAGAGATTCTCCGGCGTTTCGCGCCGCAGGATGTTGCGGATCTTGGGACGGACGACGTTGGTCAGCCAGTTCATGATGGTCTCCGCGTCGCCCCCGGAAGGGCGTCGCCAGGTTCATTGCACTGTCGGGATATGGCGGCGGAGGTCGGCTCCGTCCAGACCATGCCCCGAATTGATGACTGCCTATTCCGCAGCCTGTTTGGCGCCGCGCACGCCGGCCGCAAGCGCCGCGACCAGGTCCGCCACCGCCCCGACGGTCGCCTTGGTGGCGCGGTTGTCGGCGTCGAGGCTGTTCTGCAGCGCGTCGATCAGCGCCGAGCCGACCACCGCGCCGTCGGCCTGTGCGGCGATCGCGCGCGCGCCCTCGGGGGTGCGGATGCCGAAGCCGACGCAGACCGGCAGGTCGGTGTGGCGCTTGATCCGGGCCACCGCGTCGCCGACCGCGGCCGAATCCGCCGAAGCCGAGCCGGTGATGCCGGTGATCGAGACGTAATAGACGAAGCCCGAGGTGTTGGCGAGCACCGCCGGCAACCGCTTTTCGTCGGTGGTGGGCGTCGCCAGCCGAATGAAATTCAGCCCGGCCTTCATCGCCGGCAGGCACAATTCGGAATCTTCCTCCGGCGGCAGATCGACGATGATCAGCCCGTCGACGCCGGCCTTCCTGGCGTCGGCGAGAAACGCGTCGACGCCGTAGATGTAGATCGGATTGTAGTAGCCCATCAGCACCACGGGCGTGGCGTCGTCGTGCTTGCGGAAGTCGCCGACCAGGTCGAGCGTCTTGTGCAGCGTCGCGCCGGCGTGCAGCGCACGCAGCCCCGCCGCCTGGATCGCCGGCCCGTCGGCCATCGGGTCGGTGAACGGCATGCCGATCTCGATGATGTCGGCGCCGGCGGCCGGCAGCGCCTCGAGGATCTGCAGCGAGGTCGCGAGGTCGGGATCGCCCGCCATCACGAAGGTGACGAAAGCCGGGCGGCCTTCACGCTTAAGCTGGGCGAAGCGGGTGTCGATACGCGTGGTCATCAGAACTGGCCCCCGAGATGCTCGGCGACCGAGGCGAGGTCCTTGTCGCCGCGGCCCGACATGTTGAGCACCATCAGATGATCCTTCGGCAGGATCGGCGCGAGCTCGGCGACCTTGGCCAGGGCGTGCGCCGGCTCCAGCGCCGGGATGATGCCCTCGAGCCGGCAGCACAGCTTGAAAGCGTCGAGCGCCTCGGTGTCGGTGGCGGACAGGAAGTTGACGCGGCCGACGTCGTGCAGCCAGGCGTGCTCGGGGCCGATGCCCGGATAGTCGAGGCCGGCCGAGATCGAATGCGCTTCCTGGATCTGGCCGTCGGTGTCCATCAGCAGATAGGTGCGGTTGCCGTGCAGCACGCCGGGCTTGCCGCCGGCGATCGACGCCGCATGCAGCTTGCCGAGGCCGTGGCCCGCGGCCTCGACGCCGTAGATCGCGACGCCGGCATCGTCGAGGAAGGGGTGGAACAGTCCCATCGCGTTGGAGCCGCCGCCGATGCAGGCGATCAGCGAATCCGGCAGCCGGCCTTCGGCTTCCATGATCTGCCCGCGCACTTCCTGGCCGATCACCGCCTGGAAGTCGCGCACCATCATCGGATAGGGATGCGGGCCGGCGACGGTGCCGATGCAGTAGAAGGTGTCGTGGACGTTGGTGACCCAGTCGCGCAGCGCCTCGTTCATGGCGTCCTTCAGCGTGTTGGCGCCGGAGGTGACGGGGCGGACTTCGGCGCCGAGCGCCTTCATCCGCAGCACGTTGGGCTGCTGGCGTTCGACGTCGACCGCGCCCATGAACACCACGCATTCGAGACCGAATTTGGCGCACATCGTCGCGGTGGCGACGCCGTGCATCCCGGCGCCGGTCTCGGCGATCACCCGCGGCTTGCCCATGCGCTTGGCCAGCATGATCTGGCCGAGCACGTTGTTCACCTTGTGGGCGCCGGTGTGGTTGAGGTCCTCGCGCTTGAAGTAGATCTTGGCGCCGCCGAAATGCTCGGTCAGCCGTTCGGCGAAATACAGCGGCGAGGGCCGGCCGACATAATGCTTGAGATAGCCGTCCATCTCGGCGCGAAACGCCGGATCGTCCTTGGCTTCGGCGTAGGCCTTCTCCAGATCGAGGATCAGCGGCATCAGCGTCTCGGCGACGAAGCGGCCGCCGAAGATGCCGAAATGCCCGCGCTCGTCGGGTCCGGATCGGAACGAGTTCGGCAAAATCTGATTCATGTCAGGCCATCGTCTCTTCGCTGGCGCGCGCGGCGCGGATGAAGCTTCGGATCAATTCGGGGTCCTTGACGCCCGGCGTCGTCTCGACGCCGGACGACACGTCGACGCCGCCGGCGCGGGTCACCCGCAACGCCTCGGCGACATTGCCGGGCGTAATGCCGCCGGACACCATGAACGGCACGGGCAGCGCCAGGCCGCTCAGCAGCGCCCAGTCGAACGGCACGCCGAGACCGCCGGGGCGGAGCGCGTCCTTCGGCGGCCGCGCGTCGAACAGGATGCGGTCGCTTGCTGCGGCGTAAGCGGGCAGCGCCGCGAGATCGTCGGCGGTCGCCACCGCGACGGCCTTCATCACCGGCAGCCCGAAAGTGTGTTTGATCGCGCGGATCCGCTCCGGGCTTTCCTTGCCGTGGAGCTGCAGCAGGTCCGGCGCGAGGGCGTCGACGACGTCGCGGATCAGCGCGTCGCTGGCGTCGACCGTCAGCGCGACCTTGGCGGCGCGGCTGCCGATCTGGTCGCCGAGCTGGCGCGCGAGGTCGAGCCCGACATGACGCGGCGAGGCGGGAAAGAACACGAAGCCGAGCATATCGGCGCCGGCCGCGACCGCCGCTTCGAGCGTGTCGCAGGTCGACAGGCCGCAGATTTTGACGACGACGGACATGGATTCGCGATCGGGTTTCGGCCGGCGGCAGGAAGGCCGGCTACTCGACGGTGTTCTACAGCGCCGCGCCGGCCTTGTCGCGCCTGCCGGTCGCGGAACCCTGTTCCAGCAGCAGCCGCTTCGGTTCGCTCTGCGCCGGGCTGACGATGCTGGCGCGCAAATTCGCCAGCTCCGCCCTGGCCTCGATCGCCTCGGCCTGATGCCGCCGTGCCGCGCGTCGCCAATGCCGCTGCCGGAACCAGGTAGCGATGCCGCCGGCGATCACGCCGAGGATCGCGACGCCGATGATCAGCACGAACAACGGCATCTGCACGGTGCCGATCGGATCGCTGACATCCAGCGGATCGAACGACACCGTGACGAGATGGCGGTTGGCGACCGCGAAGACGATGAAAATCAGTCCGAGCGGAATCAGCACCACGGCTGTCAGAAATTTCTGCATGTCGTTCTCGCTCGCCTTGCCCAGCAAACGGGCGTCGCGTCACGCGCCGGTATCGGTATTTCCGGTCTCGCGGTTCAGCCGTTCGCGCATTTCCTTGCCGGTCTTGAAAAACGGCACGCTCTTCTGGTCGACCGGAACATGCGCGCCGGTGCGCGGATTGCGGCCGGCACGCGCGGGCCGGTGCTTCACCGAAAACGCGCCGAAGCCGCGCAGCTCCACCCGATCGCCACGCGCCAGCGCATCGACGATCTCGTCGAGGATCGCGTTGACGATATTCTCGACGTCCCGCTGGTAGAGGTGCGGGTTATGCTCGGCGATACGCTGAACGAGTTCGGATTTGATCATCGAGGATGTGGTCCGTGCGTGCGGACCGCCATTTCCTTGAAAATACTGTGAACTGTCAAGACGCTAAATCAAATGAGGCAGGCTGGACAATGCCGTCCGACGGTGCTTGCGAGGCGCCTTGCGCGTGGTCGGCCGGACGAAACCGGCGCGACGCGGGCCGGCCATCGCCGTCAGCGGCTGCTACCCGGCACCCACAAGGCGAGCATGCCGTCGAGGCCGAGATGCATCGCGCCGGACTGCTCGATCTGTCGCGCGATCGGGCCGAGGCCGAGCGCATCGAGCGTGACCGACGCCGCGGCCCGCAGGAACGTCAGGTCGCCGAACTGCGGCGCCAGCTTGAAGTCGCGCACCGGCAGGCCGCTCTTGACCTTCTTCTCGGTTTCCAGCCACGCCACCGCGGTCTTCTCGTCGCCGAGCTGATCGATCAGTTTCAGTCCGACCGCCTGCCGGCCGGTGAAGACGCGGCCGTCGGCGACGATGCCGAGCTGATTGTCGTCCATGGCGCGGCGCTGCTTCACCAGATCGCGAAACCACGCGTAGGAATCCCGCACCAGCGATTCCAGCGCGGCGCGCGCCTCGGGGCTGGTCGGCTCGAAGCCGTTCGGTGCCGCCTTCAGCGGTGACGACTTCACCTCCTCGACCTTGACGCCGACCGTCTTCATCAGTTCGGAGACGTTCGGATATTGGAACAGCACGCCGATCGAGCCGACCAGCGAACTCTGCTGCGCGATGATGTGATCGGAGGCGATGGCGGCGATGTAGCCGCCCGATGCGGCCAGGCCCTCGACCACCACCACCATCGGCTTCTTGGCCTTGAGCCGCATCAGCGCGGTGTAGAGTTCTTCCGAGCCGGCGGTGGTGCCGCCCGGCGAATTGATGTGGACGATCACCGCGGCGCTGTTCGATTTCGCCAGCCGCTCCAGCGCCTCGACCCGTTCGGAGTTGCTGCGGATCAGGCCGTCGATCTTGATCCGCGCGATCGAGCCCGAGGTCGTGAGCGCGGTGCCCGCCGGCGACACCATCGCGCCGACCGCGATCACTGCGCCGATCGCGACCAGCACCGCAGCGACCCGCCAGAACGTCAACTTGCGGCGAATGCGGCGGCGATCGACGATCACATCGGAATCAAGCGACATGGAATTTCTCCGGCGGAAGACTATTCACGGTTTTCAAATGGGATCGTTGATTTCCCATGACGGGATTACATCAATTGCGCCCCAATATGAAGAAAACAAGGTGCCGGCGGCGGGACGACGCGGCCGCGGCGCGTGACCTTTCCTTCGTCATGGCCGGGCTTGTCCCGGCCATCTACGTCTTTCTGTTGCGAAGTCCGTCAAGGCGTGGATGCCCGGGACGAGCCCGGGCATGACGGCGGTGGTGTTTCGACAACAAAAAGGGCCCCGGCGATGCCGGGGCCCTGATGTTGGTCGGCGTAAGCCTGAGGCTTACTTGTCGCGCTGCTTGAGCGCGGTGCCGAGAATGTCGCCCAGCGTCGCGCCCGAATCGGACGAGCCGTACTGCGCGATGGCTTCCTTCTCTTCCGCGACTTCCAGCGCCTTGATCGACACCTGGACCTTGCGGGCCTTCTTGTCGAACTGGATCACGCGGGCGTCGACCTTCTCACCGACCGCGAAGCGGTCGCTGCGCTGATCGTTGCGGTCGCGCGCCAGTTCCGAGCGCTTGATGAAGGTGGCGAAGTCGGTGCCGACGATCTGCACGTCGATGCCCGATTCCTTCACTTCCAGCACTTCGCAGGTCACGATCGCGCCCTTCTTGACGTCGCCCGGCTCGGCGAAGGGGTCGCCTTCGAGCTGCTTGACGCCGAGCGAGATGCGCTCCTTCTCGACATCGACGTCGAGGACGATGGCCTTGACCATGTCGCCCTTCTTGAAGTTGTCGATCACCTGCTCGCCCGGCTGCTTCCAGTCGAGGTCGGAGAGATGCACCATGCCGTCGACGTCGCCGTCGAGGCCCAAGAACAACCCGAACTCGGTCTTGTTCTTGACTTCGCCTTCGACGGTCGAGCCGACCGGATACTTCTCGACGAACACTTCCCACGGGTTGCGCATCGTCTGCTTGAGGCCGAGCGAAATCCGGCGCTTGACCGAATCCACCTCGAGCACCTGCACTTCGACTTCCTGCGAAGTCGAAACGATCTTGCCGGGGTGCATGTTCTTTTTGGTCCACGACATCTCGGAGACGTGGATCAGGCCTTCGATACCCGGCTCGAGCTCGACGAACGCGCCGTAGTCGGTGATGTTGGTGACGCGGCCGGTGAAGCGCGCGTTCAGCGGGTACTTCGCCTCGATGCCCTGCCACGGATCGTCCAGCAGTTGCTTCATGCCGAGCGAGATGCGGTGGGTCTCGTGGTTGATCTTGATGATCTTGACCTTGACGGTCTGGCCGATCGTCAGCACTTCGGTCGGGTGGTTGACGCGACGCCATGCGATGTCGGTCACGTGCAGCAGGCCGTCGATGCCGCCGAGGTCCACGAACGCACCGTAATCGGTGATGTTCTTGACCACGCCGTCGATCACCTGGCCCTCTTCGAGGTTCTGCACCAGCTCCTGGCGCTGCTCGGCGCGGGTCTCTTCGAGAACCGTGCGGCGCGACACCACGATGTTGCCGCGGCGGCGGTCCATCTTGAGGATCTGGAACGGCTGCGAGTTGTTCATCAGCGGCGCGACGTCGCGGATCGGGCGGATGTCGACCTGCGAGCGCGGCAGGAACGCCACGGCGCCGTCGAGGTCGACCGTGAAGCCGCCCTTGACCTGGTTGAAGATGACGCCGAACACCTTCTCGTTGCCCTGGAAGGCCTTCTCGAGCTTGCCCCAGCTCTCTTCGCGGCGCGCCTTGTCGCGCGACAGCACGGCTTCGCCGAGGGCGTTCTCGATCCGGTCGAGGAACACTTCGACGGTGTCGCCGACCTTCAATTCGCTTTCACGGCCGGGTCCTGCGAATTCGCGCAGCGCCACGCGGCCTTCGGTCTTCAGGCCGACGTCGATGACGGCCATGTCCTTTTCGATCGCGACGACGATGCCCTTGATGACGGAGCTTTCCTGCAGATTGCCGCCGGCGAAGGACTCGTCGAGCATCGCGGCGAAATCGTCGCGGGTCGGGTTGTAAGTATCGGTCGAAGCCATTTGTTCTCCAGATGCGGATGTCGCCGGCAGTTCGGTTGAGGGACGTCTCTCGCGCGCAGTGTCAGGGGTCCGCGAACCTGACGACCGCCCTGCAAATCATTGCGGAGCGGGCCGGCAGCATGCCTGCACGGTCGAGCCGTTGATCCGATGTGATCGGATCGAATATCGGATCGGATAATGTCATTCCAAGAAAGCATTGGGCGCAGAACGAGAACGACAGGCCCGAACGGAACCTGGGCGTTGTGCGTTCGACCATCTGTACAGAACCGTGGAGCGGGCGCTCCTCCAATGACGGCGTCGGTTTAGTCCTCAGACCCGACGCCGGCCCGCTCGAACGGCCTCGACAATAGCGATGGCGGCCCGGACGCCGCCTTCTATATCCAAATTGGAATTATCGAGCAAGACTGCATCTGGCGCTTGTTTCAAGGGGGCGGCGCTGCGGTTTCGGTCGCGCTCGTCGCGCTTGAGGATGTCGGCGAGAATCACCGCCTCATCGGCGGGCTCCCCGCGGGCCTGCGCCTCGAGCGTCCGGCGGCGGGCGCGCACCTCCGGATCGGCGACGACGAAGATCTTCACGTCGGCGTCCGGGCAGATCACGGTTCCGATGTCGCGGCCGTCGAGCACCGCGCCCGGCGGTTCGGCGGCGAATTGCCGCTGGAAGCCGACCAGCACCTCGCGGACCTTCGCATAGGCGGAAATCACCGAGGCGGCGTCGCCGACGGTCTGGCTCTTCAGCGCCGGGTCGCCGAAGATGCCCGGATCGAGCTCGCGCGCGGCCGCGATGGCCTGGGCCTCGTCGCTCAGGTCGGCGCTGCCGTCGAGCAGCACCTTGGCGACGGCACGGTAGATAACGCCGGTATCAAGGTGCCGGAACCCGTAGTGAGCGGCGAGCCGCTTGCCGAGCGTGCCCTTGCCGGAGGCGGCCGGTCCGTCGATGGCGATGATCATGCGGTCTTCAGCTTTCCAGTCGGTCCCGGCGCGGAGCAGCGCGGCTGCTCTTCAACACGGCGGATAGAGGGATTTCAAGCGGCGTGGTTTGCAGCTTGCCGCCGGCCGATATAAACCCGCGAGCCGCGGAAATCAGCCCTGCGCGCCGCGACCCGATTTGCCCGGACAATCCTCGGTATGGCCACTCCTGCTTTCGTCAAACGCATCCTGAGGAGCGACGCATTCCAATGGGCGGCGGTGATTCCGGCCGCGGCCTATTTGCAGGTCGTGATCTGGACCGGCCGGTTCGACCGTGCGGCGTTTCCGATTGCGGAGCCATATATTCTGGCGATGTGGCATGGCCGGCTGAACACGCTGCCGATGCTGCGCAATGGCGGCAAACCGCTGATCGCGCTGATCAGCGGTCATCGCGACGGCCAGATCATCAGCAAAGCCGGCGCTCTGTACGGGATCCAGACCGCGGTCGGGTCGAGCTCCAAGGGCGGCATGCGGGCCGCGCGCGAGATGCTGCGGCTGGCGCGCGACGGCCACAGCCTGTTCGTGACGCCCGACGGCCCGCGCGGTCCGCGCATGCACATCAACAATGACGGCATTCTCGACCTCGCCCGGCTCACCGGCCTGCCGATCCTGCCGGCCGCCGTCAGCCTGCAGCGCGGCAAGCTGCTGCAGAGCTGGGACCGGCTGCTGCTGCCCGGCCTGTTCTCGAAGGTCGCGATCCGGTTCGGCGAACCAGTGATCGTCGATGCGGCCGCCGATCGCGCCGAGATCCGGGCGCGGCTGTCGGCCTCGCTCACCGCCGCGCAGCAGGAGACCGACCGGCTGGTCGGCCGCGTGCCGGTCGAGCCGGCCTGACGCTTCCCGCAGAAGCGTCGTTCAGCCGAATTCGCCGCCGAGCCGCCGCATCATCGGGACGAAGTCCGGGAAGCTGGTGGCGATGAAGGCGGTGTCGTCGACCTTCACGGCCTTGTCGGCCGCGAGCCCCATCACCAGCGCCGACATCGCGATGCGGTGATCCATGTGGGTCGCCACCAGCCCGCCGCCCGGCACTTGGCCGCGGCCTTCGACGATCAGATCGTCGCCCAAAATCTCGACTTTGACGCCGTTGACCCGCAGCATGTCGGCGGTCGCCTCCAGCCGGTCGCTTTCCTTGACCCGCAGCTCGTGCAGGCCGCGCATGATCGTGGTGCCCTCGGCGAAGGCGGCCGCGACCGCCAGCACCAGATATTCGTCGATCATCGACGGCGCGCGCTCCGGCGGCACCTCGACGCCGCGCAATTGCGAACCGCGAATCCGAAATTGCGCCATCGGCTCGCCGCTGTCGCCGCGGGTCTCGCTCTGCTCGATCGCGCCGCCCATCTCCCGCAGCGTGGTGATCAGCCCGGTGCGCAGTGGATTGGTCATCACCTCGGTCAGCACCACGTCCGAACCCGGCACGATCAGCGCCGCGACCATCGGGAACGCCGCCGAGGACGGGTCGGCCGGCACCACCACCGGGGCGCCGCGCAGCTCGGGCTGGCCGGTCAGCGCAATCTTCCGGCCGTGGGCGCCCTCCGGCTCGGTCACCACCGTGGCGCCGAAATGCTGCAGCATCAGCTCGGTATGGTCGCGGCTGGCCTCGGCCTCGATCACGGTGGTGACGCCCGGCGCCGACAGACCGGCCAGCAGCACCGCAGACTTGATCTGCGCCGACGGCACCGGGGTACGGTAGGTGATCGGCAGCGGATCGCGCGCGCCGGCCAGCGTCAGCGGCAGCCGGCCGCCCTCGGCGCTCTGCGTCACCCGCGCGCCCATCTGCTCCAGCGGATCGACGATCCGGCGCATCGGCCGCGAGCGCAGCGAGGCGTCGCCGTCGAAGGTGGCGGTGATCGGCGAGCCCGCCACCGCGCCCATCGCCAGCCGGCAGCCGGTGCCGGAATTGCCGAAATCGAGCGGCGCGGCGGGCTCCGCGAAGCCGGCGACGCCGACGCCATGGACGCTCCAGGCGCAATCGCCGGTGCGCTCGACCCGCGCTCCCAGCGCCCGCATCGCCTTGGCGGTATTGAGAACGTCCTCGCCTTCCAGCAGGCCGGAAATCCGGGTCTCGCCGACCGCGAGCGCGCCGAGAATCAGCGCGCGGTGGGAAATCGACTTGTCGCCGGGGACGCGGGCGGTCCCGCTCAGCGCCGCGCTTTTGCGCGCCTCGAGCGGCGAGGTGTGGTCGGAATGGCTCAAGATGGGGTCCCCTGCGCGCCGGGCGCCTGATCGAATTGCGGCCGCGCGCGTCGCACGGCCGCCGCTCCGCATAAACCGCTATTGACAGCAGCGTGGCAACTAGCCAAGTGAAGCACCGTTTTTCAAGAAATCCCAAGGTTGCACAAGTGGCGAAATCCGATCTCGGAACCAAACGTATTTGCCCGGTGACAGGCAAAAAGTTCTACGATCTGAACAAGACTCCGGTGATCTCGCCCTATACCGGCGAAGTCGTGCCGATCGCGCCGGTGGTGGCGTCGCGCAGCCGGGCCGATTCCCGCGCTGCCGCAGCTCCCGCCGCCGCCGAGGCGCCCGAGGCGATGGAGGCCGAAGAGCTGGTGTCGCTCGAGGAGGCCGATGCCGAGGAGAAGACCGGCAAGGTCAAGGCCGTCGTTCCGGAGTCCGAGGACGACATCGAGATCGACGAATCGATCGAGGACGACGACGATTCGACCTTCATTGCCGACGAAGAAGAAGGCGATGAAGACGTCACCGACATCATTGGTGACGTTTCCGGCGATGAGGAGACTTGAGATCGTCGCCGATCTGTGATCAACGAATGCCGCGCGCGGTGATTTGTCCGCGCGCACCCAGGCTTCAGGGGCCATAGCTCAGCTGGGAGAGCGCTTGCATGGCATGCAAGAGGTCGGCGGTTCGATCCCGCCTGGCTCCACCACGCTTCGCCAAGTGGCTTCGCGTGGCGCAGCCGCGCTAAGCCACTTGGCGAAGCGTGGTGCCCGGCGAAGCCGTAGGCGAAGACGGGCTGCAACGCAGCACACTGAGGCTTCGCGTGGCGCAGCCGCGCTAAGCCACTTGGCGAAGCGTGGTGCCCGGCGAAGCCGTAGGCGAAGACGGGCTGCAACGCAGCACACTGAGGCTTCGCGTGGCGCAGCCGCGCTAAGCCACTTGGCGAAGCGTGGTGCCCGGCGAAGCCGTAGGCGAAGACGGGCTGCCCGTTCAATTCCCCCGGATTCTGATCTAATCTCCACGTGCCTGTTCTCCACGTGCCTGTCGTGGATCAGCCCCGCTTGGCGTTTGCGGGGGGCTTTCGAAGCGAGCGCCGTGCTCGAAACTTGCGCGATCATCGCGGAGGTGGGGAATGTGGTACGTCTACATCATCCGCAGCCTCAGCCATCGCGATCAGGTTTACACGGGGGCGACAGCCGATCTAAAAATGCGGATCAAGGATCACAATACCGGAAGGTCGCCGCACACCTCGAAGTTCATGCCTTGGGAACTGTGTTGGTACGGCGCCTTCCCGGACAAATTCCAGGCGCTGGAGTTCGAACACTATCTGAAGTCCCATTCCGGCAGAGCATTCGCCAACAAGCGGCTCTGTCCTCCGCCTCCCGCAAAGCTTCAATAAGAAAGCCCTCATGACTTCTCCCCTGATGCCCGGCGCGATTGCCGGTTTGCGTGTGATCGATCTGTCGCGCGTGCTCGGCGGCCCGTATTGCACCCAGATTCTCGCCGATCACGGCGCCGACGTCATCAAGGTCGAGCCGCCCGCCGGCGACGAGACCCGCGACTGGGGCCCTCCCTTCCACGATGACGACGCGGCATATTTCATCGGCACCAACCGCAACAAGCGCTCGATCGGTCTCGACCTCGCCTCCGAGGGCGGCCGCGCCGTGCTGATGAAGATGCTCGAAGACGCCGACGTCATGATCGAGAACTTCAAGCCGGGCACGCTCGACAAATGGGGCATCGGCAACGACGTGCTGCGGGCGAAATTTCCGCAGCTCGTGCATTGCCGGATTTCGGGCTTCGGCGGCGACGGTCCGCATGGCGGCCACCCCGGCTACGACGCGATCATCCAGTCGATGGTCGGGCTGATGGAATCGACCGGCACGCCGGACAGCGGCCCGACCCGCATCGGCGTGGCATTGGTCGACATGGCGACCGGGCTCTATGCCTGCACGGGCATCCTGATGGCGCTGCTGGAGCGGCAGAAATCGGGAATCGGTCAGTTCGTCGAGGCGACCCTGTTCGAGACTGGACTCGCCATCATGCATCCGCACGCGGCGAACTTCTTCATTCACGGCAAGCCGCCGGCGCGCACCGGCAACGAACATCCGAACCTCTATCCGTATTCGGTGTTCGCGGCGCGCGACGGCAACATCTTCATGGGCGTCGGCAATGACGGCACCTTCCGCAAGCTGTGCCGCGAACTCGGCAGGCCGGAACTGGGGACCGATCCGCGTTTCGCCCGCAACCGCGACCGCGTCGAGAACCGCCTGGCGCTGCGCGCGGAGCTGGAGGCGATCCTGACCCAGCACGACGCCGAGCCGCTGTGCCGCAAGCTGCTCGCCGCCGGGCTGCCGGCCGGCCCGGTGCAGGCGATCGACAAGGCGCTGGCCAGCGAGCACGTCAAGGCCCGCGGCGATATCATCGAGAAGGATTGGTACAAGGGCATCGCCTCGCCGATCCGGTTCGACCGCACCAAGGCCAGCCTGCGCCACATACCGCCGACCTTCAGTCAGCACGCCGGCGAGGTGCTGGGCGAATTCGGCTACACGCCGGACGAGGTCTCGAAGCTCGTGGCCGACGGCATCGTCAGCGGGCCGGAACGCAAGCGCTGAGACGAGACGGTTCTGCTGCGGGCGCCACGGCGCCCGCAGTCACCGCGCGCCAGGTACTGTCCGAACCTGGGACCCGATCACGGCCGTGCTGCAACGCCGAATGGAACAGTCAGCAGCCGCTTCCACCGTTTTACAACTAGTCAGGTGATCCGCTTCCCCCCTACGGTCCGGCCGCTGTATACGGTCATGTGTCTGTCATTCAGCGCTGCTAACGCGCGCCACATTTAGATGACGGTCGAACTGGGAGGTTCACGATGGCATTCCGTTTGAAAGCTCTGACCACCGCGCTGGCGACGACGATCGCCACAACGCTCGCGATCGCCGTGCCGGCGCAGGCGGCGACCGAGATCCAGTGGTGGCATGCGATGACCGGCGGCAACAACGAGGTCGTCGTCAAGCTCGCCAACGAATTCAACGCCGCGCAGAGCGACTACAAGGTCGTCCCGACCTACAAGGGCAGCTACGCCGACACCATGAACGCCGGCATCGCGGCGTTCCGCGCCGGCAACGCGCCGCACATCATGCAGGTGTTCGAGGTCGGCACCGCCACCATGATGGCGGCGACCGGCGCGGTGAAGCCGGTCTACAAGCTGATGCAGGAGACCGGCGAGAAATTCGATCCCAACGCCTACCTCCCGGCGATCACCGGCTACTACTCGACCTCCAAGGGCGAGATGCTGTCGTTCCCGTTCAACTCGTCCTCGACGGTGATGTGGGTCAATCTCGACGCCCTCAAGAAGGCCGGCATCGCCGAAGTCCCGAAGACCTGGCCGCAGGTGTTCGAGGATGCCAAGAAGCTGAAGGCTGCCGGCTACGCCACCTGCGGCTTCTCGACTGCCTGGGTCACCTGGGTCAATCTCGAGCAGCTTTCCGCCTGGCACAATGTGCCGCTGGCCAGCAAGGCCAACGGCCTCGACGGTTTCGACACCAAGCTGGAGTTCAACGGCCCGGTGCAGGTCAAGCATCTCCAGACGCTGATCGAGCTGCAGAAGGACAAGACCTACGATTACTCCGGCCGCACCAACACCGGCGAGGGCCGCTTCACCTCCGGCGAATGCCCGATCTTCCTGACCTCGTCGGGCTTCTTCGGCAACGTCAAGTCGCAGGCCAAGTTCGCCTGGACCAACGCGCCGATGCCCTACTACCCGGACGTCGAAGGCGCGCCGCAGAACTCGATCATCGGCGGCGCCTCGCTGTGGGTGATGGGCGGCAAGACGCCGGACGAATACAAGGGCGTCGCCAGGTTCCTCGCCTTCCTGTCCGACACCGACCGTCAGGTCGCGGTGCACAAGGCGTCGGGCTATCTGCCGATCACCAGGGCCGCCTACGAGAAGGCCAAGGCCGACGGCTTCTACAACGACCAGCCCTATCTCGAGACCCCGATCAAGGAACTGACCAACAAGCCGCCGACCGAAAACTCCCGCGGCCTTCGGCTCGGCAACATGGTGCAGCTCCGCGACGTCTGGGCCGAGGAAATCGAGCAGGCGCTGGCCGGCAAGAAGACCGCCAAGGAAGCCCTCGACGCCGCCGTCACCCGCGGCAACACCATGCTGCGGCAGTTCGAAAAGACCGCGGTGAAGTAAGCGCTCCGCAACCTGCACGTACTGTCATGGGTGGGCTCTTCTCCCCTCCCCCCGCTCTTGCGGCGGGGAGGGGGCGGGGGTGGGGGGGTGAGCC
This sequence comes from Rhodopseudomonas palustris, assembly GCF_034479375.1. NCBI lineage: Bacteria > Pseudomonadati > Pseudomonadota > Alphaproteobacteria > Hyphomicrobiales > Nitrobacteraceae > Rhodopseudomonas > Rhodopseudomonas palustris. Next base: position 3,791,783 of record NZ_CP140155.1, on the reverse strand, counting down.
GGGGGCAGGCGTCGATGGCGCGCACAGTCGATCAGCGGATCCAGCGAGCGCGGAGTTTCCGTCGAAATCCGACGGACGCCGAGCGGAAGTTGTGGCAGCGTCTGCGTCGACCGGGCTTTGCCGAGGCTCATTTCCGCCGGCAAGCGACGATCGGCCCCTATTACGCGGATTTCGCCTGCCATGCGCTCCGCCTCGTCATCGAAATCGACGGCGGCCAACACGACGGATCGGCCGCCGATGTCGTTCGAACGGACTATCTCGAGGCGGCGGGCTATCGCGTATTGCGTTTATGGAATAACGATGTCCTCCAGAACATCGACGGCGTTATGCAGACCATCGTAGACGCCGTGCGCGCGGCTCCCCCCACCCCCGACCCCTCCCCGCCGCAAGAGCGGGGGGAGGGGAGCTGATCATGCAGAAGCAGTCCGTCTTCCGGTCGAAATTCCTGCCTTATTGGCTGGTGCTGCCGCAGCTCGCGGTGGTGCTGGTGTTCTTCTATTGGCCGGCCCTGCAGGCGGTGATCCAGTCGTTCCTGCTGCAGGATGCGTTCGGGCTGTCGACCACTTTCGTCTGGTTCGAGAACTACCAGGAACTGCTGAGCGACCCGGACTATTTCAGCGCGATCCTGCGGACCTTCCTGTTTTCGATAGCGATCGCGGTGTCGTCGCTGTCGCTGGCACTGCTGCTCGCCGTGATGGCGGACCGGCCGCTGCGCGGCTCGATGTTCTATCGCACGCTGCTGATCTGGCCCTATGCGGTGGCGCCGCCGGTGGTCGGCGTGTTGTGGATCTTCATGCTCAACCCGTCGCTCGGCGTCATCGCCCATGGCCTCCGCGCGCTCGGCGTCGACTGGAATCCGCTGCTCGACGGCAACCAGGCGGCGACGCTGATCATCCTCGCGGCGGCATGGAAGCAGATCTCCTACAATTTCCTGTTCTTCCTCGCCGGGCTGCAGGCGATTCCGGGCAGCGTGATCGAGGCGGCGGCGATCGACGGCGCGCGGCCGATGCGGCGGTTCTGGACCATCATCTTCCCGCTGCTGTCGCCGACGATCTTCTTCCTGATCGTCGTCAACATCGTCTACGCGTTCTTCGAAACCTTCGGCATCATCGACACCATGACCCGCGGCGGCCCCGCCAAGGCCACCGAAACGCTGGTCTACAAGGTCTACAGCGATGGGCTGCTCGGCGGCAATCTCGGCAGCTCGGCGGCGCAGTCGGTGATCCTGATGGGCATCGTGATCGCACTCACCGCGTTCCAGTTCCGCTTCGTCGAGCGCAAGGTCAACTACTGATGGTCGAGCACCGCAGATTCGGAAACCTGCTGCCGCATCTGATCCTGTGGGCCGGCGTGCTGATCGTGGCGTTCCCGGTCTACATCGCCTTCGTCGCCTCGACCCAGGACAACGCCACCATCGCCAACGGCCAGATGTCGCTGCTGCCGGGCGACCGTTTCCTCGAAACCTACTACCAGACGCTGTTCGTCGGCACCTCGGGCACCACCCGCGAGCCGGTCGGCACCATGCTGTTCAACTCCTTCGTGATGGCGATGCTGATCGCGGTCGGCAAGATCGCGATCTCGCTGATTTCGGCCTATGCGATCGTGTATTTCCGGTTTCCGTTCCGGATGACGATCTTCTGGCTGATCTTCATTACATTGATGCTGCCGGTCGAGGTCCGGATCTATCCGACCTACAAGATCGTCGCCGACCTCAATCTGCTGGACAGCTACGCCGGGTTGACGCTGCCGCTGATCGCGTCCGCCACCGCGACGCTGCTGTTCCGGCAGTTCTTCATGACGGTGCCGGACGAATTGCTGGAGGCGTCGCGGATCGACGGCGCCGGGCCGTTCCGGTTCTTCTGGGATACGCTGCTGCCGCTGTCGCGCACCAACATGGCGGCGCTGTTCGTGATCCTGTTCATTCTCGGCTGGAACCAGTATCTGTGGCCGCTGCTGATCACCACGCGCGACGACATGCAGACCATCCAGATCGGCATCCGCAAGATGATCGTGACGTCGGACGCGCTGACCGAGTGGCCGGTGGTGATGGCGACCGCGATCCTGGCGATGCTGCCGCCGGTCGCCGTGGTGGTGCTGATGCAGAAACTGTTCGTGCGCGGACTGGTCGAGACGGAGAAGTAGCATCGTGGCCAACGTCGTTCTGCGCAACGTCCGCAAGACCTATCCGGGCGGCTTCGAGGCCATCAAGGGCGTCGATTTCGAGGTCGGCGACGGCCAGTTCTGCGTGCTGGTCGGCCCCTCCGGTTGCGGCAAGTCCACGCTGCTGCGGATGGTGGCGGGACTGGAGACCATCACCGCCGGCGAGATCGAGATCGGCGGCCGGATCGTCAACCAGATCGAGCCGGCCGACCGCGACATCGCGATGGTGTTCCAGAACTACGCGCTGTATCCGCATATGAGCGTCTACAACAACATGGCCTACGGCCTGCGCAATCGCGGCATGCCGAAGCCCGAGATCGAGGCGCGGGTGCAGGAGGCGGCGCGGATTCTCGAGATCGGCGCGATGCTCGACCGCAAGCCGCGGCAACTCTCCGGCGGCCAGCGCCAGCGCGTCGCGATGGGCCGCGCCATCGTGCGCCAGCCCAAAGTGTTCCTGTTCGACGAGCCGTTGTCCAATCTCGACGCCAAGCTGCGGGTGGCGATGCGGGTCGAGATCCGCAAGCTGCAGCGCCGGCTCAGCACCACCGCGATCTACGTCACCCACGATCAGCTCGAGGCGATGACGCTGGCCGATATTCTGGTGGTGATGAATGCCGGCGAGGTCGAGCAGATCGGCTCGCCGCTCGACATCTATGCGAAGCCCGCGACCACCTTCGTCGCCTCCTTCATCGGCGCGCCGCCGATGAACCTGATGCCGCTCGACGCCGATGGCGTGCGCGCCCGGTTCGGCAACGCGGCGACCGGGGCCGGCATTCTCGGCGTCCGCCCCGAGGACCTGGTGATCTCACGGGAGCCTGCGGCGTCCGACCGGCTCACGCTCGACCTCACGGTCGAGGCGATCGAGCGGGTCGGGCCGGAGACCTTCATCTACGGGACCCGGTCGCGCGGTGGCGACCCGACCGCGATCAGCAGCAAGCCGGGAGAGCTGCCCCCGGACGACATCATCGTCCGGGTTCCGGGCCAGGATGCGCCGGCGGTCGGCGATCGCATGTTTGCCACGGCTTTGCCGCAACATTTGCACCTGTTCAGCGCCGACGGCCGGCGCCGCATCGAGGTTGGGGTCTAACCCATTGGCCGATTGCATTGTTTCGGCCTTCTTGAAGACTTGTGGTGCATTGCCCATATTGGGTTGGACCGGACGGCGCGGTGCCGGACGGTCAGGGGTGCCGTAAAGGACCCCCTCAAAGTCGCTTCGAGAGGACTTTGTGATGTCTCGTGTTCCTTCGTTATCAAGTCCCTTTCTGCTGGGATTCGACGAGATCGAGCGTGCGCTCGACCGCGTCGTGAAAGGTGCCGACGGGTATCCTCCCTACAACATCGAGCGTTGCGAGCGCGGCAACGGCGATCCGGAAAGACTCCGGATCACGCTCGCGGTGGCGGGTTTTACCCGCGATCAACTCGATGTCACGATTGAGGAAAATCAACTCGTCATCAGGGGCCGGCAGCAGGATGACAAGACCCGGCAATACATCCATCGCGGCATCGCCGCGCGACACTTCCAGCGCACCTTCGTGCTGGCGGAAGGGATGCAGGTGCTGGGCGCGGATTTGAAGAACGGGTTGTTGTCCGTCGATCTGGTCCGGCCGGAGCCGGAGCGGGTCATTAAGACAATCGCCATCACGGAACATGAATAATGGAACGAGTAGCGGACTCGACCGCTTAGTCTGACAGAGGAGTCGAGACCATGACTGGAATGGGCACAAATCACGACAATGCCAGCGTCACGCCGGAAGCGCTGGCGCATCTGGGCGAAGGTCACATCGCCTATGTGAAGCAGATTCGTTCGGAGGATGTCCCCGGGCTGTTCCCGCAAGCGCCGCATATCGCGCCGGGCATCAAGCTGTTCGCGCTGCATTCGGCAGACGGCACGCCGATCATGTTGACCGACAGCCGCGAGGCCGCGGTCGCCAATGCCTGGAGCCAGGAGCTGCAGGCCGTCAGCGTCCACTGAGCGCTGACGTTCGAGCTACGCGGCGCGGGGCGTCCGGTGACGGGCCCCGCGTTCGCCGTGACCGCCACCGATGCACGCACGCAGGTCGCGTTCAAACCCAGCACGTTTCAACAGAATTGCGCGTGGTCGTGGACTACGCAGCGGTTGCGGGCGGCAGCGCCAGCACCGAATAGATCGCCTGCGCGTCGCGCGAGGCACGCAGTTTCTTGGCGACATCCTGATCGCGCAACAGTCGGGCGATCCGCGCCAGCGCCTTGAGGTGGTCGGCGCCGGCCCCTTCGGGCGCCAGCAGCAGGAAGACCAGATCGACCGGCTGGCCGTCCATCGCCTCGAAATCGATCGGGCGCTCGAGCCGCGCGAACAGGCCGAACAGCCGCTCCAGCTTCGGCAACTTGCCGTGCGGAATCGCCACGCCATAGCCCACCGCGGTGGTGCCGAGCTTCTCGCGCTGCAGCAAAACCTCGAACACCGCGCGCTCGTTCTGGCCGGTGAGTTCCGCGGCGCGCGCCGAGAGTTCCTGCAGCGCCTGCTTCTTGCTGATGACCTTCAACGCCGGGATAACGGCCTCGGGCGCGACCAGATCGGTAATCGTCATGCGGCGTTCCGAGGATGAGCTGTGCGGTCAGTGTGAAATAGGACAGGGGGAGGCTGCGTCAAGCGGGAATTCCAGAGGTCCGCCGAGCCATTCCGCGGCTTGGGGAAAACATCCCTGAAATCATCAACCTAACTAATCTACCATCCCTGCCGGCGGTCGCAAATTCCGGCCGTTCCGGACCGGCGTCGGAAGGCGGCGGACCATAGGCAGAGGCGTCGACGGGCGTCAATGCCCGATCTCGCCGCAACCGCCGGCCGGTTCCGCCGCCGCTCCGTCAGGCCGCGGCGCCGTTCAGCGCCGGCGGATCGATCCAGCCGATATTGCCGTCGGCGCGACGGTAGATGATGTTGACGCGGCCGGAGCTGCCATGGAGGAACACCAGCACCGGCGCGCCGGTGAGGTCGAGTTCGACCACGGCTTCGCTCACCGACAGCCGCTTCATCGCGGTGGTGGCCTCGGCGATGATCACGGGGTTGTAGGCGTCCTCGTGGTGCTCCTCGTCGCCCGGCGCTTCGATCACGTAGCTCGGCATGTCGACCGGAGCGGTCAGCTCGGCCAGCGCGCTCGCTTCTGCATGCGCCTTGCGCGCCGAGCGATCCTTCAGCCGGCTCTTGTAGCGGCGCAGACGCTTTTCGATCTGCAGCAGCGCCTGATCGGCGCTCGCATAGGCATCGGCCGCATTCGATTCGGCTTCCAGCGTGATACCCGAATCCAGATGCAGCGCGCAGTCGGTGCGAAAGCCGAAGCCGTCTTTGCTCAGCGTGATGTGGCCCGAATAATTGCCGTCGAAATATTTGCGCAGCACTTCTTCGGTGCGCTCGCTGACGCGACCGCGCAGGGCTTCGCCGACGCTGATGCTTTTGCCGGAGACCCGAAAAGTCATGGGATGCCTCGTTTCGTCCTTGGGGGGAATGACAGTAGTCCTGCCTGCGGCGTAATCAAGCCGGAGCGGTGTCGCGGGACCGATCGGCGGGCGCCGTCAGGGCCGCGCCGAGCATGCTTTGCTTGTCGCGCCGCCGCTGCACCGAGGAGGGGATGCGCATCGCCTCGCGATATTTCGCGACGGTGCGGCGCGCGATCTCGATGCCGGCTTCGCGCAGCCGTTCGACGATGGTGTCGTCGGACAGAATAGCGGTCGGCTCCTCGCCGTCGATCAGTTGCCGGATGTGATGCCGCACGGCTTCGGCCGAGTGCGCCTCGCCGCCATCGGCGGATGCGATCGAAGCGGTAAAGAAATACTTGAGTTCGAACGTGCCACGATTGGTCGCCATGTACTTGTTGGCGGTCACACGCGACACCGTCGACTCGTGCATCTGGATCGCGTCGGCCACCGCTTTCAGATTCAGCGGCCGCAGATGCGCGACGCCGTGGGTGAAGAAGCCGTCCTGCTGGCGCACGATCTCGGTCGCCACTTTCAAAATGGTGCGGGCGCGCTGGTCGAGCGCGCGGACCAGCCATGTGGCGTTCTGCAGGCAGTCGGAGAAGTAGGATTTGTCGCCGTCCTTGCGGATCGTCTTCGACAGCTCGGAATAGTAGGACTGGTTGACCAGCACCTTCGGCAGCGTGTCGCTATTGAGCTCCACCAGCCAGCCGCCGTCCGGACCGGGGCGGACGAACACGTCGGGCACCACCGTCTGCACCCGCGACGATCCGAATTTCAGGCCCGGCTTCGGGTCGAGATGGCGGATCTCGCCGATCATGTCGGCGAGATCTTCGTCGTCGACGCCGCAGAGCTTGCGAAGGCTGGTAATATCCCGCTTGGCCAGCAGGTCGAGATTTTCAATCAGCGCCTGCATCGCCGGATCGAACCGGTCGAGCTCGCGCAACTGGATCGCCAGGCATTCGGCCAGCGACCGCGCGCAGATGCCCGGCGGATCGAACGTCTGCAGCACCGCGACGACGGCCTCGACCTCGGCCTGGGTCGTTCCGAGCCGTTCTGCGGCGTCGCCGAGGTCGGCGGGCAGATAGCCGGCGTCGTCGACGAGGTCGATCAGATATTGGCCGATCATGCGCTGCGACGGCGCGGTCAGCGCCACCGCGAGCTGTTCGGCCAGGCGATCGGCGAGCGAGGTCTCGGCGGCGACGAAGGCTTCGAGATTGTAACCCTCGTCGCTGGAGGCGCCGCCGCCCCATTCGGTATAGGACGCTGGCGCAGCGTCCTGCGCGGCGCGGGCCGCGGCTTCGGCCGGCTCTTCCGGGAACACGTTCTCCATCCCGGTATCGAGCGTCTGTTCGATCTCGCTGCGGCTACCGAGGTCGCGGTGCATCCAGTCCTCGGCGCCCGGCTCGAACGAATCGCCGCTGCCGCCGTCGGCGAAGTCCGAACCCTCTCCGCCGCTTTCGCTTCCGCCGAAATCGTCGCCGCCGCTGTCGCCGCGGTCCGTCGTCGCCTCGCCGGCGACCGGCGGTTCGGCGTTGTCACTGGCGCGGTCCAGCAGGGGGTTCTTCTCGAGCTCGTCCTCGACGAAGGTCGCGAGATCCAGATTGGACAACTGCAGCAGTTTGATCGCCTGCATCAACTGCGGCGTCATTACCAGCGACTGCGATTGTCGGAACTCGAGGCGTTGTGTCAGTGCCATGGTGGCAAGAACGATCCAAGTTGGTCCGTTTCTTGCTTACGCCTTTCCGTGGCCGATGTACACGCCTTGACGAATTGGAAATTCGGAGTAGGGGGCCACCAGCGGGAGCATCGGATGCGGGGGCGAGCAAGGCAGCGCAAGCATGCCGCGCCGGCGCCGAAACTGCAATCGATTACAGGCGGAATTCTTCGCCAAGGTAAAGCCGGCGTACATCCGGATTGTTGACGATCTCTTCCGGGCTGCCCTCGGTCAGAATCTCGCCCGCATAGACGATGTAAGCGCGGTCGGTGAGGCCGAGCGTTTCGCGGACGTTGTGGTCTGTGATCAGTACACCGATACCGCGGTTGGTCAGGTGCCGAACCAGATCCTGGATGTCGCCGACGGCGATCGGATCGATGCCGGCGAACGGCTCGTCGAGCAGCATGTAGTTGGGGCGGCTGGCCAGCGCGCGGGCGATTTCGACGCGGCGGCGCTCGCCGCCCGACAGCGCGATCGAGGGCGACTTGCGCAGCCGCTCGATGTTGAATTCGTGCAGCAGATTGTCGAGCTCGGCCTCGCGCTTGCGCTTGTCCGGCTCGACCGCTTCGAGCACGGCGAGGATGTTCTGCTCGACATTGAGTCCGCGGAAGATCGAGGCCTCCTGCGGCAGATAGCCGATGCCGAGGCGCGCGCGCTGATACATAGGCAGCTTGGTGACGTCGTGGCCGTCGAGTTCGATCGCCCCGCGATCGGCCTTGATCAGGCCGGTGATCATGTAGAACACGGTGGTCTTGCCGGCGCCGTTGGGGCCGAGCAGGCCGACCGCCTCGCCGCGGCGGACATAGATACTGACGCCGCGCACGATCTTGCGCGTGCCGAAACTCTTCTCGATGCGATGCACCGCCAGATAGCCACTGTGGCTCTCGCGGTGCTGGCCCGGCGTGGCGGCTGGCCGGCGTGGACGCGGCTGCGCAGGCGTCGGCGGAGCCAGCGGCGCATCATGCCTGGCCGCACGGGCGACCGGCGGCGCGTCGCGCACCGGCGCCGTCAGCAGATCGCCGACGTCGTCGCGCAGCGCTGTGATGTCGCTGCGCGAGCGCCCGAAGCCCGAAGGTTGTTTCGGGGCGCGCCGACGGAATATGCCGAGAAGATCCACCATGCCGCTACCGATCAGGCCCTGCTGTGCGCCGCGTCGTTGTTCGAAGCCGTTGCGCTGTCATTTCTTCTGGCCCGGCGGTCCGATGCCGAGCGGCCCGCCGGAGCCGCTGCCCGACGATTGAAACAGCCCCTGCACCCGGCCGCTGTTGGATTCCACCCGTGACACGCCGGTGGTCATGTCGACCAGCAGCCGGTCGCCGCGCACCACGTTCTTGCCCTGTGTCAGCACGACGTTGCCGAGCATCGTGACCAGATTGGTCTTGGTGTCGAACACCGCGCTGTCGCCGGTCACCACCTGATCCTTCTGGGTGACGACGACATTGCCCTTGGCTTCGAGCCTGCGGATCGACGAGGCGCCGCCCGGACCGGGAGCCGCCGCCGGCATCGTCTTGCGCTTGGCCTGCTGCTTCGCGGCGGCGTCGGACTGATCCTGATCGTAGAACACCACGAGGCTCTTCGACGTCATGGTGGTGTCGCCCTGGATCACCTTGACGCTGCCGGCGAAGGTCGCCTCCTTCTTCTTGTCGCGGACTTCCAGCGTATCGGATTCGATCTGGATCGGCTGCTCGCGGTTTTGCGAAAAGCCCTGCATCGCGTTCGGCACGCCCTGCACCGCGCTCTGCGCGGCGGCGCTGCCGCAGGCGAGCGCGGCGGTGAGAACGCTGGCGCAGGCGATCGCAAGGATGCGGCGCACGCTGGGATGGCCGGCTGCGGTCATGGGCGGTTCACTTCACGTTGGCGTGGTCCGGCCTGCGACGATTTCGGCCTCGCTGCCGGCTCGGCCTTCGGGCTCGGCTGCGCCGGCGTATCGGTCTCTTCCGTGGACCCGGGCAGCCTGGCGTTGTCCAGGTTCATCACCACTCCGCCCTCGAATCGGATCATGTCGCCTTTCTCGGTAATCCGCAGCCGCTGGCCGCGCAACGTTCCGCCGAGCCATTTGACGTCGACCGGCTCGTCGGACGCCACCGTGCCCTTGCCCATGTCGATGTCGGCCTGGGTCATCCAGGCTTCGCTGCCGGTCGAGGTGCGCAAATAGACGTCCTTCTGCAGGTTCAGGAGCTGAGCCTTGGTGTTGAACTTGCCGTCGCGGGCCTCGATCAGCACGGTCGATTGATCGTCGCTCGTCACCTTGGCCCGCAGCGTGTGCAGGTCGACATGATCCTGACTGGTGAGATCCTGCGTCGCCGATCGCGCCCACATCTCATAGGGCCGGCCGTCATTGGTGAAGCCGGCAAGATGCGGCGATTCCATCGTGATCTTGGTCCCCGACACCACCAGATCGCCGACCTCGAGCGGCAGTTTCGCCAGCAGGCGAAACGGATTGAAGAGCGAGATCGCGATGATAGCGGCCATCGACAGCGCCACCACCAGCGGCACCGCGATCCGCAGCGTTCGCACCAGCCGGCTGTGGCGCGCCGCAGCCGCGAAGCGCACCTCCATGCCGGCCTGATAGGATGCCGCCTGAACCGAAGCCACCGCTGCTCCCGCCTGGTGCCGAGCCCGGCCTGGATCGGCCGGCGTCGAGCCCTGCTGTCTTCCTCTCGCGCTCCGGATCGGGGGACCGGCCGGGGAGAAGTCCGGCGCAGGGAGCAACCCCAGATAGTCGCAAACGCCTCGACAGGCGAGGGATGCCGGGCGACCGGTCGATCAAAAGTTCATCAGGACGAGGAGTTTGACCGAAACGGGGCAGAGCTTTCCACCGAATCTGGCCCCAATTCCTCAAGAATGCGCGAAGATATCCTCTTCGCTCCAGCCGCCGAGGTCGAGCCGGGCGCGGTGCGGGAGGAATCCGAAGCAGGCCTGGGCCAACTCGGTGCGGTTCTCCCGCGCCAGCATGACGTCGAGTCTGTCGCGCAGCGCGTGCAGATGCAGCACGTCGGAGGCGGCGTAAGCGAGCTGGGCGTCGCTCAGCGTGTCCGCGCCCCAGTCGCTGGATTGCTGCTGCTTGGAGAGATCGACATTGAGCAGCTCGCGCACCAGATCCTTCAGGCCATGGCGGTCGGTATAGGTGCGGGTCAGCCGCGAGGCGATCTTGGTGCAGTAGACCGGCTGCGGCATCACTCCGAGCGCGTTGTAGAGCGCGGCGAGGTCGAACCTCGCGAAATGGAAGATCTTCACGATCGCCGGGTCGCCGAGCAGCTTCTTCAGATGCGGCGCGTCGGTGTGCCCCTGCGGGATCTGCACGACGTCGGCGCTGCCGTCGCCGTTCGACAATTGCACCACGCACAATCGGTCGCGATGCGGATGCAGCCCCATCGTCTCGGTGTCGATCGCCACCGAAGTCGTATAGCGCGCGAGATCCGGCAGATCGCCGCGATGCAGACGGATCGTCATGGTCAGGCCAATCCTAAGATTTGAATTCGGACGTTGAAGGAGAAGCCGGAACCGGCCTCGAATCGCCTGCTCAACCTATCGCCGCGACCGGCGCGAGGCGAGCGCGGCGCCGATCCTGCGGTGAGAATCGTCGGGCTCGGCATTAGCTTCAGGGCATTGGGCGAGTGGTGCCCAGGAAAGGATTGTCGACCTGAGTATTAACCCCAAGCAAATTCAATAGCTTATCAGTTTTGCCGCGACTCCTTCTGTACCAGAGGATTGTGCTGCTGTCGACCAGGAAGGATCGCTGAGCCAAATGCGGCTCCGCGGTGCAGTCCGCTGTGAAAGAAGCGGTCATGCCGAACAGCTTATCGGCGGACCGAATCATTTCCTCAGGTGCAGTCCGCTGCGAAAGAAGCGGTCATGCCGAACGTTGCAACTCGAACCCCTGTGGAGAAAGGGTGCAGTCCGCTGCGAAAGAAGCGGTCATGCCGAACTAACAACCATTGAACCCACCTTGCTTACAGGGTGCAGTCCGCTGCGAAAGAAGCGGTCATGCCGAACTTACTGAACGTAACGCCATGAGTACACGAGCGCAAACGCCCTCTGTTTCGGAGCCCGATGCAATCTTCGTCGCTGAAGCCACCGTCGAAGCAGGTGCTTTCTCGCCGTTCGACAAAAAAATAGCAAAATCAATCGGTTGGATCCTTCTGAACCCGATTTAACAATGCAAACCCGGAAATCACATCAGCCAATACGCTCCCTGTGGCTCGATCGGTAACCCGCCACGGGTATCGCAGTGGCGTTCGCTGGTCGTGCTGATGGAATAGACTCGCAGGCTGTCGTCCTTTCCGAGATGGGCTTCAACATCCCGCACAAGCCGAGCCAGAGCAGCCCCGGTCATACGTGTTTCGAAAACGGAAAACTGCACGCGTGACGCTCGATCTTCGAGGATCCGCGCAATCTTGCGACGGCGAACGTCGGATGAAACATCATAGCAAATCACGCGGAGCATGGTGTCGCGGGACATGAAATTCACGGCTCCATGAGGTAGGCGACGAACAGGGCCGGCTGCCCGTTGAGCACGGCATGCGCCAAGCTTCGGGCCTGCAGTTGCATCATCGCGCGCCAGGCAAGCTTGCCCGCGCCGTCGGTACGATTGATCCGTTTCGCGACAGCGGCTTCATAGCCGAGAACGATGGCACGTCGCCCCTCCGCCGAGATTTCGACCGGGTGGTTGCTTCCGTTGCAAAACATGTCGAGCCGCAGGCGTCGGGCATTGAACAGATAGATGGCAAGGCCTTCGGTCAGGGGAGCCCGGAGGGCTCCATCAAATCGTAAACCAGACCGTCGTGACGGTCGCGGCTGCCGTGCAGGAAGGCGAAGCCGGAGTGCAGTCCAGCGCACTGGATGGCCGCGCGCATATCCCGTTCCAGGATCGCCGTCATGTAGTTGATGGCGGCGTTCACCGGGTCCCGCGCCGGGCGGCTACGACGGAAAACTGCCTGTTTGTCGCCCTGCAGCAGAAAGCCGAGTGCTGGCCAATACGTCGCCGTCGTCGACCCTTCAATCCCCCGTAGCGCTTCGGCGCTGGCCTGCAAATCGACCTTGCGCAGCGCGCGGCCCATTTCAACGAGCGCTTCGCTCACGGCGTCAATCTCCTGCCCCCGATTCAGACGCATCAACTGTGTCCGCTGGTTGCGAATGCGGGCCGTGACCAGCCGCCGGCAAATTGCGGTGCGGAAGTCCTGGTCGAGCAGCGCTTTCGCCTGCGCTAATTGCAGTGTAGCTCGCTTGCCTTCGTTGGCGATTACGACGCCCTTGGTCTGGCCGTAACCGTCGATAATCGAAAGGTCGATGGCGCAGTCGATTGCGAGATCCACAACACGTCGATCGAATTCTGGGATGGGACCCACTTCGATTCTGCCAATTCGCTGGTTCGGGATCGAGATCAACTCCGAACCATCCTCTCGCGATACCGAGAAACTGCGATTGCGGACCGTCAGCCGATGGGTTGGATCGAGCACGTAGAGTACCCGACGTCCGGGATCGAAGCGCGATCCCTTGTCTTCCAACTGGATGATGCCTTCGTCGGTCACTTCGGACTTCGCTGGCTTGCCACGGGGCGCCAGGGGCTCGTCCTTCTGTTTGAGCGCGAGCGATTTCAGGAAGAGGTAGCCGACAAAGTCAAATCCCTTGTCAAAATTGACGATGCGGGTCGCCTCTTCGTGGAGGCGCAGGTTGTGAGCCGCGATGACCTCGACGCAGCGCGCCAACGCCTTCTCCGCCTTCTTTTCCGACTTGCAGAGTATGACGAAGTCGTCAGCGTATCGAACGATCTTCACACCGTCCCCATCCATCTCCTCGTCCAGCGCGTCGAGATAAATGTTGGCGAGCAGGGGTGACAATGGAGATCCCTGGACAATGCCCTGACCCGGCGTCCCCAGGGCATTGCCCTGTTCCTTTAGCATGCCGGCGATCAGCCCGAGTATTGCCGCCGCGCCGGGGAAATGACTGATGATAGCCTTGATCTTGTCCTGCAGGATTGCCTGGTCGATGTTGTCGAAATAGCTGACGATGTCGGCTTCGATCACGGTCGAGTAGCCGCGCTGTCGCCAGTTCTCAATCTGCCTCACGGCGTGGATCACGCCGCGATCGGCTCGATAGGCGAACGAACCGTTCTCGAAATGAGGCTCGAAAATAGGCGTCAGCACGTTGCCGATGCTGGTGTGAACGACCCGATCGCGCACGCACGGGATCGTCAGGATTCGATATCCCGGCTTCTTCTTCGGGATGCTCACCTTCCGAAAAGGGCCGCTGCGGTAGGTCCCCCCGAGCAGTTCGGCGCGCAACTGCATGATGTTGGCAAAGAGGTCGGTCTTGAAATCCTGCAGCGTTACGCCGTCGCCGCCCGGGCTGCCATCATTGGCTTGAACCTTGTACCAGGCTTCCTGAAGCCTTTCCTGCGAGGTCACGCTCTCCCAGAGATTTGCAGTTTTGTCGCGCATGTTGAGGCGGCTGGAAATGCCTTCGCGGCACCGGGCTGCGCCCAATCTTGCTTGGGCCAAGAGGAGAGGGATGTGCGGACGGATCGCGGGATCGCACAACTAGTTTGATCCGCTGTGAAAGAAGCGGTCATTCCGAACACTGAACTAAATCGAGCCACCGGCTGAGGGGTGCAGTCCGCTGTGAAAGAAGCGGTCATTCCGAACAAGGACCAAAGGGCCCCTATGGCCCTCCTTGAGGGTGCAGTCCGCTGTGAAAGAAGCGGTCATTCAGAACACTAAAGCCCCATCCCCCCACGCTTGGGTGCAGTCCGCTGTGAAAGAAGCGGTCATTCAGAACCGCGCCCATGTAGCACGCTGACTTCCCTGGTACAAATCCAGGCAAATCTGAACCAGACCAAATGCTGGTGGATCGTGCGGTATCTAAATCCATTACGTCCTATCTCTTCGAAAATAACATCATAGTATCATGTGCTTAGTTATTTCTGAGGCAGAATTGGGTATTCTTGTTCCAGGATAGATCGAGGAATCTCGATCTGCTCGCGCACCAGAAGCTGGAAAAGCGCCTCTGGATACCGAAGCTCGCCTCGGTTCTTCGTTTCTCCGTCGCGTTGAAGGGGCGCGCGGTAGCCGCCAGGATCGAAGTCGAATAGGGCCTTCACCATTGAGGTGAAGCGCACGGAAGCTTGCGGCATGCAGAAGCGAGGATCGAAGTCCTCCCGCGGTTTCACCATTGTCAGGTGGCTTTCGAGAGCCGGCACCACGACCGGTCTCTTCAACCGATCCCCGACGAGGTCCCAACTGATCTCCAGCCCTTCCTCCCGGACGATGTCGGCCACAGCTTTGCTCACCGCATTCTTCATTTTCCGATCGTGCCCCATCAGCGAACGGACAGCATTGACCAGATAGGTCAGGTTCGGACGCCGGCCTCCGCTGATGGCGTTGTAGTGAGCAAGGTCATTTCGGATCTGGCGCTTGCCGAGGTGGAAGCCCGGCGCGCCCCGTCTCTGCGGCGGAAGATTGATGCCGTCTGCAACTCGGCGATTCCGCGCTTCGACATCGCGAATGTTCTGGGCATCCGATCTGCCGAAGTATCGTATAAAGAGCTGCTGCTGCGAGTCGTCGAGCAGACAAAGCTCGATCCCATCGCCCTCCAACGTGTAGCCCTGTTGGGGACTCCAGAGCGTCAGGATGCCTTCACGGACTTGGTCTTCGTTGATGGCGCCGCGTCGGTTACCCTTTCGGCCGGACTGCACGTGCTGTTCGAACGCGGTCGCAAGTTTCTCCTTCATCCGCGGCGGTAAGTTCAGAACGATCGCATCACCGGCTGCGACCTTAAGGGCGAAATGATCCGCGCCGATGGTCTGAAACAGCAGACCGAGAAACACGTATTGGCGGTCGCGCTCCCATATCAGGCTGAAATCCGCGAGCCGTCCGAGGATCCGCATCATCAGTTGATGAAGACGTGCATGTTCGGCAAGCCGAGCGCCGGCAATCCGGAAATTGTACAGCGCAAGGCTTGCCACTGTCTCCCGGTATGCTTCGGAGGCAGGTTTCAATTTCCTGACATCAGGCATCTTCTCCTTTGACATCGCCACGATCTGCTTGGCGAGTTCGTTCTTCGACTCCAGCAGCCGGTGAATATCCTCGGTCTTCAACGCTGCAAAGCCGTCGACTTCCTGGGACGTGACCTTGTGCTTTTCGAAGATGCCCTTCAGCGCCTCGTGGTGATCCATGCGCAGGATCTGTCGCAATCCCCGACGCGTGCCGGGCAATGACAGATGGTGTGTCTCGTTCGCTTCAGAGTAGACCGCCTCGAACTGTTCCGGCTTTTCGTAGAACACCTTGCCGACATCAAGTCCTTCAATATGCTCGCGGCCACTGAACCCAGCTGCGTTGACGGACAGGTACAGGCCCATCAAGCGGTCTAGTTCGGCAAGCGTCCGCGGCACCTCGCTGCTCGTCCTGCTCTGAAGCGCCAGCGTGCGCCTGAATTGGTGGCGGAGCAGGGCCACATCGTCGACCGGCACCAGATAGAGCCAAACATAAAACTGCCCATGCCACGGTTTGATCTCGTCCGGCCATGGGGGGCAGGGAAATTCTTCCAGCTTGTCGGCAGTGTCGCGCTCGTCAGGGGGGAGGGCCTCCCCGATTTCCCAGAGCCAGGTTAGGCCCGAGGTCTCGATATAGCGGCCGAATAGTCGGATGAACAGTTCGAGACGAAACTGCTCGACAATCCGCATCCGCTCGCGCTGTCCTCCCGGCCTAGCCTGGTAGGTACGACGAATGGCATGATCGGCCATCGCCTCGGTCTGCAGTCGCCGCAACAGTTCGGAAAGACCCTCAGCCCCTCGTAGCTCGACGTTAAGTAAACTTTCCGCAATCGCGTAGTGTCGTTGATGGCCAGCCTCCTTGGCATAGAAGGCCTCGAAGCGCTGTCGCTTGAAGGCGATCACCTCCTGCACGGATGCACGCAGCATTTCGGTGTCGCCGGCAATGCTGCCTAGCCATGCTGCGAACCCGGATCCATAGAGCTGCCGAAGCACTCCGACCTTGAAGTGATTGGCACCCTCCGTGATTTTGGACAACCCGCTCAGATCGAGCGCGCCAAACGGGCTTAGCCACGCCGGAGCCCCGACATCATCCGAACGACACAGATCGGAGGCGTGCCTCAAGACCGACATGAACTTGGGTGCCGAAATTTCGGCCGAGACGGGTGTCTGGGCGAACTCGGCGTAGAGATCGTCGATCTTGCTCGGAGCGACAAACTCTCTGACCTTCAACCGCTCGAGATCATCGAGAGCGACTCGGCGGCGGAGAGCAATATCAAACGCCAATAGACTGCCGAAGGCGGCAATAGCGTCGGGATGGACTTCTTCGGCCCTTCTGTTGTGGACGCCTTGGTTGTGATCCCGAAGCTCCCTTACCGGCGCCCCTTCAAGCACGGCGAGCAGGCGATCCTTGGTGTTGAAATGGTTGGTCCGATTCCGAATTTCCCCCGCGATGCGTAGGAGCGCCCAAAGAATTTCGCGGTTTGCGGTGCTGTCTTTCTTCGGGTTGCCTGATTGAGAGAAAAGGACATCTCTGCGAGCCTTCGGATATTCGGCTTGGATCACCTTGTCACCGAAAATGAGGCCTGTCAGATTGCGGTAGCGGCTCGCTTCAAAATCATCGACGGCTGCCCGAGCGTAATGCTTGCCGGCAGGGTCTTCATCGAAGTCGGTGGGACGTGGCTTCTTCCTGTCGATGGGTGCGAGAACCTGGAGCGTGCGAAGTGACAGCGCCACGGATGTTCGCCAAACTCGCGTGAACGCCTCGTTTCGCTTGATCTCGCTCTGTCCATCACTCGTCGCCAGATATTCGAGGCGTTCGGTGAACGCAGTTGCCAAGTCGGGTGCGTCGGGCGGGATGTCGCTCGCGTGAGCGATGAGCTTGCCGAGGCGAATCAAGGCGCTGAAATCGGCGTTCTGCGATTTGGCGCGGATTATGTCGAGAAGGTGAGCCTTGTGATGCGGCAGCAGCTCGCCCACCTTCTTCTGATCGGCCTCGCGGATCGCTCGCGTGAATCGCTCCGATCTGCCAATATCCTGGTAGAAGCCGCGCACCGTGTTATGCAGCTGCCAAACAATCTCTCTCTCCTTGCTGCCCGGGTGAGTCTTGGAGAGCACGTGCCCAAAATGGTCGTACAGGAGTTGGCCGATATCGGTCCGCGAAAATTCCGCGTTAAGTTGAACAGAGGCCGTTGCGGCAGTGAAGATACGAGCTGCAACGTCTGCCTCGAAATAGAGCGGAACGGCTGCATCTAAGTCGAGCGTGTCGGTCTCCTCGTCCCTCTCGCGCGGATCGTTGGTGCTGGACACGATATTCCGTCCGCGGCGTTGGATTAGCCCCTCGCGCGGATCAGCCGTACTCCGCGGCCCACCGGAAATCTTCAGCTCGCATTCGAAGAGGTGTGACCAGATTGCCTCGGCGGTTGCCTCGTAGTCTGCCCCGCCGGCGGGATTGGTTCGCCAAAGAGCCTGATGCCACCGTCCACGAAACGAATCGCTGGTCAGCAGCTTGTCTCCATACTTGATGATGATATCGGCGTTCCTGTCTGCCCTGGGATTGGCCGGGCTGTACGCGTGTTCGGCGTATGGATGGATCTTCCAGTGCCAGCGGGCCTTCAACTCGGCCAACGCCTCCTCGTCTTCCTTTGATCCCGAACCTAGGGGACCGACCTTCTTCTCGATCCGCTTCCACAGCTCCAGAGACAACATCGTCCGATCGACATAGGCATCGATCGTGAAATTTCTCAGATTCTGCCTCCTCGGCTTCCGGATCACCTTGTCGAGTGCCGATACGACTTGCCGTATCAAGAGGTCGGGGTCGCCGGCGACGAATTCCTGCATCCCTTCCGGACGAATTTCGGCCCCGGCAAAGTGCAATGGCCCCGCGCGCGAGACGCGAAGCCCCCTGCCGAAGTCCTTCCCGGAGAATGCTGTGAAACTCTGGCCCTTCGAACGAATGATCTTCATCTGAATATCCGATGCTTGTAAGTCTGACGATGCGAGGTGGAGCACGTCATCGGCTGAGTAATTATGACGTCTTGTTCGTTTCCTGGTCCGGCATTCTCCATTGCCGATTCTGAAATCGTGCGAACAAGAAGATTAGAAGGCCCGCTATGAGCGCAATTGCCGTGTATCCAATGAGTACCGAAAGTGCGATCCCGCCGAACTTCCCGTTATCCAAGATGATCAGCCCGCCAAGCACATTCCCCGCAAGCGAAAATGGCAAGCCGACCATCGCGAGATAATTCAACACGGAATTGGCGCGAACCTCGCTGCTCGAAACGACCATGCGTTCGAGCTCGTCAATTTCAGCCATAGCCGCATCGAAGCGCTCCCGAGCGCGCCAGCGCCTCTCGCAAAGGCTCCGAAGACGGTGTACCAATGGATCCGGTTCGAGGTTCTGCGTCTCCCGCCAGATGCGTCGTGCAATTAGCTTTCGCCCGAACAGCGCTTTGAGCGCTTCTCGCTTCGACGATTCCGACCCCGTTCCGATTGCTGCTTCCACCAGCCCTCGGAGTCGTTGTTCGATTTCACGTTCCATATCGATGGCCGATTTCACCTTCCGGGCAACCCGCTTCGCGGCTGCATCAGCCGCCTCCGCCGGGAAGCCGCCGTCCATCGACATCTGCACGAACATCGCGCCGTGATCAGAGATGATTGCTATGCCTCCTCGCTCTTCAACTAGATCGAAGCTGTCAGCAGGAGCGAGGGAATCGATTGAACTTTCGCCAGTCTGGATGAAGCTTGCGCATGCAGCCGTGAGAGTCGGCGTCCAGAGAGCGATGTCGTCAGGAAGCGAATTGACTCGTTCAGCGAGAACGATATGGAGATCCACCCCATCGACCAGCCGAGCTCTGAGATGCTTAGTCTCCTCCGGCGAGTCGGTCAGTCTCAACCCAGGACCGTCACCACGAAGCGGGCGCAATCTGAAACCAAGGGTTGGAGCGTAAACGCGCCAGATTGCCTCCTTGACGTCCGCCCATGTCAGTTGCGTGCCTGGAACGATCTGCCCATTCCACTCGATGCCACGGGGTGCTGCGAGCAGCGAGCGCCTTCCCATTTCTTCATACCACGGCTGATGACAAGGTTCTGCCCTGCTCCATGGTTCGCTGTGGCTGGGAAGAACTCTATTTCCCGCCCCTAACTGTCCGCGAGGTCGAGCAAAGCCATTCGGCCGCGCAGCAAATTCGCGCCAACGCTCTTCCTCGATCCGCTCAAGTTCAATCCAGAGATCACGGAGGTCGAGGCTCGCGAGGGGATCGGTGGAAACGGTGAAGTCATTGCCGGACATTGAAAGGTCCGGCCTGTATGTCGCCTGAAAAGCGAAACCGTGACCGGTGAATGTGCTGGCGTCGGATCGAGCAAAAATCTTGAGGCTGGAGGTGATAATTCGTTCGCTGAATAGGATGGCGTCGACCACCGTTTTCCTGCGACTTCCGGCCAGATGGACCGCCAGCTGCAATCGCGTTGCGGCTGCTCGGAGGCGTCGATAGACGGCTTCTTCATAAGCCAGTCGTGAATGCGCCCGATCATGAAGCTCGGCTACGATGTGTGATGCGGTTTCCAGAGTCCTTGGCAGCCGCGTTGGTGATAGCCGCAGATCGATCAGGCCTTCTGCATATGTAACGCACGAGCTCAATGCGGCCGCGAAGGCCTCGGAGGAAGCGTCCGCCTTGCGGTTTACGCTCTCCTGCAACTCGACATGGCCAAGGGCACTTAGAAGTGCCCCAAACGACTCGTCTGGCCGGCAACCAGAGTCGATGAATCCGCGCTCCCAGCGTGAAGCGTATTCAATCCACCGAGCATCGAGCCGCTTGCCGTTTAGCCGTCTTGCGAGCGCAATCAGCGTCAAGCAGGTGTCAGGCGATGCATCATCGATGACGATCGATAGGCCGGCAAACGGCCTTTCAAAATCTCGGGTGCCGCCGAGCAGGCTCCGCCATTCCTCGATCGTTTCGTCACTCTGTTCTGCGACAAACTCGGTCGCTGATGCGTACTGCCGGCCGAGGCTTTTGTGACTGAGAGACAGCTTCCCCTCTGCGATCCCAGCGGTATCTAAAACACCAACAAGGATTTGCGTCGAACGAGCTCTCGAATCGTTTCGGTCGAGAATGTTGGCTGAGTCAAGAAGCATGATTGAAACCAATTGTCGTTTAAAACATCAGCGACGGGCGCGCTTGAAGGTGCACTACATCAGAAATCTAGTAGTGCTGGCCGCAACGAGTGGATGGTGGACTGCGCCAATTTTGCCTGCCGATCGAATGGGTGGACTAAGCACCTATTGATGCGTGTTTCTTCCGCGATTGCAACATTTATGGCTGGGATTGCTATTGGCAGAGGCGGCCAATGCGGCGGCCGTCCAAACCACGTTTTCGGTCAGGAGGATGCGAAGCTGCTGCGGCCAGATAGCGCGCCTCGAATGGCCCCGATCGCCTCTTTCGTCTATTTGGCTGACATCGCGGCAGAGCGATTGCTTCAATGTTGCGGATAGGCAGGCGTAGCCAGGAGGTTGATCGTCCGAATGAGGTCAGCCCACCGTTAGCGCTTGGGGAGCGACCGTGAAGCTGCGGAAAGGCGGTTGGAATCTGTCATCAACCAAATCGTGGGAGCGGGCGGATCCGACTACCGGCGGACATGTCAACGAGAAGGCCGAAGCGGGCGCTACCGCGGACTAGCGGTATCGCCGCTGCGCAAGCACCGGCTTGACCCGCCGGACATCCCACTGTTCTCGGCTGCGCCCGGGCGGATGATCCCGTTCATCGACGGCCTTCAGCACGGCCATTAAGACGGCCTACGCACCCAAAATGTGCATGAAGGCAAGTCGGGAAGCCGCGCGGCTACTGATTTATGGCGCCTCCCAGATACATCGTCGTAGCGCTACAACATCGACTACTTCGCCGAACGCCACGATGTGCTGGAGATCGATCTGCCGGGCCATGGCAAGCCGGCCTTTGCGGCAAGATTTACAGTGAATTTCCTGGCGCTGATCGGCTCCGCCACCGACAGGCGCCGCGCCGAGGAGATCGTTGCCGAATCGCGGTGCGGCATTCCTCAGATAGCCCTCGCCGATATCCGCAAGTTCGGCGCCTATCGGCTTACGGAAGATTTGGCTGAAGTTCAGCCGTACTGAGGGCCACAACGTCAATCTATCAGGGGAGATGAGCTATCTTTGATGCGGTCCAACCTTACGGTCAACGAGCATGAAACGACAGATCTCCTCGTTGAGCTGAGTGGCTCGACCAGTGCTGAAAACGCTCCACCCCTGGGCCAATTTTGAGATCAGAAACACTATTGCAATTCTTGTTGGCGCGCTAAATAAGCATCCCCCCCCCCCCTTCCTTAGACAGATAGATTGGTAGTCTGCGCTCCGCAGACTACCACCCCTAGCCACCCGCCCCCCTGGCCGATCCCACTACCACTCCCCCTGAGCAATCCTGGCCGACCAATAGCTAATCAAACCTCCTGCCATCTCGCCTCCGCTCTCCATTCCGGAATCGCCGCCTTCTCTAAGCGGCGATTACTGGACAAGGGGCTCTTGCCCAGCTTAGGGCGTCCGATGAAGCGCGCGGGATCCTTGTATGTGTGACAGCGTCTCAGATCGTGTGATCTGCTCGATTGACGTTTTACGTCTTGCACACCTTGTGTTGTCGCCGGCGTCATGAACACCCTCGCTCCGAGTTTCATGAGGGCGGCGGCGATTTCCGGCTTCTGTAAGATCACCCGCACACCATACCAAGATGGTAGTAGAATCTAGGGCGCAGCTACCTCGCAGCCCCATTTATAGCCGATCGCATGCGCCACGATTGGGGCGCTGGCTCCATCGACACTCTCCGGGATTCACTCCAAGGGCACTAGCACGTTAGCAACTCTTCGACGCCAATTCATCGACCACAATTTGAAAGCTCTAACCTTTCATTTTCGTCTGGCGCTTAATCACGAGCGCGACGGTGCGCTGCTTACACATAGGTCTCCGAGCAAGCCAGACAGGCATTCAACGCTCCTCGTGCTGAACGAGTCATCATTTCACTGGCGACGAAACCGGTCACGACTGGCTGATTGTTACTCACTTGGCGTGATTTGCGTCGCCGCCCTCATGAAACTCGGAGCGAGGGTGTTCATGACGCCGGCGACAGTGTGTCAAATGATAGGTATCGCGCTTCTATGACAACTCTAAGCCCAATAGTCGCTATGATCGTCGACACTCAGCGATGACATCAGTTGCAGGCGATCTCGGTCGAGCAATTCATCGCCGCTGTACATTCGATCAAACTCGCCGCGCGACAACATCGACCTGAAGCGGTATCGTTTCTGTGCCGTCCGACCGATTGAATGCGAGACCGCTGAGATCTTGCCCACCGTCAGGGGAAGCTGGTCGCGAAGATGCCACGGATTGACGACGTCCCGCATTTGATAGCTCGACAATCCGAGCGTCCGATGTTTGACGGCGTGGACAGCCGCGGGATCGAGCTGCTTCGTCATGTAGCGAAACCACGACCAATGCCGAGCGACAGCGGCCGCGCTCGCTGGCGCGTCTCGCCTGATGGTGGACCGAAAGGCGCTATAATCGAAGTTCCTGCCGTTGTACCTCGTGAGACAGGATCGAGACCACGCCTCGAACTCCTTCGCCGATGCAGGCGGCACGTTCATCATGATATGACTGTGGAAACCCCGGGCTTCGTCGATCTCGTGCACCCAGGCATAGTGCGCTTCAACGCCGTTGCGCTGCTTTGCCGAGAGTCGCTGCCGCGGACCCAGACCAACTTTCAACCACTTCTTGGCTTCGTTCAAATAGCAGCCAAGCCGCCGCGACGCTTCCTGTTCGCTTATACCCATCATCGACCAGATGATGACGATATGAGCGTTCATCGCGACACCGTAGCGCCACAGCGCAAACGAAAGACCGTCGTAAAGATTGGCGACTTCGTCACCCGTCAACAAGGAACTGCGAATCGCGGGCGACGGAACGGCAGGGCTCCGGAAGGGATTGATTTGCTTCGTGGGGCCGTGCGGCGTGATGTAGGTGATGTCCCACTTCTGTGTTTCGAAGGAAATGACATCCTTCCAATCACCGCGATGACGATGATCAACGGGTTCGATCAGTGAGGCTGGCCGTTGCGGGCAAAGATGATGAGAATTTTTGGTATCAGTCTCAAGATCAATCTCGGTCGCGGAAGAAGCGTGGAACGCAGAAGGCCGCGTGAGCGGGTTCAGATGCCGGAAGCGCTCGAACTTGCGTACCGCTGCTCGGTGCGCTGCCGTCGTCTTCTTTGACGGCGGCGGCATCATGGCGCGGATCCGTTGAGAATGCTCACACTGTCCAGCGGCAGCACGGGCCATCAGTTGAGCGATAGCCGGGTCATCCGGGTCGAAGCAGCATGCTTCGAATAATTCGCGAGCGAGGTCATCGGGGTCGCTGAAATCGCTAAGGTACTCTGTTAGCTCGTTCATTTCCAAATCGCTCCTAGGGGAGGTCGGCCCAGTCCATTTCGCTGAACGGCGCGGCCGTATCTTATTGAGACTAATCAAGATGTCGGCGAGGCGGGCGCTCGCTGTTCTGAAGGGCGTCCGTTGTGCTTCCAAAAAGCTTCGGTGCGCTTCCAGAAAGCAGCGGACGGTGGTGCGACGGGCTGAAGCCCGTCGCACCATGCCGTTTCTCGGGGGGGGGGCGGCCGATTAAGTCTCGGCGGAAGCCGACTGATTCTCGGATTGAGTATCGATGTCGCTCTCGGCCGCGACTTTGCTCAGCTCCGCTTCGAAGTCAGCCAGAACCATGAAGAGGTTGGGCTGGGTGTCAAAGGGAACGCCGGGCTGTTTGCGACGCCACGGCTTCTTGGAGCCACGGCTCACCATCTCGGCAAGCCGAGCTTGAACATTCGTCCCCCAAGGGGCGGCGGCCGGACAATTGACCTTTGCCGCAAGAAAAACGGCCAAGGAACTCGTCGGCGAGAGGCTGGTGCTGAAAAACAGTGCCAGAGCCATGCTCTTTAGATCCGAGATCTGGGCGATCTCTTCCAAGGGCATGTCGTTGCGAAGGGCAGGTGGAGTTGGTGCATTGACGTTACGCATAGAGCGCTCCTATAAGTTGTAGGGAGCGCCGTCAGTCACAACGACCGACCGAAATCACGTTTCCTACCTTATAATATAGAAAGTTCAGGGCTCATTCCTCACGCAGCCCCGCTATGCAATTTTGCGCGTACTAAATGTTGTAGAGTTCGGCTCGTCTGGCTAGATCTGGACGCCCGCACTTACTGGACTAATTGCCTTAGATGCCGTCGGGCCATATCCACAAATACAATCGGAAGTAGAAAATCTCCGGGCAAGACAGGCCCGCAAGCGTCCGCAGCGCCCGCGATGACGAGTCAGCAAGCCCCGCCGATGTGACTCCGCGGCGTCGTTCGACCAAAGCGCTCAGTCGAGTCAATCGCCGCTCGGAATCTTTCTACGTCGGCGGAGAGGTCATCTCCTCAGCCCTAAAGCTGAATCTCCTGGTGGCATATCGCCGTTAGGAGACCTCAATGAACAAAAAAGCTTCACCGGAAGGCGAGGCCCCATCTCGGCTCTCGTTGCCTCGCTGCCCGCTCGTGCCGGATGCCATCCTCAAGGCGCACAACGTCCACTTCGAAATCGACAGCCGTTTCCGTCGCGCCGCGCGCCTTCTGCAGGCTTTCTGGCTCGCAGATCAGAAGATTCCGACCGGGGTGCACGTCCGCCGCGACTCTGAGGTGGTCACCACATCAGATCTCGGATCTCTCCTGGGCCCCGAGGCTGCCCGTTCGGGAAAGAACTTCATTTCTCCCCAGATCCACAAGCTCGTCCAACATGAGCTGGTGATGCGCGAGGAGGGTGCCGCAATCGACGAAGAGCGCCTCTTCGGCAATGCGCTTAGTTCGATGCCTCTGGTTTTCAACCTGTTTGGGCCCATGGCTCTCGACATTGGTCTCGCGACTGCCGTATTTCGTCGGCTCTTCCCGGATTTCGTGGATCGCGTTGAGCGGATTTCGTTCGAGCATTCGCCTGGCCGCAGGGAGTCGCGCTTTCTGGACGACGGAACAGCGTTCGATGTGGCCATTCACGTGATCATGCCTGACGGTGATCCGGGCTCCATCTTCGTCGAGGTCAAGTACAGCGAGGATATGCTCGGGCCAGCCGCGCGCCATCGAGACCGCTATGACGAAGCATCTCGTCAGAGCCGCCTCTACAGAGACCCGGATTGCATGCTGTTGCGCTCCCTGGGGCTCGAACAGTTGTGGCGCGAGCATATGCTGGCGCAGCTCGCCGTGGACCACGGATCAGTAGGCCGCGCCGTGTTCCTCGCGATCGGACCTCGTCTCAACCGTCGGGTCCAGAGCGCCTTTCGGGTCTACGAGTCGTCATTGATCGATGACGGTGACGAAAGTCGCGTCGCATTCAAGTTTATGACCCTCGAGGCCGTTATTGATGCGCTCAGTGAAGCCGGCGCGACCGATATCGCTCGCACTCTCTGGGCGAGGTACGCCGACTTCGAACGTGTCTACAATGCATCATTGATGATCGCTGATGATGCCACCGTCGGTGGACGCCCGCCGTCTTCGACCGCAAACATGCAAGGCACCGTTCGTCAGCAGCTCACGCTGCCTGCTTCTCAGGCCCTCGGGAGGTCCACCAAACCTGCTCAGAAGGCGAAACGCGTCGGTAAGGTGAAGTCATGAGCGCCGATCGGCTACTAACGGTCGCCGACCGGGTTCAGCTGTTGGTCAATGCCCTCGCCGAGGATAAGGATCATTGTCCAGCCGTCAAGCTGTTCACGCCTGATGGTTCAGCGACTTGGCTAATCAGCGAAGTGGATCCCGACGATCCGGATCGCCTATTCGGCCTCTGTGATCTAGGCCTCGGATCCCCGGAGTTGGGTTACGTCAGCCTCGCTGAACTGACTGCTCTCCGGGGGCCTCTGGGACTTCCGGTCGAGCGTGACCGTCATTTCGTTCCGAACAAGTCGCTTACGGCATACGCGAGAGACGCGAGAACGAAAGGCTTCATTTCAACCTGAAAAGAAGGGGCGGCAGCCCGCGCTGCCGCCCCTTCTGCTGGCGCAGCGCTCGATCAGCGAGTTCTAATCTCCCTCCGAACTCGCGAAGCTCCACACGTAAGCCGATGTCAGCGCGAAGCTGCCGCGAGCAACTGCGCACCGGCCTCCTTGAATTCCTGCAAGATCTTACTTCGGGGGCGGCATGCAAAAACATCTTGGCAAGAAACACCTGATCATCCTGGGAGCCCTCGGAGTAATCGTGTTCTTCGGCTACAAGTTCATTATCGGGCAGTCCGGAGATATCCGCGTGGGCCAAATGCCAAGCTGCGATAGCAGTCCCGTTCGGCGGCTTATCGCGAAGGTCATCGAGGAGTCGCCCCGTGCGCAGCTGACTGGTCTTAAGCTGCTCCGAATCGGCGAAATTGAGGACTACGTCGACCCGCCTGGGCAGCCGAGCAGCCCGAAGGCAAGCGACCCCACTCAGGAATCGCGCTTGTGCAAGGCGGTGGTCTTCACGAGCGCAGGGAAGGGCGATCTTCATTTCGGTCTGAGCTGGGCCGATCCTGGAAAGACCGAGCTTTGGCTGCAGGTGACGGTCGTGACGTTCTAGATTCTGAAAGGACGCGGTAGACCTCTCTTCGATAGCACAGCACTCGATCAAGCGAGCATACGCTCAAGTGCAAGCTTTCGCCTTTCCCAATCGGGCATCATCTGGGTCATTAACTCGAAGAAGGCGCGACCATGATTGGGATGGCGAGCATGGGCGAGTTCATGGACGATGACGTAGTCGATACAGGGCAGTGGAGCGCGGATCAGGTCACGATTGAGCGTGATCCGCCCTCTGGCTGAGTGGCTCCCCCACCGTCGCTTCATGGGGCGAATGACGAGACTGAGCCGCTGAGTTGCCACGTGGGGGAACCTCGCCAGCAGAGTCTCGAATCGCATGCTCAGCTTTTCATCTGCGTGGCGTCGATACCACTGCTCCAGCAGAGACCGAACGCACTCAGGGGAGGGTTGGCCGGCCACCACCACTTCAAAGAAGCCGGCTTTAAGGCGAACGCTGCTCCTCTCAGCTACCCTCACTTTTAGCCGAAACTGTCGGCCGAGATAAAGGTGGGTTTCACCTCCAACGTAGCGCCGGGCCGGCGTTCGAGGGAGAAATTGCTCGAAGTAACGTCGCTGCTGAAGGACCCAGCTGGCGCGCCGGATCAGCCGCTTCTCAATGACCTGCTGGCCGATGCCCGCGGGTGCGACGATCTCGACCGCGCCGTCCGGATGAACTGTAATTTCCAGCGTCTTGCGAGAGGAGTGACGCGCCGAATAGTCGATCCGCTGATTCGCATAGGCAACCGACCCCCGCATCCTCATGCCATCCGCGCGCGGGCGATCTTCAGAACGCCATCGACAAGAGCGTCGATCTGCTCAGGCGAGAGATCGACGCTGTGCTGGTCCCTGACAACGTCGAAGAAATAGTCGTCCATGCGGTTCCGCATTGCGTTCTGGACATCAACGTTCTCGGTCCAGTTGACGACCTTCAGCGCTTTGACGATCGACACCAACTCCAGCGCAGCAGCGGCCAGAACAGGTCGAATACTGCTCCCGTGGAGATCTGCAGGGCCGTTCATCGCGTTCTGAAGGGAGTTGAACACAGCCACGGCATGTTCGTCCGACCGAATCTCAGTAGGCACGTCGTCGTGCTTCGGCCGCCGGACCTGCTCGGCCGCCTCCCTGATCTTATTGAGGTACTCGTTGTCGCTGAGGCGCTTCGCTCGATGCTCTGAAATGGCCTCGGCGATAAGATCGGAGATCTTCTTGAAGAAGACCGGATCTTCTTCCATGCGTTCAGTGATGGTGCGCTTGGTCTGGCTGGCGATAAGGTCAGCTTTCGAGGCTGGCGTCGTCTGCTCGTCCACCGCACGGTCGAAGGCGTCGGTATCGAAGATGTTGACCGGCTCCGTGACGACCTCGACGGCGTCGGCGCTGATATGGGTGTCGAGCAACTTGCGGATACGGGCCTCGTACT
This sequence comes from Rhodopseudomonas palustris, assembly GCF_034479375.1. Lineage (NCBI taxonomy): Bacteria > Pseudomonadati > Pseudomonadota > Alphaproteobacteria > Hyphomicrobiales > Nitrobacteraceae > Rhodopseudomonas > Rhodopseudomonas palustris. The sequence continues at coordinate 3,763,444 of NZ_CP140155.1, read as the reverse complement.
GCTCGAAGTCGATCGCCTCTCGGTACCGATTTCGAACCGCCGTGCGGAGCTTCTGAAAGCGGCGAAGATCGTCCTTGTACAGCCGGGCATGAGCTTCGTTCTTCGGATCGTTCACCCAGTCGGATGTGGCGAGAGCTGTCGCCAGTAGCCGGGCGAATTCGGCGAGCAGCGCATAGAACTCCTTGCGCACCGCTTCGTCGGCCAGGAACACCTCATAGGCCTCTTCGTCGCGTCGCTTCCCCACACCCTTGAAATGGTTGATCAGATTTGCGTGTGCCTGCGGCAACCGGGCGATCTGCGCGTGCACGTCGATGATCGCATGGCCGACATCGAGATCATCCGGATCGAAGTCGGCCAGCGCCGAATACGTCCGCATGGCCGTATCCAGCTCACCAAGGACGCCGGCATAGTCGACGATGTAGCCGTATTCCTTGTCTTCCTCGACGCGGTTTACGCGAGCAATGGCCTGGAGGAGATTGTGCCCGGTTAGCGCCTTGTCGATGTAGAGCACGGTGTCCACCGGGGCATCAAAGCCGGTGAGGAGCTTCGAGACCACAATCAGAATCTCGGGCTCCTCCCGCTTCTTGAATCCCTCGGTGATCTGGCGGTTGTACTCCTCCTCGCCGCCGTACTTAGCCATCATCGTCTTCCAGAATCGGACAACCGGCTCGGTGACTTCCTCGGCGGGATCGTCACCGGTGGAACGGTCGTCCGGCGCCGACATGATGACCTCAGCCAAGATGGTCCCCATCTCCCTGAAGATTTCGTAGTACTTGACGGCAGCGGCGCGCGAGCGGACAGCGAACTGCGCCTTCCAGCGCGTGCCTTTCCAGAATTTCGTGAAGTGTTCGGCGATATCGTAAGCGATCGCGGCGAGCGTCTGGTCGCCTTGTGCGATTTCACTGTAGCGCGCGAGCTTCCGCTTCAGGTCGGCGCACTGCTGGTCTGACAAGTTGCGTGTCACCCGCCCGAACCAGGTGTCGATGCCGTCCCGATTGACCTCCTGGACGACTTGTCGGCCCTCGTAGATCAGCGGCAGAACGGCCTTGTCCTTTACAGCCTGGTCGATTGTGTAGGCGTCGATGATGCCGCCGAACCGTGCTGCCGTGCTCTTCTCGTTCTTTGTCAGCGGGGTGCCGGTGAAGCCGATATAGCAGGCCCGTGGGAAAACGCGCTTCATGCGCGTGTGCATCGCGCCGTATTGCCCACGGTGGCTCTCGTCGACCAGCAGGAAGACCTCGGTGGACTCGTCCTTGAAGTCGCCTTTGGCGACCGCTGCTTCGAACTTGTTGATGACCGTTGAGACGATCGCCGCTTTATCGCGGGAAATCAGTTCGAGCAGATGCGTTCCGGTCTTTGCCTGGATCACATCAGTGCCGCAGGCATCGAACGTGTCGCGCAGCTGCACGTCGAGATCAATCCGGTCCGTCACCAGCACGACGCGGCGGTTGGTGATGGTGACGTCGAGGCCGAGCGCCTTCGCGAGCATCACCATAGTGAGCGACTTGCCCGACCCTTGCGTGTGCCAGACGACGCCGCCGCGCCGGGCGCCGTTCGCGTCGCGCTCGGTGGTCACCCGCTTCAGGATCTTGCGAACGGCGAAGAACTGCTGATAGCGCGCGATCTTCTTGATGCCGAGATCGAACAGGGTGAACCGGCGGGCGAGATCGAGCAGGCGATCGGGCCGGCAGAGCGCATGGATGACGCGGTCCTGCTCGCAGATCGTGCGCCCCTCCTCGCGCCGGGCCTCGAAGGGCGCCTGCTCCTCGGCAAATCCGTCGCCGAAGGTGCGCCGGGTCTGCGCTTCGTCGAGCGGGGCATTGACGAGCGGCGCCACCGCCGCGTCGTCGAACTCCTTCTCCTTCCACACGGCCCAGAATTTCGCTGCCGAGCCGACGGTCGCATATTTGGCCTCGGACGGCTTGACGGCGAGAACGAGCTGCACGCTACGGAACAAATGCGGGATCTCGTCGGCGCGCTGATAGGTGATGATCTGGGCGACGGCCGCGCCGAGGTCGACATGCGGCGCCTTGCACTCGATCACGGCGAACGGGATGCCGTTGACGAACAGCACGATGTCGGGCCGGCGCGTCTCGTGGCTGCCGGACTTTTCGACCTCCAGCTCGGCGACGGCATGGAAGGCGTTGTTCGCCGGCGTCTCCCAGTCGATGTAGCGCAGCGAGCGCCCGCGGGTCACGCCCTCGATGGTCTGGTCGAGCGACGTGCCGAGCTGCAGTAGATCGGTGGTCTTCTCGTTCAGCGTCATCAGGCCGAGCGGCTCCGGGCTGCGGAGCCGCTCGATCGCGGTGCGGATATTGGCCTCGGAGAACGGGTGCCGGCGGCCGTCCTGCTCGATGCGGTTGAGCGTCGCGAGCTGTACGGCGAGGATGTCCTCCAGCAGCACGCCGCCGAAGCGGCCGCGGCGCTCGCGGTCGACCTCGGCCTGCGTCAGCAGCGTCCAGCCCGGCGTCATCGCCTGGAGCAGATGGAGCGCCGAGAGCTGAGACGTGTGGACCTCGCCGCCGCGGAACGTGCTCACTCGGCCGCCTCCGACTCGGGCATCTTCACGGTCCACTCGCCCGTCAGCAGCTTCTGCATGAGGCCGCGCTTCTGCTTGGCGAGGGCATCGCGTTGACGTTCGATTATGGCAATCTCTCGGAGACCGGTGTCCAGAACTTCGACGATGCGCTGTTGCTCATCGAGCGGAGGCAGGTCCAAAATGAAGTCTGCGAGATCTTCGTAGTAGATCCGAATGCGGACTCCACCGCTACCCGCGCGTTTGACGAAACGGCTCCACGTCGGAGTTCGTCGGAGATGATCGAAGTACGCCGGCAGCAGTAAATCTGGGCGCGTCTCGAATGCCACATAGTCAGGGCTGACGAGCACATCCTGTCCGTGATCATTCTGCGCGAGGGACCCGATATTGAGGCGCATTGGGTTGTATGCGAACGCTCCGGGGCGGACGACCTTGTAGCGCGACAAATCGGCCGACCGGACATGATCCTTCATTGGAATCATGCCGTGCAGCTTGTTCACGCCCATAACGGCGTCGGCGTCGAGTTGACCCGCTTTATTGCGGGCCGTCGCCTCGCGCGTTACGTCGGTCAGGGCGACAGACGGCCAGTTAGAGCGCTGCCGGCCAACACGGCGCCTTCCGGTCAAGAGTGCGTGCGACAAGTGTTCGTATGCAACTGCTTGGGCAGCGACCAGCCGCTCCGTCTTATCGATAGCCGCGTCCCAGGTGCGCAAAACATCGGCGATGCTGCGCTGCAGAGTTGCCGGAGGAAGCGCGACTTTCAGGTTCTCGAAAAAGCCAAGCCCTATGGTTTTAATGGTCGACCCATTCGCGACCTTCTCAAAGACCGGCTTCATGCTCTGAAGCCAGTAGTACAGGTACTCGTTATGCAACGGACCATTGGAAGCACACTGCCACGAGATGAAATGCTGGCTAACGGCCATTGCCCTTCCGAGAATAGCACTCTTTCCAATCGCAGCGTCGCGACAGACAATCACCGTTCCCGCGGGATGGAGAACGGCGGACGAGTGATGGATTCCGAGATCAGAAATATTCTTCGTAGTCTCAAAGATAGTGTGTCGATCAAGCCTGCTGCTGTCAGCGAGTGAGACCCAGAATATTCCGCCATTCCAATACTCCGGATGACTCTGGCTGGGTGTATGCCCACTACCCCGCTTCGCGACGTCGTCAAGCCGCACAATCGGCCAAGTGGCTCGGCCAGTCGGCGGCTCTAGGTTGGAATCACGCATCCGCCCCGAGCTCCCGCAGATACCCCGCCATCCGTTTCTTGACCTCGACCAGTTCGGCTTCGAGCTGATCGATCTCCGCCTGCACGGCCTTCACGTCGATCTCGGCCTCGGCTTCGAACGTGTCGACGTAGCGCGGGATGTTGAGGTTGAAGCCGTTCTCCTCGATCTCGGCGGCGGGCACCACGCGCGCGTACTTGTCGGCGTCCATGCGGGCCTTGAACGTGTCGATGATCTTCGCCGTGTGCGCGGCTTCCAGAATGTTCTGGGTCTTCGCCTGCTTGAAGTCGCGGCTGGCGTCGATGAACAGCACGTCGGTGCTCTTGGCGCGCGAGCCGCCCTTCTCGCGGCGTCGGTCGAACACCAGCACGGCGACCGGGATCGAGGTCGACTGGAACAGGTTCGACGGCAGGCCGATCACCGCATCGAGCAGGTTCTCGCGGATCATCGCCTCGCGGATCTTGCCCTCGGCGCCGCCGCGGAACAGCACGCCGTGCGGCACCACCACGGCGACGCGGCCGAGCTTCGGCTTCGCCGTCTCGACCATGTGGGTGATGAACGCCCAGTCGCCCGTGCTTTTCGGCGGGATACCGCGCGTCCAGCGCTTGAACCGATCGCTCGGCGCGTTCTCGGCGCCCCACTTGTCGAGGCTGAACGGCGGGTTGGCCACCACGACGTCGAACGCCATCAGGTGGTCGTCCTCGATCAGCAGCGGGTTGTTGAGCGTATCGCCCCACTCGATCCGCGCGCCGTCGATGTCGTGCAGGAACATGTTGAGCTTGGCGAGCGCATGGGTGCCGCCGTTCACCTCCTGCCCGAACAGGGCGAAGTCCTTGCCGCCGACTTCGTACGCCGTCTCGATCAGCAGTGAGCCGGAGCCGCAGGCCGGGTCACAGATGCGGTCGCCGGGCAGCGGCGCCACCAGCTTGGCGAGAACCTGGCTGACCTGCAGCGGCGTGTAGAATTCACCAGCCTTCTTGCCGGCCTCCGAGGCGAAGCGCTCGATCAGATAGATGTAGGCCTCGCCGATCGCCTCGTCCTCGACGACATGGCCGGGCCGGAGGTCGAGCTTGGCAAAATCCTCGAGCAGGTTCTTGATCCGGCGGTTGCGATCCTTGGTCTCGCCCAACTTGGTCTGCGAGTTGAAGGAGACATTTCGAAACACGCCGCCGAGCTTGGCCTTGTTGGTGTTCTCGATCGCCTCCAGCGCGATGTCGACGCGCTCGCCGATGTTGTCCGCATCGCGCGCAGCGTAGAGCTCGTCGAAGGTCGAGCCCTCGGGCATCACGAAGCGCTCGCGCTGCATCCGCCGCTGGACGCGAACGTCGTCGCCCTTCAGCTCGCGCATGTTCTCTTCGAGGTGCTGCTTCCAGACGTCCGAAACGAACTTCAGGAACAGCATGATGAGGATGTAGTCCTTGTACTCGGCCGGGTCGATCAGCCCGCGAAATGTGTTGCAGGCTGCCCAGGCGACACGCTTGATGTCGTCCATGGAGGTCTTCTCTGCTTGAGGAATGTTGTTGGTCACACCAATTCTCTTTTCACTTGTCTTGTGGTCCGACATGTCTCGGCGACCGGTCAGGGGCGAGTTCTTCTTCGCCCCTGGCCATGCTCGTGGCCGTTTCGCCTAGCGGTCCCCGCAGGGCGGATTGTACCGCGTCCGCAGTTCGCGCTCGATCCGCATCCGGGCGACTTCGTCGCAGTAGAGTGCAGCATAGGAGAGCGGCAGCCCCCGCCTCGCCCACGCCGGAGCGCGGTCATGCGCCTGGACGCGAGTGCGGATCCAGCCGGATTCGCCGATGTCGACGACCGTCAAGCCGGTCATCGTGGAACCGAGCACGGCGTAGACGCCGGACCGGTCTGCGAGCTGGCTGGGCGACGCGTGAGTGCCGTCGAACATGTAGTTGCCGATGTTGATGGTCATGGATAGATGTATCCTGTCTTAGCAGTCCTAGGACATGGTCCGGAGGCGCGCCAACGCCTGACCAGACCGGTTAAAGGAACCGGGGACGGGTTAACGTCCTCGGTTCCTCTCCGCCCGCTCCTTCATGAGCGCACGAAGCTGAAGGCGGCGAAGCTCCGCTAGGCGAGCTTCGATCCGCAATTGCACGCGCAGGGCGGCCCCTAGCGCGACGAGTTTTTCCTGATCTCCCAGTGACGGAACCGGCACGAGCAGCTGCTCAAGCTCGCTCTTCTTAAGGTTGGCGATGGTGGCGCCGGTAGCTCTGGCGCGCAGTTCCATCTGCGTAGAGGGGGAGTTGAGGAATTGAGCGAGGTAGGCCGGCAGCAATGCGGGGCCCGGAGTCATGATCAGAACGCTGGCCGCTGCTACCATTGATCCGGCGTGTGGGGGCACTACACCAGCCCTGTAGCTTTGCCCGCGTGACTGAAGCAGAACCTCTCCAGGTGTCAGCGAGCGAGCGTCGCCTTGCGTGGGCACGGAACTGATCCGCAGCAGCTCTTCGAGCCTGATGTTGCCTTCCAAGCCAATGTCGCCCGCCTGGACGACCGCGATAGGAGCGCCCTCGACGTGGCGAACGGCTTCTCGGAACGCAACGCCGTTGCGAACCGTAGCTAGGTTCTTGAGAAATTCAATCACGCAGTAGGGCCTTTCGTTGCACAGATGTATGTGCATCGAATCGGCTTTCTCGTCAAGATTGCCGTAGAGGCTTTCCTGCAGAATTTTTTACGGCAACAGTCAGCCTCTGACGTCCAGCGCTGGGATCTTTGATATCTCCCTGTACAGCGCCTCCACTGGAAACTCTCCGTACGAATCGGCGACCGACTTCGCTCCGTGCCCCGTGATCGCGTTCAGGATGTCCTGAGCCAGCCCAAACTTGCGGCCGGAGGTTTTGATACGGTGGCGCCATGAGTGGCTTGGGGAGAGCCTAGGGTCTTTCAAGCCTAGCTGCCGCACGAAGCGACCGACGACTTTTGTGCCGTTTCCGCCACGTTTGCCGAACTTGTCGGGAGCAAGCTCAGCAAACAATGGTCCTGACTTGACCGTCGCAGCGAACTTCAAGAACCCCGCCTCGATGAGGGCAGGATGAACGGGAATGATTCGTTCAGAGCCGCTCGTCTTCAACGAGCCTGCCTCCGGGGCAAAGGCCATGCACCAGATGCCATCGATCTGCTTGATGTCCTCGGATCGCAGTTGGCAAATCTCGGAAATTCTCGCTCCCGAGTAGGCGCCAATCCAAGGCACCCAACGCCGCACAGGGTCTCTTTCCGCCGCCGCAGCCTTGAGGACGAGTTTTGCTTCCTCGTCGGTGAAGCTGCGTTTCTTTTCCCCCTGCTTGCTCTTGGCGTCGAGCGTAACGCCTTCTGCCGGATTGGACTTGAGCAGCTTGTTCTGTACGGCCCACTGTAAGATGGCCCTGATCGGCGCTAGCTTCGCATCCTGAATCGTTTTCGGCCGCAGTCCGTCGGCTACCATCGCCGACTTCCAGCGGATGAGGTCTTCTTCGGTGATCCGCCGAGCGTCGGTTTGATTCAGAAAATCGCCCAACTGACGAACGACGCGCGACCATTCGTAAAGCGTCTTCTCCGCCGGGCGCCTTTCAGCTGCCCAGCGTTGCACGATGTCGGGCAGCGGCAGAGGCTCCTGGGGCGGCGCAGTGCTGAGCCCGGGTGCCACGGATGCCAGATGATACGATGATGAATCGCTCTCGCCGTTCGCCCAGCGCTGCAACGTCAGGCTGGCTCTTTCGACCGCCCTGGCAAGGGCTCTAGCGACCGTTCGGGTGTTCCCCAGCTCGGTCGAGAGGCCTTTCCACCTTAGGATGCTTTGCGCTTCCTGAAGGCACCAATCCTCCATCTCACGAACCTTGAGGGACCCTTCTTCGATCGTGAAATACGATTTGATGTCTGAAGGACTGCGCGGGGGCCGATCTTCCGGATCGACGAAAAGCCTATCGACGAGACCGACCTGCCAAAAAGTCTTGGCGCTTGGATGTTCTCTGTGTTGCTCAAGCCACTCATCGTAGACGAACGCGACGAGTTTATGGGCTTCTCGTTCGGTGATCGGCTTTGGGCCAGCTCGAAGATTTGCCCAACGGCTTTCGAGATCCGCGAGAGCTGCTGCGTGCCTACGCTTCGCTTCGGCTGGATCCCGCGTCTGCAGGCTGCGCTTCTCCTCGCGCTTGCCGACCAACGCGCGCAAATCCTCCGGTACAGCTCTCCGGAGCCAGTAGACGCCGCTGTTTGGATGCTTCCAGGGACGGGACATTGCAAGGGCCATTGTACCAGCCTTTTGTACCAGGCGGGCAGCTTCAAGCCATTGATTTTGCTTAATCCCTCGCAACTCAAGGAGTTAGAGTGCGAGTGGTGCCCAGGAAAGGACTCGAACCTTCACGGCCGTGAAGCCACTGGCACCTGAAGCCAGCGCGTCTACCAATTCCGCCACCTGGGCCCGGGCGGGTTGATAGGGACCCGATACGGAAATGTCAAATTGCTTCGCGGCTCCAATTCCGCTGTACAGCGAAAGGTTGATGCCGTAACGCGAAACCGCCAGAATGAAGGCGTTCCGGCGCTTCGTTTCTCCACAGGATGACCCTGCATGACTTCCAACATCGACACCCTCGTCACGGTTTTCGGCGGTTCGGGCTTCATCGGCCGCCATGTGGTCAGCGCGCTGGCCCGTCGGGACTACCGAATCAGGGTGGCGGTGCGGCGGCCGGAGCTGGCGGGGCATCTGCAGCCGCTCGGGCGGGTCGGCCAGATTCACGCGGTGCAGGCCAATCTGCGCTATCCGGCCTCGGTCGAGGCGGCGATGCGCGGCTCTCACGTGGCGATCAATCTGGTCGGCATCCTCGCCGAGGGCGGGGCGCAGAAATTCGACGCGGTGCAGTCCGAGGGCGCGGGCGCGATCGCCAGGGCCGCCGCGGCGGTCGGCGCGCGGATGGTGCACGTCTCGGCGATCGGCGCCGACGCCAACTCGCCGGCGCGCTACGCCCGTTCCAAGGCGGCCGGCGAGCAGGCGGTGCTGGCCGCGGTGCCGCAGGCCACGATCCTGAGGCCGTCGGTGGTGTTCGGCCCCGAAGACCAGTTCACCAACCGCTTCGCCGCGCTGGCGCGGATGTCGCCGGTGATGCCGCTGGTCGGCGCCGACACCAGGCTGCAGCCGGTCTATGTCGGCGACGTCGCCACCGCGGTGGCCGAAGCCGTCGACGGCAACACCAGGCCGGGCGCGACCTACGAGCTCGGCGGACCGGAACTACTGACGATGCGCGAGATCATCGAGATCATTCTCGAGACGATCGACCGCAAGCGGCTGATGCTGCCGCTGCCGTTCTGGCTCGCCAGCCTGCAGGCGATGCTGCTGCAATTCGCGCCGGGCGGCCTCAAGCTGACGCCGGATCAGGTCGAACTGCTGAAGGTCGACAATATCGTGTCGGACGCCGCCAAGAGCGCCGGCCTGACGCTGCCGGGGCTCGGCATCACGCCGGATTCGATGCAGGCGATCGTGCCGTCCTATCTGTGGCGGTTCCGCAGGACCGGCGAGTTCGCGCGCAAGAACGCGTAGTCATCAACGCGGAATGATGCCGGGGCATCGGCTCCGGCGTCTGTCGGCAAGCGATCAGCGGCCCATCGCCAGTGCGATCAGGCCGAGCGTGCCGACGATGACGCGCCACCACGCGAACAGCTCGAAACCGTGGCGGGTGACGTAGCCGAGGAAGGTCTTCACCACGATGATCGCGGTGATGAACGACACCACGAAGCCGACCGCCACGATGGTCATATGGTCGGTCGTCAGGTCGCCGCGGCTCTTGTAGAGATCGTAAACGAAGGCGCCCACCATGGTCGGGATCGCCAGGAAGAACGAGAACTCGGCCGCCGCGCGCTTGTCGGCGCCGAACAGCATCGCCGCGACGATGCTCGCGCCGGAGCGCGACACGCCCGGGATCATCGCCACGCATTGCGCGCATCCGATGTAGAAATACATCAACAGCGGAAACGTCGTGGCGTCGTGGTGGCGCGGTTTCAGGTCGAGCTGATCGACCCACAGCAGGATCGCGCCGCCGACGATCAGCGAGAAACACACCACCCACGGATTGAACAGAAACAGCTTGATGTAGGATCCGGCCGCAGCGCCGATCACCGCCGCCGGCAGGAATGCGACCAGCACGCCGATGATGAAACGCTGCGCCGCCGGATCGGAGAACATCCCGAGCGCAATTCGCCACAATTTGGCGAAATAAAGCGCCAGGATCGCGAGGATCGCCCCGAGCTGGATCAGGACGTCGAAGGTCTTCCAGAAATCGCCCTCGCCGAGATTGAAGAATCGCCCCACCAGCAGCAGATGGCCGGTCGACGACACCGGCAGGAACTCGGTGACACCCTCGACCACGCCGAGAATGACGGCTCTGATGATATCGGAAAGCATGGGATTGTCCGCTGGGAGGGATCGGTCTCGCAAGAGGCGCGACCTTGTCGCCTATTCGATTGCATGCCGCAACGTCAAAAATGCGCCGATAGCCGGCGTCCCACGCGGCCGCGCATCGCGCGTCCGGCGCCTCCGCGGGCAGGGTCAAATCGTTGTCCCGGCCACCGTTTGTTAAGCCTGCGAAACTATCAAGGTCGCTATGTACACCCTTTTCCATCATCCGTTCTGCCCGCAGTCCCGGTTCGTCCGGCTCGCGCTCGGCGAACACGGTCTCGATCTGCGGCTGGTGGAAGAACGCTCATGGGAGCGGCGCACGGCTTTCCTCGCACTCAATCCGGCCGGGACCACACCTGTGCTGGTGGGCGAAGGCTATCCGCCGATTCCGGGCGCCGACGTCATCGCCGAGTTCCTCGACGAGACCCACGGCGCGGGCTTGCGTGATCGCCGGCTGCTGCCGCATTCGACCGCCGAGCGGATCGAGGTGCGGCGGCTGATGTCGTGGTTCAACGACAAGTTCTTCGAGGAGGCCAGCGGACCGCTGGTGACGGAGCGGATCTACAAGCGATTCATCAGCGAGGGCGATGGCGGCGGGCCGCCGGCGATGGATGTGATCCGCGCCGCGACCGCCAATGTGCGCTATCATCTCGCCTATATCGGCTGGCTGGCGCGGACCCGGAACTTTCTCGCCGGCGACCGCATGAGCTTCGCCGATCTGGCGGCGGCGGCGCATCTGTCGGCGATCGACTATCTGGGCGACGTGCCATGGATCGAGGACGAAGCGGCAAAGGCCTGGTACGCGCGCATCAAGTCGCGGCCGTCGTTCCGTCCGCTGTTGAGCGAGTGGCTGGCGGGGGTGCCGGCGTCGCGAACCTATGTGGATCTGGACTTCTGAGCGCCGCCTCGGGAGCCGGTTCAGACCCCGCGGAGTCTTGCGGCAAACTGGTGACAAAGCTGAGGCAGCAGGCGCAGGCGCTCGGCTTCGACGCGCTCGGGGTCTGCGCGCCGGATTCCACCCCCCGCGCCCTCGAACGGCTACTGGAATACCTCGACGCTGGCCGCCACGGCGAGATGGCCTGGCTCGCCGACCGGCCGGAGCGCCGGGCCGACCCGCGGGTGATGTGGAGCGAGGTGCGCTCGGTGATCATGCTCGGGGTCAATTACGGTCCCGATGCCGATCCGCGCTCGGTTCATGGCGCGAAGGATCGCGGCGCGATCTCGGTCTATGCGCAGGGTGACGATTATCACGATGTGATCAAGAGCCGGCTGAAGCAGCTCGCGCGCGGGCTGGTCGCGACCGCGGGCGGCGAGGTGAAAGTCTTCGTCGATACCGCGGCGGTGATGGAGAAGCCGCTGGCGCAGGCGGCGGGCATCGGCTGGCAGGGCAAGCACAGCAATCTGGTGTCGCGCGAATTCGGCTCGTGGCTGTTTCTCGGCGCGATCTTCACCACGCTGGAGCTGCCGCGCGACGAGCCTGAGCCCGATCGCTGCGGCTCGTGCCGCGCCTGCCTCGACGCCTGCCCGACCGCGGCGTTCCCGGAGCCGTACCAGCTCGATGCGCGGCGCTGCATCTCGTATCTGACGATCGAGCACAAGGGACCGATCCCGCACGAATTCCGCCGGCCGATCGGTCAGCACATCTATGGCTGCGACGATTGTCTGGCGGCGTGCCCCTGGAACAAGTTCGCCGAGGCCGGGCGCGAGGCGAAGCTCGCCGCGCGCGAGGCGTTGCGGGCGCCGTCGCTGGCAGAGCTCGCGCGGCTCGACGATGCGTCGTTCCGGGCGCTGTTCACCAAGTCCCCGGTGAAGCGCATCGGGCGCGACCGCTTCATCCGCAACGTGCTGATCGCGATCGGCAATTCGGGCGATGCGCGGCTTGCGGCCGAGGCCGAAAGGCTGCTTGGCGATGCCAATCCGGTGGTGCGCGGCGCAGCGGTGTGGGCGCTCGGGCAGTTACGTGCGTACGATCAGTTCGCGGCGCTGCGCGAGAGGCATGTCGTCGGTGAAGCGGACGAGAGTGTGCGGGCGGAGTGGACGGACGCACGTCCTTCTCCCCTTGTGGGAGAAGGTGGCACGGACGCAGTCCGTGCCGGATGAGCGGTTAGCCGCGGACACTGTGCTCGGGACACCCCTCACCCGGCAGCCTTCGGCTGCCACCCTCTCCCACAAGGGGAGAGGGTTCTCCAATCCGAGGAACAGCTCACCCCATCTCCTCCACCGCCGCCAGCATCCTTGCGATGTCCTGGGGCCGCGACAGCCGGTGGTCGCCGTCCTGGATCAGGGTCAGCACGACGTCCTCGCAGGGCAGCCGCTCGGTCAACGCGAAGGCGTGGGTCCAGGGCACGTCGGGGTCCTGCTTGCCCTGCAGGATGCGGACCGGGCAGCCGGTGCTGATCGCGCCGCCGAGCAGCAGGTGGTTGCGGCCGTCCTCGATCAGCGCGCGCGTGATCGGATACGGCTCGCCATACTCGGACGGCCGCATCCACACCCCCTCGGTCTCGATCTGCCGGCGGATATCGGGCGAAAACCCCTTCCACATCAGCGCTTCGGTGAAATCCGGCGCCGGCGCGATCAGCACCAGGCCGGCGAGTGTCGCAGGGCTCGCGCCGCCGCGGCGGCTCAGTTCGCGCGCCAGCAGCAGCGCCATCCAGCCGCCCATCGAGGAGCCGATCACCACCTGCGGGCCTTTGCAGAAATGGTCGAACACCGCGACGCTGTCCTCCAGCCAGCGGCTGATGGTGCCCTCGGCGAACGCGCCGGAGGAGGCGCCGTGGCCGGAATAATCGAACCGGACGCAGGCGCGGCCGCGTTCGGCGGCCCATTGGTCGAGCGCCACCGCCTTGGTGCCGGTCATGTCCGAATTGAAGCCGCCGAGCCAGAACAGCCCGGGGCCGTTGCCGGCCCGCGCCTGCACCGCGATCCGGCGCTGCGCCGGGCCGTCGCCGACGGTGATGAAGTCGGAAGCCGGAGCGGAGGAGGTGTTTGTCATGGATCAAGGGCCTCGTTGCGGAGTTGGTTTGCAGTACGCAGCGTCGCGCCGTCAACGCCGGGCGGGCGTCCGGCGTGGCGGAAATGCCGCGAATCGGCTGGTCCTTGCTCCGCTTAGGCGGAAGTCGGCTTGCCGGGTCGGGGTTCTTCCGTCACACTGCGCGGCGATCAGGAAGGGCATGGCCTCGGCATTTGAGCCGGGGCAATCTCGGTTTTGCGTCCGGCTCCGCTCTGACCTATATGGAGCGTGTGATCTGATCGGCACAGCCGTCGATGTTTCTATGACATGCGTTGATCTGATCGTTCGCCACCAACGTTCACAATTTTGGAGAAGCCACCATTCGCCGTCCCAACAGAGCCCCGCCCCCCGTTGCCAAGGATGGGCCGCGCACCAACGATGAAATTCGCAATCACGAGATCCAGCTGATCGACCAGGCCGGTGTGAACCAGGGCAAGGTCGAGACCATCGTCGCGATCAAGATGGCGATGGAAGCCGGCATGGACCTCGTCGAGATCTCGCCGAACGTCAGTCCGCCGGTCTGCAAGATCATGGACTACGGCAAGTTCAAGTACTCGGCGCAGAAGAAGGCCGCCGAGGCGCGCAAGAAGCAGAAGATCGTCGAGATCAAGGAGATCAAGCTCCGCCCGATGATCGACGATCACGACTACGACGTGAAGATGAAGGCGATGCAGCGCTTCTTCGAGGAAGGCGACAAGGTGAAGATCACTTTGCGCTATCGCGGACGCGAAATGGCCCACCAGGAAATCGGCACCAAGCTGCTGGAAAAGGTGAAGGCCGACGTCGCCGAAATCGCCAAGGTGGAGCAGGACGCCCGCTTCGAAGGCCGTCAGGTGGTCATGGTGCTGGCGCCGCGCTGAGGCGCAGCAAGCTGTTTTGAATTTGAGTATGCGTGAGGCCCGTCAGTCGATCTGGCGGGCCTTTTTCTTTCGGCTGCTTCGGCGCCTCATCGACACGCCGTGCCCGCGTCGCCCTCACCCCAACCCTCTCCCGCAGGCGGGAGAGGGGGCCTTCAGCGGTCGGGGTGAGGTCGTGTCTCTCATCACGCATGGCGGGCTCCCTCTCCCGCTCTTGCGGGGGAGGGTTGGGGTGGGGGCTGCCGCGGGCACGATGCCGGCAGCAGGCCGCCGCTCAGTCGCTGATGCCGTAGCGGTGCAAATCGTTGCCGTGGGTGTCGAGCCAGGTCTTGGCGCGCTCCATATGCGGACAGACCTTGCCGACCACGCGCCAGAACCGGGCCGAGTGGTTCATCTCGACCAGATGCGCGACTTCGTGCGCGGCGAGATAGTCGAGCACGTAAGCCGGCGCCAGGATCAGCCGCCACGAGAACGACAGCGACCCCGCCGAGGTGCACGAGCCCCAGCGGCTCGACTGGTCGCGGATCGACAGCCGCGTCACCTTGACGCCGAGCTCGGGCGCGTAGCGGTCGCAGGCCTTCTGCAGGTCGTGGCGCGCCTCGCGCTTGAGAAAGTCGTGGACGCGGCGGTCGATGTGGTCGAGCTCGCCGGCGACGCAGATGATGCGCTCGCCGCTGTCGCGCACTTCGGTCCACACCGTGCCGCGGCCGGCGCGGTGAACGATCTTGTGGTCGTGGCCGCGCAGCGGCACCAGCGTGCCGGGCTGGAACGGCGCCGCCTTCGGCAGACGGCCGAGACGCGCCGCGATCCACGCGCCGTGACGCTGTGCGAAATCCTTGGCGTCGGCGAGCGTGCCGCGCGGCGGCATCGTCAGGATCGCTTCGCGAGCGCTCGGATGAATGCGCAGCGTGTAGCGCGTCGCGCGGCGATGACGCCTGATGCGAACGGCGAAATACTGCGATCCGTGACGGATGGGGATGGTCGACGGCTCGGTGGGCCGCCGGTAGAGAAGTGCGCGGAAGGCCATTTCTGCAGATCCGGACAACAAGAGGTCGCCTGGAGTCTGCCATATCCGCCGCCATTGGAAGCGCCCGGCGCGAAAACAAATCATTTGCCCAATATACAGGGTGATCGCGCGATGATCCCCCCACAAGATGGGCCCCGGAACCCGAAATTTTCGCGAATTTCGATTCAATTATCAGCTTTGAATCGTGACTCAGTGCTCATTCGTTGAAACGGTGCTGAATCGAGATTCCCACGATGCCCCGGAGGCCCGGGGCATCGCGCTTCCCATTTGATTCCACGATGCAAACCGGGCCTGCCGCGCCGACAATCCCCGATCTTCACGCGGCGCGCGATTACTCCGCCGCGTTGGCGCGTGCGCCGTTCGCGGCCGACAGCATGAAGTCGGAAATACGCGGTACGATTTCGGACCGGAACCGCGAGCCGTTGAACACGCCGTAATGACCGACGCCCTTCTGCACGTAGTGCACGCGGCGCTCGTCCGGAATCGAGCTACACAGCGTGTGCGTCGCTTCGGTCTGGCCGATGCCGGAGATGTCGTCGTTCTCGCCTTCGACGGTCATCAGCGCGACGCGCTTGACCTTCGACGGCTCGACCAGCTTGCCGCGATGGGTCATCTCGCCCTTCGGCAGCGCGTGCTTGACGAACACCACATCGACGGTCTGCAGGTAGAACTCCGCGGTGAGGTCCATCACCGCCAGATATTCGTCGTAGAACTCGCGGTGCTTGTCGGCGAGGTCGCCGTCGCCCTGGACCAGATGGTTGAACAGGTTCTTGTGCGCGTCCATGTGGCGGTCGAGATTCATGCTGATGAAGCCGTTGAGCTGCAGGAATCCCGGATAGACGTCGCGCATCACGCCCGGATGCGGGAACGGCACCTTGGTGATGACGTGGCTGCGGAACCAGTCGATGCCCTTTTCGGCGGCGAGGTTGTTCACAGCGGTCGGATTGCGGCGGGTGTCGATCGGGCCGCCCATCAGCGTCATCGACACCGGCACGAACGGGTCGTCATTGGCTTCCATCACCGACACCGCGGCCAGCACCGGAACCGAGGGCTGGCACACCGCGACGACGTGGACGTTGCCGCCCAGCGTCTGCAGCATCTCGATGACGTAGTCGACGTAGTCGTCGAGATCGAACCGGCCGGCGGCGACCGGCACCATCCGGGCGTCGGTCCAGTCGGTGATGTAGACCTCGTGGGTCGGCAGGAAGGCCTCGACGGTGCCGCGCAGCAGCGTCGCGTAGTGACCCGACATCGGCGCAACGATCAGCACCCGGGGCTGCGGATGGCGCAGCGGGTGTTCCAGCTTGCGTTCGAAATACAACAGCCGGCAGAACGGCTTTTCCCACACATTGTGGATTTCGATCGGCACGCGCATGCCGTTGACCTCGGTGGTGTCGAGGCCCCATTCGGGCTTGCCGTAACGGCGCGTGGTGCGTTCGAATACTTCGCAGGCCGCCGCGATCGACTTGCCGAGGTCGGTGTGACTCCACGGGTTCATCGGGTTCTTGAACATCAGCCGCGTCGCGTCCGACACCGCCCGCGCCGGATTGAGCGAGGCGTGAGCGAGTTCGTAGAACCAGTACATCGGCGTGGTCATCGCCGGACTGACTTCGGCCGGCAGCTCCGGCGGACGGCCAAATTCACCAATCACGGGCATAGTATTTGTTTCCCTGGTCTCTTCTCGCACCGCAGCATAGTGGCCGCTGGGTCAGGGTGCGTCAATCCGTAGATCGAATTATGAGCACAGGCGGCGGCGGAAAGCTGTCCGGAAAGGGCCTATTCGCCGCTTTGAATTAACGATCCGTGCCGCCGTGCTCCGTTCAGCATCACCAGGAAGCTCACGAAGGAGGCTGCGAACAGGACTGCATTCAGCGCCAGCGACCACAGCATCAGGTCGGCGCGGAACTGATGCTGCATCAGCAGCGCCCGCATGCCCTCGAACACGTAGGTCGGCGGCAGCGCCCAGGCGATCGGCTGCAGCCAATGCGGCAGCACCGACACCGGGTAGTACACGCAGGCCAGCGGCATGATGCCGAACATCAGCGACCAGACGATGCTCTCGGCGCCGAGCCCGTTGCGCAGCACCAGGCCCGAGACGAAGATGCCGAGCGCCCAACTGGTGAAGATCAGGTTGCAGAAGAACGCGATCAGCGGCAGGCCGAAGCCGAGCAGGTTGAAGTCGAAGAAGATCATCGCCAGCAACGTCATCGGCACGATGCCGATCGCCAGCCGGATCAGGCTCATGATCATCAGCGAGATCAGAAACTCGATCGGCTTAAGCGGACTCATCATCAGGTTGCCGAGATTGCGCGCCCACATCTCTTCCAGAAACGAGATCGAGAAGCCGAGCTGGCCGCGGAACAGGATGTCCCACAGGATCACCGCGCCGATCAGCGTGCCGCCGGCGCGGGCGAAGAACCCGGCATTCTCCGCGATGTAGCTCTGCAGGAAGCCCCAGGTGATGATCTGCAGCGCCGGCCAGTACACCAGTTCCAGCAGTCGCGGCCACGACGACAGCAGCAGGTACCAATAGCGCAGCACCATGGCTTCGATGCGATGCCAGGCGATGCCGTGGCCGAATTCGAGGCTGTCGATCAGCGAGCGCATGATCGTGCCCTCCTTGGGGCTTCTCTCCAATCCAGCGCCAGCGACCCGCAGCGACTTGACGCGCACTGTTCGCGCACCAACGCCGTCATGGCCGGGCCTGTCCCGGCCATCCACGTCTTTCCCGCGGAGGCCGTGGTTCGTGGATGCCCGGCACAAGGCCGGGCATGACGGAGGGTGACGTCACCGGTTGATGTCATCGGGTGTCTTCCCCGCCCCGCGCGCGGCCGCGGGCGACGTCGAGGAACACCTCTTCGAGCGTGGCGCGGTTGTAGCGCGCCAGGATCGCGGCCGGGGCGTCGTCGTCCTCGATCCGCCCGCGCTTCATGATGATGACGCGGTCGCACAAGCGCTCGACCTCGAGCATGTTGTGCGAGGCGAGCAGGATCGAGGCGCGGTGCTGCCGGCAATAGGTCTCGAGATGCGCCCGGATCCAGTCGGCGGTGTCGGGATCGAGCGAGGCGGTCGGCTCGTCGAGCAGCAGCAGCTCGGGCCGGTTGATCAGCGCTTTCGCCAGCGCGACGCGGGTCTTCTGCCCGGCCGAGAGCTTGCCGCTGGGGCGGTCGAGAAATTCGCCGAGGTCGAGATCGGCGGCGAGTTCGGCGATCCGGCCGGGCAGATCCGGCACGTCGTAGAGCTTGCCGAACACCCGCAGATTCTGCCGCACCGTCAGCCGTGACGGCATGTCGACGTAAGGGCTTTCGAAATTGATCCGGCCGAGCACGTCGGCGCGCCGTTCCGGCATGTCGTAGCCGAGCACCCGGATCCGGCCGGCGGTCGGCAGCACCAGCCCCATGATCATCGCGATCGTGGTGGTCTTGCCGGCGCCGTTGCCGCCGAGCAGCCCGGTGATGCTGCCGCGCGCGACGCTGAACGAGATGTCGTCGACCGCCCGCGTCGCCTTGTAGACCTTGACCAGATGCGCGACCTCGATCGCCGCGGCGGGCGCTTCGGCGACGGGCGATGTCTGTTTCGGAGTGGGCTCGGCGGTCATGACAGCGGCCTGTTTGCCGATTGCGGCCGGACTGCGCAAGCGCCGACGCGCGCCCCCGCGACCTCGGCGCGAATTGTGAACGCGCGCGGCGGCGAGTAGTGTCCGCCCATGTCCGACGATCTGATCTCCGCCGATTTCCGCCATCCGCGCCGCCACGTCCGGCTCGACACCATCCTGCGGCTGCGCTGGCTCGCGGCGCTGGGGCAATTGTCGGCGATCTTCATCGTCGCCCAGGGGCTGGAATTCGACTTCGCGGTGCTGCCCTGCCTGGCCATCATCTTCGCCTCGGCGGTGGTCAATCTCAGCCTGCAGATCGCGTTCAATCCGATGCAGCGGATGGAGCCGATCTATGCGGCGCTGCTGCTGGCGCTGAACATCGCCGAACTCGCCGGCCTGTTGTACTTCACCGGCGGGCTGCAGAACCCGTTCGCGTTCCTGTTCCTCGGGCCGGTGCTGATCGCCGCCACGGCGCTGCCGACACGGATGACGATCGCGCTCGGCATCTTCGCCGCCGGCTGCGCCGCGCTGCTCGGCTACACCCACCAGCCGCTGCCCTGGGCCGGCGACGAGGCGGTGCAGCTTCCGGAGATCTATCTGGTCGGCGTCTGGCTTTCGATCCTGCTCGCGATCGGCGTCACCAGCGTCTACACCTTCCAGGTCACCGAGGAGGCGCGCAAGCTCGCCGACGCGCTGTCGGCGACCGAGCTGGTGCTGGAGCGCGAGCAGCATCTCACCCAGATCGACGGGCTCGCCGCCGCCGCCGCGCACGAACTCGGCACGCCGCTGTCGACGATCTTCCTGATCTCGCGCGAACTGGAGAAATCGGCGCCGCCCGAAATGGCCGGCGATCTGAAGACGCTGCGCGAGCAGGCCCAGCGCTGCCGCGAGATCCTCGCCAAGATCTCGCATCTCAACGCCGCCGGGGCGCCGTTCGACAAGATGCCGCTGTCGACGCTGATCGAGGAAGCGGTGGAGCCGCATCGCGATTTCGGCGTCACCATCAAGATCAGGGTGGCGGTTTCCGGCACCGCCGAGCCGGTGGTGATGCGCAACCCGGCGATTCTCTACGGCATCGGCAACATCCTGGAGAACGCCGTCGATTTCGCCCGCGACACCGTCGAGGTCAACGCCTGGTGGAACGCCGACACCGTCCAGATCATGATTTCGGACGACGGGCCGGGCATCAAGCCGGACCTGTTGAAGCGGATCGGCGAGCCGTATCTGTCGCGCCGCCGCCATGCCGACGACGCCCCGAACGATCGCGCCGGCCTCGGGCTCGGCGTGTTCATCGCCCGCACGCTGCTGGAGCGCACCGGCGCCAAGGTCTCGTTCCGCAACAAGCTGTTCCCGGACCACGGCGCCGTGGTCCAGCTCACCTGGCCGCGCAACCGGTTCGAGAATACCGAGATCGCCGCCTCCGAAGAGGCCTGATCGGAGGGCGCGCGGTCCGGTCGCAGGGCGGGGCCCGGCCGGGGCCTTGGCATTGTCGCACCCCGTCGCCATATCTTTTGCGTCGACGCCGTCGATTCTTGTTTTGACGCGTTTTCCTCTCGCGGAGCGGCCCCGCTTCGCCTGAAAACGCCATAGGAGATCCCGCGCCGTGAATGCCATCCCCGAATTGAACGACCATGCCGATCGCTCGCTGCTGATCGTCGAGGACGACAAGCCGTTCCTCGAGCGGCTGTCACGGGCGATGGAAACCCGCGGCTTCGCCGTGACCTCGTGCGACAGCGTCTCCAGCGGCCTCGCCCAGATCGGCAAGTCGGCGCCGGCCTTCGCGGTGGTCGATCTGCGGCTCGGCGACGGCAACGGCCTCGACGTGGTGTCGGCGCTGAAGAAGGAGCGCCCCGACGCGCGCGCCATCGTGCTCACCGGCTACGGCAACATCGCCACCGCGGTGACCGCGGTGAAGATGGGTGCGGTCGACTATCTGTCGAAGCCGGCCGACGCCGACGACGTCGTCGCGGCGCTGCTGGCGAGCGGCAATGAGAAGTCCGAACTGCCGAACAATCCGATGTCGGCCGATCGCGTCCGCTGGGAGCACATCCAGCGGATCTACGAGATGTGCAACCGCAACGTCTCGGAAACCGCCCGCCGCCTCAACATGCACCGCCGCACTTTGCAGCGCATCCTGGCGAAACGCGCGCCGCGCTGAGCGGACGTAAACCCCCGCCTCCCGTCATTCCGGGGCGCCGCGCAGCGGCGAACCCGGAATCCGAGGCGATTGCGGACTCACTGCTCTGAGATCGCGGCCTCATTGCCCGCGTCGCCCTCACCCCAACCCTCTCCCGCAAGCGGGAGAGGGGGCGCGCTGCGGCGTGGGGGGACGCCTTCCCCATACGCTGCGCGTCGTGCTCCATGCCGACATGCCTGCGGCCGTGGGCATGGCGACCGCGCGCCTTTGTCCACTCTACGTTGTGTCAGCCGGTCATTCCGGGGCGCGCGCCTCGCGCGCGAACCCGGAATCTCGAGGTTCAAGGCACAAGGGGATTCGTCGCAGAGCATCTCCGGATTCCGGGTTCGCGCCTGCGGCGCGCCCCGGAATGACGGTGTATGGAGTTGGTAGCTTGCCCCTGGAATGACTGCGTTCCGGGAACGCGCTCAGCTCTGGAACGGCGGCTTGTCGAGGCCCTTGGGCGACAGCGTGAAGATTTCGCAGCCGTCCTTGGTGACGCCGATCGAGTGCTCGAACTGCGCCGACAGCGAGCGGTCGCGGGTCACCGCGGTCCAGCCGTCGGACAGGATCTTCACATAGGGTTTGCCGAGATTGATCATCGGCTCGATGGTGAAGAACATCCCGGGCTTCAGCACCACGCCCTGGCCGGGGCTGCCGACATGGATGATGTTCGGCTCGTCGTGGAACAGCCGGCCGAGGCCGTGGCCGCAGAAATCCCGCACCACGCTCATCTGCTGCGGCTCGACGAAGCTCTGGATCGCATGCCCGATGTCGCCGGTGGTGGCGCCCGGCTTGACCGCCGCGATGCCGCGCAGCAGCGACTCGTAGGTGACGTCGATCAGCCGCTCGGCTTTGCGGGCGATCGGGCCGATCGGATACATCCGGCTGGAATCGCCATACCAGCCGTCGACGATCATCGTCACGTCGACATTGACGATGTCGCCTTCCTTCAGCGGCCGGTCGCCCGGCATGCCGTGGCACACCACGTGATTGATCGAGGTGCAGGTCGAGTAACGATAGCCGCGATACATCAGCGTCGCCGGGAAGGCGCCGTGGCTGAAGGCGAAATCGCGCACGAAATCGTCGATCACCGAGGTCGGCACCCCGGGTTTGACGATGTCGACCAGCTCGTCGAGGCATCGCGCCACGAGCTGTCCGGCCTTGCGCATGCCGGCGAAACCGGCAGCGCCGTGCAATTTGATCTGCCCGGTCTTGCGCAGGGCGGTGTCGGAGGCGTCCACGTAGCTCATCGGGCCGGTCTGGTTCGGGAAAACGGAGGATGTGAGGCCAATCTAGTCATCGCAGCGGTTCGCGCAAGCAAAAGCCCGTCACGCGGCATGGAACGGCGCGACGCGGCTCTCGAACGCGTCTCCGTGCTCGGCGCGCCCTCACCCCAACCCTCTCCCGCAAGCGGGAGAGGGAGCCGCGCCGTGCCTGGATTGAGCGTCCCCCTCTCCCGCCCTTGCGGGTGGGGGATCGCGGGCAGGGCGTGAACCATCCGGCAAACAACGAGCAGCGAACGCGTCAATTTGATCAATCGGCGAGAATGCAGTTGGCGCTGCAGCAACTGCGGCGTTAAGGATGCGACAGCGGTGATTTGCTCGTCTAAACAGAGGCAATGGACTCTCTCGACACGGTCAGCATAGCCATTCTGCTCGGCGCCGTCCTGGTGATGGCGGGCATTCTGTCGAGCCTGCTGGCGCTGCGGTTCGGCGCGCCGTTGCTGCTGGTCTTTCTCGTGCTCGGCATGCTGGCCGGCGAGGCCGGGCCGGGCGGCCTGAAATTCGACGATCTCTCCACCACCTATCTGGTCGGCTCGGTGGCGCTGGCGCTGATCCTGTTCGACGGCGGGCTGCGGACGCGATTCTCGACCATCAAGGCGGTGCTGGCGCCGTCGATGGGGCTGGCGACGGTCGGCGTGCTGCTGACCGCGCTGCTCACCGCGCCGGTGGCCTATTATGCGCTCGACCTGAACTGGACCGAGGCGCTGCTCGCCGGCGCCGTGATCGCCTCGACCGACGCCGCCGCGGTGTTCCTGCTGGTGCATTCGCAGGGGCTGCGGCTGCGGCCGCGCGTCGGCGCGACGCTGGAGGTCGAGTCCGGCACCAACGATCCGTTCGCGGTGTTCCTGACGCTGATGCTGGTCGGGCTGATCACCCGCGGCGAGGCCTCGACCTGGTACGTGGTGCTGGAATTCCTCTGGGAGGCCACGCTCGGCACCGCGATCGGCGTGATCGGCGGCCGCGCCGTGGTGATGGCGCTGAACCGGGTGGCGTTGCCGCAGGGGCTGCACGCGCCGTTCGTCGCCACCGCGGCGCTGGTGGTGTTCGGCGCCGCGCAGATCTCGCACGCCTCGGGCTTTCTCGCCGTCTATCTCGCCGGCATGATCATCGGCAACCAGCCGACCCGCGCGCATAATTCGGTGGTGGCGTTCCTCGACGCCGCGACCTGGCTGGCGCAGATCGTGATGTTCGTGCTGCTCGGCCTCTTGGTGTCGCCGCAGCGGCTGATGTCGAGCATCGGCCCGGCGGTGCTGGTGGCGCTGGCGCTGATGCTGGTGGCGCGGCCGCTCGCCGTGTTCCTGTGCCTCGCGCCGTTCCGGTTCAACTGGCGGGAGCGGTTGTTCATCGCCTGGGTGGGATTGCGCGGCGCGGTCGCGATCTTCCTGGCCTCGATCCCGATGCTGGTCGGGCTGCCGAAGGCCTATCTGTATTTCGACGTCGCCTTCGTGGTGGTGATCATCTCGCTGCTGCTGCAGGGCTGGACGCTGGGGCCGGCTGCGCGCAAGCTGCACGTCGCCCTGCAGCGCACCGATCGCGGCCCGCGCCGGATCGAGCTCGACCTGCCCGGCCAGCTCGAGCAGCAACTGGTCGGCTACGCGGTGCGGCCGAAGAGCCTGTATCTGAAGCGCGGCCTGATCCCGTCCTGGTCGAAGCCGACGCTGGTGATCCGCGACGAGCGCATCCTGACGCCGGAGGAGGCCGATCCGGTCGCGCCCGGCGACTATCTCTATCTGCTGGCGCCGCCCGAAAAGGCCGAGTCGCTCGACCGCTTCTTCGTCGACATGCCGCCCTCGAGCGCGCCCGACCCGCATCTGCTCGGCGACTTCATCGTGCCGGGCGAGACCACGCTCGGCGATCTCGCAGCCGCCTACGGCGTCAACGTGCCGACCGGCGAGGAGGCGCTGACGCTCGCGGATTATTTCGACATCCATCTCGACACCGCGCCGACCCTCAACGCCACCGTGCAGCTCGATACCATCGTGCTGGTGGCGCGCAGCCTCGGCGGCGGCCGGGTCAACGTCGTCGGCCTGCGGCTGCCCGAAGAGGAAGACGACGCCCCGCCGGCGACGCGGCGGCAGAAGGCCAGACGCAAGCTGTCGAAGATCTGGTCGCAATTGTCGGGGGTGTGATCAATCCGGCTTGCGGTCCGGCGCGTTCAGCACGGCGCGGCATTCCGCCGGCAACTCGGCGAGGGTGAGCTGGCGCTTCGGCTTCGGCGGCACTTTCGGCGGCTTCGGGTGCAGCACCGCGTCGGAGAACCAGTAGTCCAGCTCGGCGCCGCAGCCTTCGCCCTGCGGCGTTTCGGGCTGCGCCTCGCAGCCGATGCTGCCGGGCGGGCATTTGATCCGGATGTGGAAGTGATAATCGTGGCCGTACATCGGCCGCACCTTGTTGAGCCAGCTCCGGTCGCCTTTGGCCTCGCGGCACAGCGCCTTCTTGATCGCCGCGTTGACGAAGATCCGCTCGACCGCCGGCTCCTGCGCGGCGGCGCGGATCACTTTCCAATGCGTCGGCGTCCAGGCGGCGGGATCGATGTCGAGCCGGTCGCGGCGCACCATCATCACCGCCGACATCTCCTCGCGCTCGTTGCGCGAGAGCTGCCGGTTCGGCATCGGCGTCAGCCAGATGTCGGCGTCGAGCCCGACCTGATGGCTGGCATGGCCGGTCAGCATCGGCCCGCCGCGCGGCTGCGACATGTCGCCGACCAGAATGCCCGGCCAGCCGGCCTCGCTGTGCGCCCGCTTCGACAGCCGCGCCACCAGATCGACCATCGCCGGATAGGCGTAGAACCGATTGCGCGACAGCCGCATCACCTGCCAGGTCTTGCCGGTGATCGGCAGTGCCTCGCCGCCGGCGAGGCAGCCGCGGGCGTAGAACCCGACCGGCCGTGGCGGCAGCGCCGCGGGGAGGGTGCGGCGGCCGAACAGCTCGCGCGCGGCGAGCTCGGGATCGTCGGGGTTGGCGAGCTTCGGCAGCGGCTTCGGATCGACCGTGCCCTTGTCCTGCGCCCACGCGAATGTCGCCGAGGCGCTGAGCAGCGCGGCGGCCAACAGCCATCGGGCGGGAATCGATCGGCGTCGCATACTCACCTTATATCCGACTCGCGAAGCCGGTGAAATCGGCGGCGCTGCGACCGGGGCATTGCGGGCGCGATGCTGCGGCCGCGGGTCGCGATGTTAACGCCATACTAACCCTCCGCGTAGTTGGCGCAAATTCGAGCCGACGATTCGTCTCCGCACAAGCCTTGTGCAGATCGCGCCGAAACTGCAACGGGATGCCGTATTCTGGTTCCCGGCGTCGTTTATCGCGCGCTCTGCGCGATTCGCGCGTGCCTCATCGACGTGCACTTCGCCGCGATCCTACCTGCCGGCTGCAAATGCCGCTGAAACCGTTACATATTTTTTTCAGACACATCTTGCACAACCAGTTCGCAGATTGGGTGTGGGGCGTGGAAATGCCGCAGTTTCGGCTGAAGACGAGCAAGACATCGAAAAGATGCACGGTCAAACGCAAGCCGAAGCCGAGCCGCTCCGGAGCGACAGGCCGCAAGCCATCGCCGTGTCCGAAGCTGCCGTCGCGCGGGATCGCCGATCGCGAGCGCGCCGTTGCGGACGCGCTGGCCGAGGCGCGCAAGTCGCACGAGCGGCTGCGCGAGGCGATCGACATTCTGCCGCAGGGCATCGTGTTTCTCGACGCCGATGGCCGCTACATCCTCTGGAACAAGCGCTACGCGGAGATCTACAAGGCCAGCGCCGACCTGTTCAAACCCGGCGCGCGGATGCAGGACACCATCCGGGTCGGCGTCGAGCGCGGCGACTATCCCGAAGCGATCGGCCGCGAGGACGAATGGATCGCCGAGCGGATGCGACGGTTGTTTCATCCCGGCCATAGCCACGAGCAGTTTCTCGCCGACGGCCGCTGCATCCGGATCGAGGAACGCACCACCTCGGACGGCGGCGTGATCGGCCTGCGCGTCGACATCACCGAACTGAAGCAGCGCGAAGCGTCGTTCCGGCTGATGTTCGAAAGCAATCCGGTGCCGATGCTGGTGTGCTCGCTCGCCGACGAGCGCATCGTCGCGGTCAACGACGCCGCGGTCGCGCATTACGGCTATTCGCCGTCGGAATTCGCCGCGCTGACGATCCGCCGGCTGCAGGCGTTCGAGACCGATCTGCCATGGGGCGGCGACGCCACCGACGAGGAACGCGCGGCGCGGACCTGGAAACACGTCCGGGCCGACGGCTCGCTGATCGATCTGGCGATCTACGCCCGGCAGCTCAACTATCAGGGCGAGCCGGCGGTGCTGCTGGCGCTGATGGACATCACCGAGCGCAAACGCGCCGAGATGCGGCTGGCCTTCATGGCGCATCACGACGGGCTGACCGGGCTACCGAACCGCAGCCTACTGCGCAAGAGGCTCGACGATATGCTGAGTCAGACCCGGCGCACCGGCGAGAAGATCGCCGTGCTGTTCGTCGGCGTCGATCACTTCAAGGCGGTCAACGACACGCTGGGGCACGCCGTCGGCGACAAGCTGCTGCGCGGAATCGCGCGCCGGCTGCGCTCGACGCTGCGCGAGGAAGACCCGCTGGCGCGGCTCAATTCCGACGAATTCGCCGTGGTCCAGACCGGGATCAAGCGGCCCGAGGACGTCACGCTGCTGGCCAAGCGGCTGCTCGGCGCGATCGCCGAGCCGTTTCTGCTCGAAGGCCATTCGGTGGTGGCGGGCGCCAGCATCGGCATCGCGGTGGCGCCGGTCGACGGCGACGATTCCGAAAAGCTGCTGATGAACGCCGACATGGCGCTGTCGCGCGCCAAGAAGGATTCGCGCGGCAGCTTCAGCTTCTTCGAGCCGGGGATGGACGCCCGCGCCCAGGCGCGGCGCAAGATCGAGACCGAACTGCGCACGGCGCTTCGCCACGAGGTGCTGCGGCCGTACTACCAGCCGCTGATCGCGCTCGCCGACGGCGGCGTCACCGGCTGCGAGGCGCTGGTGCGCTGGCCGCATCCGGAGCGCGGCATGATCTCGCCGGCGGAGTTCATCCCGGTCGCCGAGGACACCGGCCTGATCAACGCGATCGGCGCGCAGGTGCTGCGCCAGGCCTGCCACGACGCCGCGCGCTGGCCCGGCGACATCCGCGTCGCGGTCAATCTGTCGCCGCTGCAGTTCCGCGTCGGCAATCTGATGGCGACGGTGATGGACGCGCTGAAGCAGTCCGGCCTGCCGGCGCGCCGGCTCGAGCTGGAAATCACCGAGACGCTGCTGCTGGAAAAGAGCAGCCAGGTGATCGCCACGCTGCACGCGCTGCGCGCGCTCGGCGTCCGCATCTCGATGGACGATTTCGGCACCGGCTATTCGAGTCTGAGCTATCTGCGCAGCTTTCCGTTCGACAAGATCAAGATCGACCAGTCGTTCGTGCGCGGCGTCAGCGACAATCGCGAGGCCCAGGCGATCGTCCGCGCCATCATCAGCCTCGGCATGGGACTCGGCGTCACCATCACGGCCGAAGGCGTCGAGACCGAAGCCGAACTGAACTGGCTGCGCGACGAAGGCTGCCACGAGGCGCAGGGCTTCCTGTTCAGCGCGGCGCGGCCGAACGACGAGATCAAGGGGCTGCTGGAATTGCAGGGCGACGCCGATGGCGGCGAGGCCTCCTGCTCGGCTCGATGCGCGTAGCGTAGCAGGCTCCGCGACGAAGCAATCCAGGGGCTCAGTGCTCGGCGCGCTGGATTGCTTCGCTGCGCTCGCAATGACGGGGACAGGGCGTTGATTTGGCGGCCTGCATTTCCGGTCAGGCTCTCAGGATGACGCTTTGCCTGCGGCAAGCTGCGCTGAGGATGATGTCAGTGCATATAACCGACGCGCGTCACTTCTGACTCGCGCGGCGCCGTTTCCGTGTCAGCCGTTTCAGGAACGAGCGACGGCGCCGGGTCGGCAGGGTCGTGAAACGTGCTGAACGGGCCCGCCACCTCCGCGAGCGGCTTCTGCTTGTCGGCCCAGTGCAGCGCGGTGTAGTCGAAGCCGTTGACGATGGTCGGCTTCACCACTTCGAAATACGGCGAGATGTCGAAGTCGCGCGGCATGTACAGCGAGGAGTCGCGGATGTGCAGGATCTCGCGGCGCGCGGCGCGGCTGCCGGCCTTGGTGATCTTCGGCAGGATCGGATAGCGCACCGCGTCGAACGCCTGCGCGATCAGCGCCGAGCAGATGATCTTGGTCGGATCGCCGGAGCCGAGCGCGATCATCCGCCGCCGCCAGCGTTGCGGCACCGGCATCGGCACCAGGTAGCGCATCAGGTCGACGATGTTTTTGGTGTCGTAGCCGAAGCCGATCCGGTTGATGGCGTAGCGGCAGACGGTGTGGCGGTCCTCGTGCGACAGGCCGACCGGGCGGCAGATCCGGGTGTGATAGCCCAGATGCCGCGACAGCGGCGACGAGGTCACGCCCTCGCCGATATTCGCCTCGATCAGGACGTGCGGCTCGCCGTCGGGCTCGGCGGCGCCGTCGATCGGGCCGACATAGAGCGCGGCGTGCGACCAGGTCGACTGCGTCAGGTACTTGATGATGCCGGAGATCCGCGCATTGCCCTCGACCAGCAGCACGTCGCCGGGCTGCATGATGTTGCGCAGATGATCCGGCTCGCTCGGCGTGAACGGCTCGTAGCCCGGCTCTTCCTTCTGCAGATAGCCGGCGATGACCTTGCCGATGGCATCGAACACAATGCCCATCCGTTCACTCCCGCGACGTCGTCACGCTGCTGTTGGCCGGCTCATCATTGGGGAGAGCCGTTGCAATTTAGTTCATCGGTTCAGCCGCCCGGACACCGGACGTTGACCATGACCGTTGCCGCAGTGCAGCGATTGAGGCAGGTTGCGAGCCGAAGATGGGCATTCTGCGGCGTCGCGACGCAACCGGGCGCCGCGCGAAAATCGGGCGGAGTCCGAGGTTTTCGACGGCGTTTGGGTTAGACTGACGATGGCGCCCCGGCGCGGGACAATGCCGGGTTGTTCGGCCCTTGTCGCGGCCCGGCGCGGATATTTTCGGAAACCATGACATGACAATCTCCCGACGCCGCTTTCTCGGAGCCACCGCCGGCCTCGCCGTCGCGCCGATGTTCGGGGCGCGCGCGTCCGCGGCGCTGCCGCGCGAGGTCGATATCGTCGTGGTCGGCGCCGGCGCGGCCGGGATCGCGGCGGCGCGGCGGATCGCGGCGGCCGGCCGCAAGGTGATCGTGGTCGAGGCCGCGGCGCAGATCGGCGGCCGCTGCCTCACCGACACCACCAGCTTCGAGGCGCCGTTCGATCGCGGCGCGCGGTTCCTGCACAATCCGGACAGCAATCCGCTGGTCCGGCTGGCGCGCGGCGAAGGCCTCGACATCGCGGCGGCGCCGCCGGGCCAGAAGATCCGGATCGGCCGCCGCAACGCCCGGGCCCGCGAGACCGAGGATTTCCTCGCCACGCTGGTGCGCGCCAGCCGCGCCATCGGCGAGGCGTCGCGCGGCCGGGTCGACGTCTCCTGCGCGGCGGCGCTGCCGAAGGATCTCGGCGACTGGACCGCGACCACCGAATTCGTGATCGGCCCGGTCGCCACCGGCAAGGACGTCAGGGACCTGTCGGCGGTCGACGGTTTTCGCGCCCAGGACCGCATCGCCATCATCGGCGTGCGTCAGGGATTGGGCGTGCTGCTGACCAGGCTCGCGGCGGCGCTGCCGGTGACGCTGTCGACGCCGGTGACGCGCATCGTCTGGAGCGGCCGCGATATCGGCGTGGAGACGGCGTCAGGCAAGATCGCGGCGCGCGCGATCATTCTCACCGCCTCGACCAATGTGCTGAGTTCGGGCGCGATCGCGTTTTCGCCGGACCTGCCGAAGCGCCAGCTCGACGCCGCATCCAGGCTCGGGCTCGGCAGCTACGACCGGATCGCGCTGCAGTTCAAAGGCAATCCGCTCGGCCTGTCGCGCGACGAGATGATGATCGAGCAAAGTAACAGCGCCCGCACCGCGGTGCTGTCCGCCAACGTCAACGGCTCGTCGCTGTGCACGGTCGATGTCGCCGGCAGCTTCGGCCGCGAATTGTCGGCGCAGGGCGAGGCGGCGATGCAGGCCTTCGCGGTCGAGTGGCTGGGCAAGCTGTTCGGCAGCGATATCGCCGCCGCCGTCGAGCGCAAGGCGGCGACGCGGTGGAACGCCGCGCCTTACGTGCAGGGCGCGATGTCGGCGGCGTCGCCCGGCGGCGCGCCGTCGCGCAAGGTGCTGGCCGAGCCGCTCGGCAATCTGTTCATCGCCGGCGAGGCCACCAGCGAGGTGATGTGGGGCACCGTGCTGGGCGCGTGGGAATCCGGCGAGGCCGCCGCCGACGCCGCGCTGAAGCGGATCGGCCCGGCGAAGCCCGCGGCCGCGGCGGAGAAGCCGCAGCGCAAGCCGAAGAAGCGCCGCAGCCGCGAAGCCACCGGCGCGCCTGAGCGCTGGCCGGGCAGCCGGTAGAGACGCGCAAAGCAGCTCCGTGCACTGAGACCGTAAGCGCGACCCGCCCGCGACGAACTACCCGCGCAGCACGCCGCCGGTCTTCTTGGTGACTTCGGCGACGATCTTCTCTCCGACGGCGTCGATTTCCTGGTCGGTCATGGTCTTGTCGCGCGGCTGCAGCGTCACCGCGATCGCGATCGACTTCTTGTCCGGGTCGATGCCCTTGCCCTCATAGACGTCGAACACCCCGACCGAAGTAATCAGCTTCTTGTCGATGCCCTGGGCGGCGCGGACCAGGTCGGCGGCCGCGACCTTGCGGTCGACGATGAAGGCGAAGTCGCGCGACACCGGCTGGAACGCCGACAATTCCAGCGCCGGCTTGGCGCGGGTCGGGCGCTGCTTGGCGTCGGGGATCCGGTCGAGGATCACTTCGAATGCGACCAGCGGGCCGTCGGCGTGGAGCTGTTCGAGCACGCGCGGATGCAGCTCGCCGAAGTAACCCAGCACGTTCTGCGGCCCGATCTGGATCGCGCCGGAGCGGCCGGGATGCAGCCAGGCAGGCAGCTTGTTGGTTGCGATCTGCAGCCCCGCCATCGGCGCGCCGGCGGCGGCCAGCACCGCGAAGGCATCGGCCTTGGCGTCGAGCGCGGTGGCCGGCGCCGAGCCCGACCAGTGCCGGCCGAGGCCCTGCGACGAGGCGACGCCGCGGCGCACGCCGCTCGCCGCGATGAATTGATCCTGCGGCCGGTCGCCCTTGAAGATCTGCCCGACCTCGAACAGCGCCAGATCCGGCGTGCCGCGATCGGCGTTGGCCTGCGCGGCGGCGATCAGGCCCGGCAGCAGGCTCGGCCGCATGTCGGACAGATCCGACGCGATCGGATTGGCCAGCGCCAGCTCCGGCTGGCCGCCGCCGAAGGCTTCGGCGCTGGGTTTTGAGATGAACGACCAGGTCACCGCCTCGGTCAGGCCGCGTGCGGCGAGTGCGCGCTTGGCGCGGCGGGTGCGGGTCTGGATCTGGGTCAGCACCGGCTTGCGCGGGGCGTCGCCGCGTTCGAACGGCGTCATCGGCACCTTGTCGACGCCGACGATGCGGACGATCTCCTCGACGATGTCGGCCTTGCCGTGGACGTCGCTGCGCCACGACGGCACCGCGACCTTCACCACGGCGCCCGAACCCGCCACCATGAAACCGAGATGCGTCAGGATGCGGCGGACTTCGGTGAACGGCACTTCGATGCCGGCGAGCCGCTTCACTTCACTCAGCGGGAAGTCGATGATGCGGTCCTCGCCGAACGCATTGCCGACCACGACGGCTTCCGACGGCGTGCCGCCGCAGAACTGCATCACCAGATGCGTCGCGAGGTCGAGCCCCGGCATCATGAAGGCGGGATCGACGCCGCGCTCGAAGCGATAGCGCGCGTCGGTGTTGATGCCGAGTCTGCGGCCGGACTGCGCGATATTGATCTCGTTCCACAGCGCGGATTCGATCAGCACGTCGGTGGTGTCGTCCGAGCAGCCGGAGGCCTCGCCGCCCATGATGCCGGCGAGCGATTCGACGCCGTGCGCGTCGGCGATGACGCAGACGTTGCTGTCGAGCGTGTAGCTGCGGCCGTCGAGCGCCAGCAGCGTCTCGCCGTCGTTCGCGCGGCGCACGACCAGATCGCCCTCGACCTTCGCGGCGTCGAACACGTGCAGCGGGCGCGAGCGGTCGAAGGTCAGGAAGTTGGTGATGTCGACCAGCGCGTTGATCGGGCGCAGGCCGATCGCGGTGAGCCGCTGCTGCAGCCAGTCCGGCGACGGCCCGTTCTTGACGCCGCGCACCAGCCGCAGCGCGAAGCCGGGGCAGAGCTTGGCGTCTTCGACGCTGACCTTCACTGGGCAGGGGAATTCGCCCTTGATCGGCTTGATCGACGGGTTCTTGAACTTGCCCATGCCGGCGGCGGCGAGATCGCGCGCGATGCCGGAAATGCCGGCGCAGTCCTGCCGGTTCGGCGTCAGATTGATGTCGAGCACCGGATCGCCGAGCCCGGCCCATTCTGCAAAGCCCTGGCCGACCGGCGCGTCCGCCGGCAGCTCGATGATGCCGTCATGATCCTCGGAGAGCTCCAGCTCGGCGGCCGAGCACAGCATGCCGCGGCTCTCGACGCCGCGGATGTTGCCGATGCCCAGCGTGATGTTCTTCGCCGGGATGTAGGTGCCGGGCGGCGCGAACACGGTGACGAGCCCGGCGCGTGCATTCGGCGCGCCGCACACCACCTGCACCGGCGCGCCCGCGCCGGTGTCGACGCTGCAGACCTGCAGCTTGTCGGCGTTGGGATGCTTCTCGGCGGTCAGCACCAAGGCGATGGTGAACGGCGCCAGCGCCTTGGCCTTGTCCTCGATGCCCTCGACCTCGAGCCCGATCATGGTGAGCTTGTCGGCGAGCGCGTCGAGGGGCTCGTCGGTGTCGAGATGGTCTTTCAGCCAGGAGAGGGTGAGTTTCATCGGGTGTGACTTCCGTCTGGCGCTGTGCGTGTATCGTGCTGAATGGCGAGGCTCGGCCGCGCGTCGCCCTCACCCCAACCCTCTCCCGCAAGCGGGAGAGGGGGCGCGTCGTGCCGGATGGAGGGGCTGCGTGTCATGCTGTTAGTCCGCATCGTCCGTTGCAGGACGCTGCTTTGAATTGGTCTGTTCAGGCCGCTGCTTGGCCTCGCGCGCAGCGCGCTCCCTCTCCCGCTTGCGGGAGAGGGTTGGGGTGGGGGCACTTGCGGCAAGCACATCCGCAATGCTCTGCAGCACCCCGGCCCGATTGCTCATCACGTCGGCATTGCTGAAGCGAACAATCCGGAAGCCGCGCGCCTCGATCGCCGCCGTCCGCGACGCATCGGTGCGTTCGCCGTCGTCGGAAAAATGCTGGCCGCCGTCGATCTCGACCACCAGCTTCACCGAGTGGCAGGCGAAGTCGGCGATGAACGGCCCGATCGGCACCTGGCGGCGAAACGAGAATCCATTGAGCTGCTTGTCGCGCAGCGCCGCCCACATCAGCCGCTCGGCGTCGGTGGATGCCTTCCGCGGCTCGCGCGCATTGCGGCGCAGGCTGGGAGAGACCTTCCAGGTCGGCTGCTTCGGATCGTTCATCGCCAGCTCCGTGCCCGTGTCGCCCTCACCCGACCCTCTCCCGCAAGCGGGAGAGGGAGCGCGTCGTGCCGGGATGCGAGGCTTTCAATCATCTCAATGACAAATCATCTTCAACTAACAACGCCCGCGTTCAGCCGATGAGCTCCCGCAGCCGCGGCCTGCCCCCTCTCCCGCTTGCGGGAGAGGGCTGGGGTGAGGGCGACGCTTGTCGCAGCCTTCTCGTCCAGCGCGACACGCACGGCGACAGCGAAACTGCTCACGAACTCAATCCGCCCGCCAGCGTCGGGATGTCCAGCGGCTTGAAGCCGTAGTGATTGAGCCAGCGCGAATCCGCCTCGAACAATTGCCGCAGATCGCTCATGCCGTATTTCAGCATCGCGATGCGGTCGATGCCCATGCCCCAGGCGAAGCCCTGATACACGTCGGGATCGAGGCCGCAGGCGGTCAGCACGTTGGGGTGCACCATGCCGCAGCCGAGAATCTCCAGCCAGTCCTCGCCTTCGCCGAAGCGGATTTCGTCCTTGCCGCGGCGGCACTGGATGTCGACTTCCAGCGACGGCTCGGTGAACGGGAAGAACGACGGCCGGAACCGCATGTTGACGTTGTCGACCTCGAAGAACGCCTTGCAGAATTCGTGCAGGATCCACTTCAGGTGGCCGAGATGGCTGCCCTTGTCGATGACGAGACCCTCGACCTGATGGAACATCGGCGTGTGGGTCTGGTCAGAATCGCTGCGATAGGTGCGGCCGGGACAGATCACACGGATAGGCGGCTTCTGGCTCAGCATGGTGCGGACCTGCACCGGCGAGGTGTGAGTCCGCAGCAGCAGGCGCGAGCCGTCTTCCTTCGGATTGAAGTAGAAGGTGTCGTGCATCTCGCGGGCCGGATGGCCCTCGGGGAAGTTCAGCTTGGTGAAATTGTAGTCGTCGGTCTCGATGTCCGGACCTTCGGCGATCGCAAAGCCCATGTCGGCGAAGATCGCGGTGAGTTCGTCCCAGACCTGGCTGAGCGGATGGATCCGGCCGGCCTCGGCGAGCGGCTCGCGCAGCGGCAGGGTGACGTCGATCGTCTCGGACGCGAGTCTCGCGTCGAGCGCCGCGGCCTTGAGCACGTCGCGACGCGCGGTCAGCGCTTGCGTGACGGCCTCCTTGGCGAGGTTGATCGCCGCGCCCTCGGTCTTGCGCTGCTCGGGGTCCATCTTGCCGAGCGTGGCGAGCAGCGCCGAGATCGAGCCCTTCTTGCCGAGCGCGCCGACGCGCACCGCTTCGAGCGCGGCCTCGTCGGAGGCGGCGGCGATATCGGCGAGGATCTGGGTTTGTAGGTTTTCGAGATTGGACATGAGCCGCCGTTCCCCTCAAGAAGTCATGCCCGGGCTTGACCCGGGCATCCATCGCTTCTCGAAATGATGGATCGCCGGGTCAAGCCCGGCGATGACGGTCAACCTTGTATCAACCTCAGGCTACTCATGCAGCCTTGCAGCCTCAGGCCGCGAGCGCGGCCTTGGCCTTCTCGGCGATCGCCTGGAACGCCGCCGGTTCGGTGATCGCGAGGTCCGACAGCACCTTGCGGTCGACGATCACGCCCGATTTGGCGAGGCCGTTGATGAACACGCTGTAGGTCATGCCGAGCGGGCGCACCGCGGCGTTGATGCGCTGGATCCACAGCGCGCGGAACGTGCGCTTCTTGCGCTTGCGATCGCGGAAGGCGTATTGGCCGGCCTTGTCGACCGCGGCCTTGGCGGCCCGGATGGTGTTCTTGCGGCGGCCGCGGAAACCCTTGGCGGCCTTGTAGACTTTCTTATGCTTGGCGTGAGCCGTCACACCGCGTTTGACGCGAGCCATGACTGATCTCCTTCATCTGAAATTGGTTTGCTTGGCCGCGCGGACGCGGCCCGATGAGGCTGCCGCGCAAAGGCGCGGCGTGAACGGTCAGGCGTTCGGCAAGAAATACTTCTTGATGTTGTCGCCGTCGGTCTTGAAGATCACGCGGGTGCCGCGAAGCTGACGGATCTGCTTCTTGGTGCGCTTGATCATGCCGTGGCGCTTGCCGCGCTGGGCGGACATCACCTTACCGGTGGCGGTGACTTTGAAGCGCTTTTTGGCGCCCGATTTGGTCTTCAGCTTGGGCATTTGGCTCTCCTATGCCACGCGCAAAACGCGCCGGTGAGGCGCTGCGCAGGCTCAAAATGCTCGTTAGAGCGTTGAAGTTGCTCGGTTTGTTCCCTTGCGGGAAAAACCGGCAGGCTCATCGCCACGGCAGCCCTTGATCAGCCGGGCGACGAAGGTTGCGCTTATGGCAGAGCGCGGCCGGATTGGCAACGGATAACG
This sequence comes from Rhodopseudomonas palustris, assembly GCF_034479375.1. NCBI lineage: Bacteria > Pseudomonadati > Pseudomonadota > Alphaproteobacteria > Hyphomicrobiales > Nitrobacteraceae > Rhodopseudomonas > Rhodopseudomonas palustris. Next base: position 3,727,443 of record NZ_CP140155.1, on the reverse strand, counting down.
CCGCGCAGCGCGGGCCCGCCGCCGGCCCGGCCCGGCCCCGGCCGAATGACGAACCTTTCGGCGCCCAGCCTCGTCGCATACTCCGTAGACACATTTTCAGTCGATACTTCGCAGCATATGCGCCGAGGCCGACCGTTCGCATCCCCGCCGGTCGCCGCTTCATTGTCGGAGACTCCCATGACGTGCTCTGTCAGCTCACCTTCCGGACGGTTCGGCGGCCTCGCCCGGACCGGCTTCGTCGCCGCCGCCGCTCTGGGGCTGGGGCTGGTCGCGGCCGCCGGCGACGCCGAGGCGGCGAAACGGCGCGCCGTCGGCCATTTCGACGGCGTCTGGAACGTGGTGTTCGCCACCAGGGCCGGCAATTGCAGCCCGACCTACAACGCGCCGTTCGCCGTGCAGGGCCGCCGGGTCTCCTCGGCCGGCGGCGGCAAGGTCACGGGCGGGATCACCGGCGGCGGCAATGTCGCGGTCAAGATCTCGGTCGGCGCCTCGGTCGCCAGGGGCCGCGGCCGGCTGTCGGGCAATTCCGGCACCGGGATCTGGAGCGGCCTGATCCAGGGCGACCGCTGCCGCGGCGTCTGGCAGGCGACGCGGCGCTGAGTCGGGCGGTCGCCGCGAGGATCAACCCTCCCCTGGAGGGGGAGGGTCGCTCGCGCCAGCGAGCGGGGTGGGGTGGCGAAGAGTTCGTCCGCCGTGCCCGCTTCTCACCCCACCCCGTCACGCATCCCGCTCCGCGGGCTGCGTGCCGACCCTCCCCCTCCAGGGGAGGGTGAAGAGAGCGCCGCCGCAATCCTCGATATCAGGGTGAGGGTGGGGGCGACGCGGGCACGGCTCTTGATCGTGAGCGGAGGCTATCGCCCGAACAGCCGGTCCATCAGCCAGCCGTCGAGGCCGCTGTCGGCTTCGGGGCGGACATTGGCGCGGGCGGGTTGCGGGCGGGCGGCGCCGGCGGCCGGGACGTTGACGATCTGGGTCTCGCCGCGCGGTCCGGCCTGCGCGATGGTGCCGCCGGCCGCGGAGCTGCCTGCGACCAGCGGGCCGCCGCTCCAGCCGCCGCCGGGCAGCGGCTGCGGCGCGGTGCCTTTCAGCGCCTCGCGCATGAAGCGGGTCCAGACGTCGACCGGCAGGCCGCCGCCGGTCGCCTTCCGGGTCGGCGAATTATCGTCATTGCCGAGCCAGACGCCGGTGACCAGCGCCCCGGTGTAGCCGATGAACCAGGCGTCGCGGAAATCCTGGCTGGTGCCGGTCTTGCCGGCGGCAGTCCAGCCCGGCAGGTCGGCCTTCTTGGCGGTGCCGGATTGCAGCGTCTCCCGCATCATGGTGTTCATCATCGCCACCGCGCGCGGATCGACGACGCGGTTCGGCGGATCGTTCGGTCGCGCATAGAGCAGCTTGTTGCCGCTCGCGGTGCGGATCCGGTCGACGACATGCGGCGACGCCGCCAGCCCGCCATTGGCGAACGGCGCGTAGGCGCCGACCAGTTCCAGCACCGACACTTCCGAGGTGCCGAGCGCGATCGAGGCGTTGGCCTCGAGCTTGGAGGCGATGCCGAGCCGGTGCGCGGTTCGCACCACGTTCTTCGGCCCGACCTCGAGCCCGAGCCGCACCGCGACGGTGTTCAGCGACATCGACAGCGCCTGGGTCAGCGTCACCGCGCCGAAATATTCGTGGGTGTAGTTCTCCGGCCGCCAGCCCTTGACGTCGACCGGCGCGTCCTGCCGGATCGTCTCCGGCGTCAGCCCGGCCTCGATCGCGGTGAGATACACGAACGGCTTGAACGCCGAGCCCGGCTGCCGCTTGGCGGTGACGGCGCGGTTGAACTGGCTGTCGGCGTAGTTGCGGCCGCCGATCATCGCCCGCACCGCGCCGTCCGGCGTCATCGCCACCAGCGCGCCCTGCGAGACCTTGAATTTCACGCTCTTGGCGGCGAGCTCGTCGATGATCGCGGCTTCGGCTTCGGCCTGCAGTTTCGGATCGATCGAGGTTTCGACCACGATCGACTGGTCGATCTGCCCGACCAGATCGTCGAGCACCTCGCCGATCCAGTCGGCGACGTAGTTGATGGTGCCGGCGCCGGTCGGCTTGACGGTGTAGACCGGATTGGCGATCGCCGCCTGCGCCTGCTTGTCGGTGATGAAATCGGCGTCGGCCATCGCGGCGAGCACCAGCCGGGCGCGCTTCTCGGCGCCCTCCGGGTTGCGGTTCGGCGCCAGCCGCGACGGCGATTTGACGAGGCCCGCGAGCATCGCCGCCTCGACCAGCGTCACCGCCCTGGCCGATTTGCCGAAATATTTCTGCGACGCCGCCTCGATGCCGTAGGCGCCGGAGCCGAAATACACCCGGTTGAGATAGAGCTCGAGAATCTCGGTCTTGGAGTGCTTGCGCTCCAGCCACAGCGCCAGTTCGACCTCCTGCAGCTTGCGCATCAGGGTGCGGTCCTGGGTCAGGAACAGGTTCTTGGCGAGCTGCTGGGTCAGCGTCGAGCCGCCCTGCGACACGCCGCGATGCAGCACGTTGGCGACCGCGGCGCGCGCGATGCCCATCGGGTCGACGCCGAAATGCTGATAGAAGCGACGGTCCTCGATGGCGATGAACGCCTTCGGCAGATAAGGCGGCAATTCCTTCAGCGCCACATTGGTGCCGGCCATCTCGCCGCGCACCGCGAGCTGGCTGCCGTCGGCGCCGACGATGGTGATGGTCGGCGGCCGCTTCGGAATCTCCAGCGACTGGATCGGCGGCAGATGCGCGCCGACCCACACCATCAGTCCGACCACCCCCAGCACCGCCCAGATGCCGGCGACCGCGGTCCAGTACACGGTGCGGGTGACGAGCCGGCGCAATCCGCCCTTGCGGCGCGATTTGCCGCGGGCCTTGCGTCCGCCGCCGCCGGTTTTGGCGGCCTGCGGTTTGGCCTGAGTTTTGGGCTTCTTCGGACGGTCGTCGTCGGCCACGCTGACCCGATCCTGCGGGCTGAGGCGCAGGCCGGACAGCGATTCGGCCAAGCCGAATTTCGGCTCCCGCCGTTCGCCGGCTTTGTTCTTGCCCACCGCCATTCGCAACGCCCACGCCGACCGATGCGGGACCGTAACGAAGCGGGTTTAAGGCCCGGTAAAGCCATGGTTAAGGTCGGGTTCCAGGGTTCCGGCGATTGCGGCGGAAACCCGCGAAGGTCGGCCTTGAGGCATCTCAATCGGCCTTGCCGGCGGCCTGCGATAGATCGTCCGCCAGCGAGCAACGACGAGAGCCATTGATGACCCGGGTGCTGAAGACCGCCGATGAGATCGAAACCCTGCTGCTGCGCGACGTCCGCCAGCAGCGGCATTGCGACAAGGTCGAGGCGATCCGGATTCGCCCGTGCCCGCCCGACGAGGACAGCAACGGCGCCAACTGGAAGGTCGCCTCGGTCGATCCCGGCCAGGCCAGCCGGGAATTCGCCGGCGCCGCCGTGATGATCGCGATGGACCGGCTGCAGCGCGAGGTCAGCGTCGCTCCCGGCGAATGAGCTCAGCGCGGGAACGAGTTCGCGATCGCGCCGCCGTTGCGGGCCTCAGTGGTAATCGCGCCGGGGCGGGGCGATGCCGATCTCGCCCATCAGCCAGCTCTTCATCTTGGCGCGGCTGGCGAAGCGCTTGGCTTCCTGCAGCAGTTCCTCGCGCTCGTCGCCTTCCGGCGTCAGCGCCGCTTCGATGTACTTGGCGACCGCCAGTTCTTCGAGCTGTTCGACGGTGAAATAGCGATTGGATTCTGCTCTCATCGTGATCTCGCCGCACAAGCGGCGCTCCCGAAGTCGTCCGCATCAGCGTGTCTGTTGCGAAGTCATTCGACGACGATTCGAGCAATCCTGTCTGTCACGTTTTGACCGCAGCGTTGCCCGGCCGGTTTCAACCAACGATCAATATTGCCGACTGAGTTACCGGTTAGTTGTGCGTAGTTCTACGCGCCGGTTCGATCGGTATCCGGTGGTTTCCCGCGCGTCGCCCCGGGCGGCGATCCGCATCGCGCCCGGGGCGAGGTTCGCGTCGCGCCGCCTCACATCGCGGCGTCGTCCTCGAGGATCGGGCCGAACAGTTCCCAGCGCTCGCCGTTGAACTTCATCATCCGCAACTGCTTGTTGACGCGGAAGTCGGTCGGCGAGGTGTTGATCGACATGCCCGGCAGCGACAGGTCGAGCGTGACGTTCTTCAGGTTGGCGGCCTGCTTCATGATGTTGTCGCGGGTGAGGTTGTCGCCGCACTGCTTCAGGATCTGGACCAGCAGCTCCGCGGTGGAATAGCCGTAGGAGTTGACCGTGTTCATCTTGTCGCCCTCGGGATAGTACTTGTCCATGAAGGCGAAGTACTTCTTGACGCCCGGGTCGTCGGCCCATTGCGGGTCGGCGGGGTCTTTACCGTAATTGACGCTGATGATGCCCTTGGAGATGTCGAGGCCGGCGGGCTTCAGCGTCGCCGACACCGGGCTGGCGTTGATGTCGAGGATGTGCACCGGGTTCCAGCCGAGATCGGCGACTTTCTTGATCGCCTGCGCGGCGAAGCGCGGCGTCGAGGCGTCGTACAGCAGCGTGGCGCCGGCGGATTTCAGCTTGACGATCTGCGAGTCGACGGTCGGGTCGGTGAGTTCGTAGGACGTCTCCGCCACGATCATCTTGTCGGCCTTGTCGCCGAGGCCGGCCCTGAGCCCGATGACGTAGTCGCGGCCGAGATCGTCGTTCTGGAACAGCACGCCGATCTTGGCGTCGGGGTGGTTCTTCAGGATGTAGCGCGCGTAGATCCGCCCCTCGGTCTGGTAATTCGGGTTGTAGCCCATCGTCCAGGGGAAGTTCTTGGGATCGGTGAACCGCGTCGCGCCGGTGGCCGCGAGCAGTTGCGGCACCTTCTTGGCGTTGAGATATTTCTGCACCGCGGCGTTGGACGGCGTGCCGATGATCTGGAAGGTCAGCAGCACCTCGTCGCTCTCGACCAGCTTGCGGACCTGCTCGACCGCCTTCGGCGGCGAATAGGCGTCGTCGTACTGGATCAGGTTGACCTTGCGGCCGTTGATGCCGCCCTGGTCGTTGATCATCCGCATATAGGCGGCCTGGGTCTTGCCGATGCCCGCATAGGCCGAGGCCGGACCGGAGAACGGCACGGTCTGGCCGATCTTGATCTCGGTATCGGTGGCGCCGGTATCGTATTTCTTCTGGGCCGCAGCCGGGGCGGCAGTGAGCACAATCGCAGCAACAGCCGCCGTGGCGGCCTGAAACAGGCTCTTCATCGGTCGTCGACTCCCTGTGGCTCGTGACCGGCGGTCTTCTGTGAAGCCGCCGTTAGCAGGGAGTGTGGATCAGCACCGCAACTCTGGCAATGGCGCCGTGGCTTGCGAATCGGGGCGGGCCTCGCGCGTGCGGTGCAACTAAGCCTGGGCCAGCCAGGCCAGGATCAGCGCCAGCGCCGCCGGTGCGGCCTGCACATAGAGGATGCGCCGGCTGACGCTCCAGGCGCCGTACAGGCCGGCGACGATCACGCAGCCGAGGAAGAACGTCTGGAGCTGCAGCGCGACGGCGGGATCGGGATGCAGCAGGCTCCAGATCAGGCCGGCGGCGAGAAAGCCGTTGTAGAGGCCCTGATTGGCGGCGAGCACCGCGGAGGCGGCCGCCTTCTCGGGCGTGTTGCGGAAGGTCTTCAGTCCGAGCGGCCGGGTCCAGAGAAACATCTCCAGCACCAGAAAATAGACGTGCAGCGCCGCGACCAGCGCGACCAGCGTAGCGGCGACGGCGTTCACGACAACCCTCCGGATGCAGACAACAGCGTCGGCCGCATGATAGTAGCACAGCCGATACGGGACAAAGCAACGGGGGGAATGAATGACCGGCCATGTCGACCCGACCAAGGAGGTGTTCGCGCAGTTTCGCGAGAACGATCGCGAAGGCCCGATCCACATGCTCAATCTGGTGCGACTGAAGCCGCGCGCGACCTATCCGGACGGCCACGCCGCGACCGGAGCGGAGGCCTATGCGGCCTATGGCCGGGACTCGCTTCCGGTATTTTCGCGGCTCGGCGGCAAGGTGGTCTGGCAGGGCGGGTTCGAACTGATGCTGATCGGTCCGCAGCAGGAGCACTGGGACCACGTCTTCATCGCCGAATATCCGAGCGTGGCGGCGTTCGTCGAGATGATCCGCGACCCGGTCTATCGCGAGGCGGTCAAGCATCGTCAGGCGGCGGTCGATGATTCCCGCCTGATCCGCCTGAAGCCGATGCCGGTCGGCGACGGATTCGGTCAGATTCCGGAGTAATGGCGAAGCGCGGCGGATGCGCGAGGCGCCGCCGCAGGCCGACATCAGAACATCGGTGGCAGCGGTTCGAGTCGGTGGCGCGCGGTGCGCCCCTCGTATAGCGTGCCGGTGCCGGGCGCCGTTCGAACGGCAGGAGAAGTGACGCGTGCGTTTGTCGGTGCGTCTGACGTTGGCGATGACGGCGCTGGTCCTGTGTGCAGTGGCCGCAGTCGGCGTTCTGGCCTACTACAATATCGGTCGCGCCGTCGTGCCGGCCGAGCTGGCGCGTCTCGCCGGTCAGGCGAAGGCGCGGCTGGGCGCGTTCGATTCGATCCTGCGCGTGCTGCACAGCGAGATTCTGGCCGCGCGGACCTTGCCGGCGCATCAGGGCGTCATCCGCGCCGTCCGCAATGGCGGCGTCGATCCGCAGGACAATCTGACCACCGCGTATTGGCTTCTCCATCTCGGCGAAGCCTATGCGGGCCAGATGCGGGTGAAGTCCAGTATCGCCCAATTCAGCCTGGTCGGCATCGCCGATGGTGGCCGCGAATTGCTGCGGGTCGACCGCGCCGGGCCGGCCGGCGCCATCCGCGTCGTGCCCGCCGCGGAGCTGGATCGCATCGGCGATCACGAAGCGTTCGAGCGGACGATCGCGCTGCCGCCCGGCCAGGACGTCCACGTCTCGCCGATCCGGGCGGGGCCGAGCCAGGGCGGCGACGCGCTGCCGGTGCCGATGATTTCGATCTCGACCCTGCTGCGGACGCCGGCGGGCGAACCGTTCGGCATCCTCGTGCTCGATTTCGATCTGCGTCCGACCTTCGAGCGGATCCGCGCCGCGCTCGACAACAGTACGACAGTGTATTTCGTCGATGCCGGCGGGCGCTATCTGCTCGATCTGCTCGAGGGCCGGGTCAGGCCGTCGGGGCAGACCGGCCGCTGGCAGGATGACTACCCCGATCTGGCGAAGGCGCTGGGCGACAAGCCCGGCACCGCCACGGTGCTGACGGCGCCCGATGGCCGTCGGGTTGCTGCGGCGATCGTGACCGCGAAGCTGGTCGGCGGCCTGGGCGTCGGCGTGATCGAGACCGAGAATTTCAGCAAGATCATCGCGCCGGCGACGGCGCTGGAGAATACCAGCATCACGGTCGCGCTGGTCGCCGCGCTGGTGGCGGTACTGCTGTCGGCGCTGCTGTCGCGTTCGCTCGCCAGGCCGGTGGCGCAGATCACCGCCGCGGTCGACGATTTCACCAGGACCGGACGCATCGCGGTGCCCGAGGGGCTGAGCGGGGAGACCAGGACGCTGGCCGCCGCGTTCGCGCACATGACCGCCGAAATCGACGCCACCACCGCGGCATTGCGCGCCAAATCCGAACAGCTCGACAAGATCATCGCCAGCATGGCCGACGCGCTGGCCGTGATCGATGCCGACGGACAACGGGTGTTCGCCAACCCGCCCTGCATCGCGCTGTTCGGCGAGGCGGCCGAGATCGGTTCGGAGAAGTGGAAGCGCAAATACAAGCGGTTCAAGGCCGACGGCGTGACCCCGATGCCCGACGATGAAAGCCCCTCTTCGCGGGCGCGTCGCGGCGAGAGCTTCGACAATGTCGATCTCGGGATCCGCCACGCCGACGACCAGCCGCTGATCCAGCTCGTCGCCAGCTCCCGCCCGATTGACAATCCCGACGGCAGCTTCGGCGGCGCGGTGATCGTGTATCGCGACATCACGGCGCTGAAGGAGGCCGAGCGGCAACTGCGCCAGGCGCAGAAGATGCAGGTGATCGGCCAGCTCACCGGCGGCGTCGCGCACGATCTCAACAACATCCTCACCGTGCTGACCGGCGGCGTCGAAATCCTCGCCGACGGCGTCAGCGACCACCCGACGCTCAAGGACGTGGCCTTGATGGTCGATCAGGCGGTGACCCGCGCCAGCGACCTCACCCACGGGCTGCTGTCGTTCGCCCGCAAGCAGCCGCTGCAGCCGCGCAGCATCGACGTCAACGCGCTGATGCAGGAAACCGCGCGGCTGCTGCGCGCGACTCTCGGCGGCGACATCGAGGTCGCGTTCGATCCCGAGCCCGACCTCCGCCGGGCGCTGGCCGATCCGTCGCAGCTCTCCAGCGCCCTGATCAATCTGGCGATCAACGCCCGCGATGCGATGCCGCGCGGCGGCAGGTTGCGGCTCGCCGCCGCCAATGCCGATCTCGACCAGGTCTACGCCGATCAGCACGACGAGGTCGCCGCCGGGCGCTACGTGGTGCTTTCGGTGACCGACACCGGGATCGGCATTCCGGCGGCGATCCGCGACCGGGTGTTCGAACCGTTCTTCACGACGAAGGCGGTCGGCGAAGGCACCGGGCTCGGTCTCAGCATGGTGTACGGCTTCGTCAAGCAGTCCGACGGCCACATCGAGATATGCAGCGATCAGGGCGTCGGCACCACGGTCCGGCTGTATCTGCCCTGCGCCGCGGCGCAGGACGATGTCGGCGATGCCGACGCGCCGCGGCGGGCGCAAGGCGGCCGCGAGACCATTCTGGTGGTCGAGGACGACCTCTTGGTGCGCAGCTATGTGATGACCGATCTGGCGGCGCTCGGCTACACCGCGCATGCCGCCGCGACCGCCGCGCAGGCGATGGCGCTGGTGTACGACGAACTCGAATTCGATCTGCTGTTCACCGATGTGAGGCTGTCGGGCGGCATCGACGGCCGGCAGCTCGCCGAGACGCTGCGCAAGCACAGACCCCATCTCAAGGTGCTGCTCACGTCCGGCTACAAGGCCGGCACGCCGAGGCAGCCGGGCGGCCCCGAGGACGGGGTTCTGATGCTGGAGAAGCCCTATCGCCGCGCCGAACTGGCGCGGATGCTGCGGCTCGCGCTCGACGGCGAGGCCGCCGCGCAGGCGAGCGACGGCGAGGTCCGCTTGCGCGGCAGGTAGTCGTCGCGTCAGGCTTTCGCCGGGGCGAAGCGGTGGGTCAGCCTGAACCCGTCGCGGATGTTGAGGCCGAGCAAGGTCAGGTTGACCGCTCCCGCCACGAGTTCGATCGCCTGCACCACGGCGAAGCTCTGATCGAACAGCCCGGCGTCGGCGCGCTGCTGCAGAAAGAACGCGCAGGGCACCAGCACGGCGATGCCGTTGATGGCGATGATCGGCATGCGTCTGCGTTTGCTCGCGACGTCGGGGTGCTGCGACCGGCCGCCGAGCCTGAAGCCGCTGGCGCCGGCGAGCGCGATCGACGGCACCAGCAGCAGCAGGCCCCACAGGATCGCGCGCTTGACGGCCGCGATCCCTTCCGGATCGCCGCCGAGTTCGACGGCGACGGTCGACAGCCAGAAGCAGAGGATGGTGAGAAAGGCGATGATCCCGGCGACCGGGTGAAGCGTCCTGATCATTCTGAACTCCCGTTCTCGGTGTGAAGCTCGAGCCGGCCCCGCAGGGCCGCGAGGTTGTCGGTGGTCTTGCGCAGTTCGCGGGCGGCGAGCCCCGACGCCATCGCGTCGGCGACCGGCCGCCACAATTCGGTGGCGCGCGCGAACACGCGCTGGCCGCGCGGCGTCATCACCACCAGCCGGGCGCGCTTGTGCGCCGGGTTGGGGGCGAAGTCGACCAGGCCGGCTTCGGCCAGTTCGTCGACGATGCGCTGCACCGACTGGCGGGCGAGGCCCATATTGTCGGCGAGCCGGGCGACCGGAAACGTGCCGCCGCCGTGCGCGATCGATCCCAGCACCTGCCAGCGCGCGCTGCTGAGGCCGAGCGGCTTCACCAGCGCGTCGCCGAACCGGATCAAGGCGCCGTTGAGCCGGAACACTTCCAGCACCAGCGCATTGGCGGGATGGTCGAACGGTGCCTGGGGCTCGTCTTTCATGACAGCATACTGCCATATGGACAGGATGCTGTCAAATTGCTTCGGTTCGCGACCCCCGCGTATCGGCCTTGTGGGCTCGAGAGATCGGGTCAGACGCCGCTGAACTTTGGAGTTCCGTTGGAACCGCCGCACTACACCTTCGATCGCGACAGGCTGACGGCTCTTTCCCGGTTCGCCATTCTCGACACGCCCCCCGAGCGCGGCTTCGACGACATCGTCGAACTGGCGGCGCTGATCTGCGAAACGCCCGTGGCCCTGGTCAGCCTGGTGTCCGAGGATCGTCAGTGGTTCAAGGCGCGGATCGGGTTCGACGCCTGCCAGACCGACCTGAACAGTTCGGTATGCGCCCACGCGCTGATCGAACCCGATCTTCTCGTGGTTCCCGATCTGACGCGCGACGCGCGCACCCGGAACAATCCGCTGGTCACGGGCGATCCGTTCATCCGGTTCTACGCGGGCGCGCCGCTGCGCACGGCGGGGGGCCACGTGCTGGGCAGCCTGTGCGCGATCGATACCAGGATCCGGCCGGGCGGCCTCACCGACGCGCAAGCGATTGCCCTGCGGACCCTCGCGCGCCAGGTCGTGGCGCAGCTCGAATTACGCCTCGCCGTCGCGCAACGCGATGCGCTGCTCGCCGAGCAGAAGGCCGCGGAGATCCGCCGCAACGGCCTGCTCGAGATCGGCGACCGGCTGCGCGACGCCACCACGATCGGCGAGGTGACGCGCGCCGCCGCCAAGGTCGCCGGCGAAACGCTTCAGGTCGCGCGCGCCGCGTTCGGCCGGTTCGACGAAGGCGACGAGGTCGTCGAAATCGAACCGGACTGGACCGCGGAGGGCGTGGTGTCCGCGGCCGGACGGCACCGGCTCGCCGACTATGGCGACAATCTGCTGGCCGGCGTGCTGAGCGGGCAGCCGCTGGTGATCACCGACGTCACCACCGATCCCGCCACCGCGGGGCATATCGAGCCGCTGCTCGCGCTCGACATCCGGTCGCTGGTCAACATGCCGGTGATCGAACACGGCCGCACCGTGGCGATGCTGATCGTCCACGCCAGGCAGCCGCGGGCCTGGGCGCCGGAAGTGCTGGCCTATCTCGGCAACATCGCCGACCGGATCGAGACCGCCGTCGCCCGGCTGCGCGCCGAGGCGCAGCAGCGCCTGCTGAACGACGAACTCAGCCATCGCATGAAGAACACCATGGCGCTGGTGCAGGCGATCGCGTCGCAGACGTTGAAGAACGTCCCCGACAAGGCGCCCGTCAAGGCGTTTTCCGACCGGCTGCTCGCGCTCAGCATGGCCCACGACGTGTTGCTGCAGCAGGACTGGCGCTCCGCCCCGGTGCGCAGCATCGTCGAGACGGCGATCCGCATCTTCGACGATGTCGGCCGGTTCGACGTCTCGGGGGGCAGCGTCCCGCTGGGATCGCGGTCGGCGCTTTCGCTTGCGCTGCTGCTGCACGAGCTGACCACCAACGCCGCGAAATACGGCGCGCTGGCCAACGACAGCGGGCGCGTGCAGATTGCCTGGACGATCGAAGACGCGGACGGCGAAGCCGAGCTTCGGCTGCGGTGGCGTGAATCCGGCGGCCCTGCCGTCGCTCCGCCGTCGCGCCAGGGTTTCGGCTCGCGACTGCTGAAGATGGGGCTGGCGGGCACCGGCGGCGCGCAGCTTCATTATCATCCGGCGGGCGTCGAGGCGGAATTCAGTGTTTCGCTCGCCGAATTGCAGACCTAGCCGGGGCAGGACCAATGGTGGATCGAGAAACCGTCGTACTGGTCGTCGAGGACGAGCCCGTTCTGCGCATGAACGTGGTCGACCTCGTCGAAGATGCCGGCTTCGTCGCCGTCGAGGCGGCGAACGCCACGCAGGCCCTCGGCGTGCTCGAAAGCCGCTCCGACATCGGCATCATCCTGAGCGACATCGACATGCCGCCCGGCATCGACGGCACGGCGCTGGCCGCCATCGTCCACGATCGATGGCCACCGATCGCGATCATTCTGGTGTCCGGGCACGCCGCCGCCGAAGACGTCCGGATTCCGGGCGGCGGCGAGTTCTTCAGCAAGCCCTATCGAGGGGCCGACATCGTCGACGCGCTGAACCGGCTGGCGGCTTGACGCCGCCGCCGGCGTGCCGATCGGCGGGCGGCGATCACCGGGCGGAGGGCTGCGCCGCGGGGGGCTTGTCGAAGTAATTCACCGCGACCTTGAGCTGCGCGTCCTCGGGCTTGCCGATCAGGTCGGCGCGGATCGGCGCCGAATAGGCGGCCTTGTTCACGTCCTTGGCCGGCATGTCGGTCTGCGGCTTGGCGGCTGCGCCCGGGCGCTTGTCGAACTGGCCGGGATTGGCGATCGCGCCGCTCAGCGCGCTCTCCCGCACCAGCGGCCCGCCGCTGATCTGCTGATCCTTGGGCGCCTCCTCGATCACATCGGGGGTGATGCCGTCGTCCTGAATCGAGCGGCCCGAGGGGGTGTAGTACAGCGCCGTGGTGAGACGGACCGCGCCGTGGCCCTTGATCGGGATCACGGTCTGCACCGACCCTTTGCCGAAGCTCTGCGTGCCGATCACCGTGGCGCGCTTGCGATCCTGCAGCGCGCCGGCAACGATCTCGGAGGCCGAGGCCGAGGCGCCGTTGATCAGCACGACGACCGGGACACCCGGCAGCATGTCGCCCTTGGCCGGCGCATTGAAGACGTGCTGATCGTTCGCCTCGCGGCCGCGGATGCTGACCACGGCGCCGCCGTTGAGCAGATTGCCGGAGACATCGACCGCCGCGGTGAGGAGGCCGCCGGGATCGTTGCGGAGATCGATCACGAGCCCCTTCAGTCCGGTGCCGGCGGCGTCGGTCTTCAGCCTGGTCAGCGCGGACTTGAAGCCCTCGGACGTATCGTTGCCGAACTGGCTGATGCGCACATAGCCGATGCGGTCCGGCTTGAGTTCGGATTTGACCGAGGCGACGCGGATGATCTCACGCGTCAGCGACACGTCGAACGGCTCCTCCTTGCCGCGCAGGATGGTGATGGTCACCTTCGAGCCCGGCTCGCCGCGCAGCATGTCGACGACCTTGCGCAGGCTCATCCCCTGGGTGCTCGTGGCGCCGACCTTGATGATCATGTCGCCGGGCTCGAGGCGGGCCCGCGCCGCCGGGGTGTCGTCGATCGGCGAGACGATGCTCGGGACGCCGCCTTGTGCGGTGATCTGCATGCCGAGACCGCCGAACTGGCCCGACATGTCGGTCTGCATCTGCTTGAACTCGTCTTCGTCCATGTAGTCCGAATGCGGATCGAGGCGATTGAGCATGCCCTTGAGCGCGTCCTTGGTGAGCGCATCCTGGCCTACGGGATGCACATAGGCGCGATTGACGAGCTGGATGACGCCCGCGAGCAGCCCGAGGTCCGGCGTGGTCTTGTCCTCGCGCTGCAAAGCGAGGGCGGACACGATCGGAACCGCGACGATGGAGACGGCGGCGACGACGCGGATGACGAGCGGGCGAGCCTTGATCATGGGGCGGACTCTTCTGACGTTGGAAGTCGGACGCGGATGACGGTCCGACTGATTGAATAACTGATGATTGGATGATGGCGACGGATGTATGGCGCTGATCGTCGGAGGCGGTGCCTGCGCGTGCCCGGTGCGCGGCGATACTTCGGCTCGGCTTCGCTCCTTGGGGAACTTTGACCCGACCGCCGGCCGCGGCGATAAGTTCCCCGATGGTTTCGCGGCGGACGGCCGCCCGTCCGGGGCCGTGCGGGCCGCGTCGCCCTTTCCCGCTATGCCGCCGGCTGCTGCTCGGCGTCGCCATTGGCGAGCAGGTGGACCAGCGCGCGCTTGATCGCGGCCTGCCGGGTCGGCGCGGTGATCTGGGCGCCGAGCAGATCGGTGACGTAGAACACGTCGCGGGCGCGTTCGCCGAAGGTGGCGACATGGGCCGAGGCGATGTTGAGGTTCAGCTTCGAGATCGCGGTGGTGAGCTGATACAGCAGGCCGGGGCGGTCGAGGCCCGAGACCTCGATCACGGTGTAGCGGTCCGACCAGTTGTTGTTGATCGAGACTTCGGGCTCGACCACGAAGGCGCGCAGCTTGGTCCTGCCGCTGGTGGCGCGGCGGGCGACCGCTTCGGGCAGCCGCAGCTTGCCTTCCAGCACCTCCTCGATCATCTCGCCGATCCGCGTGGCCCTGCGGCCCTCGTCCTCGTCGCGGTCGTATTCGCGGCGGATCGAGATCGTGTCGAGCGCGCGGCCGTCGGTGGTGGTGTAGATCTGGGCGTCGACGATGTTGGCGCCGGCCGACGCGCAGGCGCCGGCGATGACCGACAGCAGCCAGGGATGGTCGACCGCCAGAATGGTCAGTTCGGTGACGCCGCGCGCCTCGTCGAAGCCGACATTGATCGCGAGCTTGTGGCCGGCCTGTTCGGACGCGCGCAGGAAGCGGGCGTGGCGGATTTTTCGCGCCAGCTCGACCTTGAGCCAGTAGGCCGGGTAGTGCCGCGCCACATAGGCGTCGAGCTCGGCCTCCGGCCATTCGGTGAAATTGGCGCGGAATTCGGCCTGCGCGCTGCGGATGCGCTCGGCGCGGTTGACCTCGGAGAAGCCGCCGGTCAGCACCGGCTCGGTCTCGTAGTACAGCGTGCGGATCAACTGCGCCTTCCAGCCGTTCCAGACCCCGGGGCCGACGCCGCGGATGTCGGCGGTGGTGAGGATGGTCAGGAGCTTCATCTGCTCGACCGATTCGACCACGGCGGCGAAATTCTCGATCGTCTTGCGGTCCGACAGATCGCGCGACTGCGCCACCGTCGACATCACCAGATGCTTGTCGATCAGCCAGGCGATCAGTTCGGTGTCGGCGGCGTTGAAGCCGAACCGCGGACACAGCCGCCGCGCCACCTTGGCGCCGGCGGTGGAGTGGTCCTCGGGCTGGCCCTTGGCGATGTCGTGCAGCAGCACCGCGACGTACAGCACCGCGCGATGGTCGGGTCGGATTTTCCGGATGAGGTCGGACGACAGCATGAACTCGTCGTTGCCGCCGCGCTCGATCTCCTGGAGATTGCCGACGCAGCGCAGCAGGTGCTCGTCCACCGTGTAGCTGTGATACATGTTGAACTGCATCATCGAGACGATGCGGCCGAAGGCGCGGATGAAGCGGCCGAGCACGCCGGTCTCGTTCATCCGCCGCAGCACCGGCTCGGCATTGTCCGAGGTCAGGATCTCGATGAACAGCCGGTTGGCCTCGGGATCGTCGCGGAGCTGGGCGTTGATCAGTTGCAGCGAGCGCGTCACCGTCCGCATCGCGTCGGGATGGAAGGCGAGGCTGTTCTTCTGCGCCAGCCGGAAGATCCGGATCAGATTGACCGGGTCGTGCTTGAACACGTCCGGCATCGCGCAATTGATGCGGTTGTTGTCGATGACGAAATCGTCGCTCTCCGGCACCCGGCGGCGCGTCGTGCCGGGCCGCAGCCGCGCCATCATCCGCGACAGCGCCGGCGCCGGCTTGGCCTGCTGGTCCTCGAGCTTGGCGCACAGGATCGCGGTCAGATTGCCGACCTTCTTGGCGATCAGGAAGTAGTGCTTCATGAAGCGCTCGACGTCCTGCATCCCGGGATGCGAGGTGTAGCCGAGCCGCACCCCGATCTCGCGCTGCAGGTCGAACGACAGCCGCTCCTCGGCGCGTCGGGTCAGGAAGTGCAGGTTGCAGCGCACCGACCAGAGGAAATCCTCGCAGCGGCGGAAGGTGCGGAATTCGATCTGGTCGAACACGCCGTGTTCGAGCAGTTCGCTGGTGCCGCGGACGCGGTAGACGTATTTGGCGATCCAGAACAGCGTGTGCAGGTCGCGCAAGCCGCCCTTGCCGTCCTTGACGTTGGGCTCGACCAGATAGCGCGACTGGCCGGAGCGGCGGTGGCGCTCCTCGCGCTCGGCGAGCTTGGCGGTGACGAATTCGGCGGCGGTGCCCTCGACCACCTCCTTGTCGAAGCGGTCGACCAGTTCCTGATACAGCGCCTTGTCGCCGGTCAGGAACCGGGTCTCCAGAATCGCCGTCCGGATCGTCATGTCGGCGCGCGCCTGGCGGATCGATTCATCGACCGAACGGGTGGCGTGGCCGACCTTGAGGCCGATGTCCCACAGGCAATACAGGATCACCTCGGCGACCTGCTCGCCCCAGGCGGTCTGCTTGTAGGGCAGGATGAACAACAGATCGATGTCGGATTCCGGCGCCATCAGCCCGCGGCCGTAGCCGCCGGTGGCGACCACCGACATCCGCTCCGAGCTCGACGGCGTCGGCGAATTGTACAGATACTGCGTCGCCGCCATGAACAGCAGGCGGATGATCTCGTCCTGGACGAAGCACAGCCGCTCGGCGCAGCGCCGGCCGTGGCGGTCGCGCAGCAATTGCGCCTCGGCCTCGGCGCGCGATTTCGCCAGCTCGGCCTTCATCAGCATCGCCAGCGCGGTGCGGAAGCCCTGGCCATTGCCGGCGTGCTGCTCGGCCAGCACCGCGATCTCGGCGGTGATCCGCGGGGTATCGAACCGCTCGTCGGCGGCCGGCCGTTGAGGTGTCACGACTTTGTCCATGCGACTCCGGATATCGGACGCCGCCTGCGCTGTCACGAAATTCCGTGTGAACAGCCACGCCGGCGCCCCCGGCTCGTCGGCCGCTACGCCTTCAGTTCCGGTCGGCGAGGTGACAGCGGGCGAATTCCGGCATTAGATACCAAAAAACAATGAGGGAGAGAACCATGGACGCCGCCACGCTGCGCGCCACCCAGGCGCCGCTCAAGGAGCGCTTCAAGTCCGACCCGGACGCCGCGCTGATCACGCTGACGGCCAAAGGCGCGGTCGACGGCCCGGGCATCGCCTGCCGGCTCGAGACCGGCCGCGGGTTGGCGCAGGCCGGCCTGCATCCGTCGGCCGGCGGCTCCGGGCTCGATCTGTGCTCCGGCGACATGCTGCTGGAGGCGCTGGTGGCCTGTGCGGGGGTGACGCTGAAGACGGTCGCCACCGCGATCGAGTTGCCGCTGACCGATGGCCGCGTCACCGCGGAGGGCGACCTCGACGTGCGCGGCGCGCTCGGCATCGACAAGGACGCGCCGGTCGGCTTCCGCGAAATCCGGCTGCGCTTCGAGGTCGGCACCGACGCGCCGCAGGACAAGCTCGATCTGTTGCTCAGGCTCACCGAGCGCTATTGCGTGGTGTACCAGACCATCAGGAACGGCCCGAAGGTCTCGGTGTCGCTGCAGCGGGTGTGAGCGGGGCGATTGCTCTCGTTCGCTTGTTATGAGACATCGGGGCGCCGCGCGCTCCGCCGGGGAGCCGCGCGAATCCGAAAGCGCTCCGATGTCCAGCTCCGTCTCTCCGCTCGCGCCGACCAACGTTCCCACGCTGCCGGAGCTCGCCGGCGTCCGCCTCGCCACCGCGGCGGCCGGCATCCGCTACAAGAACCGCACCGACGTGCTGCTGGTGGCGCTCGATCCCGGCACCACGGTGGCGGGCGTGTTCACCACCTCGAAATGTCCGTCGGCGCCGGTCGAATGGTGCCGCGACAACCTCAAGGGCGGCACCGCGCGGGTGCTGGTGGTCAATTCCGGCAACGCCAACGCCTTCACCGGCAAGACCGGCCGCAAGGCGACGACGCTGACCGCGTCGATCGCCGCCAAGGCGATCGGCTGCAAGCCGGCCGACGTGTTCCTCGCCTCCACCGGCGTGATCGGCGAACCGCTCGACGCCACCAAATTCGACGGCGTGCTGGGCACGCTCGCCGAGACCGCGCAGCCCGGCGGCTGGCTGGACGCCGCCAAGGCGATCATGACCACCGACACCTTTCCGAAGGTGGCGACCAAGACCGTGAAGCTCGGCAAGGCCAAGGTCACGATCAACGGCATGGCCAAGGGCGCCGGCATGATCGCGCCCGACATGGCGACGATGCTGTCCTTCGTCTTCACCGACGCGCCGCTGTCGGCGTCGTGCCTGCAGGCGCTGCTCAAGGCCGGCGTCGCCGACACCTTCAATGCGGTGACGATCGATGGTGATACCTCGACCTCCGACACGCTGCTGGCGTTCGCCACCGGCGCCGCGGCTAAAAATGGCGCGCCAAAAATTTCGCGGGCGTCCGATCCGCGGCTGACCGCGTTCGTCAAGGCGTTCAACGCGGTGCTGGCCGATCTCGCCGAGCAGGTCGCGCGCGACGGCGAGGGCGCCCGCAAGCTGGTCGAGATCATCGTCGACGGCGCGACCTCCAAGGCCTCGGCGCGAAAAATCGCGCTGTCGATCGCCAATTCGCCGCTGGTGAAGACCGCGATCGCCGGCGAGGACGCCAATTGGGGCCGCGTGGTGATGGCGGTCGGCAAGGCCGGCGAGCCGGCCGATCGCGACAAGCTGTCGATCGCGTTCAACGGCATCCGCGTCGCCAAGGCCGGCGCGCGCGATCCGTCCTATGACGAGAAGGAAGTCTCGGCGGCGATGAAACAGCCGGAAATCCAGATCAAGGTCGGCCTCGGCCTCGGCAAGGGCCGCGACCGCGTGCTGACCTGCGATCTCACCAAGGAATATGTCGCGATCAATGGTGACTATCGGTCGTGATCTGCAATCACAGACTCTCAACGTCATTCCGGGCCCGCGCCAAGAGGCGCGTCCCGGAATGACAAAATCGGTGAAGCTCCTCCTCGTCGTCGCCGTGGCGCTGATCGACGCCGACAATCGCGTGCTGATCGCGCAGCGGCCGAAGCACAAGCAGCTCGGCGGGCTGTGGGAGTTTCCCGGCGGCAAGGTCGATGCCGGCGAGCGGCCGGAGGGCGCGCTGATCCGTGAACTGCAGGAAGAACTCGGCATCACCGTGAAGGAGGCCTGCCTGGCGCCGCTGACATTTGCGAGCCATGCCTATGAGGATTTTCACCTGCTGATGCCGCTGTATGTGTGCCGGCGCTGGGACGGGCAGGTGATGCCGCGCGAGGGCCAGGAACTGGCCTGGGTCCGCGCCAACAAGCTGCGCGACTACCCGATGCCGCCGGCGGATATCCCGCTGATCCCGCCGCTGATCGAACTGCTGATGTAGTTCGCCGGCCAAGGCCGAAGACGTCATGCGCGGGCTTGACCCGCCATCCATCCATCTTCGCAAGATGATGGATCGCCGGGTCGAGCCCGGCAATGACGATGCGCGTGATGCTCCGACTCCGCCAGGATCGGAGATGGTGTGCTCAGCCGGCGGTGTTCTGGATCAGCCGCACATAGAACCGGATCATGTCGGCGTAGTTCTTGATGCTGATCCGTTCGTTGGTGCCGTGGAAGCGCTTCAGGTCTTCGGAGGTGGCGCGCACCGGCGAGAACCGGAGGATGTTGTCGGCCACCGCCGAATAGTGCCGCGAATCGGTGGCGGCGATCATCAGGCCGGGCGCGACGATCACGTCGGGGAAAATCTCGCGGATGGTGCGGTTGAGGGCGACGTAGGACGGGCCCGCGGTGCCGGTCACCGGCGGCGGGTCGAAATTGCCCTCGAAGCCCTGGATTGCGATCCGGTCGTTGGCGACGCTGGTGCGGACGTGATCGGTGACGCTGGCCTGGGTGTCGCCGGGCAGCAGCCGGAAATTGACGCTGGCCTCGGCGATCCCGGGCAGCACATTATCCTTGTCGCCGGCGTTGAACACGGTCAGCGCCGTGGTGGTCCGCACCATCGCCTCGGTGGTGCCGCTCTTGGCGAATTCGCGCAGCAGCAGAGGCTTGAACAACCACAGATTCGACAGCACCACGCGGTTGAAGCCGCGCATTTCCGGCGCCAGCGTGTCGAACATGTCGGCGACCGAGCCGCGCACCCGCATCGGCAGGCGGTTGTCTTCGAGATGCGTCAACGCCGCCGCCAGCATCCCGATCGCGGTGTCGCGCGGCGGCATCGAGGAATGGCCCGGCGTGCCGCGCGCGGTCAGCACCAGCGTCGCGTAACCCTTTTCCGAGACGCCGATCAGTGCGGCCGGCCGGTCGAGGCCCTTCATGATGCCGTCGGTGATCAGCAGGCCCTCGTCGAGCACGAAGTCGAGCCGGACGTTTCGCGCGGCGAGCAGGTCGGCGATCTGCTTGGCGCCGCGCAGGCCGGAGACTTCCTCGTCGTGACCGAAGGCGAAATAGATCGTCCGCTTCGGCCGGAAGCCCTGCTTCGCCATCTGCTCGGCGGCCTCGAGCATGGCGTAGAGGTTGCCCTTGTCGTCCCACGAGCCGCGGCCCCAGACGAAGCCGTCGGCGATCACGCCGTCGAACGGCTTGTGCTGCCAGTCCTGTTCGGTCTTCGGCGCGATCGGCACCACGTCCTGATGCGCCAGCAGCGCGATCGGCCGGGCCTGCGGATCGGTGCCCGATCCCGATCCTTGCCAGGTGTAGAGCAGGCTCTTGCCGTTCACGAGTTCGCGCGTCGCGGCGGCGTGGAACGCCGGGAAGCTCGCCGCGATATGCGCCTGCATCCCGCGCAGGGCGTCGGCGTCCTGCTCGGGGTTGAGGAAGTTGGAGATGGTCCGAAAACGGATCGCCTCGGCGAGGCGTTGCGCCGCGCCCTGTTCGTCGACCGCGATCGGCGGCACCGCGGCGACGTCGATCTGCCGCGAGGGCTGGCGAAAGGTGTTGTAGGCCAGCACCGCGGCGAGGCCGGCGACCGCGAGGATCGCCACCACCACGACAGCGCGGATCCATCTCAGCAGCCGGCGCATCGCAGTCCCCTCCGCGGCCGGCGACGCCTCAGACCTTCGCTGCCTTCGCCCGCTCGATGCCTTCGAGGATCAGCTTGTGGGCATCCTCGGCGCCGCCCCAGCGCAGGATCTTCACCCATTTGCCGGGCTCGAGATCCTTGTAGTGTTCGAAGAAGTGCTGGATCTGCTGCAGGGTGATGTCGGGCAGGTCCGAATAGGTCTTCACCCGGTCGTAGCGCTGGGTCAGCTTCGACGACGGCACCGCGATGATCTTCTCGTCGTGGCCGGCCTCGTCGCTCATGAACAGCACGCCCACAGGACGCACGCTCATCATCGCGCCCGGCACGATGCCGCGGGTGTTGGCGACCAGCACGTCACAGGGATCGCCATCGTCCGACAGCGTGTGCGGGATGAAGCCGTAATTCCCCGGATAGCGCATCGCGGTATAAAGAAACCGGTCGACCACCAATGTTCCGGCGGCCTTGTCCATCTCGTATTTGATCGGCTCGCCGCCGACCGGAACCTCGATGATCACGTTGACGTCATGGGGTGGGTTGACGCCGACGGGAATTGCGTCAATGCGCATCGAGAACTCCGGGGTGATTGATTACGGGGACGTCCCGAATAGCCCGAGCTTGCGCCGTTCGCCAGCGCAAAAACGTCAGTTGCTCCAGGCGAACGCCACCTTGTCGAGCGACTTTTGGCCGAACCGCTCCGAGGAGCGCGCCACCATCCGGCCGCCCAGCGCGCGGTAGAACTCGGTCGCCGGCTCGTTGTCCGACAGCGCCCAGATCACCATGCTCTTCAGGCCGCTCTGCACCAGGTCGCGCCGCGCCGCTGTGAACAGCCGCCGGCCGAAGCCCAGACCCTGGAATTCCGGCCGCAGATACAGCTCGTAGACCTCGCCGTCGAAATGCAGGCTGCGGGCGCGGTTCCGGCCGTAATTGGCGTAGCCGGCGACCTTGTCGCCGAAACACAGAACGCTGACCCGGCTGCCCTTCCGGATCGCCGAGTCCCACCAGTTCGGGCCGCGGCGGTTGATCAGCTTTTCCAGCTCGGCGCCGGGGATGATGCCCTGATAGGCGGACCGCCAAGCCTCGTCATGGGTGGCGGCGACCGCGGAAGCATCCGCAGCCCTGGCCGGCCGAACCTCGATCAGCGTTGTGCTCATGACGCCGATCAAAGCAAGTCGCGGGCGCGGCATCAAGGTCCAACGTTAATTATCGGTTAACATGTGGATTTTCTGCATCACCGTGGACAGGAATGTGCCGGAATCGGACAGGATGGGGCGGAGAGCGGCCGGATGAGACGTTCTGCACCGCAGCGCTGCGCGGTTCGTCAGAGGGTCACATAAGCTTCGCCGCTGCTACTACGCGCTTAGCCATCACCTCCCGCGCCGCCCGCTCTCCCGAATCTCGCGCGCCGTGGGCGGTGGAGAAGAAGTGGGGCGAGGTGGCTTCGCCGGCGAAGAACAGGCGGTTGTCGACCGGCGCGGCCAGTATGGCGCGGGCGCCGGCGTGGCCGGGCAATGCGTGCGAATAGGAGCCGCGCGTGAAGGGGTCGCGCGTCCAGCGCGATTCCGCCAGCGGCGATAATTTGCGGCGGATGTCGTTGCCGAGCAGGTCGGCGATCTCGTCGATGCTCTGCGCCGCGAATGCGCCGTCGCCGGCGTCTTCGAGTTCGCGCGCGAAGCGGCCGCCGAAGAAGCCTTCGATGCAGTCCAGGCCGAACGGGCGCAGATGATAGCTCCCCATCGCGGCGCGCATGGTGGCGCCGCGCAGATTGCCGTCGGCGGGAAAGCCGTTCGGGTCGGACAGCTTCAGCATCACCTTGTCGTCGGCGCCGAGCGGCAGGCCGCGGGCGGCCTCGACCTTGTCGGGCAACTCCGGCAAGAACCGGATCGCTTCGTCGGCGATCAGGTTGGTCGGCACGGTGATAATGATGTTGCCCGCCGTGAGCGGGCCTTGCGATGTTTCGATCCTCAGTTGCAGACCGGAGTGATCGATCACGCTGACGGCGCAGTTCAGCGCGACCGGGCACGGCGCGCCATAGGCCGCGATCAGCGCGCCATAGCCGGCGCGAATCCGCCAGTTCACCCCGGTGTCGCGATAGGCCTCGACGTCGTGGATCGAGATGCGGTCGAGTTCGGCGCCGTTGACGTAAGTCGACACCGCATCGATCATCGGATTCCAGCGGTTGCCGGGTTCGAGCAGGGTCGCGGCGGCCGCATCGGTCTTGCGCTTGGCGGCGCGCCAGACGCGCTCATAGAAGGCATCGAGCGCCTTGCTGAAGGCGGCGCGCTGGCGCGGCGGAAACACGTCGCCGAAGCTGCGCTCGCTCCATGGCGGATGCGTGGTGTCGATCGCGATGCCGAGCTGCCCGGCGATGCCGACGAAGGAGTTCTCGTCGGCCGAATGCAGCCAGCCGCAGCCGACGTCGAAGGCGATCTCGGGCGTCACCATCCTGGTGAAGGCACGGCCGCCGATGCGGTCGCGCGCTTCCAGCACGATCACCGACAGGCCGGATTTCTCCAGCGCCCGCGCCGCGCCGAGGCCGGCCGCGCCGGCGCCGATGATGGCGACATCGACGGAGGAGGGGAAGCGTTGCTGAGACATGGTTCAGCGTTCTTACCACGCCGATGACGGCGCTACGATGTCACGGTGCGCGGCCGAAACGACAATGCCCGGCGCGAGGCCGGGCATTGTGCAATTCGGAACATTGAAGTTCGAAGGATCAGGCGACCGCCTGCTTCGACTTCTCGGCGCGCTTGCGCTCGTTGGCGTCGAGGTGGCGCTTGCGCAGGCGGATCGACTTCGGGGTGATCTCGACCAGCTCGTCGTCCTCGATATAGGCCAGCGCCTTTTCCAGCGTCATCCGGATGGGCGGGGTGAGGCGAACCGCCTCGTCCTTCGAGGTGGTGCGGATGTTGGTGAGCTGCTTGCCCTTGAGGACGTTGATCTCGAGATCGTTGTCGCGGGTGTGCTCGCCGACGATCATGCCCTTGTAGACCTTCCAGCCGGGCTCGATCATCATCGGGCCGCGGTCTTCCAGCTTGAACATCGCGTAGGCGACCGCCTCGCCCTGATCGTTGGAGATCAGCACGCCGTTGCGGCGGCCCTGGATCTCGCCGCGATACGGCAGGTAGTTGTGGAACAGCCGGTTCATGATGGCCGTGCCCTTGGTGTCGGTCATCAGTTCGCCCTGATAGCCGATCAGGCCGCGGGTCGGCGCGTAGAACACCAGCCGCAGCCGGTTGCCGCCGGACGGGCGCATCTCGATCATCTCGGCCTTGCGCTCGCTCATCTTCTGCACGACGACGCCGGAGAACTCCTCGTCGACGTCGACCACGACTTCCTCGACCGGCTCCAGCAACTGGCCGTTCTCGTCTCGGTTGAGCACCACGCGCGGACGCGACACGCTCAGCTCGAAACCTTCGCGGCGCATGTTCTCGATCAGGATCGCGAGCTGCAATTCGCCGCGGCCCGACACTTCCATCGCGTCCTTGTCGGCGGCCTCGACGACGCGCAGCGCGACGTTGCCTTCGGCTTCGCGCAGCAGGCGGTCGCGGATCAGGCGGCTGGTGACCTTGTCGCCTTCGGTGCCGGCGAGCGGCGAGTTGTTGACGATGAACGACATCGACACGGTCGGCGGATCGATCGGCTGGGCCTGGATCGGGGTGTCGACCGACGGATCGCAGAAGGTGTCGGCGACGGTGCCCTTGGTGAGCCCCGCGATCGCGACGATGTCGCCGGCTTCGGCGATATCCAGCGGCACGCGCTCGAGGCCGCGGAAGGCGAGGATCTTGGTGATGCGGCCGGTCTCGACCAGCTTGCCGTCACGCGACAGCACCTTGACGCTCTGGTTCGGCTTCAGCGTGCCCGACGCGATGCGACCGGTGATGATGCGGCCGAGATAGGGGTTGGCTTCGAGGATGGTGCCGAGCAGGCGGAACGGACCTTCTTCGACCGACGGCGACGGGACGTGCTTCATCACCAGTTCGAACAGCGGGCGCATGCCGTCTTCGTGGTTGCCGTCGGGCTTGTCCGACATCCAGCCGTTCTTGCCCGAGCCGTACAGGATCGGGAAGTCGAGCTGATCGTCGGTGGCGTCGAGCGCGGCGAACAGGTCGAACACTTCGTTGACCACTTCGGTGACGCGGGCGTCGGAACGGTCGACCTTGTTGATCGCGACGATCGGCTTGAGGCCGAGCTTCAGCGCCTTGCCGACGACGAATTTGGTCTGCGGCATCGGGCCTTCGGCGGCGTCGACCAGCACGATCACGCCGTCGACCATCGACAGGATGCGTTCGACCTCGCCGCCGAAATCGGCGTGGCCCGGGGTGTCGACGATGTTGATGTGGGTGTCGTCCCACACCACCGAGGTGCATTTGGCCAGAATGGTGATGCCGCGCTCGCGCTCGAGATCGTTGGAGTCCATCGCGCGCTCGACCTGGCGCTGGTTGTCGCGATAGGTGCCGGACTGCTGCAGCAGTTTGTCGACGAGGGTGGTCTTGCCGTGGTCGACGTGTGCGATAATGGCGATGTTACGGATGTTCATGGGTTCTCTGTCGGGTCCTGCGGGCCGGGTGCCGGTCATCAGCGCGATCGCAGGCAAGCCACGGAAGGCGCCTTCATGGCGCGCCGCAATTTACCTGTGCCTGAAACGCGCGGGGCAATTCCAAAAAACAGGCCCGGCCGAATGAGGGCCGGGCACTTGCACGCGTTGCGACGCAATATAACCAAAAAACGCGAAAAAACAATGACGATCGGGGATTTGTTGTTTTCCCGAGCGGCGTCCGGGGCTTGCGCGGACTGAAGCCGGCCCGTCGCTTCGCATGGCTGGCCTGGACCATCGGCAGTCTTTCGATACCGGCCGAATTGGATCGGTCGAATCTCAGGTGGTAAGGCTTGCCGGCGGAGAATGTTACGTTATAACATTACATACACGGAACCTCTCGTCTCGCAACAGGGCCCAGCCATACAGCGATGCCACCAGCGAATCGCCCGACCCGTTCGACTTACGGATGGGAAAACACCGGGCGCGTTCGTTGACAGCGTTCGGAAACCTCCAGTACGGTCGCACCCGACGGTTCCCGCAAGGGATCAATAGGGAATGCGGTGAGGATCGCGCGATCCGATTCCGCGGCTGCCCCCGCAACTGTGAGCGGCGAGCCTTTCGCCACACGCCACTGGGCCTCGCGCCTGGGAAGGCGGCGAAAGGCACGGACCCGCGAGCCAGGAGACCTGCCGTCGTTCGTGGTCACACGCGAGCGCATCGGGCGGGGTGTCCTGGTGAGTGTCGAACCGCGGCCATCCGGCTGCGGCAAGGCCTTGGCTTGCGGTGACGTGCCACGTTAACCGCGAGTCCTTCGATGTTCCCCTCTCCGACTGCTTCCGGGCGCAACCGTCGCCTGTTGTCCTCCGTCGCCTTGACGGCTCTGCTGTGGCCGGCTGCCGGCCAAGCCCAATCAGCGCCGCGCGGCCTCGACCCGATCGTGGTCGAAGGTCAGACCGCACGACCCGCCAAGCCGCGCGCGGCGGCATCGACCGCCGGCTCGTCGCGCCTGCGCCGATCTCAAGCGCCCTCGTCGCGCCCGACGGCTGCGCCCGCAGCCGCGGCGCCGTCTGCCGCCGTGGCGGCGGTGCCGACCTTCAACCTCGGCACGATGGCATCCAGCGCCAGCCGGCTCGGACTGACGCCGCTGCAGACGCCGGCCTCGGTCGAAATCATCAAGAGCGAAACCATCGCCGAGCGCGGCCAGCACAATGTGACCGACGCGGTGACGCAGAACGCGACCGGCTTCACCGCGAGCCCCGCGCCCGGCAATGGCGGCCTGTCCTTCGCGACCCGCGGCTTCAGCGGCAACGGCACGGTGATGTCGCTGTATGACGGCACCCGGATGTATGTCGGCTCGGGCACCATGACGTTCCCGTTCGACACCTGGACGGCGCAGCGCATCGAGGTGCTGCGCGGCCCGGCCTCGGTGATGTACGGCGAAGGCGCGATCGGCGGCGCCATCAATGTCATTTCGAAGAAGCCGCTCTGGCTGCCGCGCAACGAGGCCGAGATCTCGCTCGACACCAATCTGACGCGGCGGCTCGCGGTCGACTCGGGCGGTCCGATCAACCCGAATGTCAGCTATCGGCTGGCGGCGATCGGCAACATGTCGGACGGCTGGGTCGATCGCGACAACACCTCGAATGTCGCGATCTCCGGTTCGGTGCGGGTGCAGGCCGCCGACAATCTCGCCTTCACGCTGAGCGAGGACTACGCCGATCGCAGCCCGTCGCGCTATTTCGGCACGCCGCTGGTGGGAGGCCAGATCGACAAATCGCTGCGGTTCCAGAACTACAATGTCGGCGACAGCAGCATCCGCTATCGCGACAACTGGACCCAGCTCAAGACCGAGTGGGACGTCACCCCCGGCGTCTCGGTGAAAAACGTCAGCTATTATCTCAGCAGCCACCGGCACTGGAAGGACGTCGAGAGCTACGCCTACAGCCCGTCGACCGGCAACATCAACCGCAGCTCCTACATCGAGATCTTCCACGATCAGGAGCAAATCGGCAGCCGGACCGACGCGACCTTCAAGGGTCACCTGTTCGGCCTCGCCAACGAATTCGTCGCCGGCTTCGACGTCAACCGGATCGCCTTCAGCCACACCAATAATTCGCCCTATTCCGGCACGTCCACCGTCACCCCTTACAATTTCGATCCCGGCGGCTTTCTCTGGGTGAGCTCGACCCGGCCGAGCTTCCATACGCTGACCACCCAATACGGCCTCTTCGCCGAGAACCGACTCAGCCTGACCGAACAATTATCGGTGGTCACGGGAGTCCGGTCCGATCATCCGACGGTCGAGCGCACCGATTTCGTGACGCCGTCGAACAGTTTCGAGAAGACCTATTCGGCGCCGAGCTGGCGCGCCGGGCTGGTGTACAATCCGATCCCGGATCTGGCGCTCTACGGGCAGTATTCGACCGCGGTCGATCCGGTCACCAATCTGATCACCATGACCGGCGTCAACCGCGACTTCGCGCTGTCGACCGGCAAGCAGGTCGAAATCGGCATCAAGCAGCAACTCGCCGGCGGCCGCGCCGAATGGACGCTGTCGGCCTATCAGATCGTCAAGAACAACCTGCTGGCGCGCGATCCGTCCGACCCCAAAAACACCAACCCGCTGCAGATCGGCCAGCAATCCTCGCGCGGCATCGAGGCGTCGGCGGGCGTCAAGGTCACCGACACCTTGCGGCTCGACGCCAATGTCGCCTGGCTGCGCGCCAAATACGACGACTTCACCCAGGTGGTCGGCGGTCGGGTGGTGAACTACGCCGGCAATGTGCCGGCCAACGTGCCGCAGGTGGTCAGCAACATCTGGGCGACCTGGGCGTTCGCACCGACCTGGTCGGCCAATGCCGGCGTGCAGCTCGTCGGCGATACCTATGCCGACAACGCCAACACGCTGGTGCGGCCGGCCTACAATGTCGTCAATGCCGGCCTGATGTGGAAGCCGGATGCGCAGCAGACCTTCGCGCTTCGTGTCTACAACATGTTCGACACGGTCTACGCGACCTCCGGCGGCACCACGCAGTGGATCCTCGGAATGCCCCGCACCGCGGAGCTGTCCTACAACGTCAAGTTCTGACGATGCATCGTGTGGTGCGGCGGCTGAAGCGGTGGCTGTATCTCGGCCACCGCTGGCTCGGGATCGCGTGCTGTCTGTTGTTCGCGATCTGGTTCGTGTCCGGCGTGGTGATGATGTATGTGGCGTTCCCGGCCTTCGACGCGAAGGAGCGCTGGGCGGCGCTGCCGGATCTTGCCTTCAGCGAGGTCCGGCTCTCTCCCGATCAGGCGATGGCGGCGGCGGGGCTGCGGCGCTATCCGCGCGACTTGCGGCTGGCGATGCAGGACGGCGAGCCGGTCTACCGGCTCTCCGGCGCCAATGGGCGGCAGGCGATCTCCGCCGTCGACGGCCGCGCGCTCGGCGACATCGGCGCCGAACAGGCGGTGGCGATCGCGCGGCATCATCCCGCCGCGGTCGCGCCGGCACTGCTCGACATCGTCGATCGCGACCAATGGAGCCTGACGGCGCGGTTCGATCCGTTGCGGCCGCTGTTTCTGATCGGCCTCGGCGACGACGCCGGCACACAGCTTTACGTCTCGCAGAAGACCGGCGAGATCGTGCTCGACACCAATCGTCACGAGCGCGTCTGGAACTGGCTCGGCGCGATCCCGCACTGGATCTATCTCACCGTTCTGCGCCAGGACGCGCCGCTGTGGCGGCAGGTGGTGATGTGGACCTCTGGCGTCTGCATACTGGTCGCGATCAGTGGAATCTGGATCGGGCTGCTGCGCGCCGGGCTGCGGCGGCGCTATGCGTCGGGCCGGATCACACCGTATCGCGGCTGGATGGCGTGGCATCATCTGACCGGCCTCGTCGCCGGCATACTGGTGCTGACCTGGATGGCCTCGGGCTGGCTGTCGGTCAATCCGTTCGACCTGTTCGCGCGGCGCGGCGACAGTCGCGAGGCGCTGCAGCGCTATGCCGGTCACGACGCGCCGACGATCGCGGCCACGTTGCCGGCGCGGGATCGACCCGGCGTGGTCGAAGCGCGCTTCATCTGGGTCGGCGGCGCGCCGCTGATGTTGCTGGCGCATCGCGACGGAACGCAGAGCGTGGCCGATCCGGCGAGCGGCGCGTCGCGGACGCTGTCACAGGAGCGGATATTCAATGCGGCGACGCGGCTGCTGCCCGACGCCACGATGACGCTGCGGCAGCGGCTGGAGGAGCCCGACGCCTATTGGTACTCGCATCATCATCAGCGCGTGCTGCCGGTGTTGCGCGCCGGCTTCGACGATGACGCCGCCACCTGGTATCACCTCGATCCCGCGACCGGCGAAATTCTCGGCCGCAGCGATCACAGCCGCCGGGTCTATCGCTGGCTGTTCAACGCGCTGCACAGTTTCGACTTCCCGGTGCTGATCGCGCATCGGCCGGCGTGGGACATCGTGGTGATCGTGCTGTCGCTGGCGGGGCTGGTGATCTCGGTCAGCGGCGTCGTGATCGGCTGGCGGCGGCTGCGCCGCGCGTGATCACGCCGGCGCTCACACCACCTGCGGCCGCGCCGGGCGGATCGGCTGCGGCGGCGGCAGTGCCGCCAGCAGCATCTTGCGATCGACCACGGCGTTGTGGAACTGCTCCAGCGCGATGCTGAAGGCGGTCAACGCCGCGCTGTCGATGCCGCCATTCTCGTAGCAGTTCAGCGCGTCGCGCAGGATCGCGTCGGCTTCGGTCTGCATCGCGTCGAGTTCGTCCTGCGCGTCGCATCGCCGCGCCGCGGCCAGCATGTCGAGCAGCCGGTCGCGCTGCGAGACGTTGCTGTTGCGCTCGTCCTTGCGCAGATAGCTGGCGAACCATGCGCCGAGCGAGCCGGTCGCCGACAGGCCCATCAGCGAGAACCAGATCAGGTCGCTGTAGCGGTCGAGAAAGCTGCGCTCCTCGCCGTCCACATAGGCGGCGGCGCCGGCCTGTACCGGGATCACCGCGTCCTTGTCGGTGTCGGGCGTCTCGATCTTCGCCGCCAGCGGGTTCTCGGTCATCACGGTCTGGCGCGCCGTGAACAATTGCTGGGTGAAGCTCGCGATGGTGCTGTCGGAGACGCCGTCGCGCGCCACGATGTAGTGCGAAAAGCTGATGGTCTTGACGTCGTCGACCGGACGCGCCGGGGCGCCGCCGAAGGCGCCCGCCGGGATCGAGGCCGATTCGTAGGACGGATGGTTGGCGGCGAGCGCTTCGGACGAATCGATGCCGAGGAACACCGGCTCCCGGCCGGAACTCGCGGTCGCGGCCAGTGCCTCCCCGATCACCTTGCTGTTGAGCGGTCCTGCGGCCAGGAAAGCATCCACCTTGCGGGCACGCACCGCTTCGGCGACCTCGCCGACCGCGAGCTGCACGTTTTCGACCCTCGCCGGGTCGACGCCGTATTGCCGCAGGATCACCTCGAGCAGCCCCGCATTGGCTTCGGTGCGGCCGATGACGCCGACGCGCTTGCCGAGCAGTTGGGTGATGGTGGTGATCCCGGCGACCGCGGCCTTCTTGCGTTTGCCGGTCGCAGCTCTGCCGGGCGCCCACAGCACGGCGACGTTCTTGTGCAGCACCGCGACCGAGCGGGCGTTGCGCGGCACCGGCAGATCGCCGCGGATCACCGCGAGATCGGTGGCGTCGGATTTCAGCGCCGCGGCGCTCGCCGCCGGCCCGTCGGTGACGATCGGCCGCATCCGGACGATATTGCGCTCGCGCGCGAACACCTGCGCCAGCCCTTGAATGAGGCGCAGATCGTCGCTGGCCTGCGGGCCGACTGCGATCTTCAGCGTCGCCGGCCGCATCGCGAAATAATAGGCAGCGCTGATGGTGCCGACCAGCGCCAGAATGGCGGCCAGCGAAATCAGCGTCGTTCTCCGCCGCACCGGGCGCGGAGACGCATGCAGCAACGGGTCCACCGGTTCGGGCTCGTCCATCGACCGGGCAAACAGTCGCTTGAAATCCATCCCGGTCACAGCCCCATCATAGCAGTTCCATCGCCGTGCGAGACTTTCCGTTTTGCTGCTCCGCCCGTTATGGTGAAGCGGCGCAGACGAACATCTGGCCCGCCCTTTGTGGCCGAGTTCGGCGCGGAACGGGTCCACCCGATAAACTTGACGTGAGGAGAGCGGCATGGTCGAGCGGCTGACGGGCAAGGAGCGGCAGCAGGCGCTGCAGGGCTTACCAGGCTGGAGCGAGGTCGAGGGCCGCGATGCGATCGCGCGCAGCTTCGTGTTCGAGGATTTCAACGAGGCGTTCGGCTTCATGACTCGCGCCGCTCTGGTCGCCGAGAAGGCCGACCATCACCCGGAATGGCGCAACGTCTACAAGACCGTGGAGGTGGTGCTGACCACCCACGACGCCGGCGGCGTGACGGTACGCGACATCGAACTGGCGACGGCGATGAATGCGATCGCGGCGCAATTCGGTGTCGCGTGAGTTTCCGCCCAGGTTGCGGCGGGACGTCCTGATCACCAGATGGAAGGGCAAGGACGACTGCATTTCCGCACGCGCGGAGGGGACGCGATGACCACCGAACACAGCGTTGGCTTCGAGCCGGCCGACAAGCTCGCGCAGGATCCCGAGAGCGTGCGCCGCAGGTTCTGGCACAAGATCAAGCGGGTCGCGGCGCATCTGCCGTTCGCCGAAGACATCCTCGCCGCCTATTACTGCGCGTTCGACCGCCAGACGCCGCGGCATGTCCAGGTCGCGCTGCTCGGCGCTATCGCCTATTTCGTGCTGCCGTTCGACTTCATGCCGGACATCCTGCCGATCCTCGGATTCACCGACGACGCCGCGATCCTCGCCACCGCGCTGCGCATGGTCGCGAGCAACATCACCCCCGCCCACCGCGAAGCGGCCCGCAACGCGATGCAGCGCGGACTGGACGAGGCTTAGTCGCGATCTGCCCTAACTGTCCGAATTGTCCGGCTGCATCATCCGCTCCATCGCCCGCGTCGCCAGTGCGGCGCGCTGGGCGATCGCCTCGGCGTCGAGCGGCGGCTCGGTGCCGAGCAGCGTCTGCAACTGCGCGAAGCCGATCAGCACCGAGAAATAAACGCTGAGCAGCGTCGCGATGTCCGCGCGCCGGATGATGCCGCGCGCCGCGGCCTGATCGAAGAATCGCGTGGCCGCCCGCATCACCGGCTGCCGGCCGTTGGCGTCGAGCTCGCGCGCCACCAGCGCGCCGCCGCGTCCGGCTTCGGCGATCGCCAGGCGATACATCGCGGTGCGCTCGGGATGCAGCAATTCGCCGAGAAACCCGCGGCCGAACTGCTCCAGCACGGCGAGGAACTGGGCGCGGTTCTGCGGCGCCGGTAGCTCCGGCGACGGCTGCAGCTTCTGGCTGCCGTAGCGCACCAGCGCGGTCAGGATGTCCTGCTTGCTGGCGAAGAATGCGTACAGCGTCCGCTTCGAGGTTTTCGCCCGGCGGACGATCTCGGCGGTGGTCGCAGCGTCGAAGCCCTTTTCGACGAAGACGTCGAACGCCGCCTGCAGGATCGCCCCGCGGCGCGGATCGTCGCTTATTTTCGATCGCTCATTCATCGGGTTAGGTATGTTTGTCGCAGGCTGCTGGTTGCCGGTACCAATCGGTACCAGATGTGATATGAATTCGGTACCCGATGGTACCGAAAGCGTTGGCGGCGTCAATGTTGCGGCCGCTCAATGGCTCCGGCGTAGCCACGGGCGATGATTCCGACCCCGGAGGCCGCGATGAAGACGTTCCTGACCGTGAAACTGGTGCTGGTGCCGTTCGCGTTGTTCTGGGCGCTGCTGGCGATGCACCACGTCGACTGGGCGATCGGCGCGGGGCTCGCGCTATCGCTCGCCGGCAACGCCTGGCGCGCGTGGCGCCGCGAACTGTTCATGCTCGAAGTCGGCGGGCTGGTGCTGTTTCTCGGCCTCGGCGGGTTGCTGCTCGTGGCGCCCGAGTTTGCGGCGGCGAGCGCGCTGTGGCTGTCGTTCGCGGGACTTTCCGCGATCAGCGTGGCGAGCCTCTTGGCGCGGCGGCCGTGGACCGCGGACTACGCCCGCGCCGCCTATCCGGACAATGCCGCCACGCCGCAGTTCTTCGTCATCAACGCCGCGATCACCGCGCTGTGGGCGGTGCTGTTCGCCGCGATCGCCGCCTGCCGCTTTATCGGCGCACCGAGCGAAGTGATCACCGCGATCGTCACGGTCGGCGCGCTGATCTCGATCTTCGGGCCGAAGCTCGCGATCCGCGTCGTTCTGCAGCGGCTGGCCGCTTCGGGCGAAACCTATCGCTGGCCGGCGCCGTCCTTCGCGGGCGACACCGAGGCGGATTGCGACGTTGCGGTGATCGGCGCCGGCATCGGAGGGCTGACCGCCGCGGCCCTGCTCGCCGATGCGGGGCTGAAGGTGAAGGTGTTCGATCAGCACGTCGTCGCCGGCGGTTACTGCCATACGTATCTGCGCAAGGCGCATCATCTCAACAGGCCGGTGCTGTACCGCTTCGACGCCGGGCCACACGATTTCTCCGGCGTGCAGCCGGGTGGCCCGTTCAACACGCTGATGCGGCGGCTCGGCGTCGCCGACCGAATCGCGTGGGAGCGGGTGACGCAGAGCTTCCACACCGCGGCCGGCGCAATCGATGTGCCGCCGGACTGGCGCGACTACGTCCGCGTGCTCGGCGAGCGGTTTCCGGACAGCGCCGCCGGGATCAAGTCGCTGTTCGAGGAGACCAAGGCGATCTTCGACGACATGTTCTCGACGGCGGCGAGCCGCGGCGGCGTTCCCGGACCGCCGGCGACGATCGACGAATTACTGGCGTTTCCGCGCGCGCATCCGCACGCCTACAAATGGATGAACCGGCCGTTCGCCGAACTGGTCGCCGCACATGTCAGCGATCCCGCTGTGGTCGAGGTCATAGACGGGCTGGCGGGCTATATCGGCGACGGCAGCGAGCCGCCGAGCTGCGCCCGGATGGTGCCGATCTTCGGCTACTACTTCCACGGCGGCTATTATCCGCGCGGCGGTTCCGGCGTCGTCGCCGATGCGCTGGTCGAGGCGATCACGGCGCGTGGCGGTGAAATCCGGCTGAAGACCGCGGTGAAGCAGATCATCGTCGAGAACGGCAGTGCAGCCGGCGTGGTGCTCGCCACAGGCGAGACGGTGCGCGCCCGTGCGGTGGTGTCGAATGCCGACTTCAAACGCACGCTGCTCGAACTGGTGCCCGCGGCGGCACTGCCGCGCGGCGTTCGCGATGATCTCGCCGCGGCGGCGCCGGCGAATTCCTGCTTCAGCGTGCATCTCGGGGTCGATTTCATCCCCGACCTCGGCCCATCGACGCATCTGCACGCGCCGATGCAGCTCGGCATCGCGATGATGTCGAAATGCGATTCCACCGCCGCGCCGCCGGGACATTCGATCCTGTCGCTGATCGCGCTGGTGCCGCACGACGAGGCGCGGAGCTGGTTTCCGTCAGCAGGCGGCGGCAACGACTGGAAGGAGTGGCGGCGCTCTGCCGATTACTTGCGGCGCAAGGACGAATTCGGCGATCGCATGATCGCCGCCGCCGAGACCGCGATCCCGGGTCTGTCGCAGCACATCGTCTATCGCACCGACGCCAGCCCGGTGACCTACGCCCGCTACGACTGGGCGAGCTTCGGCTCGATCTACGGGATGTCGACCGCGGGACAGCTCAAGGGCTCGAAGACCCCGCTGCGCCATCTGGTGATCGCCGGCGGCGGCAATATCGGCGCCGGGGTCGAAGCGGTGGTCATCTCCGGAGCCAATGCCGCCGAAGCGCTGGTGCCGGGGTTGCTGGCTAGCGCGCAACCGGTCGCAAGCGAGCCCGCCGCGGCTACGAGGCCGGAGTTGACGCCAGCGTAACGCGATCACGCGTAGGGTGGGTTAGGCGCTCTTGCGCCGTAACCCACCATCTTCGCGCGGCGACGTGAATCGGTGGGTTACGCGCTGCGCGCTAACCCACCCTACGATTCAGCATTCTCAGGGATGCAGGATCACCTTGCCCATCGCCTGGCGGCCGCCGAGCACGTTGAGCGCGTCGGCGGTCTGCGCCAGCGGGAAGGTGCGGTCGACATGCGAGGAGATCTTGCCCTCGGCGGCCCACTGCACCAGCTTTTCCAGATTGGCGCGGTGCTTGGCCGGGTTGATCCTGGTCCAGGCGCCCCAGAACACGCCGCGGATGTCGCAGCCCTTCAGCAGCGCGAGGTTGAGCGGCATTTTCGGAATGTCGCCGGCGGCGAAGCCGATCACCAGGAAACGGCCTTCCCACGCGATCGAGCGCAGCGCGGCTTCGGCATAGCTGCCGCCGACCGGATCGAAGATGATGTCGACGCCCTTGCCGCCGGTCAGCTTCTTCAGGCCTTCTTTCAGATCTTCCTTGGCGTAGTTCAGCGTCAGCTCGGCGCCGTGCTGCTTGGCGAATTCCAGCTTCTCGTCGGACGAGGCGCAGGCGATCACCTTCAGGCCCATCAGCTTGCCGAGTTCGCAGGCGGCGAGGCCGGTGCCGCCGGCGGCGCCGAGCACGGCCAGCGTCTCGCCCGGCTTCGGGCTGGCGCGATCGTCCAGCGCATGCAGTGCGGTGCCGTAGATGATGATGATGCCGGCGGCGCGATCGTAGTCGAGATTATCCGGGATCTTGATGATCGCCGAGGCCGGAAGCGCGATCTTCTCGCGCGCGCCATTGTGGCCGCAGGAGGCCACCACGCGGTCGCCGACCTTCAGATCGGTGACGCCGTCGCCGACGCTCTCGATCACGCCGGCGACTTCGGCGCCGGGCGAAAACGGGAATGGCGGCTTGATCTGGTACTTGCCCTGAATCATCAGGATGTCGAAGAAGTTCAGCGCCGCCGCCTTGATCGCGATCACCGCTTCGCCGGGGCCGGCGACCGGATCGGGGATCTCGGTGAGAACGAGATCGTCGGGACCGCAATATTGCTGGCAGAGTATCGCCTTCATGAATCCACCCGGGTACGAGGTTTCTGGTTGTCGGGCGTTCTTGCCGGATTTGGTCGCGCCGGACAATCGGTTTCGGTCCGCGCCGAACGCAATGCCGCTGTCGCCGGGCGCACGGCGGCGATCCGCGGACTGTACGGCAGATACCTGCGGTGACGGGTGAAAGCGCCCGAAGCGTTGTTCGACGCCTTTCCAGAATCGGCCATCCCGGCTATTCCGGGTCCCGTGTTCAGGCGACCCCGCAAGCCATTTTGCAGTCACAATGATGAGGGACCAGACTTGCCCATGACTGACTTGTGCATGAGTGCGAGGCGAATTCTGATTGCCGCCGTTGCGGGGGCGATGGTGTGGAGCGCGGGCAGCGCCGCGCAGGCGCGTCCGGCGTCGAAAGGCGCGCCCGCCAAGCCGGAGCCGGCCAATGTGGCGGGGGGGCCCGAGCCGACGTTGATCGGCCAGTTCGGCAGCTGGGGCGCCTATATGGCGACGCCGAACGGCAAGCGGGTCTGTTTCGTGCTCGCCAAGCCGTCGTCGTCCAAGACCAACCCGCCGAACCGGCCGCGCGATCCGGCCTATGCTTTCATTTCGACCCGGCCGGCCGAAAAGGTGGTCAACGAGGTGTCGGTGATGATCGGCTATCCGCTGAAGCCCGGTTCGGAATCCACCATGGAAGTCGGCGGGGCGTCGTTCGCGATGTACACTCAGGGCGATGGCCTCTGGATCAAGAACGCAGCCGAGGAAGACCGTCTGGTCGAGGCGCTGCGCAAGGGGCCGGAGGTCACCGTCAAGGGCGTTTCCGCCAAGGGAACCGCGACCACCGACACGTTTTCGCTGAAGGGCCTGGCGCAGGCGCTCGACAAGGTGGCGCAGAACTGCGGCGGCTGAGCAGGGCGGCTGCCCCGATTCGTGGCTTTGCAGAACTGCCGAAAAAGCCTATCTGAAAGCTGGGTTTCGGGCCTGTGCGATTTGGTTCGGCCCTCGTGGTGAGGAGCCCGCCTCCGGCGGGCGTCTCGAACCATGATGTGCCCTGCCGTTTCATCCTTCGAGACGCGGCCTGGCGGCCGCTCCTCAGGATGAGGCTCGTTTTGCCGCGATTGCCTTTGTCGCCTGAACCGGACCGCCATGACCATCGCCGTATCCGCCGCCCCGCTCGAAAAAGTTCCGTTGGAGACCTACGTCCCGCCGGCTAAGCCGTCGCTGATTGGGCTGTCGCGCGCCGAACTGGCCGAAAAGCTGGGCGCGATCGGCGTGGCGTCGGGCCAGCGCAAGATGCGGGCGCAGCAGCTGTGGCACTGGATGTATGTCCGCGGCGCCCGCGATTTCGCCGAAATGACCAACGTCTCCAAGGAGATGCGGGCGCAGCTCGGCGACCATTTCACGGTCGACCGGCCCGAAGTGGTGGCCGAGCAGATTTCCAATGACGGCACCCGCAAATGGCTGCTGCGGCTGCCGAGCGGCGACGACGTGCAGAAGGCGCACGAGGTCGAGTGCGTCTACATTCCGGAGACCGACCGCGGCACGTTGTGCGTATCCAGCCAGGTCGGCTGCACGCTGAACTGCTCGTTCTGCCACACCGGCACCCAGCGGCTGGTGCGCAACCTCACCGCCGGCGAGATCGTCGGCCAGGTGATGGTGGCGCGGGATCGGCTGGGCGACTGGATCGATCGCGAGACCCCGAACGGCAACCGCCTCGTCACCAACGTGGTGATGATGGGCATGGGCGAGCCGTTGTACAATTTCGAAGCGGTGCGCGACGCGCTCTTGATCGTCACCGACAATGAAGGCATCGGCATTTCGCGGCGGCGGGTGACGCTGTCGACCTCCGGCGTGGTGCCGAACATCGCCCGCACCGGCGACGAGATCGGTGTGATGCTGGCGATTTCGCTGCACGCGGTGCGCGACGAATTGCGCGACGAGCTTGTGCCGCTGAACCGCAAATATCCGCTGAAAGAGCTGCTGCAGGCCTGCCGCGACTATCCCGGCGCCTCGAATGCGCGCCGCATCACCTTCGAATATGTGATGCTGAAGGGCGTCAACGATTCGCTCGACGATGCGCGCCGGCTGGTGCAGTTGCTGAAGGGCATTCCGGCCAAGATCAATCTGATCCCGTTCAACCCCTGGCCCGGCTCGAAATACGAGTGCTCGGACTGGGACCAGATCGAGAAGTTCTCGGAGTATGTCTTCAACGCCGGCTATTCGTCGCCGGTGCGCACGCCGCGCGGCCGCGACATTCTGGCCGCCTGCGGCCAGCTCAAATCCGAAACCGAGAAGCTGTCGGTCCGCGAGCGTGATGCGCTCCGCGCCATGGCGATGACGGATTAATGGGCGTTGCTACACATACCGACGTCACACGCGGGCTTGACCCGCCTTCGGGGCCGAAGCCCCTTCGGCGCGGCGAAGGCCCGCGTGTCCATCTTCTTCGAAGAGGATGGATTGCCGGGTCAAGCCCGGCAATGACGGTGCGGAAGAAAGCGGGCGTCACCCCAACCGCCGTCATGGCCGGGCTTGTCCCGGCCATCCACGTCTTCGCCGTGAGCCGGGCCGCCGTATCGTGGATGCCCGGGACGAGCCCGGGCATGACGAAGGAGAGGTGGTCGCGGCAAGCCGACGTCGAGGCCGTGCCATGTCGCTGATCGGCCGGCTGTTCGCGATCGCCTTCGGCTTCCTGTTCGCCAGCCTTGCGGCGGGGCTGGTGGTGGTCGGGACGATGCTGTTTCCCGAACTGAGCGACCTCGCCGGCGGCCCGCTCGATCCGGACGCGATGAATATCGTGCTCGGCTTCGGCTTCATCTTCGTGTCGGGCTTCGCGCTGCTGCCGGCGCTGATCATCGTGCTGGTGACCGAAGCGTTTTCGATCCGCAGCGCGCTGGTCTATGCGATCGGCGGCGGCCTGGTCGGCGTCGGCTGCTATCTCGGGCTGGTGCCGTTCGACCCGGGCACGCTGCAGTTCGACGGCATCGTCCGGCGGCATCTCGAAATCATGACCGGCGCCGGCATCATCGGCGGGCTGGTGTACTGGCTGATCGCCGGCCGCAATGCCGGCCTGTGGCGCGACCCGCCGCGGCTGCGGACGGCGCGACCCGGGCCTCCGCCGGTGCCGCAAGCGCCGTCACCGGCTCCGCAGACCCCGCCGCCGTCGCAGCCTTCGCCCTGAGACGCCGGGCCGCAGCCGGAGCCCTCGCGAGCACCGGCGGCCCGTCTTTCCATCCCCCGACGCCTCGGTTAAACCCCCGCCATGAACCGTACGGGACTTCACATCGCGCTGGCGCTGTTCGCTGCGATCGGATTGGTGTTCGGGCTTTTCCCCGGGCTGGATCTTTGGCTGTCCGGGCTGTTCTACGATCCTGCGACCAAGACCTTCCCGATGCGCGCGGATCAGGAGCTGGAATTCGTGCGCAATCTGGCGATGTGGATCGCCTGGGCGATCGCCGCGCCGTCGATCTTCGCGCTGGTGTTCAAGATGGTGCGCCCGGACCGGCCGCTGGTGATGCCCGGCCGCACCGTCGCGTTCCTGCTGATCTCGATCACGCTGTCGGCCGGCATCCTCACCAACCTGACCTTCAAGACCCATTGGGGCCGGCCGCGCCCGGTCGCGGTCGCCGAATTCAACGGCCCGTGGCAGTTCAAGGCGTGGTGGGACCCGCGCGGCGCCTGCCCGAAGAACTGCTCGTTCTTCTCCGGTGAGGGCGCCACGGCGTATTGGACCTTCGCGCCGGCGGCGCTGACGCCGCCCTCGGTGCGGCCCTACGCCTATGCGGCCGCCTTCGTGTTCGGCACCGTGACCAGCGGGCTGCGGATCGCGTTCGGCGGGCATTTCTTCACCGACGTTGCGATCGCGGGCCTCGTCACATTCCTGGTGATCTGGCTGCTCTACGCCCTGATCTACCGCTGGGCCTGGAGCCGGACCACCGACGCCGGCGTCGATGCTGCGCTGACCCGGGCGTTCTGGCCGCTGTACCGGTGGCGGCAGAAGCGCCGCGGCCGCGACGTCGGGCCTGCGCCGACGCCCGCGCCTGCGGTGTGAGCGACATTCACCGATCCCGTCACGATGAAAACGCGTGCCCGTCGGCACGAAGTTTGATATTCGCGCCGCAAGCCGCCCCAGCCGATTGGAAGTCCCAATGAGTACGATCCTGAAAAACCTGCCCAAAGGTGAAAACGTCGGCATCGCGTTTTCGGGCGGGCTCGATACCAGCGCCGCGCTGCTGTGGATGAAGCAGAAAGGCGCCCGCGTGTTCGCCTATACGGCGAACCTGGGACAGCCTGACGAGGCCGACTACGACGAGATCCCGCGTAAAGCGATGGAGTTCGGCGCCGAGAAGGCTCGCCTCGTCGATTGCCGGTCGCAACTGGTGCACGAGGGCATCGCCGCGATCCAGGCCGGCGCCTTCCACGTCTCGACCGGCGGCATCGCTTATTTCAACACCACGCCGCTCGGCCGCGCCGTCACCGGCACCATGCTGGTGTCGGCCATGAAGGAAGACGGCGTCAACATCTGGGGCGACGGCTCGACCTACAAGGGCAACGATATCGAGCGGTTCTATCGCTACGGGCTGCTGACCAATCCGGACCTGCGGATCTACAAGCCCTGGCTCGATCAGCAGTTCATCGACGAACTCGGCGGCCGCGCCGAAATGTCGGCGTTCATGACCGCCGCCGGCTTCGCCTACAAGATGAGTTCGGAGAAGGCGTATTCGACCGACAGCAATCTGCTCGGCGCCACCCACGAGGCCAAGGATCTCGAACACCTCGACTCGGGCATCAAGATCGTCAATCCGATCATGGGCGTGCCGTTCTGGCGCGACGACTGCGCCGTCAAGGCCGAGACCGTCTCGGTGCGGTTCGAGGAGGGCCAGCCGGTCGCGCTGAACGGCAAGAGCTTCGCCGATCCGGTCGCGCTGTTCCTGGAGGCCAATGCGATCGGCGGCCGGCACGGGCTCGGCATGAGCGACCAGATCGAGAACCGCATCATCGAGGCCAAGAGCCGCGGCATCTACGAGGCGCCCGGCATGGCGCTGCTGCACATCGCCTATGAGCGCCTCGTCACCGGCATCCACAACGAAGACACCATCGAGCAGTACCGCATCAACGGCATGCGGCTCGGCCGCCTGCTGTATCAGGGCCGCTGGTTCGACTCGCAGGCCCTGATGCTGCGCGAGACCGCGCAGCGCTGGGTGGCGCGCGCCATCACGGGCGAAGTGACGCTCGAACTGCGCCGCGGCAACGACTACTCGATCCTGAACACCGAAAGCCCCAATCTGACCTATGCGCCGGAGCGGCTGAGCATGGAGAAGGTCGAGGACGCGCCGTTCACGCCGGGCGATCGCATCGGCCAACTGACGATGCGCAACCTCGACATCGCCGACACCCGCGCCAAGCTGAACATCTTCGCCAAGGCAGGCCTGCTGTCGGCCGGCGAGGGCTCGCACATCCCGAAGCTCGAGAACGACAAGGGCTGAGCAACGTCATTCCGGGGCGCACGCAGCGAAGCTGCGGGCGAACCCGGAATCCCGAAGTTCAGGGCACCTCGCGGTCGGACGCAGAACAGTTCGAGATTCCGGGTTCGCGCTACGCGCGCCCCGGAATGACGCAAGTGGTCAATCGTAGTGATCAGGCGCGCGCCCCGGAATGACGGCCGCTTCCACACTGTCATCGAACCGTCATTTGCCGCTCATACGGTCCGCGCTCCGATTTGGAGCCGTTCCCATGATGCGTTTCGCCGCGACCTTTTTTGCCTTGTTGGTGTCGACTTCGGCCACCTCGGCGCAGACGATCTATCCGATCGACCGTGCCGAAATTCTCGCCGGCGCGAAGTTCGATCTCAAGGTCGAATTCGCCGGCGAAGTCACCGCCGACAACGCGACGCTGACCGTCAACGGCACGGATGCCGCAGCGGTGTTCGGCAAGGCTCCGGAACTGATCGCGCGCGAGGACGGCAAGCCTCAATCGGCGCTGCTGCTGCGCGACGTCGCGCTCGACAAACCCGGCGCCTACACGATCGAGGCCGGCGACGGCGCCAGCCGCCGCAGCGTGAGCTGGACGGTTTACGGCACCGGGCCGCGCAAGGCCAAAAACGTCATCCTGTTCATCGGCGACGGGCTATCGCCGGCGCATCGCGTCGCGGCGCGGCTGCTGTCGAAGGGGATCAAGGAAGGCCGCGCCGGCGGCAAGCTGGCGATCGACGACATGCCGCAGATGGCGCTGGTGTCGACCGCCGGCAGCGATTCGATCATCACCGATTCGGCCAATGCCGCCAGC
Source organism: Rhodopseudomonas palustris (assembly GCF_034479375.1). Classification (NCBI taxonomy): domain Bacteria; kingdom Pseudomonadati; phylum Pseudomonadota; class Alphaproteobacteria; order Hyphomicrobiales; family Nitrobacteraceae; genus Rhodopseudomonas; species Rhodopseudomonas palustris. Next base: position 3,684,901 of record NZ_CP140155.1, on the reverse strand, counting down.
GCCTACGCCACCGGCCACAAGGCCGCGGTCAACGCGATGGGCGTCTATGCGGACCGCACCGCGAGCCCGCTCGACGATCCCAAAGTGGAGACGCTGGCGTCGCTGGCGAAGCGGCGGCTGGGGCTGTCGATCGGCATCGTCACCAACACCGAGGTCGAAGACGCCACGCCCGCGGCGGTGATCGCCCATACCCGCCGTCGCGCCGCCTATGACGACATCGTCGCGCAGTTCTTCGCCGCCAGACCCGACGTGCTGATGGGCGGCGGCGCCGCGTATTTCCTGCCGAAGAGCGCGCAGGGCAAGCGCAAGGACGATCTCGACTACCTGTTGAAATTCCGCGACGCCGGCTACACGATTGCTACCAGCGCCACCGAGCTCGCGGCGGCCGGCAAGGCGAACCCAAGCAAGCTGCTCGGCCTGTTCGCGCCCGGCAATATGGACGGCGTGCTCGATCGCCGTTTTCTCAAGGGCGGCGGTGTCGCGAAGAATCCGGATCAGCCCGATCTCACCGAGCAGGTCGCGGTCGCGCTCGACGTTTTGTCGAAGAACGAGGCCGGCTTCTTCCTGATGGTCGAGTCCGGCATGATCGACAAATACGCCCACGCGCTCGACATGGAGCGCGCGGTCTACGACACCATCATGCTCGACAATGCGGTGCGGCAAACCCGTGACTGGGCCAAGGCACGCGGCGACGACACGCTGATCCTGGTGGTCGCCGATCACAATCATCCCAACGCGCTGGTCGGAACCGTGCGCGACGATCTCGCCGAGGGCGAGGACATGCCGCTGCGCGAGCGCATCGGCGTGTATCAGAGGGCCGGCTTTCCGAACTATCCGGCGCCCGACAAGGACGGCTATCCGGATCGCGTCGACGTCAGTCGAAGGCTCGCGATCTTCTCCGCCAGCCTGCCCGATCACTACGAGACGCTGCGGCCGAAGCTCGACGGCCCGAACCAGCCCACCGAGGCCGGCGACAGGCCCGGCACCTTCAAGGCCAACGAGAAATACAAGGCCGTGCCCGGCGCGCTGCTGCGGCTCGGCAATCTGCCGGCGATGATGAATGCCAGCGTGCATTCCGGCGAGGACGTGATCCTGACCGCCGCAGGGCCGGGCAGCGACCGGGTTCGCGGTTCGATGGAGAACACAGATGTGTTTCGGGTGATGGCCGAGGCGCTGGGCTTGTCGTCCGCAGCCTCAGCGAAATAGCGACGGCGTCACCGCCCGCCGCACCAGCCCTCGCGACGCCCGCTGCCGTAAGCCCGGGCGTAGCCGGCTTCGAGCAGCGCGGCGGAGACATTGGGCGTGCGCTTGGTGGCGACGTCGGCGACGACGCGGCCCTTATATTTGTCGGGGCCGATATTGTAGATCGCCACCTCGCCCTGCCGCAGCATGTCGCGCAGCGCGTCGGCCGCGGCCTCGGCCAGCCTCAGCTCCTGCGCGCATTGCGCCTTGAGTTCAGGCGCGTCGATGCCGCGCAGCCGGACGCGGGTCGCGAGGTCCGTTCCCGGCCACAGATGCACCCGCGCCTCGAACGTGTCGCCGTCGATCGTGTACAACACGTCGACCGGGTGCCGTACGCTAGGATTTCCGGCGCGCCGCCACACCGTCTCGCTGTCGTTCCTGATCGCCTGCGAATCGGTCGTCGACCACGGCCACTGCACCCAGTGCCGCGCCGGCAGCATCGTCCCCGCCGCGACGCCGAGCACGAACACCCACGGCCAGATCGACCTCAGCCGCCCCCGCCAGGGCAGTCGCGCGATCCGTGCCGGGTTCGTTCTCAATCGTGGGGACATATTCCTACGATAGTGCGAGTCGGCTTGCCCGGCAAGTCACGATCGACAGATCAGGAGCTGCTATCGAAGGGTTGGGCGGTAGCGCCCAGGTGCGGTGCCGGCTGAATTCGCCCGGCTCAGAAATCCGACGCGATGCCTTTGACTTCCCAGTCGCCGTAGCGGGTCGGTTCGGGGCCTTTCGGACCCTGATACTCCTTTGCACGCGCCGCGGTGTGTTGTGCGGCTTCGACGCGTCGCGCTTCGGCTTCGGCCAGCGCACGCTTCGCCGCTTCGGGAAGTTCCCTGCGCGGCGTTCCGGCCGGCGCCGCCGTCCCGGTCTGCAGATCGGATTTCGTCATCGGCCTTCGCCTTTCTTGCCCCGCGGTTCAATCGTTTGGTCTATGCCGTCACAACGCGGCGGCGTCGCGACGATTCTTAGAATCGGCATATTCGCCTGCCATCCATCGCCGAAATCGCGCCGCCTCGCGCGCGGCGTCATCCCCTCCAATGTGATACTCTCAATTCATGCCTGCTCCAAGATTCGCACAGCCGTCGGAGGTGCCCGGATTGGCAGCGCGCCGGATCGCCGCCGACATCCTCGACGGCGTCCTGCAGAAGCGCCGGATGCTCGACGACCAGCTCGAAGGCCCCGCCGCGCATCCCGGACTCAAGACGTTGCCGGATCGCGACCGCGCGCTGATGCGCCGGCTGGTGGCGACGATTCTGCGCCGACTCGGCACGCTCGAACATCTGCTGGCGCGGATGCTCGATCGCGGGGTGCCGACCGACGCGCCGCGCGCCAAGAGCGCGCTGCTGATCGGCGCCGCGCAGATTCTCTGGATGGACGTGCCGGATCATGCCGCCGTCGATCTGTCGGTGCGGCTGGTACAATCCGACCGTCGTGCTGCGAAATATGCCGGCCTCGTCAACGCGGTGCTGCGGCGCTGCGCGCGCGAAGGCCACCCTTTGATCGACGACGTCGCCGGCCAGGCGCTCGACGTGCCGGCGTGGCTGATGGCGCGGTGGCGCGCCCATTACGGCGACGACGCCGCCAAGGCGATCGCGCTCGCGATCAGCCACGAGCCGTCGCTCGATATCACGGTGAAATCAGATTCGGAGCATTGGGCCGGGCGGCTGTATGGCGAAATGCTGCCGACCGGCACGGTGCGGACGCTGTTGCAGGGCTCGGTGAAGATGCTGCCGGGCTTCGAAGACGGGCAATGGTGGGTGCAGGACGCCGCCGCCGCCTTGCCGGCGCGGCTGTTCGGCGATCTCGCCGGCAAATCGGTGGCCGACCTCTGCGCTGCGCCCGGCGGCAAGACCGCCCAATTGGCGCAGGCCGGCGCGCGGGTCAGCGCGATCGACCGCTCGCCTGCGCGGGTCGCGCGGTTGCGGGAAAATCTGACGCGGCTGTCGCTCGAGGCGGAGACCAGCGTCGCCGACGCCACCGAATGGCGCAGCGATGCGCCCGGCAGTTTCGACGGCGTGCTGGTCGACGCGCCCTGCGCCTCGACCGGCACCATCCGCCGCCATCCCGACGTCGCCTGGCTGAAGCAGGAGAGCGACATCGGCGCGCTGTCGGCGGTGCAGGGCCGGCTGCTGCACAAGGCGGTCGCGCTGCTCAAGCCCGGCGGCACCTTGGTCTATTGCACCTGTTCGCTGGAGCCCGAGGAGGGTGAGCAGGTGGTCGGCGCGCTGCTGGAGGCCGAGCCCGGGATGCGGCGGGTCCCGGTGGACCCCGCCGAGGTCGCCGGCCTGGCCGAGATCGTGACCGCCGAGGGCGATCTGCGGACGCTGCCGTCGCATCTGCCCCATGCCGATCCGAGGCTCGCGGGGTTCGACGGCTTTTACGCCGCGCGTCTGACGAAGTCCCTGTAACCACTTCGAAATTCTGCGCCGGCGCGCTTCGTCGGGCGCGCCGCAAAGGCGCCCGTCCACACCCCGCCCAACGGCAGGGTGTGTGCTGGCCAATTCCAGACTAAAAGGATTTGAAACGAATTTTCGTTAATCCGAGGTTGCTTTGGTTCACAACACCCTTCCGCCTCCGCCGCGCAGATGCCCGCAGAGCCGTTTCAGACAAAGCTGCTTTGGACCGCGAAGGTCTCGGACGTCTTGCTGAATCTGAAATTCGCAGCCCGACGGCCGCAGCCGGCCGTCGATGCGCTGTATGAACCCGGGGCATTAGCGCGCGTGTCACCCGCCCACCGCAGACGGATATCGAGCCTGATCGTGGGCCGCTTCGCGCGGAACATGGTGGCGCGCGCATCCGGCGGATCGGCGGCGCTGTCCCGGCTGTGGCCAGGCCGCACCGACCGGCTGATCATCGCCCCGCACGATCTGCGCACCGCCGACGCCACCCGGGCCGCCGAAATCTATGCCGGCCGCTTCGTGTTCGCCGGCAAGATCGTCACCTGTCACGGCCGCTCGATCTTCGATCTGGAGCCGCCGTCGGACGATTGGGAAGCCGCTTTGTTCGGCTTCGGCTGGCTGCGCCACCTGCGCGCCGCCGACACCGCGATCACCCGCGCCAACGCCCGCTCGCTGGTCGACGACTGGCTCGGCAACATGGCGCGCAACCGCACCGTCGGCCGCCGCCCGGACGTGATGGCGCGGCGGGTGATTTCGCTGCTGTCGCAGGCGCCGCTGGTGCTCGGCGACACCGACGGCAAATTCTATCGCCGCTATCTGCGCGGCCTGACCCGCGAGATCCGCGCGCTGCGCTACGCGCTGCTCGACGTGCCGGACGGCGTCGCGCGGCTGCAGGTGATGATCGCGCTGTGCTACGCCGCGCTCTGCCTCGCCAATCAGGCGCGCAACATCCGCGCCGCGACCAAGCGGCTGTCCGACGAATTGCAGCGCCAGATCCTGCCGGACGGCGGGCACTTCTCGCGCAATCCCGGTGCGCTGATCGAACTCCTGATCGACCTCTTGCCGCTGCGCCAGACCTTCGCGGCGCGCAATATCGCGCCGCCGCCGGCGCTGCTGAACGCGATCGACCGGATGATGCCGATGCTGCGGTTCTTCCGTCACGGCGACGGCAACATCGCGCTGTTCAACGGCATGAGCGGCACGCCGTCGGATCTGCTGGCGACGCTGCTCGCCTATGACGACAGCCACGGCATTCCGATGCCGAGCATGCCGCATTCCGGCTATCAGCGGATCGACGCAGGTTCGACGCTGGTGATCGTCGACGCCGGCCTGCCGCCGCCGCCGAATGTCAGCCAGGACGCCCATGCCGGCTGCCTGTCGTTCGAGCTGTCGTCGGGGCAATGCCGGATCGTCACCAATTGCGGGATGCCGGGCACCAATCGCGAGAGCTGGCGCGGCTTCGCGCGCTCGACCGCGGCGCATTCCACCGTCACCTGCCACGACACCTCGTCCTGCGCCTTCGTCGAGCGCTCGGCGATGAAGCGCCTGCTGCAGGGTGCGCCGATCGTCAGCGGCCCGACGCGGGTCGACAATCGCCGCGAAGCGGTCGCCAATGGCGTGCTGCTGACCACGTCGCACGACGGCTATCGCGACAAGTTCGGGGTGATCCATCAGCGCGTCATCATGGTGAAGCACGACGGCTCCAGGGTCGACGGCGAGGATACGCTCTCGCCGGCGCAGGGCGGCCGCCATCGCGCCGGGCAGGCCGACTACGCGGTGCGCTTCCATCTGCACCCGTCGATCAAGGCGAGCCGGCTCGGCGACGCGCATGGCGTGATGCTGGTGCTGCCCAATCGCGAGGTCTGGACCTTCGAGGCGCTCGACGACAAGGTCGATCTCGAAGACAGCGTCTTCCTCGCCGGCAATGACGGGCCGCGCCGCACCACCCAGATCGTGATCCGGCAGAATTCGATCGAGGCGCCGAACATCCGCTGGAGCTTCATCCGCTCCAACACGTCGCCGCAGCAGACTTCCGCCCGCCGCGCCGCCCGCCGCGAGCCGGAATTGCCGCTGTAGCGCCGAATGCCGCAGGCGGGCCCCAGACCCGCCGTTTTGGCCGGTTTCATCGCACGGAAAACCATGCTAGGCGGGCGTTCTCCCGCCAAAGGACACATTCCATGACCGATCTTCCGCGCCGCGTGACCCGCGCTCTATTGTCCGTTTCCGACAAGTCGGGGCTGATCGATTTCGCCCGCGCGCTGGCCGGCCACGGCGTCGAACTGGTTTCGACCGGCGGCACCGCCAAGGCGATCGCGGCGGCCGGGCTGCCGGTCAAGGACGTCTCCGAGATCACCGGCTTTCCCGAAATGATGGACGGCCGCGTCAAGACGCTGCACCCGAAGGTGCATGGCGGCCTGCTGGCGGTCCGCGATAATGACGAGCACAAGCAGGCGATGGCCGCGCACGGCATCGCCCAGATCGATCTCCTGGTGGTCAATCTGTATCCGTTCGAGGCAACCGTCGACAAAGGCGGCTCCTACGAGGACTGCATCGAGAACATCGACATCGGCGGCCCGGCGATGATCCGCGCCGCGGCGAAGAACCACGACGACGTCGCGGTGATCGTCGAATCCTCCGACTATCAGACGGTGCTCGACGAACTCGCGGCGAACGACGGCGCCACCTCGCACGGCTTGCGCAAGCGCCTCGCCGCCAAGGCCTATGCCCGTACCGCAACCTATGACGCCGCGATCTCCAACTGGTTCGCGCAGCAATTGAAGACCGACGCGCCGGATTTCCGCGCCGTCGGCGGCCGGCTGATCCAGAGCCTGCGCTACGGCGAGAACCCGCATCAGAATGCGGCGTTCTACGCCACGCCGGAGAAGCGCCCGGGCGTCGCCACCGCGCGGCAGGTGCAGGGCAAGGAACTGTCCTACAACAACATCAACGACACCGACGCCGCCTATGAATGCGTCGGCGAATTCGACGCCAAGCGCACCGCGGCCTGCGTCATCGTCAAGCACGCCAATCCCTGCGGCGTCGCCGAAGGCTCGAGCCTGCTCGACGCCTATCGCAAGGCGCTGGCCTGCGATTCGACGTCGGCTTTCGGCGGCATCGTCGCGCTGAACCGCACGCTCGACGCCGAAGCCGCGCGCGCGATCGTCGAGATCTTCACCGAAGTGATCATCGCGCCCGAGGCGACCGAGGAAGCGATCGCGATCGTCGCGGCGAAGAAGAATCTGCGGCTGCTGCTGGCCGGCAGCCTGCCGAATCCGCGCGCCGCCGGCCTGACCTACAAGAGCGTATCCGGCGGGCTGCTGGTGCAGTCGCGTGACAATGCCGTGGTCGACGACATGGCGCTGAAGGCGGTGACCAAACGGCAGCCGACCGAGGCCGAGCTGCGCGACCTGAAATTCGCATTTCGCGTCGCCAAGCACGTCAAGTCCAACACCATCATCTACGCCAAGGATCTCGCCACCGTCGGCATCGGCGCCGGCCAGATGAGCCGTGTCGATTCCGCCCGCATCGCCGCGCGAAAAGCGCTGGATGCCGCCGCCGAGCTGAAGCTGGCCGCGCCGATGACCAAGGGGTCGGTGGTGGCCTCGGACGCGTTCTTCCCGTTCGCCGACGGCATGCTGGCCTGCATCGAAGCCGGCGCCACCGCGGTGATCCAGCCCGGCGGCTCGGTGCGCGACGACGAAGTGATCAAGGCCGCCGACGAAGCCGGCATCGCCATGGTGTTCACCGGGACCAGGCATTTCCGGCACTGAGCTTGACCCTCTCCCCTCGTGGGAGAGGGTGGCTTCGCGCAGCGAAGCCGGGTGAGGGGCGTCTCCGCGAGGCCGAGCCTCAGTGCCTCGCGTCACCCCTCATCCGACGCGGACTGCGTCCGCGCCACCTTCTCCCGCAAGGGGAGAAGGGAAGAGGGCCCTGCATCACCACGACCCGGCAATCCATCTTCTTGCGAAGAGCGATGGATGCGCGGGTCAAGCCCGCGCATGACGCTGTGGAGGGCGCACGCGCTCCACACACTCATCGTCATCGCCCGCGAAAGCGGGCGACCCAGTATGCCAGGGCGGTTGCGCTGAATATCAGCGGCGCACCGCCGTACTGGATCACCCGCATGCGCGGGTGATGACGATTGTTGTGGGGAGAGGCGGTACGCTGAACTAATTCCGCACCCTCGTCAGCAGCGCCAGGCCGCCGACGAAGAACAGCACCAGCACCGCCATGCCGGCCTTCTGGCTGGCGGTGATGGCGGTGACGGTGGCGATCAGCAAGGGGCCGATGAACGACGTGACTTTGCCGGTCAGCGCGAACAGGCCGAAATATTGCGCGATGCGGTCGCGCGGGGCGATCCGGATCAGCAGCGTGCGCGATGCCGCCTGCAACGGCCCGCCGGCGATCCCGATCAGGCAGCCGAGCAGCAGATAAGCACGCTCGGCGGGTGCGGCGAACAGCGCGGCGCCGGGTTGCGGCGGCGTCACCTCGACGAACAGGATGTGCGACGGGTCGATCAGCAGGATGCCGCAGATCGCGATCAGCAGCAGCACGATGGATCCGGCGATCACGCGTTTCGATCCGAGCGCGTCGTCGAGCCGGCCGCCGATGAAGGCGCCGAAGGTCGCGGCGATCGCGAGAATCACGCCGAAGCTGCCGATCTGGATGGTGCCCCAGCCGAACGTGCCGGTGGCGTAGATGCCGCCGAACGCGAACAGCGAGACCAGGCCGTCGGTGTAGATCATGTTGGCGAGCAGGAAGGAGGCGAGCGAGCGCCGCTGCGGCAGGTCGCGCAGCGTCTCACCCAATTCGCGCAGGCCCTCGCGCACCGCCGCCTTCACCGACAGCTTGGCGGGAAAATCCGGCGTCAGCAGAAACATCGGCAGCACGAACACCATGAACCACAGCCCGGTGAGCGGGCCGGTGATGCGGTCGCCCTCGTGGCTCGCCGCGTCGAGCCCGAACAGCGGCGTGACGCCGATCAGGGTCTTGCCGGTCTGCGGATTGGCGGCGAGGAAGCCGAGCACGAGAATCAGCGAGAGAATGCCGCCGATATAGCCGGTGGCCCAGCCGGTGCCGGAGAGCCGTCCGATCTTCTCCGGCGGCACCAGATTCGGCATCATCGCATTGTTGAACACGGTGGCGAATTCGACCCCGATGGTCGCGATCGCGTAGGCGATCAGCAGCGGCAGGATCACGTCGGCATCGCCCGGCCGTCCGAACCACATCAGTGACGAACCAATCACCAGCATCGCGCCGAACACCGCGATCCACGGCTTGCGCCGGCCGCTCGCATCGGCGACCGCGCCGAGGATCGGCGAGGCCAGAGCGATCAACAGCCCACTCGCCGCCGTCGCGAAGCCCCACAGCGATTGCCCGGTGGCCGGGTCGGGCGCGACGTAGGTGGCGAAATAGGGCGCGAAGATGAAGGTGGTGATCAGCGTGAAATAGGGCTGCGCCGCCCAGTCGAACAGGATCCAGCCGCCGACCGCGGCGCGCGACGGATAGGTCCGCGGCACAGTGTCCCGCGAGAGGTGCGAGCCGATCGATGACGTCATGTTGTGTTCCCTGACCCGGCCGGGATTTGGCGGTCGCGCCGAAACCACTATAGGATTCCGGCATGCAGGACAGCACAACACTTGCCCCGCCACTTACTCCGCCGGAACCCCCGCTCCGCACGATGGCGATGCTTCGTCGCAAGGCTGTGACAGCGCTGGTCGTGATCGTCGCGCTGGTCGTGACGCCGCTCGCGACATCGGCGCAGGACATGCGCGGCGGCGCGGCGCGGTCCCCGGGCGCTGCGTCCGCCGTGGTCGCGCAACACGGCATGGTGGTGGCGCAGGAGCGGCTCTCGGCCGAGATCGGCGCGCAGTTTCTCGCCCGCGGCGGCAACGCGATCGATGCCGCCGTGGCGACCGGCTTTGCGATGGCGGTGACCTATCCGCGCGCCGGCAATCTCGGCGGCGGCGGTTTCATGCTGATCCACGCCGCCAAGACCAACGAAGACATCGCGATCGACTATCGCGAGACCGCGCCGCAGGCCGCAACCCGCGAGATGTTCCTCACCGACGGCAAACCCGATCCGGACAAGTCGCGCCGATCGGCGCTCGGCATCGGCGTCCCCGGCACGGTCGCCGGACTGGCGCTGGCGCTCGAAAAATATGGCTCCGGCAAGTTCTCGCTGGCCGAGATCGTGCAGCCGGCGATCGCATTGGCCCGCGACGGCGTCCCCGTCGCCGACGACACCGCCGACACGCTGCCGGACTGGCATCCATGGCTGTCGCGCTGGCCATCGACGCGCAAGATCTTCGCCCGCCCCGACGGCTCGCCGCTGCGCGAGGGCGACCGGCTGGTGCAGCCCGACCTCGCCGCGACGCTGCAGGCGATCGCGGATCACGGCCCCGACGGCTTCTATCGCGGCGAGGTCGCCGACAAACTGGCGCGCGGCATTCGGGACGCCGGCGGAATCGTCACCACGGACGATCTCGCGAACTATCAGGCGGTCGTCCGCGCGCCGGTGCGCGGGACTTATCGCGGCTACGACATCGTGGCGATGCCGCAGCCGTCGTCGGGCGGCGTGGTGCTGATCGAGACGCTGAACATCCTCGAGGGCTATCCGATGCCGTCGCTGGCGCAGGGCAGCGCGCCGTCGCTGCATCTGCTGATCGAGGCGATGAAGCGCGCCTATGCGGATCGCGCCCGCTATCTCGGCGATCCGGCCTATGTCGACGCGCCGCTGTCGACGCTGCTGTCGAAGGACTATGCGGCGAAGCTGCGCGCCGGCATCGACGCCGACCGGGCGACCGCCGCGACGCAGGCGCTGCCGCAGCCGAAGGAGGGCGAGAACACCACGCATTATTCGGTGGCCGACGATCAGGGCAACGCGGTGAGCAACACCTATACGCTGAACTTTTCCTATGGCGTCGGGCTGGTCGCCGACGGCACCGGCGTGCTGCTCAACAACGAACTCGACGATTTCACCGCCGCGCCGGGCGCATCGAACGCCTACGGGCTGGTCGGCTTCGGCGCCAATCTGCCGGCGCCGGGCAAGCGGCCGCTGTCGTCGATGTCGCCCACCATCGTGCTGAAGGACGGCAAACCGGTGCTGGTCACCGGCTCGCCGGGCGGCAGCCGGATCATCTCGGCCGTGCTGCAGGTGATCGTCGATGTGCTCGACTATCGCATGAACGTCGCCGCCGCCGTCGGCGCGCCGCGGCTGCATCATCAATGGATGCCGGACGAAGTCCGCGTCGAGCACGGCTTTCCGGACGCGACGCTGAATGCGTTGCGCGCGATGGGCCACCGCATCGCCACCCCGCTCGGCCAGACCTCGGCGAACAGCATCGTCATCGATGCGGGGGGCTTCCACGGCGCTCCCGACCCCCGCACCCGCGGCGCGACGGCGGCGGGCAACTAGCGCGTGTCATCGATTGATTGAAGCGATAGGACCCTTTGAGCGGGGTGGCCCCTGCCAAATGCACTGACTCCTCATCCTGAGGAGCCCGGCGATGCCGGGCGTCTCGAAGGATGGGGCGACGCGTGGCCGGCGGCGCATGATGGCCGGCGGCACATGGTTCGAGACGGCGCTTCGCGCCTCCTCACCATGAGGTTGTGCCTGTGGTGAGCGCTCCGGAACGCCGGGCTGATTGCGTGCCTGCCCCCCGCCCGGGCTACGCCCAGCCGTCGCCTTTGATGCCCGGGTTGGCGTAGGCGACGCCGCCGTCGACCGCGATGGTGGTGCCGACGACGTAGTCGCCGGCGCGCGAGGCGAGATAGATCGCGGTGCCGGCCATGTCCTCGTCGGTGCCGATCCGGCCGGACGGCACGCGCTTGGCCACCGCGTCGGCTTCGTCGCGCGCCGCCTTGTTCATGTCCGACGCGAACGGCCCCGGCGCGATCGCCGTGACCACGATGTGGTCCTTGATCAGCCGCACCGCCATCCGCCGCGTCAGATGGATCAGCCCGGCTTTCGACGCCGCATACGGATAGGTCTCGAGCGGGTTGACGAAGATGCCGTCGATCGAGGCGATGTTGATGACCTTGCCGGGGCGCTCCGCGGTGGCGGCGGCGCGCAGCGGCGCGTGCAGCGCCTTGGTCAGGAAGAACGGCGTCTTGACGTTGAGGTCCATCACCTTGTCCCAGCCGCTCTCCGGGAATTCGTCGAAATCCGCCGCCCAGGCGGCGCCGGCATTGTTGACCAGAATGTCGAGCTTCGGCTCGCGCTTCTTGATCTCGCCGGCCAGCATGTCGATGCCCGTCATGGTCGAGATGTCGATCGGCAGCGCGATGCATTCGCCGGCATGCTGTTCGCTCAGTTCCGCCGCGGTGGCGTCGCAGGCCGCGGCCTTGCGCGCGGTGATGTAGACCCGCGCCGCGCCGTAAGCGAGAAAGCCCGAGGCGATCATCTTGCCGATGCCGCGCGAGCCGCCGGTCACGACGGCGACGCGGCCTTCCAGCGAAAACAGATTGTGGAACATGCATCCTCCCTGTGTTTGTCGATGGTTTGCGGCGCGGCCCGGGGCGAGTCAAGGCGAGGGCGCGGCGATGCGTGCCCGCGTTCCGCGTCTCGGAAATATCAGATGAAGCGTAAGAATGAGGTTCGGACGGCTATCACGCCGCGTCGACGCGGCGGAAGCCGTTCCACATCGCGGTGGCGGCGCCCGACGTCAGCACCGGCAGGATGCGGTCGTCCTGGTAGTTGCCGTTGAGCGAGACCCGCGGCAGCGCGGTGAGGTGATCGGCGACGCCGGCGAACAGCATCCCCGGCCGCGTCGTCACCGCGGTCTTGTAGCCGGCCTGCCGCGCCAGCTCGTATTCGCGCGGCCCCGCGGCGGCGCGGTCGCCATAGGGATAAGCGAGATGCGCGACCTCGCGCTGCAGATGGCTTGCGATCCGGGCGCGCCCGATCGACAATTCGTGCGCCGCCAGCGCGTCGCGCTGCTTGGCGAGGATGCAATGGCTGATGGAGTGGGCGCCGATCGTCACCAGCGGGTCCTCGGCAAAGCTCCGCAATTCGTCCCAGTTCAGGCAGAGCTCGCGGCCGACGGCGGTTTCGTCGGTCCGGGTGCGGGCGCACAGCGCGCTCATCGCGCGCGGCAGATCGTCGCCCTCGGGCAGTGCGCGCAGCATGTCGTGCAGCCGGTCGAACGCCTCCTGCTTGGCTTCCGGCGTGCGCGCATCGAGCCTGATCTCGACGCCGCCGATCTCCGCTTCGATCCAGTCGCGGCCGGCGATCAGGCGCTCCAGCGTGATCCACCACAGCCGTCCGCTGCCCTGCGCGAAATCGCTGACGACATAGACGGTGAACGGCGCCTGAAACTCGTTGAATACCGGCAGCGCGAAATCCCGATTGTCGCGGTAGCCGTCGTCCAGCGTGATGCAGGCGAAGCGGCGGCCGAATTCCCGCGCCGTCAGTCGCCGGTGCAGCTCGTCGAGCGAAATGATGTCGATGTTCTGGGCGCGCAGATGTCGCAGCGTCGCGCGTAGAAATTCGGGCGTGACCTCGAGATGGCGGTTCGGCTGAAACGCGTCCGGCCGCGCCGGTTTCACATTGTGCAGCATGAAGATCGTCCCGATCCCCGAAAAGATCGGACGCAGCACGTGATAGGCGCCGGTAAAATAAAGCGCATCAAGCCCGGCGCGGATGATATTGTGGCGGAACTGCTTCATCGGGCTGCGGGCTGATTCATTTCAGGACAATGCTAGCGCCCTCATGCTGAAGAAACGGTTATAGAGAACTGGCGGGTCGGCGGCTTTTTTCTTGAATTGCGTTTGACAGCCTTCCAACGGTTTGATTTCTCTCTGCTTCTGATCCACGGGAAGCGGAATGCGCGGACTTTTCAGATCCAGCGGCCAATGGTGGCGGGGCGCCATCATTTTGATCGCTCTTTGGGCGATCGCGGCTTGGACCACCACGCCGGACGTGGAAGCCGATGTCGCCCAGCGGTCCGCCGCGGCGCTCAAGAGCACCGTCCTGGACAAAACCCGGCTGACGCCGGACGGTCGCGACATCGTGTTCTCTGCCGATGCGTTTTCGGAGGAGGGCCGACGCAGCGCGGTGGCCGCCGTGGAGGCTGTCCCCGGCGTCCGGCTGGTGGTCGACCGGACCCGCCTGGTGCCGCAGGCGACGCCGTTCGTCTGGTCGATCGAACGCGACGTCGTTCGCGTCACGCTGGCCGGCAGCGCGCCGTTGCCGGCGAGCCGGGCGCGGCTGGCGGATGCCGCCCGCGCCGATGTGGCCGGAGTCGAGGTCGCCGACCGCATGACGCTGGCGCGCGGCGCTCCGACCCGGTTCGATGCGGTCGCGCTGCTGCTGGTCGATCAGATCGGCAAGCTGAAGGAAGGCAAGATCACGCTGTCCGACACCAAGATCAGCCTCACCGGCATGGCGCGCGATCTCGGCGGCCGCGAGGCCATCGGCGCGGCGCTCCGGAACCTGCCGGACGGCTATTCGGTCGCGGAGAACACCATCAAGGCGCCGCCTTACGTGTTCCAGGCCAACAAGGATCCGGTGGCGTCGACGCTGACGCTGACCGGCTACGTCCCGGACAATAATGTCCACGCGGCGCTGGCGGCGGCGGCCGGCCGCAAGTTCTTCGGCGAGAAGGTGGTCGACCAGCTCAAGGCCAGCATCGGCGCGCCGCAGGGTTTCGCCAATGCGGTCGTGCCGGCGCTGGGTGCGCTGTCGCGGCTCTCGACCGGGACGCTGGTGGTGTCCGACCGCGAAGTGCGGCTGTCGGGGGACGCGCTGTTCGAGGCGGCGGTCAGCCAGATCCGCGGCGAGCTGAACAGGGACATGCCGCAGGGCTGGACGGTCAAGGCCGACCTCTCGGTCAAGCCGCCGGCCTCGCCGGTCGATGCCTCGGTCTGCCAGCAATTGTTCGACGGCCTGCTCGGCAAGAGCACGGTGCGCTTCGAATCCGCCAGCGCCACGATCGACAAGGACTCCGCCGGCCTGCTCGACCGGCTGATCGAGACCGCGATGCGGTGTCCGGGGGCCTCGATCGAGGTCGCCGGCCACACCGACAGCGACGGCGAGGACGGCTTCAACCAGGCCCTGTCGGAGAAGCGCGCGCGGGCGGTGGTCGACTATATGGTCAGGTCGGGGCTCACGCCGGAGCGCTTCCAGGCGAACGGCTACGGCAGCCGGATTCCGCTCGCCGGCAACGACAGCGACGCTGGCAAGGCGAAAAATCGCCGCATCGATTTCGTGATCAGGTGACGGCATGATGGCGATGGCGAACTTCTACGGAGGCTGGCTGCTCGGGGCGGTACTGCTGGGGTTCGCCGCGGGCTGGATTTCGGTGGTGCAACGCGGCGAGGGCCTGTCGAAGAATGCCTCGATGGGGCTCGGCGGGATCGCCGCGGTGCTGGTCGGGCTGTCGCTCGCCCGCATCGTTCCGGGTCGTGCCGGCTATTGGCTCGATCTTTTCCTTGTCATGATTGCCGCCTATCTGGTGGGATGTGCGATCGGATCGTGGCTGCGCTACTGGGTCGTTGCGCGGCAGATGAAGGGACACTGACCCGGCGGATGCGCCGGGTGCGGTGTCCGGCGAAACAATCCGCGGATGGGCCGTGGATGTGCAACCGGTCGCCTCGGCCGGATTTGAAGCAAGGAGCGGAATTGGCGGTATCGTCCGAATTCCATCCAGCCCGGGAACAAGCTACCACAGCGTCCTGGCCACGGACCGGTAACGGTTGCCGTGATATCGGTCGAAGCGTCCCAGGCGGCGGAGAGGGATTCGAGGTCTAGATGGTGGCCGCAATCGGCAGGGCGATCGCGTTTTTGCGCGAGAAGCAAATCCTGCACAAGCTGGGTGTTGCGATCAGCATCGCGGTCATCGCGGCCGCCTGTTACGTTCTCTACCACCAGGTGCGCGGCATCGACGTCGACGACGTCCTGGCCGCGATTCAGAAGATCTCGCCGCATTCGATCTTGCTGGCCGGGCTGTTCGTCGCCGCCGGCTATTTCACCCTGACGTTCTACGACCTGTTCGCGTTGCGGACGATCGGCCGCAACGACGTGCCCTATCGCACGGCCGCGCTGTCGGCCTTCACCAGCTATTCGATCGGCCACAATGTCGGCGCCAGCGTGTTCACCGGCGGCGCCGTGCGCTACCGGATCTATTCGGCCTGGGGGCTCGACGGCATCGACGTCGCCAAGATCTGCTTTCTCGCCGGCCTGACCTTCTGGCTCGGCAATGCCGCCGTGCTCGGCATGGGGATCGCCTATCATCCGGAAGCGGCGTCCTCGATCGATCAGCTTCCGCCCTGGGTCAACCGCCTGCTGGCGCTGGCGATCATCGGCGGGCTGGCCGTCTATGTGATCTGGGTGTCGATCAAGCCGCGCCGGGTCGGCCGCGGTAGCTGGACCGTCGAACTGCCGGGCGGACCGCTGACGATGCTGCAGATCGCCATCGGCATCGTCGACCTCGGCTTCTGCGCGCTGGCGATGTACGTGCTGGTGCCCGACGAACCCAATCTCGGATTCGTCGTCGTCGCGGTGATCTTCGTCTCGGCGACGCTGCTCGGCTTCGCCAGCCATTCGCCCGGCGGGCTCGGCGTGTTCGATGCCGCGATGCTGGTCGGCCTGTGGCAGATGAACAAGGAAGAGCTGCTCGCCGGCATGCTGCTGTTCCGGATGCTGTACTACATCGTGCCGTTCGTCCTCTCGGTGGTTATCCTCGCCGTCCGAGAAATCGTCATCGGCGCGCGCATGAAGCGCATGGACCGGCTTTCCGCCGCGCTCGATCCGAAGCCGATCCGACAGGATCCCACCCCAGGCTGACCATGATCGCGCATGCGCCCGACGAGCCCGCCCGCCACGGCGCACCGCCGGTCCCGACCACGGAAATCGCCCCCGCACCGGTGGTGACGCCCTGGGCGGACCGCCTGCGTCACGCCGCGATCATTCTGCTCGCAGCCGCGATCGCGCTGGCGACGCTGGCCGCGCTCGGCGAAATCTCCGCGATCGCCGCGGGCACGGTGTTCGTCTGCGTCGCGGCGGCGGCCCTGGTGCCGTGGCGGCTGCACGATGCGGCGAACAAGCGCGACGACGTTCCCGGCACCAGCCCGGTCGAGACGCCGGTGGTGCGCGCCATCGTGGCCGGCATGCCGGACCCCGCGGTGCTGCTCGATCGCGCCGGCCGGGTACTGCATCTCAACGCCGCCGCCGCGCAGCTCGCGCCGGCGCTGCGGGTTCGCGAACTCGCGCAATTCGCGCTGCGCAATCCGGAGATCGTCATCGCGCTGCGCGAGGCGATCGCAACCGCCGAGCCGCGGCGCGTCAGCTATCTCGATCACGCGCCGATCGAGCGCTGGTTGGAGCTGATCATCGTGCCGGTGCAGGTGCCGACCACCTTCGGCGGCACCGACCAGTGCATGCTGATGACGTTCCACGACCTGACGCCGCTGCGCCGCGTCGAGGAGATGCGCGCCGATTTCGTCGCCAATGCCAGTCACGAGCTGCGCACGCCGCTGGCGGCCCTGTCCGGCTTCATCGACACGCTGCAGGGGCCGGCGCGCGACGACGCCCGGGCCCGCGAGCGGTTTCTCGGCATCATGCAGGCGCAGGCGACGCGGATGGCGCGGCTGATCGACGACCTGCTGTCGCTGTCGCGGGTCGAGCTCAGCGCCCATGTCCGGCCGGACGTGCAGATCGACCTCGCGCCGCTGATCAGGCAGGTCGCCGACGGGCTCGAGCCGCTGGCCAAAGAGCGCCAGGTCGCGATCGAGATCGCCATGCCGGAAGCTCCGGCGGTGATCGCCGGCGACCGCGAGGAATTGCTGCGGGTATTCGAGAACCTGATCGAGAACGCGCTGAAATACGGCGCCTCCGGCGGCCGCGTCGCGGTTGCGGTGGCGGCGGCGGCGTCCAGCGATGGCGGCACCGAATATCGCGTCGCCGTGCGCGATTTCGGCCCCGGCATCGCGCCCGAGCATCTGCCCCGGCTGACCGAGCGATTTTACCGCGTTGACGTCGGCGATAGCCGCTCCCAGGGCGGTACTGGATTAGGATTATCGCTGGTGAAACATATTGTTAACCGCCACCGCGGCCGGCTTTTGATCGAAAGCGTACCGAAAAAAGGCGCGACTTTCACCGTCTGTTTTCCTCCGGTAAAGCCCTAGGTCCGCGCCGAAAATCGACGTTAATTCAACGGGTTGCGGTAGTCACATGAGTGTCATCAAACCCTCATAAAAGGTCAATCGACCGCTCGTAAAGCGAGCGGGGTAAGCGCAGTCGGGCGCGATCAGCGCTTCGCTTACGAACGGAGACCATCATGAATTTCATCAAGTCCATCGTCGCAGCCGGATTGGTTGCGGCGTCGACCTCGGCCTTCGCGGCCGACATCACCGGCGCGGGCGCCACCTTCCCGTTCCCGGTCTATTCGAAGTGGGCGGACGCCTACAAGAAAGAGACCGGCAACGGCCTGAATTACCAGTCGATCGGCTCCGGCGCCGGCATCAAGCAGATCATTGCCAAGACCGTGACCTTCGGCGCCACCGACGCGCCGCTGAAGCCCGAGCAGCTCGACAAGGAAGGCCTCGCTCAGTGGCCGATGGTGATGGGCGCGATCGTTCCGGTGGTCAACCTCGAGGGCGTCAAGCCCGGTGAGATGGTGTTCGACGGCCCGACGCTGGCCGACATCTACCTGGGCAAGGTCAAGACCTGGAACGATCCGGCGATCGCCAAGCTGAATCCGAAGCTGAAGCTGCCGAGCGACGCGATCACCGTGGTTCGCCGCTCCGACGGTTCGGGCACCACCTTCAACTTCACCGACTATCTCTCCAAGGTCAGCGCAGACTGGAAGACCAAGGTCGGCATGGGCACCGCCGTGGAATGGCCGGTCGGCGTCGGCGCCAAGGGCAATGAAGGCGTTGCCGGCAACGTCGGTCAGACCAAGAACTCGATCGGCTATGTCGAATACGCCTACGCCAAGCAGAACAAGCTGACCTATGCGGGTCTGGTCAACAGCGCCGGCAAGACGGTGCAGCCGACCATGGCGGCGTTCCAGGCGGCGGCGGCGAATGCCGACTGGGCCAACGCCAAGGGTTATTACCTGATCCTGACCAACCAGCCGGGCGAGACGTCGTGGCCGATCACCGCCGCGACCTTCATCCTGATGCACAAGGAGCCGACCGACAAGGCGGCCTCCGCCGAAGCCCTCAAGTTCTTCACCTGGGCGTTCGAGAAGGGCGACAAGATGGCCGAAGAACTCGACTACATCCCGATGCCCCCGTCGGTGGTCAAGCAGATCGAGAAGACCTGGTCCGCCGACATCAAGAGCTGATCGTCTCCGACAACGACACCCGCGGACCGGACCTGGTCCGGCCGCGGGTGAGACGAGCAAGGCCGGGATTCATCACCACCGAGGTGACCATGGATCCCGGTGCCTGCGCCGGGCCTGGGCCGCATGGCTCTGTGGCGTGATCCATGTGCGTCTCGACCGGGATTCGTCTCGTCCGAGGTGGCTTCCGGGCCTGAGGCTTCTGCATCCAGTTCAATTGCGATCAGTTCAAACAAATCGCTTCAGGGCGCGCGTTGCGTTCGGGTAGCGTGACAACATCAGGGTGACGGGCGTGGCAGACATGGCGGTTCAGACCACAGGAATGGAGGCCGCCGGACCTTACGACCGCGCCAGAGCCCTCGGCGCGTTCAAGGCCGGCGATACCGCGTTCTACTGGACGACGCGCGCATGCGCGATTTCAGTGTTGCTGATCCTCGGCGGCATCATCCTGTCGCTGATTGCCGGCGCATGGCCGGCGATCCAGGAATTCGGATTTTCTTTTCTGTTCACCGCGCGCTGGGCGCCGGCCAATGATCCGCCGATCCTCGGCGCGCTCGGGCCGATCTACGGCACGCTCGTCACTTCGGTGATCGCCATGGTGATCGCCATTCCGATCGGGCTCGGGATCGCGATCTTCCTCACCGAACTGTGCCCGCAATGGCTGCGGCGCCCGATCGGCCTCGCGGTCGAACTGCTCGCCGGCATCCCGTCGATCATCTACGGCATGTGGGGCTTCTTCGTGCTCGGGCCGTTCATGGCGAACTACATGCAGCCCTACATGATCCGCGCTTTCGAAGGCGTGCCGGTGCTGGAGACGATCTTCGCCGGGCCGCCGTCCTATCTCAGCCTGTTCAACGCCTCGCTGATCCTGGCGATCATGGTGCTGCCGTTCATCACCGCGATCTCGGTCGACGTGTTCAAGACCGTGCCGCCGGTGCTGAAAGAGGCCGCCTACGGCGTCGGCTGCACGACCTGGGAAGTGGTTCGCAGCGTGGTCATCCCCTACACCAGGGTCGGTGTGATCGGCGGCATCATGCTGGCGCTCGGCCGCGCGCTCGGCGAAACCATGGCGGTCACCTTCATCATCGGCAATGCCTTCCGGATCACCGGCTCGATCTTCTCGCCGGGCACCACGATCTCGGCGGCGATCGCCTCGGAATTCGCCGAGAGCGACGGACTGCACCAGTCCGGACTGATCCTGCTCGGCCTGCTGCTGTTCATCCTCACCTTCCTGGTGCTGACGGCGGCGCGGCTGATGCTGATGCGGCTCGAAAAGAAGGCGGGG
The DNA here is from genome assembly GCF_034479375.1 of Rhodopseudomonas palustris. NCBI lineage: Bacteria > Pseudomonadati > Pseudomonadota > Alphaproteobacteria > Hyphomicrobiales > Nitrobacteraceae > Rhodopseudomonas > Rhodopseudomonas palustris. Next base: position 3,664,688 of record NZ_CP140155.1, on the reverse strand, counting down.
AATTGATCATGAATCCGGTTTATGCCTCCCGCCGCCGCTCCGATTTCACCATCAAGGCGCTGTGCTACGGCGCCACGCTGTTCGGCGTCTCCTGGCTGGCGATGATCCTGTTCACGCTGTTCTACAACGGCTTCGCCGGGCTCAGCGTCCAGATCTTCACCGAGAACACGCCGCCGCCGGGCTCCGCCGAAGGCGGGTTGCTCAACGCCATCGTCGGCTCCGCGATCATGACCCTGATCGGCGTCGGCATCGGCGCCCCGCTCGGGCTGTTCGCCGGCACCTACCTCGCCGAATACGGCCGCTACGACCGGCTGACCTCGGTGATCCGCTTCATCAACGACATCCTGCTGAGCGCGCCGTCGATCATCATCGGTCTGTTCATCTACGGCGCCGTCGTGGTGCCGATGGGCGGGTTCTCGGCCTTCGCCGGCGCGCTGGCGCTGGCGGTGATCGTGATCCCGGTGGTGGTGCGCACCACCGAGGACATGCTGCTGCTGGTGCCGGGTTCGCTGCGCGAGGCCGCCGCCGCGCTCGGCCTGCCGCGCTCGCTGGTGATCAAGCGGATCTCCTACCGCGCCGCCCGCGCCGGCCTGATCACCGGCGTGCTGCTGGCGACCGCACGGGTCGCGGGTGAAACCGCGCCGCTGCTGTTCACCGCGCTCAGCAACCAGTTCTTCAGCCTCGACCTGTCGAAGACGATGGCCAACCTGCCGGTCACCATCAACAACTTCGTCCAGAGCCCCTACGACTACTGGAAACAACTGGCCTGGACCGGAGCCCTGATCATCACCCTCACCGTGCTTGCCCTGAACATTGGCGCGCGCATCCTTGGCGCCGAGAGGACCCCGAAATGACCGATATCTCCATTGCGACCAGTCTTCCGGCCGGACCGGCTCCCGGAGCGATCGTGCAGCCCGACGGCCCCGCGAAAGTCACGGTGCGCGACCTGAACTTCTACTACGGCGACAATCGCGCGCTGAAGGACATCAACCTCAATCTCGCCGCCAACCGCGTCACCGCCTTCATCGGTCCGTCCGGCTGCGGCAAGTCCACGCTGCTGCGGATCTTCAACCGGATGTACGACCTCTACCCCGGCCAGCGCGCCGAGGGGCAGGTGATGCTCGACGGTCACAACGTCCTCGATCCCAAGCTCGACCTCAACCTGCTGCGGGCGCGGGTCGGCATGGTGTTCCAGAAGCCGACGCCGTTTCCGATGACGATCTACGAAAACATCGCCTTCGGCATCCGGCTGTACGAGAAGATCTCCAAATCGGAGATGGACGGCCGGGTCGAGAAGGCGCTGCGCGGCGGCGCGCTGTGGAACGAGGTCAAGGACAAGCTCAGCGCCTCGGGCCTCAGCCTGTCCGGCGGCCAGCAGCAGCGTCTGTGCATCGCCCGCACCATCGCGGTGCGGCCGGAAGTCATCCTGTTCGACGAGCCGTGCTCGGCGCTCGATCCGATCTCGACCGCGAAGATCGAGGAACTGATCGACGAACTGAAGGAAGACTACACGATCGCCATCGTCACCCACAACATGCAGCAGGCGGCCCGCGTCTCGGAATCGACCGCCTTCATGTATCTCGGCGAACTGATCGAGTTCGGTCCGACCAACAAGATCTTCACCTCGCCGAACGACCGGCGCACCCAGGACTACATCACCGGCCGGTTCGGCTGACGCGCCACGCGCGAGGAGAATGAACATGGGCTTCGAGCACACCACCAAGGCGTTCGACGGCGACCTGCAGGAACTGACCCGGATGGTCGCCGAAATGGGAGGTCTGGCCGAGCGCCAGATCGTCGATTCGGTCGATGCGCTGGTCCGGCGCGACGTCGCGCTCGGCGCCCGCGTCGTCGCGGCCGATGCCGAGATCGACCAGATGCAGCGCGTCATCGAGGAGCACGCCGTGCTGACGATCGCGCGGCGGCAGCCGATGGCGGTCGACCTGCGCGAGATCGTCGGCGCGATGCGCGTCGCCACCGATCTCGAGCGGATCGGCGACCTGTCGAAGAACATCGGCAAGCGGGTCAACGCGATCGACAGCGACTTCCATCCGCTGAAGCTGATCCGCGGCCTCGAACACATGACCGATCTGGTGCAGTCGCAGGTCAAGGCGGTGCTCGACGCCTACACGGCGCACGATCTTCCGGCCGCGATGGTGGTGTGGAATGGCGACGAGGAAGTCGACGCGATCTGCACCTCGCTGTTCCGCGAACTCCTGACCTACATGATGGAAGATCCGCGCAACATCTCGTTCTGCATTCACCTGATGTTCTGCGCCAAGAACATCGAGCGGATCGGCGACCACGCCACCAACATCGCCGAGACGGTGTTCTACATGGTCGAGGGCCAGCAGATTCTGGACAAGCGCCCGAAGGGCGACGTGACCAGCTTCGCCAACGCGACGCCGGGCAACTAACCGATCGAAGCCGGACCCGATACGGTCCCGCAGGCAAGACTGAAGACGAGGACGACAATGGGTGCGCGCATTCTGGTGGTCGAAGACGAGGAAGCGCTGACAACGCTGCTGCGATACAATCTCGAATCCGACGGTTACGACGTCGAAACCGTGGCCCGCGGCGACGATGCCGATACCCGCATGAAGGAGCGCCTGCCGGATCTGGTGGTGCTGGACTGGATGCTGCCGGGCCTGTCCGGGATCGAGCTGTGCCGCCGGCTGCGGGCGCGGTCCGACACCAAGCAACTGCCGATCATCATGCTGACGGCGCGCGGCGAGGAAAGCGAGCGCGTTCGCGGGCTCGCCACCGGCGCCGACGACTACATCGTCAAGCCGTTCTCGGTGCCGGAACTGCTGGCGCGGGTGAAGGGTCTGTTGCGCCGCGCCGCGCCGGAACGGCTCGCCACCGTGCTGGCCTATGGCGACCTCGAACTCGACCGCGACAAGCGCCGCGTCGCGCGCTCGGGCCGGCCGATCGACCTCGGCCCGACCGAATATCGCCTGCTCGAATTCTTCCTGGAGCATCCGGGCCGGGTGTTCAGCCGCGAGCAGCTGCTCGACGGCGTCTGGGGCCGCGACATCTATATCGACGAGCGCACCGTCGACGTCCATATCGGGCGCCTGCGCAAGCTGCTCAATCCGGGCCGCGAGCAGGACCCGATCCGCACCGTCCGCGGCGCCGGCTACGCGCTCGACGACCGCTTCGCCAAGGTGGAGTGAGCGGGCGATCCGTTCGTCGGGCCGAGCGCAGTTTGTAGTTTGCAGTTGGTAGGGTGGGCAAAGCGTAGCGTGCCCACCAGGCTTTTCGACCTGCGAAGCGTCTCGCGATGACGATCGTCCGCACGCGTGGGCACGGCGCTACGCGCCTTGTGCCCACCCTACGATCCGGCGATCCTGCGCTTACTCGGCCACACATCTCAATTGTCATCCTCCGCGAAAGCGGAGGATGCAGTATTGCAAAGTACTCGTGAGGAGTAACAGGCGCTCGGGGGTACTGGGTCGCCCGGTCGAGCCGGGCGATGACGGCCTCAGTCGGCGGCGCGCGGACGATCGCGCCTTGAAGCGCAGAGCCGCGCTTATCGCGTCGGCTTCGGCTGCTGGCGGCGGCGGTCGCCGACCGGCTGATAGGCGATGCGCGAGTGATGCGAGCAATAGGGCAGGCCGGGCAGCGACTTGCCGCCGCAGAAGAAGAACTCCGGGCTCGACGGATCGCCGACCGGCCAGTGGCAGGTGGCCTCGTTGAGCTCCAGCAGCGACAGCCGCTGGTTCATCGGCACCACATTGTCGAAGGCGACCGGATCGGGCTCGGCCTCGACTTCGAACACATGCGCCAGCGCGGTATTGCCGCGCGCCACCGGCCGCGTCACCCGCATCATGTGCTGGGCGGGGCGCGCCTTGCGGGGCCGCGGCGCCGCCGAGGACGGGCTCTTGGCCCGGCCCGACAGGCCGAGGCGGTGAACCTTGCCGATCACGGCGTTGCGCGTCACATTGCCGAGCTCCGCGGCAATTTGACTCGCCGACAGTCCGCCTTCCCAGAGTTTCTTCAACTGCTCGACGCGCTCGTCGGTCCAGGTCAATGCCGTCATCGTCTCAATCCCTTCCTGCCGCGCGGTGCTGGTCCAGCGCCAAGTCGCGGCTGCGAGGTCGTCAATTGTCTTGCCGTCAGAATCCCTTAGCCCTCGCCGGACGGCCGGTGCCGTCCGGGCGTTTCGCCCCGACCGAGAACTCGTAAAGGATTACAAACCGTGCACGACATCTCGTGCCTGACGAGGAAAACGCTACAATATGGCGTGACTCACGCGCAAGAGTCAGACCTGGTGCGTCCACACCTTCTCTCTCGGGTGAGTCTTGAACGTCACAGCGGCGACCTGCGTAGAAGTCCGGGGGAACCCCGGCGGAAGCCCGGTTGACAGGCACTTCAGCGCACCTAGAATGACTACACGTGCCGCCTGGAAAGGCGGCACGTTTCGTTTCCGGGGTACTTTCGTTTCCGGGGCGCGCCGGGCCCGCGACCGCACTGACTGCGGCCGGCCCGGCGGCCCGCTTTTTCCGATCGGATCGGCCATGTCGAGTGCTAAGTCGAGCGCAGCAACTACCTCCCATCTTCTGCCGGTCTTCGCGCGGGCGGATGTCGCCTTCGAACGCGGCGAGGGCGCCTGGCTGATCTCGACCACCGGCGAGCGCTATCTCGATTTCACCAGCGGCGTCGCGGTCAATTCGCTCGGCCATTGCCACCCGCATCTGGTCGAGGCGTTGCAGCAGCAGGCGACCCGGCTGTGGCACATGTCGAACCTGTTCAAGAGCCCGGACGGCGAGCGGCTCGCCGCTCGGCTGTGCGAGCAGAGCTTCGCCGACTACGTGTTCTTCGCCAATTCCGGCGCCGAGGCGATGGAATGCGCGCTGAAGATGGCGCGGCATCATCATTTCTCGAACGGCTCGCCGGAGCGCACCCGGATCGTCACCTTCGAGGGCGCGTTCCACGGCCGCACGCTGGGCACGCTCGCCGCCACCGGCTCGGCGAAGTATCTCGAAGGCTATGGCGACCCGCTCACCGGGTTCGACCAGGTGCCGCTCGGCGATCTCGACGCGGTCAAGAAGGCGATCGGCCCGACCACCGCCGGCATCCTGATCGAGCCGCTGCAGGGCGAAGGCGGCGTCCGTTCGCCGGAGCCGGCGTTCTTCCGCGCGTTGCGCGAATTGTGCGACGCCAATGGTCTGCTGCTGATCTTCGACGAGGTGCAGACCGGCATGGGCCGCACCGGCGAGCTGTTTGCTTACCAGCGGATCGGCGTCGCGCCCGATATCATGTCGCTGGCCAAGGCGCTCGGCGGCGGCTTCCCGATCGGCGCCTGCCTCGCCACCGCGGATGCGGCCCGGGGCATGGCGCCGGGCTCGCACGGCTCGACCTTCGGCGGCAATCCGCTGGCGGTCGCCGCCGCCAATGCGGTGCTGGACGTCATGCTGAAGCCCGGCTTTCTCGATCACGTCAGGCGGATGTCGCTGCTGCTGAAGCAGAAGCTCGCCGGCATCGTCGATCGCTATCCGCAGGTGCTGAGCGAAGTCCGCGGCGAGGGGCTGCTGGTCGGCCTCAAGGCGGTGGTGCCGTCGACCGATCTGGTCGCCGCGCTTCGCGACCAGAAGCTGCTCACGGTCGGCGCCGGCGACAACGTCGTGCGGCTGCTGCCGCCGCTGATCGTCGGCGAGACGGAAATCGACGAGGCGGTGACGCGGCTGGAGCGTGCCTGCGACGTGCTGTCCGGCCAGCCGGCGCAGCGGGAGGCGGTGTGATGAGCATCGCCGATCGTGCCGCCATGAGTAGTCCCGAGAGTGATACCAAGAGCGATTCCAAGAGCTCCGCCATGACCAACGCCCCGCGGCATTTCCTCGATCTCACCGAGGTCCCGACCTCGGAGCTACGCAATATGCTGGCCGCCGCCGACGCGATGAAGGCGAAGCGCAAGGCCAATGCGGCTTCGGACAAGCCGCTCGCCGGCAAGACGCTGGCGATGATCTTCGAGAAGCCCTCGACGCGCACGCGGGTGTCGTTCGACGTCGGCATGCGCCAGCTCGGCGGCGAGTCGATCATGCTGACCGGCGCCGAGATGCAGCTCGGTCGCGGCGAAACCATCGCCGACACCGCGCGGGTGCTGTCGCGCTTCGTCGATATCATCATGATCCGCATCCTCAATCACGATTCGCTGCTGGAGCTCGCCGCCAACGCCACCGTGCCGGTGATCAACGGGCTGACGCGCAAGTCGCATCCGTGCCAGGTGATGGCCGACGTGATGACGTTCGAGGAGCATCGCGGCCCGATCAAGGGCGCGACCGTGGCCTGGACCGGCGACGACAACAACGTGCTGGCGTCGTGGGCCCACGCGGCGCAGCGCTTCGACTTCAAGCTCAACATCGCGACCCCGCCGCAGCTCGCGCCGAACAAGGCGATGCGCGACTGGATCAAGCGCAGCGGCGCGCAGGTCACGCTCGGCAGCGACGCCGAGGAAGCCGTGCGCGGCGCCCATTGCGTCGTCACCGACACCTGGGTGTCGATGGGCGACAAGGACGGCGAGCATCGCCACAATCTGCTCAAGCCGTTTCAGGTCAACGCCAAGCTGATGTCGCTCGCCGACAAGGACGCGATCTTCATGCACTGCCTGCCGGCGCATCGCGGCGAGGAAGTCACCGACGAGGTGATCGACGGCCCGCAATCGGTGGTGTTCGACGAAGCCGAAAACCGCCTGCACGCGCAGAAGGGCATCTTGGCCTGGTGCTTGGGCGCGGTGGCGTAGTCGCCGACGGCGCCTTCTTCTAACCCTCTCCCCTCGTGGGAGAGGGTGGCGAGCGAAGCTCGCCGGGTGAGGGGGCCGCGGGCACTGGCCTCGCGTCCACCCCTCATCCGACGCGGACTGCGTCCGCGCCACCTTCTCCCACAGGGGGAGAAGGAAGAGGCCGCCTGCATCGCTGCCATTCGCCCTCCAGCTCGGCCCTTCCGATCCGCAGCCTCCGCCCCCAGATAGAGCGCCATGACCTCGCAATCGCAAAATCCCAAGACCTCCGAGACGCCCCCGGTTCGCGCGCCGTCCGCGGTTCCGATCGACGACACGGTGCTGCCGTTCGAAGTCGGGCCGCTCGATCTGCGCGGCCGGCTGACCCGGCTCGGCCCGGCGCTCGACGAACTGCTGGAGAAACACGCTTATCCGACGCCGGTCGCCAAGCTGCTCGGCGAGGCGATCGTGCTGGCGACGCTGCTCGGCTCGGCGCTGAAATTCGACGGACGCTTCATCCTGCAGACCCAGACCGACGGTCCGGTGTCGTTTCTGATCGTCGACTTCCAGGCGCCCGACCGGCTGCGCGCCTATGCGCGGTTCGACGAAAGCAAGCTCGCGCCCGGGCTCGATTCCGGCGCGCTGCTCGGCAAGGGCCATCTGGCGATGACGATCGATCAGGGCCCGGACATGAGCCGCTATCAGGGGCTGGTGGCGCTGGACGGCGGCGGGCTGGAGGAGGCCGCGCACGAGTACTTCCTGCGCTCCGAGCAGATCCCCACCCGGGTGCGGCTCGCGGTCGGCGAAGAATGGCGCGGCGGCGAGGGCGGCCGGCATCATTGGCGCGCCGGCGGCATGCTGCTGCAGTTCCTGCCGAAGGCGCCGGAGCGCGCGCGGCCGGCCGATCTGCATCCCGGCGACGCGCCGGACGGCGCCGAGGTTCACGCCGTCACCGAGGACGACGCCTGGGTCGAGGGCCAGTCGCTGATCGCCACCGTCGAGGACATCGAACTGATCGACCCCGACCTGTCCGGCGAGCGGCTGCTGTACCGCCTGTTCCACGAACGCGGCGTCCGCGTGTTCTCGTCACTGCCGCTGCGCGCGCAATGCTCCTGCTCGCGCACCGCCGTCTCCGGCATGCTGTCCCGTTTCTCGGCGCAGGACCGCGCCGACATGGTCAAGGACGGCAAGGTCGTGGTGACCTGCGAGTTCTGCAGCTCGATGTACGAATTCACGCCGGAAGAGGCGGGGGTGGAGACGGGCGCCGAAGCGGCGAACACAGAGGCGAAGGACGGCGCTGCGGCGAACGAGTAGTTCGCCCGTCGTCGAGAACTAACCCGTGTCCCGGACGCGATGCAGCACGCAGTGCTGCTTCGCAGATCCGGGGCCCCGGTTTCTCGACGCCGACATAGCGTAGTCTTCCGTAGGGTGGGCAAAGGCGCGCAGTGCCGTGCCCACGCTCTGCGCTTGCCCCCGTCGCGACCTCGCGCGTGGGTTTCGCTGCGCTCAGCGCTACCCTACGGAGCTGCATCGATCTCCTCGGCCACGTCACTTCCGAGCGCGCGTGGCGCGAACCCGGAATCTAGAAATTCTTCAATGACCAGCCTTTCTGGTGAACAATCACAGCGAGGCATTGCGATCTTGCGTATATACCCGGTCCTCGACCATCCCCCCAAAGCCGTCTTGTCTTGCAACCGAAGATTTCGCTACGGTCGCAGGGCGTATTTGCGGGGCAGGCGATGGCGGATTCGAACGAGATGGCGCAAGGGGCGGGCAGCGGGGTGCCCGACCCAAGCAATCTAAATGGGTGGACGGATTGGTTGGCGCAGCAGCCATCTGAATGGTCGGTCGTACTTGCATCGCGTGCTGCAATGCGGGTGCTCCCTCTATTAGATCCAGAGATCAGTACTTCAATTGAAGTCCTTTCAGTTTTTCGGGCAACCGCGATTGCGCGTTTTGTTTCGAAGTATCCAAGTCGTGCAGCCGGCGCACCGGCCGCCGCAGGCGCTGCTTCGAAGCTTAACATGGAAGAATTTCGCGCGTTCGCGGCGTCCCGCTCTGGAGGAAGGGGCTTTGCTTCATCCGCCTTTGCCAGCAGCGCCCTTGCTTCATCCGCCATTGGCCGAAGTGCCGTGGGTCGATCCCCCGCCGCCACGGCGCTCACCGCTTCCTCCATAACCACAATGGCAGCTATGGCATCAGCGGCGGCCGCCGCAAGTGACGACTCTTCCGCACTTGAACTTTGGACCGATGTAAACGTTTGGCTTGTTGACGGTGCCGCTGCCTCTTATTCGCTCCCTGCTGCTGCCGCTACCATCACCGCAATGCACCAAGAGGCAGAGGCGCTGTTCTCGGGAGGCCCCTCTTCCGAACAAATTGCTGCAGCGTCGCTTTGGCGGGTGAACAGGTCAAATCCGTTCGAGCAGAATTGGCAACACTTGAAATCGAAACTGTTAGGACGTGGTGAGCACTGGTCGGTGTGGACCAATTGGTACGATGACGTTCTCGCGGGAACGCCATACTCGGAGGCTGAAGATGCAGCCTTCACGGATATTCCCGGCGATCTGCCGTGGAAAGAAACTTCTGAGGCCGTGAATACGGAGATCATCCGGCGGCTGAGGGCGATTTGGAGCTGGAAGGGGCGGCCTTCAGATTTTCTGGGTCGGCAGCTATCGAAGGCGGAGACTGTCCACCGCCTCGCCGAAGTCGCCAGCCCGCAGCCTTCGATCAACGACGGCGGCCAGTTGGATGCGGGGCCGAACAAGGCCTTCGATGTTCCGGTGGTCGACGAGGATTTGTCCACACTCCCGCTGCGTCAGCGGAAACTGATCGAGCGAATCGTAAAAATTCTGCCGCCTCAAGCGCCTCCCGCGTTGCAGGAATTCCTCCGCTCCTATGATGAAGAGCTCAAGACCCGTGGCACCCAGCCGATCATCGGGCTGCTGAAGGATGATGCCGACATTATTGCGGCATCGGTTGCAGCCCCGCGGGCCGAAGACGAGTGGTTGGAGGCCGGAGTGCGCGAAGCGTTCGATCGCTTCGCGGACAATCACGCCAAGTTCGTCGAGCACTTCCCGCTCGATGCCGAGCGCGAGAAGATCTACAGTGAAACCGCTGTCGATGAAAACAAAGCGGCTGGGAAGGATTTCAGCGCGCCATTCGAGGGCGTCGCGAAGGCTGCAAAGCAGGCGCACGATGCAGGCTTGGTGACGGGAGATTTTCTCGCTGCGACGCAGGGGATGTCTGAGACGGCACAAGTTCTCTCTACCCTGCCGCCGGCGCGTGAGACGGAGGCGCGCAAGACTCCCAGTCCCGATATCGCTCTCTCGGAGAACGATCGCATTGTGCCAGTGACCACCAAGCAGCGCGTCGTCCTCAATGGTCTTGGATTTTACAGCGGCGCGGATCAGCGGCTGGCCGATACGGCAAACATGGTGACGATCGCATCGGCGGCCTATCCGCCGCTGGCGACGGCTCTGAAGTCGGCGGTGGATGCGTTGTCCAAGTTCTTGAATCTGCCTGGGTAGCGTGAGCGCCGCTGCGCTCAGCGCTACTCACTCTGCTTGATCGATCGGTTTGCGATTGATCCCGTGTCCCGGACGCGACGCAGCACGCAGTGCTGCTTCGCAGATCCGGGACCCCGGTTCGCGGTTCGACACGATATATTTCGAAGCTGTTCGGATGCACCTCAACCGGGGCCCCGGATCAGCAGCGCACCACGCCGCAAAGCGCGGCGCGCTGCGCAGCATCCGGGGCACGAAGTCTGCGCCCCTCAATACAGTCGGTTGTCATTCGTCGGAGTCCGTAGGGTGGGCAAAGGCGCGCAAGCGCCGTGCCCACGCGTCGCCGGTGATGCTGTCGGGATGTCCGCGTGGGCTCCTCGCTCAGCGCCACCCTACGGGGCCATCAGCGCCGCGCCCTCAATTCAGCGTCCGTTTCCCCTCCGGGCTGTCCAGCGAAAACGCCGGGACGTCGATGTCGAATTTCTCGCCGCTTTCGCTTTCCATCTGGTAGCGGCCGGCCATGAAGCCGGAGGCGGTGGGGAGGGGGACGCCGCTGGTGTATTCGAAGCGTTCGCCGGGGGCGAGCACCGGCTGTTCGCCGACCACGCCTTCGCCACGCACCTCCTGGGTGCGGCCGGAGGCGTCGGTGATCACCCAATGCCGGGTGCGGAGCTGCACGGTCTCCTCGCCCGAATTGGTGATGACCACGGTGTAGGACCAGAAATACTGCCGGTTCTCCGCCGAGGAGCGTTCCGGCAGATAGTTCGGCTCGACGGTCACCTCGATCTGGCGGGTAATGGCGCGGTACATCAGGCTTGTTCCAACTTGCGTCGCGATCATATCGCAGATTTCCCTCCTGAAACCAGTCGTTCGGAACGATTTTCAGGGCCCGCGCCGATCCCGGGGCCGCGGTTTCACCACAGTCGGCTCCTAACCGTCACGGCCGTAACGTCGCCCCGCATCGGCTCGGCGATCCGGCCGCGGCGTTGTAACCCTCGCCTGCCTCCGGGCAGGTGCTATATCTGTGCCAACTCGATCTCTGCCTGAGCCGGTTCGATCTGTGCCAAGGCGCAAGGATGCGCCCGTTCGGAAGCCCATGACTGCCGTCGCCTCTGCCGTCGCCTCGTCTGTCGCCGAACCGATCGCCGGAGCGCCGCCCGCGGGTCTTCCGCCGCCGGCGGACCCGGCGCCGCCGCCGCTGCAACCGGAAGTCCGCAAGCCGCCGCCGAAGCGCGAATTGCGGCTCGATCTGTTCCGCGGCCTGGCGCTGTGGCTGATCTTCATCGACCACCTGCCGGCCAATGTGCTGACCTGGCTGACGATCCGGAACTACGGCTTTTCCGACGCCACCGAGATCTTCATCTTCATTTCCGGCTACACCGCCGCCTTCGTCTACGGCCGGGCGATGCGCGATCAGGGCGTGGTGGTGGCGTCGGCGCGGATCATGAAGCGGGTCTGGCAGATCTACGTCGCCCACGTGTTTCTGTTCACGATCTTCCTCGCCGAGATCTCCTACGTCGCCACCAGCTTCCAGAACCCGCTCTACACCGAGGAAATGGGCATCCTGGATTTCCTCAAGCAGCCCGACGTCACCATCGTGCAGGCGCTGCTGCTGCGGTTTCGTCCGGTCAATATGGACGTGCTGCCGCTGTACATCGTGCTGATGTTCTTCCTGCCGCCGATCCTGTGGACGATGCGGCGCTCGCCCGATCTGGCGCTGGCGCTGGCGACCCTGCTGTACGCCGCGACCTGGCAGTTCGACCTGCACCTCACCGCCTATCCGAGCGGCGTCTGGGCGTTCAATCCCTATGCATGGCAGTTGCTGTTCGTGTTCGGCGCCTGGTGCGCGATGGGCGGCGCGCAGCGGCTGTCGCGGGTGCTGGCGTCGAATGTCACGCTGTGGTTGTCGGCGGCCTATCTGCTGGCGGCGTTCTTCATCACCCTGACATGGCACATGCCGCAGCTCTACCACATTCTGCCGAAATGGCTCGAGCAGTGGATGTACCCGATCGACAAGCCCAATCTCGACGTGCTGCGGTTCGCCCACTTCCTGGCGCTGGCGGCGATCACCGTGCGCTTCCTGCACCGCGACTGGCGCGGGCTGAATTCGCCCTGGCTGCGGCCGCTGATCCTGTGCGGCCAGCATTCGCTGGAGATCTTCTGCCTCGGCATCTTCCTTGCATTCGCCGGCTACTTCGTGCTGGCCGAAATCTCGGGCGGCGCCGTGATGCATTTCGTCGTCAGTCTGGCCGGGATCGTCATCATGTCCGGGTCGGCATGGCTGTTTTCATGGTACAAGAACGCGGTGGCAAAGGGCGGCAGTCAGAAAACAAGCCCGGATGCCGACCTCGCGGGGGGCGATGCATGAGGGCGGGCGGACGGGCCGGCTTGGGATGGGTGCTGGGCTTGGCCCTGCTCGGCGCGTTGGTCGCGCCGGCTCGCGCCGCCGCGGATGCGTCCCCTCCGGGCTGCGACGCGCCGGCCTACATGCTGTCCACCGGCATCACGCTGGGCAAGGTGGTGGCCGCGCTCAAGAATGACCGCAAGCTCGACATTCTGGTGGTCGGCAGCCGCTCCTCCAGCATCAACTCGGCCGAAAGCACGGCCTATCCGGCGCGGCTGCAGACGCTGCTGCGCGACAGGCTGCCCGGCATCGCCGTCAACGTCACCTTCGAGATGCGGGTCAAGCGGACCGCCGCCGAGGTCGGGGCGGGGCTCGGCCAGCTCGTCGCCGATCGCAAGCCGGCGTTGCTGATCTGGCAGACCGGCACCTACGACGCGATCCGCTCGATCGACGCCGACGACTTCCGCCACGCGCTCAGCGAGGGCATCGAAGCCTCGCAGAAGGCCGGCGCCGACGTCATCCTGATGAATCTGCAATACAGCCCCCGGATTGAAACCATGATCAATCCGGCGCCCTATCTGGATAATATGCGGGCCGTGGCGCAGGAACACGACGTGCCGCTGTTCGACCGCTTCGCGCTGATGCGGCACTGGAACGAGACCGGCGAGTTCGACCTGTTCAATCCCTCGCCCGGGATCGACCTGGCGATGCGGGTGCACAATTGCATCGCGCGGGCGCTGTCGACCTTCATCGTCGATACGGCCAAGATCACGCCATCGGAGCTGAGGACGTTGCGTTGATGAGTCGAAGTTGCGTGAAGCTCGCCGCCGGCCTGGCGTCGGCAGCGATGCTGCTCGGGATGGCGTTGTCGGGCGCGCGCGCGCAGGCGCCGCAGCCGCCCTCGGATCCGGCCCCGGCCGCGGCCTCCCCCGCCGCGCCGGCGCGCGACGCCGGCCAGAAGGGCATCGCCGGCCAGACCATCGACCGGGTCAAGCAGGCGGCCAAGCAGGCCGGCGACGTGCTGACGCGGGTGCCCTGCCTGGCGCCGAAAGGCGGCGGCAAGTCGATGGGCTCGCTGCCCCACGTCGCCCGCAAGCTGATCGCCGGCCAGCCGGTGGTGATCGTGGCGTTCGGCTCGTCGTCGACCCAGGGCTACGGCTCCAGTTCGCCGGCGAACAACTATCCGAACCGTCTGGCCGAGCGGCTGCGCCGGCAATACCCGGGCGCCGACATCAGCGTGATCAACAGCGGCAAGGGTGGCGAGGACGCGCCCGAGATGATGGCGCGGCTGAAGGCCACCGTGCTCGACGCCAAGCCCGATCTGGTGATCTGGCAGGTCGGCACCAACGCCATCCTGCGCAATCTCGATCCGGCCGAGACCGGCCGGCTGGTCGAGGAGGGCATCGCGGCGATCCAGGCGGCGGGGTCCGACGTGGTGCTGGTCGATCCGCAATACGCGCCGCGGGTCAACGAGCGCGCCGAGAGCGCCGGCAAGATGATCGCCGCACTCGGCCGGCTCGCCGAGCTGCGCCGGGTCGCGATCTTCCCGCGCTTTCAGGTGATGAAGGAGTGGCACGAAAAGCAGGCGCTGCCGTTCGACGATTTCGTCATCGCCGACGGCCTGCACATGAACGATTGGGGCTACGCCTGCTTCGCCCAACTGCTCGGCGACGACATCATCCGCTCGGTCGGCCAGATCAAGCTCGGCGTCACCGTGCCGTCCGACGTCCGCGCCTATCGGCCGATGTGAGGCGCTGCGCCGCAACGCGAGCCGCGCCGCGCATCCGCAGCCGTCATGCCCGGGCTCGACCCGGGCATCCATCGCCCGCGGAGCGGGCGGGATCGTGGATCCTGAGTGCTTTTGCGAAGAAAGGTGGATTGCCGGGTCGAGCCCGGCAATGACGTCTCGTGTACGGCAGCGTGCGGCGCTTACTACACCTTCTCCAGCGCGGCGACGATGTCCTCGATCAGGTCGTCCTTGTGCTCGAGGCCGACCGAGTAGCGGATGAAGCCTTCGCTGATGCCGAGTTCGGCGCGCGCTTCCGGCTTCAGCCGCTGATGGGTCGTCGTCGCCGGATGCGTGACCAGGCTCTTGGCGTCGCCGAGATTGTTGCTGATCCGGATCAGCTTCAGCGCATTCAGGAAGCGGAACGCCTCGGCCTTGCCGCCCGCGACCTCGAAGCCGATCAGCGTCGAGCCGGCGCCCATCTGCTTCTTCACGGTCGCGGCCTGCGGATGGTCGGCGCGGCCGGGATAGACCAGCCGCGGGATTTTCGGATGGCCGGCCAGCGCATCGGCGATCGCCGCCGCCGTCTCGGTCTGCGCCCGGACGCGCACCGCCAGCGTCTCCAGCCCCTTCAGCAGCACCCAGGCGTTGAACGGCGACAGCGACGGTCCGGTCTGGCGCAGATACATCTGGATGTGCTCTTCGATGAACGCCTGCGACGACAGCACCACGCCGCCGAGACAGCGGCCCTGGCCGTCGATGTGCTTGGTGGCGGAGTACACCACGACGTCGGCGCCGAGTTCGAGCGGGCTCTGCCAGATCGGCGTCGCGAACACGTTGTCGACGACCAGCCGCGCGCCGCCCGCATGTGCGATTTCGGCGATCGCGCCGATGTCGAGCACGTCGAGCGTCGGATTGGTCGGGCTCTCGAGGAAGCAGGTCCTGGTGTTGGGGCGCAGCGCCTTCTGCCACTGGTCGAGGTCGAGGCCGTCGACCAGCGTCGATTCGATGCCGTAGCGCGGCAGCAGGTCCTCGACCACGTAGCGGCACGAGCCGAACATCGCCTTCGAGGCCACGACGTGATCGCCGGCGCGCAGCGGCGCCAGCATCGCGGCGGTCACCGCGGCCATGCCGGTGGCGGTGGCGCGCGCGGCTTCGGCGCCCTCGAATTCCGCCATCCGCTGCTCGAAGCTGAACACCGTCGGATTGGAGAAGCGCGAATATTGGAAGCCGGCATCGTCGCCGGTGAAGCGCGCCTCGCACTGCTCGGCGCTGTCGTAGACGAAGCCCTGGGTGAGAAACAGCGCCTCTGAGGTCTCGCCATATTGCGAGCGCAGGCTGCCGGAATGCACCAGCCGGGTCTCGCGGCGAAAATGCGCGGTGTCGGGGATGGCGATCGAGGGCTTCGGGGCGGGCGTGCTGGAATCGGGCGTATTGGTCTCGGACATGTGGTCTCCATTCGTGACCACACCTGGCGGTGCGGGCACAAAAAAACCGGCCTGGAAAAATTTCCACAAGCCGGGATCACATTGTCCCCGGCCTGTTTAGCGACTTGTTTAACGTGGCTGCAAGCCGGCCGGCTCAAATCACCACGGGATAAGTCGGGCTCATAATCCTCCGCGGACTTCCCGTCAAGCCGGCCATCGGATAACCGATGAAATCCAGTATTTTCCGCGTCTGGCGGCCGCGCGGCCGCCGTGAGGATCGCCGCCGTGCCGTTCGCGTTGCCGCCCGATGCCGATGGAATCCTGCCCGACCGCATGATCGCGGCGATGGCCGAGGCCGGGCTGATCCTGCCGGAATATCCGTTCGTCGAGAGCCAGATCCAGCCCGCCAGCCTCGATCTGCGGCTCGGCGGCATCGCCTATCGGGTCCGCGCCAGCTTCCTGCCGGGGCCGGACTGCACGGTGGCCGAGCGGATCGATGAATTGAAGCTGCACGAGATCGACCTGTCGGACGGCGCCGTGCTGGAGACCAACTGCGTCTACATCGTGCCGCTGCTGGAGAGCCTGGCGCTGCCGCGCAATATCGTCGCCGCCGCCAATCCGAAGAGCTCGACCGGGCGACTCGACGTGTTCACCCGCGTCATCGCCGACGGAACGAGACGTTTCGACATGATCGGCGCCGGCTATCACGGCCCGCTTTACGCCGAGATCAGCCCGAAGACCTTCCCGGTGCTGCTGCGCGAGGGCTCGCGGCTGTCGCAGGTTCGCTTCCGCGCCGGACATGCCACGCTGGAGCAGGACGAGCTTGATGCGCTGCACGACGCCGAGCGGCTGGTCGACGCCGACGACGCCGATCTCAATGGCGGCGTCGCGCTCAGCGTCGATCTGTCCGGGAGCAATTCGAACGGCTTCGTCGGCTACCGCGCCAAGCGCCACACCGGCGTGGTCGATATCGATCGTCGCGGCGGCTACGCGGTCGGCGAATTCTGGGAGCCGATCGCCGCACGTCCCGATGGCACGCTGATCCTCGACCCCGGCGAGTTCTACATCCTCGCTTCAAAAGAGGCCGTCCAGGTGCCGCCGGACTACGCCGCCGAGATGGTGCCGTTCGATCCCTTGGTCGGAGAATTCCGCGTGCACTACGCCGGCTTCTTCGATCCCGGCTTCGGCTACGAGGGCGCCGGCGGCCTCGGCTCGCGCGCGGTGCTGGAAGTGCGCTCGCGCGAGGTGCCGTTCATCCTCGAACACGGCCAGATCGTCGGCCGCCTGATCTACGAAAAGATGCTGTCCCGCCCCGACGCGCTATACGGCCAGAAGATCGGCTCGAACTATCAGGGCCAGAGCCTGAAGCTGAGCAAGCATTTCAAGGTGTGACGCTGTTGCCCTGTCTGAGGTGGGTCTCAACATCAAGTTTGACCGAGGCAATCAGGCTTGTAACTTCCGCATCAACAGCGTGGAGCTGAGGCAGTTGCTTAAATCCAGTGATCACGTAGCGAAACTCGTATCTTGTGGCAAAAGGATCCAGAAGCTCGATAAGCTGCTCAGTGCAATCTCTCCGAATTGGATGAAGCTTCAGACCGTGCTTAAGACATTCGTCCCAAAGTACGTTCAGTTGGTGGCCGTACTTCCTTGACGAAAGCTGTTTCATATCGAAGCCTTTTGTCCGAAGGAAACTCTTCAGCGCAAGCTCGATCGCATGGGAGTACAAGTAATATACTGGCATCTCAAATCTGAGTTTGAGATTCCCCGACACAGTTCCGTTTCTTAGGTGCTGGGCTGATTTCAAGAATGACTCAGCAGATAGCAAAATGGCGATCGGTGGAGATCGATCGATCTCCTCTTCAGCGGCCAGCAGTTGAAGGTTCACAACTGCTTCCTTCCGTGAAGCACGTTGACGCAACTATCGGCATAGATCGTCCGCCCCTCGCGGTCGATCTGGAAGCTGATCGTGCTCGGATCACGCCTGGCAGCCTCGAACCGGCCGCGGCGCAGCGGCACGATCTGGATCGGCAGGCCGAGGTCTGAAATCGGTTCCCAAAGCGAGACCGGGGTGAATGCCCCGGGTGCGATATCGTCATTCAGGATGACGCACAGGTCGAAATCGCTGTCCTCGGTGTGGTCGCCGCGGGCGCGGCTGCCGAACAGGATGATTTCCTCGACCGGCGCCGCGGCCACGAGGCGCCGCACGGCTTCTCGAAGCCGCACGTCCTCTGCAATATCGGCGACCGCATCGTGCATGGCCCGAGTATAGTCCGAACCGGTGAGGAAATCATCCGGTCCGTGATCGCGACTACTTTCGCACCGCCACCGTCCGCTTCAGCACCTCGACCATCCGCGGGCTGAGCTGTTTCAGCAGCTCGACATTGCTCGACGCATGATACTGGACCGGCTTGTCCGCGCTCGTCAGATCGACGAACCGGATCGACGGATCGGTGGCTTTGGGGTCGTCGCTTTGCGGCCGCGTCGGGTCCATGCTCGGTACCGGAATCTTGCCGCCGGCGGTCGCGTAGTTCGGGCTGTTGGGCCGCAGGTCGTTCTGGATGATCTGCTGGGTGGCGATGGCGTATTTGCGCGATTGCGCCGCCGGCGTTCCATCCGCGGCCGCGACGTCGATATTCACCGCCTCGATCGACACCGTGTAGTCCGCGTTCAGCGAGATCTCGAAAGTCCGGAATTGCTGCGGAAAGTCGCGTAGCGAGCAGGTCTCGACCTGCCAGAAGCCTTGCTCCGGCCGGTCCGGGTCGGTGGACGGAAACGCCTTCACCACATTCACATGGCGATGCCCGGCGATCCACATCAGCAGGTTCGGCGCAGTCTGCAGCGTCTTCACCAGGCCGGCGAGGTCGACGGCGTTGGCAAAATCAGGCGCCGCATTGGCGTCGCCCAGCCACCATTCCATTTCGGAGCCGATCGGCGACACGCCGATCGGAATATGGTTGGCGATGATCATCAACTGATCCTCGGCCTGGCCGCGCGCCAGCTCCATCTTCAGCCAGTCCCAGCGCCTGGCATCGAGAAAGCCGTGGCCGTGGATGTCGCGCGAGCCGTCCTGTTCGGACTGCGTGACGTCGAGCACGATCACCTTCAGCGGCAGATCGGATTTCGGCACGAAGCTGTAGCAGGCGAAGCCGTCGCCGGCGCCGTCGACCAGATCGAAGCCGTGCCCCTTCGGACGGGTCGTGGTGTCGCGGAACTCGGCGAGCCATTCGGCGCGCGCCAGCGGACGGCGGCCGGGATCGGGCGCGATCTGCGGTGGCTTGCCGGCGAAGGCCGGATCGTCGGCGCGGCCGGCATGGATGATCGCGCCATAGCGGCTCGTGCCGTCGATCACCCCCGGATAGTACGCCGGCGTGGCCTTCAGGCCGCGATAGTCGAACAGCGCCGGGAAGCCTTCGCGATTCGGTTTCAGCACGTCGCCGACCGCCCAGATCCTGTCGGCCGTGTAGGACTGGCGCAGGCCGATCGACGGATCGGCGTCGACCGGAAACGATCCGATCATGAAATGATCGTGGTTGCCGAGGACCTGATACCAGGGAATATCGCGGGCGAGCCCGGCGGCCTGAAACGGCATCTGGAAGTCGACGCTGTCGCGGCCGCGATGGTCGCCGGAGCTCGGCGTGATCGGCCGGCCGTCGATCACGTCGATATACCAGCGCACTTCATTGTAGGACGTGCTGTTGCAGGCGTCTCCGAGCGCGATGCCGAAATCGAACGGGTCGCGGCTGTGCAGGTCGTTGACGGTCTGCACCGCCGCATCCAGCACCTGCGTCGTATACGGCATCACCGGCGAATAGATCGAGGTGTTGTTCACCGCCTCCGGTTCGGTCTGCTGGAATCCGATCAGCTGGTTGGGCGCTTCCTTGTCGGTGATGTGGACGTCGGTGAACGCGAAAAACCGGATCAGACGCTTGTTCTCGCCGGGCGCCGGCTTTTGGTAGCCGGCTCGCATCAGGTCGGCGCGCGTCACGATCGGCAGGCCGGAGCCCAGCGTCCATTCGCCATAGCCGAAGTCCTTGTAGCGCGCGACCTGATGCAGCGCGGTCTTCGCCAGGCCGGGCTCGATCGTCGCCGGGAACGCCAGCATCTGCTTCACGGTCGTCTCGGCCGGCGTCGCGATCGGGTAGCGCGGCAGTTCGCGGCCCCATGCCGGCGCGCCGAGCGTCGGGCCGAGGGACAGCGCGCCGATGAAGGCCGCGGATGATTGCAGAAACGCGCGGCGGGTGGAGAGCAGCCGGCTCGACGGCGCAGGTGACGGAAGGTGATGAGTCATGGGACAGGCCCTCTTGCGCGGCCATCCAGAGCGACGCGACGGCGTCGCGTTATGTCATCCTGCGCGCAATCGCATAGATTCCATCGGCCGTTCGAAGCGGTTGTTGTAACGGCGACAGGTTAATGGGCTGCGAAGTACAAGCCGCCGAATTGTTGTGGTAATTCGCAGCAGCTAGCAACGCCGGATTGCTTGTGAGACGTGTTAGCGAAGAACGGCCGCACAAGCGCGCATGGAAGGCCGGATTGCGTCATCGATCGATTGAAGCGATACGCACTGATGCCGAATGCACGGACTCCCTCATCCTGAGGAGCCCGGCGAAGCCGGGCGTCTCGAAGGATGGAGCGACGGACACTGCCCGCGGGGCATGGTTCGAGACGGCGCTTCGCGCCTCCTCACCATGAGGTTGTACCTGTGGTGAGCGTCACGAGCAGAACTGCGTCGCGGCGATCGTAAAGGACCCGGCCGCTGCGGTCGATTTGGTAGCTGATGCTCGCAGCGTCGCGCTTCGCGGCGTCGAAGCGGCTACGGCGCAGCGGCACGATCTCTCTTACCGCGCCGCCTGCTCGCGCCCCGCCGGCGTCACCCGCCAGATCGAATTGCCGACATCGTCGGCGACCAGCAGCGCGCCGCGCCCATCGATCGCGACGCCGACCGGGCGGCCCTGCGCCTCCTCCTTGTCGTTGAGGAAGCCGGTGAGGATATCGCGCGGCGGCCCCGACGGCTTGCCGCCTTCGAACGGCACGTAGATCACCTTGTAGCCGGAATGCGGCTTGCGGTTCCACGAGCCGTGCTGGCCGACGAAGGCGCCGCCTTTCATGTCGGCTGGAAACAGCTCGCCGGTGTTGAAGGCCAGCCCGAGCGAGGCGGTGTGGTTGCCGAGCGCGTAGTCCGGCACGATCGCCTTCGCCACCAGGTCCGGCCGCGGCGGCTCGACGCGGGTGTCGACGTGCTGGCCGAACCAGCTGTAGGGCCAGCCGTAGAAGCCGCCGTCCTGCACCGAGGTCATGTAGTCCGGCACCAGATCGCTGCCGATTTCGTCGCGCTCGTTGACGACGACCCACAGCGCGCCGGTCTCGGGCTCGAAGGCCGGGCCGTTCGGGTTGCGCAGGCCGGAGGCGAACAGCCGGGTCGCGCCGGTCGCGCGGTCGATCTCGAGCACCGCGGCGCGGTTGATCTCCTCGTCCATGCCGTGCTCGGCGGCGTTGCTGTTCGAGCCGGAGGTCGCGTACAGCTTGGTGCCGTCGCGGCTGGCGATCAGGTCCTTGGTCCAGTGGTGGTTGCGCGGCCCCGCCGGCAGATCGGCGAGCTTCTCGCCGGCCGTGGTGATCCGCGTGTCGCCGGGATTGTAGGGGAAGCGCATGATCGCGTCGGTATTGGCGACGTAGAGCTCGTTGCCGACCAGCGCCATGCCGAACGGCGAATTCAGCCCGTCGATAAAGGTGGAGCGGACTTCCGCCACGCCGTCGCCGTCGGCGTCGCGCAGCAGCGTGATGCGGTTGGCGCTCGGCGTCTTGGCGCCGGCCTGACCCATCACGAACTCGGCCACCATCCGCTTCAGCCCTTTGCCCTGCTCGGGCCGCTCCGGCGCGTTGGTCTCGGCCACCAGCACGTCGCCATTGGGCAGCACATGCAGCGTGCGGGGATGGTCCAGCCCGGTCGCGAAGGCGGTCACCGCCATGCCCTCCGCCGGCTTCGGCTTGGCGCCCTGCGCCCAGCCGACCGCCGGCGCGATATTGACGGTCGGCAGCAGGTTGTTGCTCGGCTCCGCCAGTTTCGGCGTCGGGCCGTAATCCTCGCCCTGGGTCAGGCTGGCCTGGTCGCCGCAGGCCGCCAGCGGCAAGACCATTGCGACGCAGATTGCGAGGCGGCTGGTCGTGAAAGGTCGGGGCATGGTCGTGGCTCTCCGCTTGCAGAAACCGATGCCGAGCCAATGAACCAGAGGCGGTTGCGTTCGGCGGACCGCCCGGAAAATCATCTGATACGGCCTGCCGAGATGTCGCAGCGGCGGCAGCTTGCGGCCCGACCGCGTTGATCTGCCGCGCAACCACCCATGCGTGGCGCGGGCATCGCTTTGCCGCGGATCGATGATAGGAACGTCGTAAGGCGCGGCTGTCAGATCGGGCCTCGGGGGGAACCATGTCCGACATCGCCGTCGCCGAACTGCCGCCGGTGCAGGGCGAGCCGCCGCGGCGCGAGGCCGAGCCGCCGCTGCCGCCGCCCAATCCGCTGCTCGACGGCGCCATCCTGCCGACCCTGCTGCGGCTGTCTTGGCCGAATGTGGTGGCGCTGACCGCCGGCACCTGCGTGGTGGTCGCCGAGACCTCCTATATCGGCCGGCTCGGCACCGAGGCGCTGGCGGCGATGGCGCTGGTGTTTCCGTTCGTGATCCTGACCATGACGATGTCCGGCGGCGCGATGGGCGGCGGCGTCGCCTCCGCGGTCGCGCGCGCGCTCGGCTCCGGCGACAGCGACCGCGCCGCGACGCTGGCGATGCATGCGTTGCTGATCGGGCTGTGCTTCGGCCTGGTGTTCACGGTCGGGATGCTGGTGTTCGGCGCCCGCGCGCTGGAGCTGCTCGGCGGCCGCGGCAATGTGCTGGCGCAGGCGGTGAGCTACGCCCACGTCTTCTTCGCCGGCGCGGTGGTGCCGTGGCTGATGAACACCTTCGCGGCGATCCTGCGCGGCACCGGCAACATGAAGCTGCCGTCGCTGATGATCCTGAATGCGGCCGGGCTGCAGATCGTGCTCGGCGGCGTGCTCGGCCTTGGCTTCGGCCCGATCCCGAGCTTCGGCATGCCGGGCGTCGCCGCCGGCACGTTGACGGCGTTCTCGGTCGGCGCCGGGGTGATGGCCTGGTACATCTTCTCCGGCCGCGCCGGGGTGACGCCGAAGTTCAAGGGGCTGCGGATCCAGCGCGCGATGTTCTTCGACATTCTCAAGGTCGGCGCGGTGGCCTGCTTCACGCCGCTGCAGTCGGTGCTGACGATCACCATCTTCACCCACATGCTGGCGCGGTTCGGCACCGAGATCCTCGCCGGCTACGGCATCGGCGCGCGGCTGGAATTCATGCTGACCTCGATCGCCTTCGCGGTCGGCATCGCCTCGGTGCCGATGATCGGCATGGCGATCGGCGCCGGCCGGGTGGCGCGCGCGCGGCGGATCGCCTGGACCGCGGCGCTGGTGTCGTTTCTCTGCGTCGGCGTGGTCGGCACCGCGGTCGCCTTCTTCCCGCATCTGTGGGTCGATCTGTTCACCAGCGACCCGGGCGTCAAGCTCGCCGGCGAGCGCTATCTGCGGGCGGCGGGGCCGATGTACGCCTTCATCGGCCTGTCGATCTCGCTGTACTTCTCGGCGCAGGGCGCGGCGCGGGTGCTCGGCCCGGTGCTGGCGCAGACCGGGCGGCTGCTCTTCGTCGGCATCGGCGGCTGGCTGCTGATCGCCAACAACGGCAGCGCCGGCAATTTCTTCGCGCTCGCCGCCGCCTCGATGGTGGTGCTCGGCCTCGCCACGGCGCTCGCCGTGCTGCTGACGCGCTGGGCGCCGAAAGCTGTGCCGGTGCCCGATCCGCGGACGCTCGGGCTGGACTGATCGGCTTGTTCTGAGTTCTAGCGATCCGCCTGGCGCGGCGCGGCGGTGAGCAGTACGTCGAACAGGCTCGGGCCGCGGGTCGCCAGCGCGCCCTCGACCGCCAGCAGCCGCCGCCGGGTGATGGCGCCGCCATTGGCGCAGGTGCCGCTGGTGTCGCCGGCGATCGTCAGCGCGCGATGGCAGGGCACGATCACGGCGAACGGATTGTTGCGGATCGCATGGCCGACCGCATGCAGCGCGCCGGGCGAGCCGGCGCGCCGGGCGATCTCCGCATAGGTCGCGGTCTCGCCGCGCGGAATGTCGCGCAGCACGTCGTAGACCCGGCAGTCGAAGGCCGGCAGGCCGCCGAGGTCGAGCCGGACGTCGGAAAAATCCCAATGCGCGCCGCGCAAGATCGCCGCGATGCCTTCGATGGCGCTGTCGATTCCGACCGTCGGCCGGGCCTCGCGGGCATCCGGACACTGCTTCAGCAGCCGGCGGCGGGTGTCGATCTCGCGGCTCTCGGCGAGCTGGACGGCGAGAACGCCGTCGAGGCCCCATGCGATGCCGCATCGGCCCATCATCGTATCGAAAATCGTATACGCAACCCCCACCATGGGTTCGACTATACCAGCGCCGTGGAACCGCGCATCCGGAATCTTTACAAATTGTTAACGGTGTTGCTGGGGCTCGCGGCCGACCCGCCGCGCCGGCCGTTCGCCGCGCCGCCGATCCCGCGCCGCGCCGCCTCGGCTGCCCTCGGTGGCCGGTTGGGCTGACCCCTTGGCGGAACGCGCGGTCTCGGCTAGACCAAGGCGGTCGGCCGCGCCTGTCGCGGCCCGGCGCGCGGGCGTAGTTCAATGGTAGAACGGCAGCTTCCCAAGCTGCATACGAGGGTTCGATTCCCTTCGCCCGCTCCAGCCGATTTTCCCCAAGAAATAGGGCACTTCCCTGGGGCCGTGCGGTACCGGTCCGGAGGGCTAGGCCTCATCGCGTTCCGCCAGCGTTTCCTCGATGGCTTCCTCGAGCATCGTGATCTCATCGTCGGTCAACTCGGGAAACTGCTCGCGTTTCTTCTTTGATAGCTTTCCGGCGTTCTGCATGCAGAGGCCGACGAACAACGACGCGCGCCTGTTCGGCATGTCGATCTGGTTCGTCACCGCGGTGTAGGCACGGTCGAACTTCTCGACGAACTCGACTTCCTCCTTGAGGTCGGTGGCGATCGTCTCCGCAAGCTTGTCGTAGAGGTATTCGACGAAACGGGTCGCGTCGAAGTACCGGTAGAGGTGCGCTGTCTCGTTCAAGACCTCGACTTCGTTCTTCGGCGTCATCCTGTACTTGACGTGCGCGAGAAGCGGATTCGAGTAGCTTTCGAGGGCCGTGTCGTACTCCTTGATGTTGCGCAGGATCGCCGCCGAGACCGGAAAGATGATTCCTTTGGGCGTGTAGTGCTGGGACGACAGCACGTGATGGATGAGAAAACGGTGGATACGGCCGTTTCCGTCCTCGAACGGATGGATGAAGACGAACGTGAAGGCGATCAGCGCCGCCGCGGTGACGGGCTCTGCGTCCTGCTTGAGGCGCGCGGTCATCTTCCTCCAGTCCGACATCAGAGGCTTCACGTCCTTCGGTTTCGGGCAGACGAAATGCACCTTCTCCCGGTGCGAGCCGAGCGTTTCGCCCACGAAGTTCTGGAAATCGCGGACGTCCGAGGCGGCGTATCTCGGGTCGACGATCTCATTCTGAAGCGCGATGAGACCCTTCTCGTCGGTCGGGTCGAACTTTTCGCCCTGCTCGAGCGCGGCGATGAAGCGCCGTGCCTTCTCCGGCGTCGGCCTTTCGTGTTCGATCTCGAAGGAGGATTTCGTTTCCTTCGTGTACAGGTACTGCACGGCCCGCTTCAGCGTCTCGGCGGGCACCTTCTCTGTGTAAGCCTTCGCGACTTCGTCGAGCTTCTCCGCGATGTGCTGCTGGATCTTCGCGGTCCGCCGGACGGTGAGGAAGAAGCCGGGCGCTCCGAGGAGATTGTCCGTCACCTTGTGCCTGCGCGATCGCGCGCCGTTCGCGACGATGTGCCGTTCGGGATCTAAGGCGTCGACGTACGTCACCGCGCCGGCGTCTTCGATGTCGAGCGTGTCGCCGGTCAGCGTCTCATAGAGAAACCATGCCCGCCGCGAGAAGGCGCCGGTCGGCTCGGACTTGATCCAGGTCTCGATGTCCTGCTTCGGCATCGCCTTGAGGGCGGCAGTCAGGACTCCCATGTCCAGCGGTTCGTGACGTAGCGCGAACTTGAGATGGTCGATCGCGGTGTCTTGCGGGACGTACCGGGGAGGAAACTGTTCGATCAGTGCATCCTGTCCCTCGATGGTTCGACGGTTGCCACGGACCGCCGTCGAGCGCACGTGGGGCTTCGGTACGTCGAGCTCCAGCATCTCATGGAGGCGGAGTTGACCTAAGCTCTGGTCCTGCAAGTGGAACTCCTTGTTCAAAACCGGCGCCCGGGGCGGAAAATCGTTCAGCAGGATGGCGAAACGTTCAGGATAAGGTGAGTTCACAGTAAAACATTCAGATTCCCAAAAAATCGTTCAACAATAAGGCTGACTGCGGAAAAACATTCAATATTATGGTCATCCGCGGAAAATCGTTCAAGGAAATTCCGGGCCTGCCAAAAATGCCATCGAATGCGGGAAAACAATCAGCCTTACGGTAAAACGTTCAAAATGCCATGCTTGGCCCCTCCGGAGTGCACCCGCTGCGGCCCGCAGCGCCCACCGGCCCTGCCGGACGCGCCGGCGCTCGCTTCGGTGCCGCGACGATCAGCCTGACCGTGATCATCTGGACGACTTCGCGGCTTTGGTTGCGGGTCTCGACGCCCGTGACGATCGTATGTCGGCAGACGAACGCGCATCGCCACAGGATCAGCGGCACCAGCACCAGCACCGCTGCCGACCGTGCATTCTGCGTTCTCAGTGTCTCAAAGCGCTAAGGCGATCCTTTGGGACGGTTTATTACAAATCGTTTTCCCAAGCTGCATACGAGGGTTCGATTCCCTTCGCCCGCTCCAGCCGTCCGCCAGCCCTCAGCTTGCAACCCGAGTTGAAAGCGCCTCAGTCGAAGAGGCGCGGCCCTGATCCGTGCGCGCCGCCGCCCGGGAACAGGTTCGCGACGTGCATTGGTCGACACGCCTCGCGGGAGCGTTGCGAATCGCGACGCGTCGCCATCGGCGGTGACGCTGCCGACGTATTCTCGATTGCGTTTGCATTGATTCAAATCAAACCAGCGATCACTTCCGGCGATCAGTTGGTACTTTGTGATCGCAACGTTCATGACGATCCCCGCGCCATTCGAGTTAGTTCGCAGTTTGGAATTATTCAGGATGAGCGCGCCCGAATTGTACCGCCATTTCGGGGTGAATCAGTGCAAGGAGTCGGTCGCAGTCGCACGTCACAACGAAGCAGGCGTGCTGCTCGACGCGCGGCGATGAGCCGGGTTCACACAGGAGGAAAGTTGATGGCGGGTCGGAACAATCAACACGAGTCGGACCGGATCGATCAGATCGATCAGAGCAGTCTTGCTGAACTTCGCTCGGACCGGGCGATGCGCGTGTGGGCGCGCAATCGGCTGCGCGAACTGGCGGAGTCCGGAAAGCTGGGGCTGAGCAGCGGCGCCGCGCCGCTGCGCGTGTCGGCGTCCGCATCCGCGACGCGCTGAGAATCGACGCGCCCCGATCTGCGGCGCGAATGAGAATGGTGCACGTCGCCTTGACCGGCGTGAACCCGAGCGACCCGGCCCACCCCCGTCTTCACGATCGTTCGGCGAGCCCTGCGGCGGAGCGGCTGCGGGCCTGAAGACGGCGGATTGCGGGATCGGCCCGGCCTCCGCGACGGCCCGGGCGTTGCGCCGCGCAGCCGAGCGGTGCAACCGCGCGCGCGGCGATCCCAGGCCGCCACCCCAACTTCCCGATCGGTCATTCATCTGCGATCAAAAACCGCACCCCGGAACGGATGCGGAGATCGGTGCTTGGACTGCGGAAGGCCACGGCGCGATCGCGCTTCGCGCCGCAACGCCGATGTCGGCATCGTCCAGCCCCGGGTCGGCATCGAACGACACCCTCCGTCGATCCGAAGGATGCCGATGCCGAAGGATTCCTCCAAGCGCCCCACCGTCCTCATCACCGGCAGCAGCGGGTTTCTCGGTCAGGCCATCGCCAAGGGTCTGCAGAAACGCTACCGGGTGATCGGTCTGGACCTGATGCCGGCGAAGCATCCCGTCGAGGGGATGGAGACCGTCGAGATCGACCTCACCTCGGACGAGAGCGTCGACAGCGCCGTGAATGAGGCGACGAAGCGGGCGGGCGGGACCATCGCCTCGGTGGTGCATCTGGCCGCCTACTACGACACGACCGGCGAGGACGATCCCAGATATCAGTCGGTCACGGTCGAGGGCACGGCGCGGCTCCTGCGCGCGCTGAAGACGGTCGGCGCCGGGCAATTCATCTTCTCCAGCACCTTGCTGGTGCATGCGCCGAGCCCCGACAAGGGCGTGCGCGTCGACGAGGATTCGCCGATCCGTCCCGCCTGGGCCTATCCGCAATCCAAGGCCGACACCGAACGGCTGATCGCGCAGCAACGCGGCGATACGCGGACCGTGATTTTGCGGCTGGCCGGTGTCTATGACGAGGATTGCCGCGCGGCGTTCATCGCGCAGCAGATCTCCCGCATCTTCGAGCGGCTGCCGACCGCCTATCTGTTCACCGGCGATCTCTCCGCCGGGCAGCCCTATCTGCACAAAGACGATCTGGTCGACGCGATCGTGCGCACGGTCGATCGCCGCTGCGATCTTCCGGACGAGACGACGCTGCTGATCGGCGAGGAGGAGACGCCGTCTTATCAGGAGATGCAGAAGCGCATCGGCCGCCTGGTGCACGACGAGGAGTGGCGCACGCTCAGCCTGAACAAGGGCCTCACCAAAGCGGGCGCCTGGGTGCAGACCGAGGTGCTCGATCAGGACACCGACATCAAGCCCTGGATGATCGAGAATTCCGACGATCACTACGAGATCGACGCGTCGCGCGCCCGCGCGCTGCTCGGCTGGAAGCCGGCGCATCGGCTGGTCGACACGCTGCCGGAGATGATCCGCCGGCTGAAACAGGATCCGACCCGCTGGTACGAGATCAACAAGCTCGAAGCCCCGGCCGTGGCCGCGTCGGAGCCGGAACTCGACCAGGCACAGGAGCGGCTGAAGCAGCCGCTCGAGCTGAGCCCGGCGCAGGTCGACGAAGCCGTCGATCGGCATCGCGCCTGGACGCTGTGGGCGCCGCTGACGAATGCCGCGCTCGGGCTGTGGCTGATCACGTCGCCGATGACGCTCGGCCTGTTCGACGCCGTCACGGCGGCCGCGCCGCCTGCGCTCGGCCACGAGGTGGCGGATGCCCAGACCCGCAACGCCAGGCTCGGCATCAGCGAGATCGTCTCCGGGCTGCTGATCACCGTGATGGCGCTCGCGAGCCTCGCCCGCGAGCGGCGCTGGATGCAGTGGGCGACCGCGGCCGTCGGGCTCTGGGTGATGTTGGCGCCGCTGCTGTTCTGGACGACGAGCGCCGCCGCCTACGGCCTCGATACGCTGGTCGGCATGCTGGTGGTCGCCCTCGCGGTGCTGATCCCGCCGCCGGCCGGCGTCAGCCGGCGGGCGTTGGCCGCCGATGACGATCGTCCGCTCGGCTGGAGCTACTCGCCGTCGACCTTCACCCAGCGCATTCCGATCGTCGCGCTGGCCTTCGTCGGGCTGTTCGTCTCGCGCTATCTGGCCGCCTATCAGATGGGCCACATCGACTCGCTGTGGGACCCGTTCTTCGGTCCGGGCGACGCGCCGGTTCGCAACGGCAGCGAGGCGGTGGTGACGTCGTGGGTGTCGAAGGGCTTCCCGATCGCGGATGCCGGCCTCGGCGCCTTCGCCTACGCGCTCGACATTCTCGCCGGCTCGATCGGCGACCGCCGCCGCTGGCGCACCATGCCATGGATGGTGTTTCTGTTCGGCCTGCTGATCATTCCGCTCGGCGTGGTCAGCGTCACCTTCATCATCATCCAGCCGCCGCTGATCGGCGCGCTGTGCACGCTCTGTATCATTCAGGCGGTCGTCACCGTGATCCTGATTCCCTATTCGGTCGACGAGGTGCTGGCGAGCGTGCAGTATCTCTGGCGCGCCACCAGGGCCGGCGAGCCGTTCTGGCGCACCTTCTGGATGGGCGGTCCGGCGTTGTCGCAGGACCAGACGCCCGCGCCCGATCTCGACCGTCCGATCGGCGAGATCCTGAGGGATTTCGTCGTCGGCGGCGTGACCTTCCCGTGGACGCTGCTCGCCAGTATCGGTCTCGGCGTCGTGCTGGTCGCATCGCCGCTGCTCCTCGATACCCGGCCGCCGCTGTCCTTCAGCGATCACATCACCGGTTGCCTGGTCGTGCTGATCGCCGTCACGGCTCTGGCCGAGGTCGTGCGCCCGGTGCGCTTCCTCAATGTCGGGCTCGGTGCCTGGCTGGTCGCCGCGCCGTTCCTGCTCGACGGCGGAACGGCGGGCGGCATCGTCCAGATCGCGATCGGCCTGGCGCTGATCGGTCTCAGCCTGCCGCGCGGCGCGCGCAGCGATCAGCATTATGGCGGCTGGGACCGGGCGATCATCTGACGATCCGGGTGCGGAATCGGCGGCGAAGCGGCGCCCGGGCGTCGCAGCGAAGGCGACGCCGAATTGATCGGCATCAACGCTGCGCTCCGAAGGCGGCGTGATGCTGTCCCCACTGCATCGGGTGCAGGGGGAATACGACCATGATGACCTACGACATTCTGCTGCTGGCTGCCGCCGCGCTGTCCACCGTTGTGATCCTGTTCGGCGTGGTGATCTTCGCCGGGCACGAGGGCGACCACCCGCACAGCGCCGGGCCGCAGCAGCCGCACGGCACGACCTGACAGCCGAGCCGACGACGATCCGATCCGGCCTGTCCCGGATCCGACTTCGGCCGGGGCGATGCCCCGAGTTGTTGCTTGGGCAAGTCGTTAATTAGGCAAGTCGCTACTTGGGCAAGTCGCTACTTGGTCGGGTCCTTGCCGGCGGCCTCGCTGAGGTCGCGCTTGATGGTTTCCAACAGCGACGCCAGCACGTCGCCGGGCGGCGGCTCGGCGGTCGCCCGAGCTGCGGACGCGGTGTGCTGCAGTGCGGTAGGATCGACCGAGCGCGGCACGGACGTCGCGAGGCGCGGGCGGCGCGGCAGTTCCGGCGGCCATTGCGGCGACAGTATCGGCGGCGACAGTATCGGCGGCGACAGCGCCGGGCCGATCGGCTCCGCCTGCTGATCCTGCGCGGCGCCCTGCGGTGGCGAGACGAACGATCCGTACAGCACGTCCTCGCGCCGGCCCATCAGCCACAGCGCCATCCAGTAGACGACGGCCAGCGTGATCACGGCGAAGATGCTGAGTTCAAGCATCGGCGGCGCCCGGTGCGAACGAAGCCGTCCGCGGCTGTCGCGGCCGAATCCGGCGGCCGGCTGTGACCAGCCATGCTGTCCGCCCGGATCGCTCGGCAGGAGCCACGCGCATCTTCACCCCCCTTTTGGAACTGATTGATTCCGCAAGCGGGAGGCGGTCGCAAGCGGATTCTGGACACGACCCGCGTCGGCGCGAATCAAAAGCGCCGGGCGATGGCCCGGCGCTGATGATCGGTTCGTCTTTGCAGCAGTTGATTCAGCGGCCGAGCAGCACCGGCAGGCCGAGCATCGAGGAGAACGGCGTCGGATCGTTGATCAGCTTGGCCGATCCGTTCTGATTGGCCGCGAGCTGCGAGAACGGCTTCTGGCTGGAGGTGAGCGACGACCACGGCTTCTGGCTCGACGCCAGCGACGACATCGGCTTCTGCGACGACGACAGCAGCGGGCCGAACATCGAGGACAGGAAGAAGTTCGGGCTGGTCAGCTCCGGGAAGATGCCGCCCAGGGTGGTGCGCGAGTCGGTCAGGCGCGGCGCGCCTGTCAGGTTTCCAGACGATGACGTCCGGGCATATCCGGACACGGCGGCGTTGCTCGGACCATGGCGGTTGAGAATCGCTTCGGCCTGGCCGCCCTTTCCGAACGGCGGGTCGACGCTTACCACGCTACCGTCTTTGTTGGTGGTGAGTTCGGCGTTGTCGAACGAGGCCGCTTTGAGCTCGGCGACGGCCGCCTGGGCCTTCTTCGCATCGTCGTACAGTTTCACAATTTGCGTCATGCTTACCTTCCTCGATACCAATGAGCGTGCGGCGGAATCTCAGTGTTTACCGACAATTCTGCGGCACCGGCCCAGTTCCCAATCTCGCACATTTTCGCGCTGCGGCAAGCCAATTCAGGCATCAACTTACCGGTGACAACGCGTCGCACAAGACTAAGTAAGTGGTCGGTGAACGATCGCTAGTCAAAGCGCGGTGATTTGCCGCCGACAAGCGTGGCGATCGGCGCGAATGGTAGATTGATACAGAGCGGTGCTCGGCGGCGGCAGTCCATGCGCGAGAGGGCGACGCGAGGCGCTGCGCGGCGATCGGATATGGATCAAATGTTCGGCCGCTGCCTCCGCGACGCGTCGTCCCCCGCGCAGGCGGGGACCCATAGCCCCTGGCTTCCCGAGCGGAGCAAGGCCTCTGCCACCGGATTCCAATCGAGACGCTGCGGCGTATGGGTCCCCGCCTGCGCGGGGACGACATGCGGACAGGCAATGCCGAATCGCTCATTGCCCCGACCTTCGAACGCCCGATGCGGTCGTCTCCCCAAGGGAGAGCTGAACGCAGCCTCCGCCTTCACGGCGCTGACGCATGCTTGTGCGAAGCGAAACCAGCCGCCGCCGGAACAAGCTGGCGGCTTCGGGCGTCTGTGAACGCGAGACCCGAGAAGGACAACCGATGACCGATGTGACCACCCCGTCCTGGTGGGCGGCCGGCGTGCTGTACCAGATCTATCCGCGCTCGTTTCAGGACAGCAATGCCGACGGCATCGGCGATCTGCGCGGCATCATCGACCGGCTCGATCATCTGTCCGACCTCGGCGTCGACGCGCTCTGGCTGTCGCCGGTGTTTCCGTCGCCGATGGCGGATTTCGGCTACGACGTCGCCGACTATGTGGGGATCGATCCGATCTTCGGCACGATGGAGGATTTCGACGCGCTGGTGCTGATCGCGCATGCGCGCGGGCTCAAGGTGATCCTCGATCTGGTGCCGAACCACTCGTCCGACCAGCACCCGTGGTTCGTCGAGAGCCGCGCCTCGCGCGACAATCCGAAGCGCGACTGGTATCTGTGGCGAGACCCTGCGCCGGACGGCGGTCCGCCGACCAACTGGCTGTCGGAATTCGGCGGCAGCGGCTGGACCTTCGACGAAACCACCGGGCAGTACTATTACCACGCGTTCCTCGCGCAGCAGCCGGACCTCAACTGGCGCAATCAGCAGGTGCGCGCGGCGATCTACGATGCGATGCGGTTCTGGCTCCGGAAGGGCGTCGACGGCTTCCGCGTCGACGTGATCTGGCACCTGATCAAGGACGATCAGTTGCGCGACAACCCGCCCAATCCGGATTTCAGGCCCGGCATGCCGCCGCACGCAGCGTTGCTGACGGAGTATTCCGCCGACCGGCCGGAGACGCAGGAGATCGTCGCCGAAATGCGCGCGGTGCTCGACGAATTCGATCAGCGCCTGTTGATCGGCGAGATCTATCTGCCGATCGAGCGGCTGGTCGCGTACTACGGACCCGGGCTCAAGGGCGCGCATCTGCCGTTCAATTTCGCGCTGCTGTCGACGCCGTGGCGCGCGCAGGACATCGCCGCGCTGATCGCGCGCTACGAGGCGGCGCTGCCGGCGGGCGCGTGGCCGAACTGGGTGCTGGGCAATCACGACCGTCCCCGCGTCGCGAGCCGCGTCGGCGCCGCGCAGGCTCGAATCGCCGCGATGCTGCTGCTGACGCTGCGCGGCACGCCGACGCTGTATTACGGCGACGAACTCGGCATGGAGCAGGTCGAGATCGCGCCGCAGGACGTGCAGGACCCGTTCGAGAAGAACGTGCCGGGCATCGGGGTCGGCCGTGACGGCTGCCGCACGCCGATGCCGTGGGACGCCTCGCCGAATGCCGGCTTCAGCGATGTGAAACCGTGGCTGCCGCTGGCGCCCGACGCCGCGCAGGACAACGTCGCCAATCTGCGCGCCGACGCGCAGTCGATCCTCAGCCTGTATCGCGCGCTGCTGCGGCTGCGCCGCGCCCGACCGCAATTGTCGCTCGGCGATTATCAGCCGCTCGCGGTGCAGGGCGATCTGTTGCTGTATCGCCGATATCATCAGGGCGAGTCGGTGCTGATCGCGCTCAATCTCGGCGCCGCGCCGGTGTCGGCGGCGTCCGATGCGTTCGGGCTCGATGGCGAGGTGCTGCTGTCGACCGCGATGGATCGCACCGGCGAACGCGTCGGCGCAACCCTCGACCTGCGCGGCCACGAAGGCGTCATCGTCGGCCGCGCGCCGGAGCCGGTGGTGTAGTTGGGGCGAAGCGATGAGGCCGCTGCTCCCCTCCCCCTTGCGGGGATGCGCACGCGATTCCGGTACTTCGTAGGGTAGGCAGAAGGCGCGCAGCGCCGTGCCCACGCCGACGTCGACGCGTCGTTTTGTGTCACGCGTGGGCACGGCGCAACAGCGCCTTTGCCCACCCTCCCGTCCGAAGGCCGTCCGTCGCGTGGGTTTCGCTAGCTGCTCAGCCGCGCCTTCGCCACCGCCTTCTTGAACAGCGCGTCCATCGCCTCCGAGATGCCCTGGGTCGGGCTGACTTCGAAGTAGAACCCCGGCGAGGCGCAGGCCTGCATTTTGGCGGCGATCTGGCTGTTGGTCGACGGGCCGTAGGGGCCCGGATTGAACGGCGCGATGTGCTGGTTGTACCAGTCGTTGGTCGGCAGCGCCAAGTAGGTGGTGTACAGCACCGCGATCTGGATGCCGCGGTCCTTCATCACCTTGCATTGCGCGACCGTCAGCGGCTCCTGGCAGCGGCCGCCGCTCACGGTGGGGCGGGTGCAGGTCGACGGATAGTAGGCGTCGGCGACGCCGTCGGAGACGAAGAACAGCCATTTCTGCGGCTGCTCCGCGGTCCCGGTGCCGGACGACGGGATCGTCGTATTCATCGCCGCCAGCGTGCCGTCGAAATCGGTGCACTGGTCGTTGTTGTAGTTCTGCTTCGGGATCGTCATCAGGTCGATCGCGCTGGCGGAGGTCTGCACGCTCGACATGCTGGACGACAGGTTGGCCACCGTCGTCAGCCCGAGCGAGGCGCAGGAGCTTCCGAAGGTGTAGACCGCCATCCGGAACTGATTGTTCACCGCGCTCATCAGCGTCGCCGTGGTGGTGAGCTGCTGTACCGCCTGCCGGACCACGTCGATCCGCATCTTGACGCCGAGCTTCTTGGCGAGTTTGTAGTAGTCGTTCGAATTCGACAGGTCGTGACAGGCGAACGCGCATTTGTCCGACGTGTTCGCCACCATCGTGGCGATGTCGGAATTGGTCGCGGCGACCCCCATCGACGGCGAATTGTCGAGCAGTAGATAGAAGTCCTGGTAGATCGGCAGCGACGCCGTCGAGGTCGAGCGGTTGCCGATCGCCAGCGTCGGATAGCCGAGCAGATTGAGGAACTGGGTCTTCACCGTCGAGGTGAACTCCGAGCTCGCGCTGCGCTTGCCGTCGCTCTCGGTGACGTCGAGCTTGATCGTCGCGCTCAGGCCGTAGGCGTCGAGCGTGGCGTTGAAGAATTGGACGGCGTCGGCCTTGGCCTGCTCGGTGGTGCGCTTGATCGACGAGTGGCTGACCGCCAGCAGCACCGCCGCGTCCTGGGCCGACTGCAGCTTGGCGCGGATCCGGTTCGCCATCGCGTAGTCGATCGCCGCGCCCAGAAAGCCCAGGGTCGGCAGCAGGGCGATCGCGAAGATCACCGCGATATTGCCCGAGCGATCGCGCCCGAAGCGGCGTAGCACGCGCCGGGCGTGACGGGTGTCAAGTAGCTTCTGCATATCCGGCCCCCGCAGGTCGCGAATTCTCTCGCGCTGATGCCGGCCGTTAGTTTGACGATCGGGAACTAAGACCGGGTAAAGAACATCGACGAAAGCGGATGGTATCCATCGGCACCCGGCCTGGAGGCGTGGCCCGGCATCGCGGTCCGCGTCGGCCGGGGAGCGCGTCGGCCAAAAGGCAGAAGCAAAAGGCAAAAAAGGCGGGCCGCATGATTGCGACCCGCCTTCTGTGACTGGCCGGATGCGCCTGCATCCGGAGATCGCGACGGCGCTACGTCAGCGCCACGCCGTAATAATCGTCGACCTTGCGGGCGCCGCGCCAATCATATTCCGCCTCGCGGTCGTATTTGGGCGCGCGCTCGAGCTGGTCGATGGTGATCATGGTCTGGTAGCCGCCGAGCTCGACATTGTACTTCAGCGACGGCCAGGGCAGCGGATAGTGATCGTCGCCGATGCCGAGGAAGCCGCCGAAGCTCAGAACCGCGTAGGACACCTTGCCGCTGACCTTCTCGATCATCACCCGCTCGACGCTGCCGATCTTCTCGCCGTCGGCGCCGTACACCGCGGTTCCCTGCACCTTGTCGCTGCCGATCAGGCTGACGGTTTCGCTCTTTTCCGGGTTCATGGTGATCTCTCCCTGTGAGCAGGGACAACGGCGGATCGCGGCCGCCGTTCCGCGATCGGCCCCGGCGCGAAAACGTCGCAGCGGGGGCTTTTCAATCCCGAGAATCATTCCTATTCTTTCAATTCCTGAAAACAACGAAAGGAGGTGATCCAGTGTCTCACTCGAAACGCTGTCACCTCGTTGGGGCCGCCCGCTGATCTGACCTCTCGAGGTCCGCTCGGCCAGGGCGCCCCGGCGCCTGGGAACCAGCGAGTTTACGAGGGGCGCGTCGGCGGCAACGCCGGCGCGCCTTGTCGTTTGGGGACGAGGGGGCCGTACGATGAGTAGTCCCGTGTGAGGGACGCCGTTCCCCCGCGTCTCGAGTCCGACGTCGTCATGGCCGGGCTCGTCCCGGCCATCCACGTCTTTGCCGTGGGTAGTGCAGGACGTGGATGCCCGGCACGAGGCCGGGCATGACGAGTCGTTGCAGGCGCGTTGTCTGAACTACGCTTTCGTCGCCGTTTTTGCCTTCCCGGCGATCACGCCCTCGCGCTTCTTCACTGCGTGGTAGTAGGCCCACCACAGATGCGCCGCGGCGCCGCGCAGTGGGCGCCAGGGTTCGGCGAGCGGCGCCATCTGCTTGATGGTCGGTCGCGCCTTCAGGCCGAGGCCGATCCGCATCGCCTCCTGCACGGCGAGATCGCCGGCCGGCCAGGCGTCGCCATGGCCGAGACAAAACAGCAGATAGATGTCGGCGGTCCACGGCCCGATGCCGTGCAGCGCGGTCAGCGTGGCGTGGGCGATGTCGGCGTCCTCATTGGCGAGCACGTCGAGATTGAGCCGTTCGGCGTGCAGTTCCTTGGCCAGCGCCTTCAGCGTCTTGATCTTTGCCGCCGACAGGCCGAGCCGGCCGAGCCGGTCGGCGCGCACGCCATCTGCTCTTCAGCAGCGGGGGCGGATCTGAGAAGGACGATCATGTGGGGAGTATGAGGTCACGACGATACGATGACCCTTGCCTTGTCCATGCACACGCCTGTAATCAACCAGAGCGAGAAAAGAGAGAGGATGCAGTTGTGGCAGCTGATCCGGGAACGACGGCCACATGGTGGACGCTTCTCACCGCCTTCGGCGGATCAATTGTTGGCGCTACAGTTAGCGCTGTTGTGTCCTTTAGCATTCAGAAAAGAAACTTAGATGCGGCGAAAAGGCAACGAGACGAAGATAAACTCGAGTTGCGGAAAGCAAGAGGCTACTCGCTCCTTTTCAAAATGATAAAGCTATCTTCCAGCTTGGAAAATCTAGGTAAAGCTATTCAGAGTTGCTTTGATCAAGCGGAGCAGCATCGATTTGAAGGGGCCCCATGGCAAATTGTCCAGCCGATAGTCGGCGGGCCGGATGAGGTTCATTTTGCCCCCGAGGAAATGGCGCTTCTCCTTTCGATTGACGATAAACTGTTCAACGAAATCGCCGCACTTGATGAACTACACAACAGCACCGTTGCCTTGTCTAATTTGTACGGACAGATGAGGACTAAGGTATTGGAACGTTTCGGTGCGGTGATGTCTGGGCCCATCGGGGCGATAGGTCTTACGCAAGAGGAGGTCAATTGGCTTTCCCCAAGGGCGGCAGAACTTAACAGCCTTATCGAAGCGCTGAAGCAACGTTGTGATGTTGACGGCGCGCACGCTTGGTCAATGTTACTTAAGCTGCGCGATTCATTGGAAATGAACCTTGGCATCAAGCACAGGTTGATTCACAGATCCGAGGATCAGTCGCAAGCAGCCAACTAGGCAGCAGTGAAAATGTCCGACTGAGGTCGCGGAGTCGGTTTGGTATGCGCAATGGTGATTCGCTTGCTGGTATTCTTGAAATAACTCGCCTTCGCGCGCCATTCCGATAAAGCAGCGGCCGGTGTTCGCGCAGGCCGCGCCAGTGATGTAGCTGCCATGCAGTTGTCCAATACATCTTCACCGGTACTACTCGATGCAAGCGGGTAGCCCGGGTGAGCGCAGCGAGACCCGGGTCTGCGGAGCGCCGCGGTTCCTGCATGTCGCTTCGCTCATGCCGGCTACGGGTCTGCTACGTCGTCGCCTTCCCCGCAATCACGCCCTCGCGCTTCTTCACCGCGTGGTAGTATGCCCACCACAGATGCGCCGCGGCGCCGCGCAGCGGGCGCCAGGATTCGGCGAGCGGCGCCATCTGCTTGACGGTCGGCCGCGCCTTCAGGCCGAGGCCGATCCGCATCGCCTCCTGCACGGCGAGATCGCCGGCCGGCCAGGCGTCGCCATGGCCGAGACAGAACAGCAGATAAATGTCGGCGGTCCACGGCCCGATGCCGTGCAGCGCGGTCAGCGTGGCGTGGGCGATGTCGGCGTCCTCATTGGCGAGCACGTCGAGATTGAGCCGTTCGGCGTGCAGTTCCCTGGCCAGCGCCTTCAGCGTCTTGATCTTCGCCGCCGACAGGCCGAGCCGGCCGAGCCGGTCGCTGCGCGCGCGCTTGATCGCGGCGTGGTCGAACGGATCGAACGCCGCGCCGACCCGGCCCCAGATCGCCGCCGCGCTCGCCACCGACAATTGCTGGCCGCAGACGATCGCGGCGAGGCCCTTGAAGCCGGGATCACGTCGCCGCAGCGCCGGCATCCCGGCCGTTTTCAGCACCGGCCGCAGCCGCGCGTCCTGCTTCACCAGCGTGGTGATCGCGGCCTCGAGGTCGGCCTGGGTGTCGAGATGGATGGTCATCGGGCCAGTTTCATTTGCTCTGTCGTCATGCCCGGGCTTGACCCGGGCATCCATCCAAGACGTAACAAGTCTCATGTTGGATGGATTGCCGGGTCAAGCCCGGCAATGACACGCGCCGAGACCAATGCCACCCGTTTTCCGATTCGCCCCGAGCCCGAACGGCTTTCTGCACCTCGGCCACGCTTATTCGGCGCTGCTCAACGCCGACCTGGCGAAGGCTGGCGGCGGCCGGCTGCTGCTGCGGATCGAGGACATCGACGCGACGCGCTGCCGGCCGGACTATGAAGCGGCGATCTATCAGGATCTGGCCTGGCTCGGCATCGCCTGGGAACCGGCGGTGCGGCGGCAGTCCGATCACCTCGATTTGTATCGCGACGCGGTCGATCGCCTCGCGGCGCGCGGGCTGGTGTATCCGGCGTTCGACAGCCGCGCCGAGATCGCCCGGCTGGTCGCGGCGAAGGACGAGGTCGCGCCGTGGCCCCGCGATCCCGACGGCGCGCCGCTGTATCCCGGCTCGGGCAAGCATCTCGATGCGGAGCAACGCGCGCTACTGATCGCCTCCGGCGTGCCCTATGCGCTCCGGCTCGACATGGAAGCCGCCTGCGAGATCGCCGGCGCATTGACTGATGAGTTGAGCTGGCACGAGCTCGGCCACGGCCCCGACGGCGAGACCGGTTTGGTCGCGGCGCAACCCGAGGCCTGGGGCGACGTCGTGATCGCCCGCAAGGAGACGTCCACCAGCTATCACCTCTCGGTGGTGATCGACGACGCGCTGCAGGGGGTGACCGAAGTGGTCCGCGGCGCCGACCTGTTCTGGTCGACCAGCGTGCACCGCCTGCTCCAGATTCTGCTCGATCTACCGGCTCCGGTATATCGGCACCATCCGCTCCTGCGGGATGCCGAGGGGCGCAAGCTGTCGAAGTCGACCGGCGCGACCGGGCTGCGCGACTTGCGGGCGGCGGGCGTGAGTCCGGAGGAGGTTCGGCGCATGGTCGGGCTGGCGGCTGCTGCCTGAAGTTTGCCCGAACTTTGCCGCATGCCGGCAGCCGCCGGATTCACGTTTTCCCGATGGCTCCGTTAAGGCCGCCATGGCATGGTGCCGGGCGTTGGGGTCGGGGGAACCATGGCAGTGAAGTCGCGCGCCCTGCGCAGCGGGCGGACGCCGGTCAAGCGGTCGCCGGCGAAGCGCGCCCGCAGGAAGGCCGAAACGCCCGGCATGGTCGAGACGGCGCTGGCGGCGTTCGCGCATGAAGTCCGCACGCCGCTCACCGGCATCCTCGCCGTCAGCGACCTGCTGGCGACCTCCGATCTCGGCGAGCGCGAGCGCCGCTGGGTCGATACCATCAAGGCCGGAGCCGAGCATCTCTCTGGATTGGCTACGCTTTTCGTCGATGCCGCGCGGCTCGGCGCGACCGGCCTGGGGGTCCGCAGCGAGTTCTTCGATCTCCGCGCGCTGGCGCGCAGCGCCGGCGACTCGCTGTCCGGCCGCGCTGCCGCCAAGGGCCTGCGCGCCACGGTGACGATCTCGTCGCGGCTGCCGGCCTTCGTGGTCGGCGACATGGTGCGGCTGCGCGCGGCGCTGGAGAACCTGATCGACAACGCCGTGAAGTTCACCGAGCAGGGCGACGTCGCGCTCAAGGTCACTTCGGCCGCGGCCGGCAGGGACAAGGCCGATGTGAGTTTCGAGGTCTCGGACAGCGGCATCGGCCTGTCGCTCGCGGAAATCCGTCGACTTTTCAAGCCGTTCTCGCAGGCCAATGTCAGCATCGCGTCGCGCTTCGGCGGCGCCGGCCTCGGGCTGTCCTCGGTGCGGCAGATCGCGCGCGCGATGCAGGGCGACGTCGCGGTGGCGCAGCGGCCGAAGGGCGGCACCGTCTTCACGTTGACGATCAAGCTGGCGCGCGCCAGGCCGCCGCAGCCGTCGACGCCGGGGCCGTATCTAGCCAGGCCCGCGCGCCCGATGCGGCTGCTCAGCGTCGAGGACAATCCGTTCGGCCGCGTCGTGCTCAACGCCATTCTCACCGAACTCGGTCACCACACCGAATTCGTCGGCAGCGGCGAACTGGCGCCCGAGCGGCTGGCCCAAGGCGGCTTCGACGCCGTGCTGATGGACATGGTGCTGCCCGGCATCAGCGGGCCGGAGGCGATTCAGTCCATCCGCGCGCTCGCGCCGCCGCTCGGCGCGGTTCCGATCATCGGCATTTCGGGCCGCGATCAGGACGAACCCGCGGCGCGTCAGGCCGGCGCCGACGCCTTTCTGCTCAAGCCGGTGTCTCCCCGCGCGCTCGCAACTGCGCTGCTTGCAGTGTCACGCCGTCCGGCAGCCGCGACTTGATGATCGCGGCGTTGAGTTCGCCGCCATAGACGAAGATCGTGGCGATGAAATACAGAAACACCAGGGCGATGATCACCGAGGCCAGACCGGCATACATCGTGACGTAGTTGTTGGCGAAGCGCGCCAGATACAGGCCGAATCCCATCCCCGATGCCAGCGAGGCCACGATGGTGAAGACGATTCCGGGCACGATCTGCCTGATTGTCCGACGCCCCGCCGGCAGCCGGGCGTGCAGGATGAACAGAGCGAGGACGAGCGTGCCGATCGCGATGCCGTAGCGCGCGATCGTCAGCAGCGTCTGGTTGTCCTCGACCAGCAGCGGCACGTAGTGGCGGGCGGTCGCGAGGATCAGCGGGCCGAGCACGATCAGGAACGCCATCGCCAGCGCGGTGAAGGCCGCGACCAGTGTGTAGCCGATCGATTCCAGCCGCAACATGTACCAGGGCCGCACCTCGATCACCGCATAGGCGCGGTTCAGCGCGACCCGCAGGCTCTCGACGCCGTTGGAGGCGAAATACAGCGCCAGCAGCAGGCCGATCGTCAGCGCGTCGCCGCGTGTGGTGGTCAGCACGTCGTGGATTTCGCCCGACAGCGTACTGGCGACCTGGGCCGGCCAGATGTCCAGCATCAAGGTCGCGGCCTGATCGGCGAGGTCCTTGGAGCCGAAAAAGCCCGCCACCGAGGTCAGCACGATCAGAAACGGAAACAGCGCCATCAGCGAGGACAGCGCGATATGGCTCGCGATCGCCCACCCGTCATCGGCCAGAAACGTATAGAATGCGTCCATCGCGACCGCATAGACGTAGCGGATCTGCCTCACTGGTCACCTGACTGAACGTTGCGGGCCGGAGTCTAGCATCGCTACCAACCTGCTCAAACCGACTTCGTTGCCCGCGCCGGGATGGCGCGCCCCGGCTGGCGGTGTTATGAGACCTGAATGGTAACGTTCCTCAGTACGTTTCTCCTACCCATTGCCCTCGGCGCCGTCGCGTTGGTCCTGCTGCTGGGCCTGATCAATATGATGCGGGGCGGATCGCCGAACCGGTCGCAGTCGCTGATGCGGTGGCGGGTGCTGTTGCAGTTCGTCGCGATCATCGTGACCATGCTTGCGGTCTGGGCGCTGGGCCGCTAGCCACGGCCCTTCGGTTTCCGCTTTCACCATGCCGTTCCGTGCTGCGAGGTTCCTGCGCGATGGTCGTCCTCAATCGTATCTACACACGCACCGGTGACGACGGCTCCACCGCGCTCGGCACCGGCGAGCGCCGGCCGAAATACGATCTGCGGATCAGCGCCTATGGCACGGTCGACGAAACCAACGCCGCGCTCGGCGTGGCGCGGCTGCATCTGGCGGGTCACCCGCAGATCGACGCGATGCTGGGACGGATCCAGAACGATCTGTTCGATCTCGGCGCCGACCTCGCGGTGCCGGAGCGCGAGGGCAAGGCCGAGCGGCTGCGGGTGCTGTCGACCCAGGTGGAGCGGCTGGAGCGCGAGATTGATCAGCTCAACGAGTGTCTCGCGCCGTTGACGTCATTCGTGCTTCCCGGCGGTAAGCCCGGCGCCGCCTACCTGCATCTGGCGCGGACAATATGCCGCCGCGCAGAACGCGTGATTGCGGAACTCGCGGCGAAGCCGGAGGAGAAGATCACCACGGCGGCGGTGCAATATGTCAACCGGCTGTCGGACTTCCTGTTCGTCGCCAGCCGCGCGGTGAACGACGACGGCGCCGGCGACGTTCTCTGGGTTCCCGGCCAGAACCGCTAGAATAGGCGGTTTCGAATAGGCGGTTTTGGCTTTTCGCGCGTTGACCGGCGATAGCAGGGGCTTTAGGTTCCGCCGCCACGACTAAGACGACAAGATAAACCCAGCGCAACACGAAAGAGGATCGATGAAGGTTCTGGTGCCGGTCAAGCGGGTGGTCGACTACAACGTCAAGATCAGGGTCAAGAGCGACGGATCGGGCGTTGAACTCGCCAACGTCAAGATGTCGATGAATCCGTTCGACGAGATC
Organism: Rhodopseudomonas palustris; assembly: GCF_034479375.1. Taxonomy (NCBI): domain Bacteria; kingdom Pseudomonadati; phylum Pseudomonadota; class Alphaproteobacteria; order Hyphomicrobiales; family Nitrobacteraceae; genus Rhodopseudomonas; species Rhodopseudomonas palustris. The sequence goes on along the minus strand of NZ_CP140155.1, from coordinate 3,621,385 downwards.
GCGGTCGAGGAAGCCCTGCGCCTGAAGGAGGCCGGCAAGGCGACCGAAATCGTGGTGGTGTCGATCGGACCGGCGCAGGCTTCGGAAACGCTGCGCACCGGGCTCGCGATGGGCGCCGACCGCGGCATCCTGGTCAAGGCCGAGGGCATCGTCGAGCCGCTGGCGGTGGCCAAGATCCTCAAGGCGATCGCCGACGAGGAGCAGCCGGGGCTGATCATTCTCGGCAAGCAGGCGATCGACGACGACAGCAACCAGACCGGCCAGATGCTGGCCGCGCTGCTGGGCTGGTCGCAGGCCACCTTCGCCTCCAAGCTCGAGGTCGACGGCTCCGACTTCCAGGTGTCGCGCGAAGTCGACGGCGGCTCGCAGACCGTGAAGCTGAAGGGCCCGGCGATCGTCACCACCGATCTGCGGCTGAACGAGCCGCGCTACGCCAGCCTGCCCAACATCATGAAGGCGAAGAAGAAGCCGATCGCCGAGAAGACCGCGGACCAGTACGGCGTCGATCTCGCGCCGCGCCTGGAAGTCCTCAAGACCGTCGAGCCGAGCGGCCGCAAGGCCGGCGTCAAGGTCAAGGACGTCGCCGAACTGGTATCCAAACTCAAGAACGAAGCGGGTGTTATCTGATGGCCACGCTGCTGATTGCCGAACACGACCACGCCCAGCTCAAGGACGCCACCAACAAGGCGCTGACCGCGGCCACCGCGCTGGGCGCCGAGGTTCACGTCCTGGTCGCCGGTGGCGGCGAGGGCACCAAGGCCGCCGCCGAAGCCGCCGCCAAGCTGCAGGGCGTCGCCAAGGTGTTGCTGGCCGATGCGCCGATCTATGAGCACGATCTCGCCGAGCCGCTGGCCGCGCTGGTGGTCTCGCTGGCGCCGAACTACGACGCGATCGTCGCGCCCGCGACCTCGCGCTTCAAGAACGTGATGCCGCGCGTCGCCGCTTTGCTCGACGTGATGCAGGTGTCGGAGATCATCAAGGTGGTGGCGCCCGACACCTATGAGCGGCCGATCTATGCCGGCAACGCGATCCAGACCGTGAAGTCGAAGGACGCCAAGAAGGTGATCACCGTCCGCACCTCGACCTTCCAGGCGACCGGCGAGGGCGGCAGTGCCGCGATCGAGCCGGTGGCCGCGGCGGCCGATCCCGGCCTCTCCACCTTCGTCGGCGAGGAAGTCGCCAAGAGCGACCGGCCCGAACTGGCCTCGGCCAAGATCATCGTCTCCGGCGGCCGGGCGATGCAGAGCCGCGAGAACTTCACCAAATACATCGAGCCGCTCGCCGACAAGCTCGGCGCCGGCGTCGGCGCCTCGCGCGCCGCGGTCGATGCCGGCTACGCGCCGAACGACTGGCAGGTCGGCCAGACCGGCAAGGTGGTGGCGCCTGAGCTGTACATCGCGATCGGCATTTCCGGCGCGATCCAGCATCTCGCCGGCATGAAGGACTCCAAGGTGATCGTCGCGATCAACAAGGACGAAGACGCGCCGATCTTCCAGGTCGCCGATTATGGTCTGGTCGCCGATCTGTATCAGGCGGTGCCGGAACTGACCGACGAACTGGGCAAGCTCGGCAAGTAGACTGAGGCTGATGGACGGATCCGGCCGCGGCCGGGTCCGTTGCAGAAGCTTTCATTTTTGCCGTGATACGGTCGGCCCGCGCCGTTGCAACGGACTTCGGCGCGGAAATATGCGAGACTGACCGGCCGGCGCATCGCGCGGTCGGACTCCCAACGAGATGACGAGATGGCGGCAGCAATCAAGAAGGTCGGCGTAATCGGCTCGGGTCAGATGGGCAACGGCATCGCGCATGTCGCCGCACTCGGCGGCTTCGAGGTGGTGCTGAACGACGTCTCGGCCGATCGGCTGAAATCGGCGATGGCCACCATCAACGGCAACCTGTCGCGCCAGGTCGCCAAGAAGGTCATCACCGAGGACGCCCGCAAATCGGCGCTCGCCAACATCACCGCCACCGAAAAGCTCGACGGCCTCGCCGATTGCGATCTGGTGATCGAAACCGCTGTCGAGAAGGAAGAGGTCAAGCGCAAGATCTTCCACGATCTCTGCGCGACGCTGAAGCCGGAGGCGATCGTCGCCTCCAACACCTCGTCGATCTCGATCACCCGGCTCGCCGCCTCGACCGACCGGCCGGAGCGCTTCATCGGCATTCATTTCATGAATCCGGTGCCGCTGATGGAGCTGGTCGAACTGATCCGCGGCATCGCCACCGACGACGCCACCTTCGAGACCGCGAAAGCCTTCGTCACCAAGCTCGGCAAGCAGATCGCGGTGTCGGAGGATTTCCCGGCCTTCATCGTCAACCGCATCCTGCTGCCGATGATCAACGAGGCGATCTACACGCTGTACGAAGGCGTCGGCAATGTCGAAGCGATCGACATGGCGATGAAGCTCGGCGCGCATCATCCGATGGGGCCGCTTGAACTGGCGGATTTCATCGGCCTCGACACCTGCCTGTCGATCATGCAGGTGCTGCACGAGGGCCTGGCCGACTCCAAGTACCGGCCCTGTCCGCTGCTGGTGAAATACGTCGAAGCCGGCTGGCTCGGTCGCAAGACCCAACGCGGCTTCTACGACTATCGCGGCGACAAGCCGGTCCCGACGCGCTGAGCGCAGGTGCGTCCTTCATCGTTATCTGTCTGACGTCATGGCCGGGCTCGTCCCGGCCATCCACGTGTTTCTTCCGGCTTCGTCTGTTAGTTCGTGGATGCCCGGACAAGCCCGGGCATGACGGATTGCTGAGAAGGGGCCGGCACACTCAACGCCGGCGAGGGCTTCAGATCGTCACACGATCCCGGGCACGGTCCTGATCTGATCGGCCAGAAAGTCGATCAGCAATCGGACGCGCGCGATACCGGCGCGCTCCGGCACGATCAGCAAATTCAGTGGCACCGCTGCCAGTCGATACTCCGGCAGGAGGACTTCGAGGCGGCCCGCGGCCAGCAGGTCGTCGACCAGCCAGCGATGGGTGGCCGCGATGCCGCGCCCGGCAATCATCGCTTCCCGGGCCGCGAGACCATGGTCGACCCTGAGCCGGCCGCCGAACGGGACGCGATGGGTCTCCTGATCCGGCCCCTGCAACACCAGCGTCTCACTGCCCGCAACGTTCACCATGCGGATGCCCTGGTGGCAGGACAGATCCTGCGGCGTCGTGGGTCTGCCGTGGGCTGACAGATAGTCCGGGGAGGCCACCAGCAGGCGCTGGCTGTGGCCGAGCGTGCGCAATTTCAGCGAACTGTCGGTGAGTGGCGCCAGCCGGATCGCCAAATCGACGCCCTCGCGGACCAGATCGACGCGCTGATCGGTGAGACCGAAGTCGACCCCGATTTCCGGATAGCGATCCTGAAACGCGAAGATCAGCCGGCTGGCGTGGAGCACGCCAAACGACGCCGTGCAGGAGATCCGGATTGTGCCGGCCGGCGCTCCGGAGGCGCCGAGTGCTTCGTCGCCCGCCTGCTCGAGCAGCCGCAGGATCTGGACGCTGCGGGCGTAATAGCGGCTGCCTTCTTCGGTCAGCGTCACCCGGCGCGTGGTGCGGCTCAACAGCGGCGCGCCGATCGCGGCTTCGAGCTCCTGCAACTGCCGCGTCACGGTGGATTGGCCGACGTTCAGGTCGCGGGCGACCGCCGACAGGCTTCCCCGCTCGGCGATGCGCACGAAGGTCCGGATCCGTTCGATCGTGACGGCCGATTTATCCATTCATCAGAACAATCATATCGAATTTCGACGTCTACCGGAATAGTTGCTGCCGGTCTACCCGGAGGCCCTGGTCATCATTCAGGGAGCCCTGCCGTGAAAATCCTTCTGGTATTCGCCCATCCCGAGCCGCGCTCATTGAACGGCGCCTTGCGCGACGTCGCGGTCGCGGAGCTTCGTCGCCAGGGCCACGAGGTGCAGGTGTCCGATCTCTATGCCCAGAACTGGAAGCCCACGGTCGACCGCTCGGACTTTCCGGGACTGGCCTCCGAGGAGCGGCTACTGCCGACCGCCGCCTCCAAGGCGACCTTCGACGCCGGAGAGTTGACGCAGGATGTCCGCGCCGAGATCGACAAGCTGCTCTGGGCGGACGTCCTGATCCTGCAATTTCCGCTGTGGTGGTTCAGCATGCCGGCAATTCTGAAAGGCTGGGTCGAGCGGGTGTTCGCCTGCGGCTTCGCCTATGGGGTCGGCGAGCACAGCGACAAGCGATGGGGCGATCGCTACGGCGAAGGCGTTCTGGCCGGCAAGCGCGCGATGCTGATGGTGACCATCGGCGGCTGGGAGCAGCACTACGGCGCCCGCGGCGTCAACGGGCCGATCGACGACCTGCTGTTTCCGATCCATCACGGCATTCTGTTCTATCCGGGTTACGACGTGCTGCCGCCGTTCGTCGTGTATCAGGCGGGCCGTCTCGACCAGGCCGGCTTCGAGATGGCGGCCGAGCATCTGCGCGAGCGGATGCGCACGCTCGCGACCACCCCGCCGATTCCCTACCGACGCCAGAACGGCGGCGACTACCTGATCCCCAGCATGGAGCTGCGCCCCGGGTTGGACGCGCCCGGCGCAAATGGTTTTGCGCTCCACCTCAGAGACGAACAGACAGGGCGGTAGCGGATGGCGGTGCCGCCCCGCTGATCGCTTGCAAGCGCCGACGCTAAAGACTGTTAACGCTTCCCTGTTAGAGTCCGGCCATGGACATGAGCATGATCACCGCGGCGCTCGGCATGCAGGCGAGCAGCACGCAGATGCAGATCGCGACGACGATCCAGGCGTCGAATGCGCGCATGGAGCGCGACACGGTGCAGACGCTGCTCGGCATCGGGCAGGGCGGTTCGCCGTCGCTCGCCAATGTCGGCGCCGGCGTCGGCGGCAACGTCAACGTCACCGCCTGATCCGCCGGCCAGCCGCTACACCAGCTTCTTGAAGCCGCCGAAGAACATCCGCTTGGTGTCGAACGGCATTTCCTTCTCGAACCCGCCGAGCCGCGGGTCCTGCATCGCCTTGGCCATCACCCGGTCGCGCTGCTTGCGCGATTTGTAGACGATGTAGGAAAACACCACGACCTCGTCCGGCTTCAGCTTCACGCTGCGCGGAAACGACGTCACCTTGCCGGGCTCGACGTCGTCGGCGATCCACTCGCGATAGTCGACTGCGCCGTGTTCGCGAAACACCTTCTCGGCCTTGCGCGCCAGCTTGGTGTAGTCGGCGAGCTTGGCTTTCGGCACCGGCACGACGAACCCGTCGACATAGGACATTCGCTTCCTCCTGATTTCTTTGCGGCCGCATGATGCGGCTTGCTGCAAGACGAACGAATACGAAAACTCCCGACGGTGCGTCGAGGGCTTTTTGTCGCGGGGGCTTTGCGCCGGCAGCGACGTCGGATCAGCGGGTGAGGCTGGCCCGCACCAGCGCCAGTGCGTCTTCGCTGTCCCATTCGGCGGGGCCGGCGATGGTGGCGATCTCGCAGCCCTTGCCGTCGACCAGCACCGAGGTCGGCATGCCCAGCGCGCGGCCGACGCTTTTGAGGTCCTGGAACACCCGGGCCGAGGCGTCGGTGAAGTAGCTCAGCCGGGTCAGCTTCTCGTCGTCGAGAAACTTCTTCGGCTTGGCCGGGTCGCGGGTGTCGATGTTGATCGCCACCACCTCGAAATCCTTGCCGCCGAGCTTGCCCTGCAGATTGTCGAGCGCGGGCATTTCCTTGCGGCACGGCACGCACCAGGTCGCCCACAGGTTCACCAGCAGGGTCTTGCCGCGGAAGTCGGACAATTTCTTCGGCTGGCCGGCGCCGTCCTGGAAAACGAGGTCGGGCAGCTTCAGCGGCGCCGAGGCCATCGTCACCGCCGCAACCTCCCCGCGCGCCAGCGGCTTGAGCTGCTGCGCCAGCGCGACCGCCGGCCGGCAGGTCGGATCGCCTGCATTGCGCTGCAGCCCGCCGATCCCGTATACCCCCGCTGCTCCGGCGACGACGAGCACGGCGATCGCGGCCAGAATGATGGTGCGGCGGCCGGCGTGGCGCGGCGGAGTGGAAGAGGGCTGGGTCTCGGTCATCGGCACTCGGGACAGGGACGCGCCGCGGGCTCGCAGGCGGTCACTTGTGGTTCGAAAGATTCAGAGGCGAGCATGATCGTGAGCGGCGGACAGTGAGCGGCGAAAGATGAGCAACAAGATGTGGGGCGGCCGGTTCACGGATCGCCCCGACGCGATCATGGAAGAGATCAACGTCTCGATCGACGTCGATCGGCATCTCTACGCCCAGGACATCGCGGCGTCCAAGGCCCATGCCGCCATGCTCGCCGCGCAGGGCATCATCACGGCGAACGATGCGAAAAATATCGGCAAGGGTCTAGACACGATTCTGTCAGAGATCGGCGCAGGTAAATTCACCTTCAAGCGCGCGCTCGAAGATATCCATATGAACGTCGAGAGCCGGCTCGCCGAGCTGATCGGCCCTGCCGCCGGGCGGCTGCATACCGCGCGCTCGCGCAACGACCAGGTCGCGACCGATTTCCGGCTCTACGTCCGCGACGTGCTGGACGAGACCGACGCGGCGCTGGCGGCGTTTCAATTCGCGCTGGCGGAGCGGGCGCTGGAGCAGGCCGACACCGTGATGCCGGGCTTCACCCATCTGCAGACCGCCCAGCCGGTGACCTTCGGCCATCATCTGATGGCCTATGTGGAGATGGCGGCGCGCGATCGTGGCCGTTTCCAGGACGCCCGCAAGCGGCTCAACGAAAGCCCGCTCGGCGCAGCAGCCCTGGCCGGCACCTCGTTCCCGATCGACCGCCACGCCACCGCGCAGAAGCTCGGCTTCGACCGGCCGATGGCGAATTCGCTGGATGCGGTGTCGGACCGCGACTTCGTGCTGGAGACGCTGTCGGCGGCGTCGATCTGCGCGGTGCATCTGTCGCGCTTCGCCGAGGAGATCGTGATCTGGACCTCGCCGCTGGTCGGCCTGATCCGGCTGTCGGACAAGTTCACCACCGGCTCGTCGATCATGCCGCAGAAGCGCAATCCGGACGCCGCCGAGCTGGTCCGCGCCAAGACCGGCCGGGTGATCGGCGCGCTCAACGGTCTGTTGATCGTGATGAAGGGCCTGCCGCTCGCCTATCAGAAGGACATGCAGGAAGACAAACAGGGCGCGATGGAAGGCTTCGCCGCGCTGTCGCTGGCGATCCGGGCGATGACCGGGATGGTCCGCGACCTCGTCCCCGAGCACGACCGGATGCGGGCGGCGGCCGGCGAGGGCTATGCCACCGCCACGGACCTCGCCGACTGGCTGGTGCGGACGCTGAAGATGCCGTTCCGCGACGCGCACCATGTCACCGGCCGGATCGTCGGCCTCGCCGCCAAGCAGGGCCTGGCGCTGCACGAACTGCCGCTCGCCGAGATGCAGGCGGTGGAAAAGCGCATCACCAAGGATGCGCTGGCGGTGCTCAGCGTCGAGTCCTCGGTGAAGAGCCGCACCTCTTATGGCGGCACGGCGCCGAAGAACGTCCGCGCGCAGGCCAAGGCGTGGCTCAAGCGACTGGAAAAAGAGCGGAAATTGGGCTGAACCGGGAAGCCGCGGGATAATTCTCTGCCGCGCCGGGTCTCGCCAGAGCGCGGCAATCTCTGTAGGATGCGGCCGCAATTGGGGATTGACGACGTGAACCGCACTGCCGGCCCATCGCGATGGGCGCTTGTTGTGATTGCCGTGGCGACGCTGGCCCTTGCGGGCTGCGGCCGTAAAGGCGGGCTGGACCTGCCGTCCGGCGCCGCCGAGACGTCGTCGTCCGCGCCTTCCTCCGCACCCGCCGCCAAGGGCGACGTGTTCGATTCGTCCTACGGCACCAACGCGCCGCCGGTCGCCGCCAAAGGCCAGAAGAAGCGCATCATCCTCGACCCGCTGCTGGACTGATCCGCGATGCGTCATTTCGACTACCGCGACGGCGCCCTCCATGCCGAAGGCGTCGGTCTTGCCTCGATCGCGCGCGCGGTCGGCACCCCGTTCTATTGCTACTCCACCGCCACGCTGGAGCGGCACTACCGCGTCTTCAGCGAAGCCTTCGCCGGCACCGACGCGCTGGTGTGCTACGCGATGAAGGCCAATTCCAACCAGTCGGTGCTGCGCACGCTGGCGAAGCTCGGCGCCGGCGCCGACGTCGTCTCGGGCGGTGAATTGCAGCGCGCATTGGCCGCGGGCATTCCGGCGAGCAAGATCGTGTTCTCCGGGGTCGGCAAGACCGAGGCCGAACTGCGCGCCGCGCTGGCGCATGACATCAAGTGCCTCAACGTCGAATCCGAGCCCGAGCTGGAATTACTATCGCGGCTCGCGGTCGAGACCGGGCGCGTCGCGCGGATCTCGATCCGGGTCAATCCGGACGTCGATTCCGGCACCCACGCCAAGATCTCGACCGGCAAATCCGAGAACAAGTTCGGCATTCCGCTGGCGCACGCCCGCGACGTCTATGCCCGCGCCGCCAAGCTCCCCGGTCTCCAGATCGCCGGCGTCGACGTCCATATCGGCAGCCAGATCATCGATCTGGCGCCGATGGAATCGGCGTTCCGCCTCGTCGCCGAATTCGTGCACCAGCTCCGCGGCGATGGTCACACGATCAGCCACGTCGATTTCGGCGGCGGTCTCGGCATCCCGTACTACGAGGACCGCGCCGCGCCGCCGGAGCCGTTCGCCTATGCGGAGATGGTCAAGCGCGTCACCCACAATCTCGGCTGCGCGCTGCTGTTCGAGCCGGGCCGGATGATCGTCGGCAACGCCGGCATCCTGGTCGCGCAGGTGATCTATGTGAAGCACGGCGACGGCAAGACCTTCGTCATCATCGACGCGGCGATGAACGATTTGATCCGGCCGACGCTGTACGAGGCCTATCACGAGATCCTGCCGGTCGCAGAGCCTCTGCCGGGCGCGAAGACGATCACCGCCGACGTCGTCGGCCCGGTCTGCGAGACCGGCGATTACCTGGCGCTCGACCGCCAACTGCCGGAGCTGAAATCCGGCGACCTGATCGCGATCATGACGGCGGGCGCCTATGGCGCGGTGCAGGCGTGTACCTACAACACCCGCGCGCTGGTGCCCGAAGTGCTGGTCAAGGACGATCAGTTCGCGGTGGTGCGCCCCCGCATCGAGGTCGAGCAACTGATCGCGCTGGATCAGCCGGCGCCGTGGCTGTGACGCGCCGCCTCTAAATTCGCTGATAGCAAGAGTAAGGGGTGGGACCGCCAGAACGCGGCGGACAAAAGCTGGCGGTCCCGGATCGCGCATTGCAATCGTGGCCGGGAGTGCGGCCTCGCCGACCAGTTCGCGCGACGTGGTGACCGTATCGATCCGCCGCGCCGCGGCAACGCAAACCATTGCTTAACCTAACCGATCAACCTTAACGCGGCGCGCTAGGCGGCGGCTGGTCGGTTCGCGGCACGGCAAAGCGCGACCCACGCGGCTGCACGCCATGCGCGAGCCTTAGATTCGCCATCAGCGCACCGCTCAACACCGCCGCCGCCATCGCAGGCCGGGCTCGCGCCCGCATCCACGTCGATCCAGGACAATCAGGACATGAGCCAGGCCACGCACGACGATGTCGTCGACAAATATCCCGCGACGCTCCGCATCCTGCACTGGCTGCGCGCGCTGCTGATCCTCGGATTGATCGGGGCGGGCTGGACGATGACGTCGCTCGACGACGAGACCGCCGCGAAATTCGAGCAGCTCTATCCGCTGCACAAATCATTCGGCGTGCTGGTCTTCCTCGTCGTGCTGATTCAGCTCGGCATCCGCGCGACGTCGCGCCTGCCGGGGCCGGCCGAACTGCCGGCGCAGGAGCGCGTGCTCTCGCATGTCGTGCATGTGGCGATCTACGCGCTGCTGCTGATCGTGCCGCTGATGGGCTATGCGATGTCCAGCAGCTTCACCCAGAGCGACGGGGTGACGTTCTTCGGCATTCATCTTCCCGAATTGCTGCCGAAGAACGATGACTGGTTCCGGGTCTTTCAGTTCCTGCACAAGACGCTGGCCTACACCCTGCTGGCGCTGGTCGGGCTGCATGTGCTCGGCGCGCTGAAGCACCGCTTCTTCGACCGGAACCCGAAGGCCGACGTGCTGCCGCGGATGTTGTAGCGCGCCACGTCGCCTCGGCGCGTCACCCCTTGTCGATCTCGGCGAACACCTCGCGGGCGATGCGGAAGCTGTCGACGCCGGCCGGCACGCCGGCGTAGCAGGCGACCTGCATGAAGATTTCGCGGATCTCGTCGCGGCTCACGCCGTTGGTCAGCGCGCCCTTGATGTGGGCGCGCAGTTCGTGCGGCCGGTTCAGGATCGCGATCATCGCCAGGTTGAGCATGCTGCGGGTCTTGCGCGGCAGTTCCTCGCGGCCCCAGATCGCGCCCCAGCAATATTCGGTGACCAGTTCCTGGAACGGCTTGTTGAAGTCGTCGGCGTTCTTCAGCGCGTTCTCGACATAGGCTTCGCCCAGCACCGCCTTGCGGATCTCGAGCCCCTTGTCGTGCGTCGTCTTGTCCATCGTGGGTCCTCTTGTTGGAATGGCGCGGACGTTACGGACTGCCGGCGCGTCCGTCACGCATTCGTGTGGGACAACCCGCGGCGGCCTGCGCTGGTGCAAGGTGCCTCATTGCCGCCGCCGTGGTAGGCTGTTCTGGTTGCAACCCGGAGAGATAGTTGAGCGGACGCAGTCCCGACCCGTCACAGCCCCCGCGCGATCCAGACGCGACCGCGCGGCTGCGACTGGCCACGGCGCTGCAGCGCGCGACGATCGCGATCGCCTGGGAACGGAGCTGGCCGCTTCTGGTCCGGCTGCTGAGCGTCGTCGGGCTTTTTTTGGCGGCGTCCTGGGCCGGGCTGTGGCTGGCGCTGCCGTTCACCGGGCGCATCGGCGGCCTGGTGCTGTTCGCGGCGCTGGCGCTGGCCGCGCTCTACCCCGTCGTCAGGTTCCGCTGGCCGAGCCGCGACGAGGCGCTGTCCCGGCTCGATCGCAACACCGGGCTGAAGCATCGCCCCGCTACCGCCCTGACCGATACGCTGGCCTCCAGCGATCCGGTGGCGCAGGCGCTGTGGCGGGCGCAGCGCGAGCGCATGCTGGCGGCGCTGCAGGGGATTCGCGCCGGGCTGCCGGAGCCGCGGCTGCCGAAGCACGATCCATGGGCGCTGCGCGCCTTGGTCGCGGTGCTGCTGGTCGCGACCTTCATCGCCGCAGGCGAGGAACGGACCTCGCGCGTCGCCGCGGCGTTCGACTGGAACGGCGCGCTGGCCGCCCCGAACGTTCGTGTCGACGCCTGGGTGACGCCGCCGGTCTACACCAACAAGCCGCCGATCATTCTGTCGGCCGCCAACAAGGACCTCGCCGCGCAGAACCAGGCCGCGCTGCCGGTGCCGGCCGGCTCGATCCTGCTGGTGCGGTCCAGCGGCGGCGCGCTCGACGTCGCGGTGACGGGCGGCATCGTCGAGGCCCAGCCGGAGGGCCAGGCGCCTGCGGGCACCAGCGAGCGGCATTACAAGATCACCGGCGACGGCACCGCGCATGTCCGCGCCCCGTCCGGCCAGCCGCAATGGGCGTTCAAGGTGACGGCCGATCACGCGCCGTCGATCGCTCTGGCCAAGGATCCGGAGCGGCAGGCTCGCGGCTCGCTGCAACTGTCCTACAAGCTCGAAGACGATTACGGCATCACCGAAGCGCACGCGCTGGTCAGCAAGGCGCCGTCGGCGGACGAGCAGAGCAGCGACACGCCGCGGCCGCTGTACGAGCCGCCGCAATTCGCGCTGACGCTGCCGAATGCGCGGACCCGCGCCGGCGTCGGCCAGACCGTGAAGGATCTCAGCGAGGATCCCTATGCGGGCGCCGAAGTCACGCTGACGCTGACCGCGAAGGACGAGGCCGGCAATGAAGGCCGCAGCGAGCCGCATAAGATGCGGCTGCCGGAGCGGCTGTTCACCAAGCCGCTGGCGCGGGCGCTGATCGAGCAGCGCCGCATTCTGGCGCTCGACGCTACCAAGAACGCGCAGGTCTACACCGCGCTCGACGCGCTGATGATCGCGCCGGAAGCGTTCACGCCGGACGCCGGCCAGTATCTCGGCCTCTACAGCGTCGCCGACCAGCTCGAACGCGCCCGCACCGACGACGCGCTACGTGAGGTCGTCGCCAGCCTTTGGTCGCTCGCGCTGGCGATCGAGGACGGCGAAACGTCGGACGCGGAGAAGGCGTTGCGCGCCGCGCAGGACGCGTTGAAGCAGGCGCTGGAACGCGGCGCCTCCGACGAGGAGATCAAGAAGCTCACCGAGAACCTGCGCGCCGCGCTCGACAATTTCATGCGCCAGCTCGCCGAGCAGATGAAGAACAATCCGCAGCAGCTCGCCCGCCCGCTCGATCCGAACACCAAGGTGATGCGGCAGCAGGATCTCAACAACATGATCGAGCGGATGGAGCGGCTGTCGCGCTCCGGCGACAAGGATGCCGCCAAGCAGTTGCTCGAACAGCTCGCCCAGATGCTCGAGAACCTGCAGATGGCGCAGCCCGGCCAGGGCGGCGACGACGACATGCAGCAGTCGATGAACGAACTCGGCGACATGATCCGCAAGCAGCAGCAATTGCGCGACAAGACCTTCAAGGAAGGCCAGGATCAGCGCCGCGACCGGATGCGCGGCCAGAACGGCGAGCAGAGCCTCGGCGACCTGCAGCAGGATCAGCAGAACCTGCAGGAGCGGCTGCGCAAATTGCAGCAGGAACTCGCCAAGCGGGGTCTCGGTCAGAGCCCGCGCGGCCAGCAGGGCGAGCAGGGCCAGGGTCAGCAAGGCGAACAGGGCGAGCAGGGCGAGGGCGGTCTCGACCAGGCGGAGTCCGCGATGGGCGACGCCGAGGGCCGGCTCGGCGAAGGCAATGCCAGCGGCGCCGTCGACTCGCAGGGCCGCGCGCTCGACGCACTACGCAAGGGCGCGCAGAAGCTCGCCGAGGCGATGCAGCAGGGTGACGGCCAGGGCGAAGGCCAGGGCAACCGTCCCGGCCGCCAGCAGAGCAGCGGCGCCAACACCGACCCGCTCGGCCGGCCGCTGCGCGGCCGCGAATTCGGCGACGATCTCACGGTGAAGATTCCCGGCGAGATCGACGTCCAGCGCGTCCGCCGCATCCTCGAAGAACTACGCCGCCGCCTCGGCGATTCGGTGCGGCCGCAGATCGAACTCGATTACATCGAGCGGCTGCTGAAGGATTATTAGGGCGATTAGCTAACGCCGAGCATGGCGCAACCTCTCCCGCCTGCGGGAGAGGTCGGATCGCGCAGCGATCCGGGTGAGGGCACTCCTATCAACGAGCGTCTGAGTCAGTGCTCGGCTCGCCCTCACCCCAGCTCTCTCCCGCAAGCGGGAGAGGGGGCGCGCTGCGGTCCGGCGCTGGTGATCAGCCCGTCTTCTTCGCCGCCAGCGCGGCGGCCACCGCGTTGCGGATGTCGGCCACCGAGAACGGCTTGGTGATGACGTCGTGGATCAGGGCGTCGAGCCCGGAGGCGCGCTCGCGCTGATCGGCGAAGCCGGTCATCAGCAGGATGGTGAGGTCGGGGAAATCGCGCGCCGCCGCCAGCGCCAGCGCGATGCCGTCCATGATCGGCATCTTGATGTCGGTCAGCAGCAGGTCGAACCGGCCCGCATTCTCGATCAGGATCTCCAGCGCCTCGCTGCCGTCCTGGGCGGTGACGGTCTCGTGGCCGTCCATGCCGATGGCGCGCGCCACCAGCAGGCGCATCGATTCTTCATCGTCGGCGATCAGGATTCGCGACATCACTCGGTCCCAGCTTGCGCCGTCGTGCGGCCGGCCGGCACGCGGATGGATCGGATCGGCGTCATGCGCCCCCGGTCATGATATCGCGCCGGTTGAAGAAGCGCACGTCGATCGAGCGGGCTTCGGCGGGTGGCGACGCCAGCCGCGAGCGGAACCAGGCCTGTTCGCCGGGCCGCAGCACGGTCTGCTCCAGCACCGCGTTCCAGGCGTAGATTTCGGTGCCGCGCTCGTCGCGGACCACGAAGCGCAGTCGCGGCAGATCCGCCGGCTTGCGGCCGAGCCCCATGATCATGCCTTCGATCACCAGCACCGGCTTGGACTCCACCGTCTCCCGGCTGATCTTGACGTCCTTGATCGCCAGCGAGCGCAGATTCACCTCGAACCCGACCAGCCGGTAGAACGTCCCGGTCTGCGGCAGCAGCCGCACCACGTCGGCGCGCCAGATCAGCAGCCCCAGCGCCAGCGCGCCGAACGCCGCGCAGGCGGTCGAGGCGGTGAACGCCGATTTGATCGTCCCGATCGGATCCTGTTTGAGCGGCTCCAGCAGCGCCTTCAGCCCCTTGGGACGGCGCGCGCCGAACGAGCGCTTGCTGCGCTTGCGGCCCGCGCGCGGCACGACTTCCGCATCCGCATCCGCATCCGCATCTGGCTCCGGTTCGGGCGTCGTGCGATCTTCGACTGTCGGCAGTTCGGCTGCGATCGGCGGGCTGTCGACGACCGGCGTGTCCTGGTCGTCGTCGGTCAGGCCCCAGCCGGCATCGGCGGCGAGATCGTCGGTCGGCTGCTTGTCCTCGGCCGTCATCGCCGCGACGCGCGCCTCGCTCTGGATCACGTCCTCCGGACGCGCCAGCCAGACTTCCTTGCAGCGGGAACAGCGCACGGTCCGGCCGGTGTCACCCAGTTTTGCCGGATCAATCGCATAGGATGTCGTACAATGGGGGCAGACGATATGCATGACGAATCGCTGGCTGTGTTCCTGGCCGGATCCTAGCCGGCGTCCGTTAACGAACCGGAAACCATAACCGCCCCACAACCGGCCCACGGGCATTTGGCGTGGCGTGCCCTTTCCCGCTGCGCCGATCGCGATCGGAGCTGAATTTGGTCCGCTTCGAAAATGTCGGCCTGCGCTATGGGCTCGGTCCGGAGATCCTGCGCGATCTCAATTTCGCGATCCCGGCGCATTCCTTCCAGTTCCTGACCGGCCCCTCGGGCGCGGGCAAGACCTCGCTGCTGCGGCTGTTGTTCCTGTCGCTGCGCCCGACCCGCGGACTGGTCAATCTGTTCGGCAACGACGTCTCGCTGTTGACCAAGGACGAGGTCTCGGCGTTGCGGCAGCGGATCGGCATCGTGCTGCAGGACTTCCGCCTGCTCGACCACATGACCACCTACGAGAACGTCGCGCTGCCGTTCCGCGTCACCGGCCGCGACGAATCCAGCTATCGCAAGGAGGTCATCGATCTGTTGAAATGGGTCGGGCTCGGCGAGCGGATGGATGCGCTGCCACCGGTGCTGTCCGGCGGCGAGAAGCAGCGCGCCGCGATCGCCCGCGCGGTGATCGGCCGGCCGCAATTGCTGCTGGCCGACGAGCCCACGGGTAACGTCGATCCGACATTGGGCCGCCGCCTGCTGCGGCTGTTCATCGAACTCAACAAATCCGGCACCGCGGTGGTGATCGCGACTCATGACATCAACCTGATGGATCAGTACGAGGCGCGCCGCATGGTTCTGCATCAGGGGCGGCTGCACATCTATGAATAGGCAACCGCGACAGGGCGATCCGCGCGACGTATTGGTCGATCTCGGCGACGAGCGCCCGCAGGTGCCGGCGCGCGCGCGCAACCAGTCGCCGATCGTGCCGCGCGCCTCGATCGCCGGCCGCGCATTGGTCGCCGTGGTGGCGATCATGACATTCCTCGCCTCGATGACCACCGGCGTCGTGCTGCTGGTCAGCGCATCGGCGGCGGAATGGCAATCCGACGTGTCGAGCGAGATCACCGTTCAGGTCCGCTCGGTGCAGGGCCGCAGCCTGGAGCGCGACGTCGCCGCTGTGGCCGAGGTGGTGCGCAACCAGCCCGGCATCGTCGAGGTGCGGCCGTTCACCAGGGAAGAATCCGCCAAGCTGCTGGAGCCGTGGCTCGGCACCGGGCTATCGCTCGACGATCTGCCGGTGCCGCGGGTGATCGTGGCGCGGATCGCGCCGGGCACCGCGCTCGATCTCGCCGGTCTGCGCGGCCGCATCGCTCAGGCGGCGCCGGGCGCCACCGTCGACGATCACCGCGCCTGGATCGAGCGGATGCGCTCAATGACCGGCGCCACGGTGTTCGCCGGCATCGGCGTGCTGGCGCTGGTGATCGTCGCCACCATCATCTCGGTGTCGTTCGCGACCCGGGGCGCGATGGCGGCGAATCGCCCGATCGTCGAAGTGCTGCATTTCGTCGGCGCCAGCGACCGCTTCATCGCCGACCGCTTCTTCCGCCACTTCCTGATGCTCGGCCTGCAGGGCGGTCTGATCGGCGGCGGGGCGGCGGTGTTCGTGTTCGGCTTCTCCGAATCGGTCGCGACCTGGTTCTCCGGCACGCCCGTCGGCGACCAGTTCGCGGCGCTGCTCGGAACCTTCTCGCTGCGCCCCACGGGCTATCTGGCGCTGGCGGGGCAGGCGGCGCTGATCGCGGCGATCACCGCGCTGGCGTCGCGCCGCACGCTGTTCAGCACGCTGAATGCGATCGATTGACGCCGCCGCCACAGCCGCGGCAGGCCGGACCCAATTCGGACGCCCGTCGGACTCCCTTTCGCCGGAAAACGCACTAGAGTCCGGTCGTCTTTCGCCCAGCGAGGTCCGCCGAAAGAAGCCGCACCGGCGGCCCGCAATCGAGGTATATCGGCATCCGATGGATCCGCGCTCTGCCCAGTTTCCGCCCGACCTGCGCCAGGCCAGACCGATTCGCCGGTTCGGGTTGCTGCGCGCGGCCTTCGCGGCCGTGCTCGGGCTCGGCGTGCTCGGCGTCGGCGGCTTCGTCGCCTTCCTGCTGCAGTTGCGGGTCGAGGAGGCCAGGCCGGCCCGCGCCGCCGACGGCATCGTGGTGCTGACCGGCGGTTCGTCGCGGGTTTCGGACGCCGTCGAGCTGCTCGCCTCCGGCTACGGCAAGCGGCTGCTGATCTCCGGCGTGCACCGGACCAACGGCGCCAGCGACATCTCGCGCTCGGTGCCGGACAGCAAGGACTGGCTGGGCTGCTGCGTCGATCTCGACCGCTCGGCGGTCAATACCCGCAGCAACGCCGCCGAAACAAGGCGCTGGGCACACGAGCGCGGTTTCCGCTCGCTGATCGTCGTCACCTCCAATTACCACATGCCCCGCGCCATCGTCGAAATGTCGCACGCGATGCCGGACGTCGAGCTGATCCCGTTCTCGGTGATCGGCGAGAAGTGGCGCGACGAGGCGTGGTGGAGCAGTGGCGCGACGCTGCGGCTGCTGCTATCCGAATACGCCAAATACGTCGCCGTCGAAGCGCGGGTGCGGCTGGCGCGACTGGGCATCGACATCGCGCCCGAAGCCACGGAGCAGTCGCCCGAGTCGGTGGCCCACAAACCCGCGACGGCGCTCGCCAATTGACCGGATCGTTTCGATGACGAGCATTTTCGTCCGTTCGTTGATTTTCAACGTGCTGTTCTATCTGCTGCTGGTGTTCTGGATTCTGGTCGCGGTGCCGACCTTCGTGCTGCCGCGCCAGGCGCTGATCGGGGTCGCCAAGCTGTGGGGCCGCAGTAGCATCTGGCTGATGCGTGTCGTCTGCAATACCAAGGTCGAATTCCGCGGCGTCGAGAAAATTCCGCAGGGCCCGCTGATCGTCGCGCCGAAGCATCAGTCGATGTGGGAGACCTTCGCGCTGCTGCAGTTCTTCGACGCGCCGCTGTACATCCTCAAGCGCGAGCTGACCTGGATCCCGTTCTTCGGCTGGTTTCTGATCAAGGCCGACATGATCGCGATCAACCGCAAGAAGGGCGGCCGTATCCTGATGGAGATGGCGCGCCGCGCCAGCGAGGAAGTCAATCGTGGCCGGCAACTGATCATCTTCCCGGAAGGCACCCGCACGGCGGTCGGCGCGCCGCCGCACTACAAGGCCGGCATCGCCCAGATCTATGTCGATTGCGACGTGCCCTGTCTGCCGGTGGCGCTGAATTCCGGACTGTTCTGGCCGCGCCGCCAGTTCATGCGCTACCCCGGCACGATCGTCGTCGAGTTTCTCGATCCGCTGCCGGTCGGCCTGTCGCGACGGGAATTCATCGACACCGTCAGCGAGCTGATCGAGACCGCCAGCAACCGCCTGATCGACGCCGGCCGCAAGGAGCAGGAAGCGCTGTTCGGCCGGGTGCCGAACGCACCGAACGCCCAGCCGTCCGCCCCGGCAGTCGCCAAGCGCAAAATCGGCAATCAGTAAAGTCAGGTTCAACGGATCGCAGCCTTCTCCCTCTCCCCGCGAGCGGGGCAGGGCAATCGCCTATGGACGTCGAGGCTATTGCACCAGGCTCTCTTCACCCTCCCCTGGAGGGGGAGGGTCGGCACGCAGCCCGCGGAGCGGGATGCGTGACGGGGTGGGGTGAGCCGCAGGCACGGCGGACGAACTCTTCGCCACCCCACCCCGCTCGCTGACGCGAGCGACCCTCCCCCTCCAGGGGAGGGTGATGCGTGTCGCAGCCGCGAACTGTCATATGCGATTGCCCGGCCTGCGGCAGGGTTGCGTCGCGCATCGCGTTGCGAGTTAGCGATGCGGCGGCGTTTCGTCGCGCAGGCCCTCGGCGATGCGGTGCAATTGTGGATCGCGGCAGCCTTGGGCCTCGAGCGCGCGCACCGTCGACAGCACGTAGTCGCGGTTCGGGCCGGAGCGGCCGTGGCCCTGCCGGACCAGCCGGAGCTGTTCGGCCGGCGTCAGGCGGCCGGCATATTGCGCGTGACCGCGGTCGACCACATAGGCCAGCGCGCTGATCCGCCGCCTGGCATCGTCCTCCAGCCAGACCGAGCGCTTGACCTCGCGATACACGTTGGTGACCTGCTCGCGCTCGCGTAAGTAAGCCACCGTCTGCATCCGGTGTTCGTCGGCGACGCGGAAGGCGATGCCGCGGCAGGCGCCGCCGCGGTCGAGCCCGAGCACGAGGCCCGGCTGTTCCGGCGTGCCGCGATGCACGAAGGAATACACGCACAGCGCCCGGTGCTCGCCGATCAGCCGCGCCGGCACCTGCTCGATGAAAGCGAAGCCCGGGCTCCACATCAGCGAGCCATAGCCGAACACCCACAAATCGCCGTCGGACAGCTCGGAATCGGACAGGGTCTTGGCAGACATGACGGCGGGCCATCGCTCTAATGACAAATTCCGTCTCTACCCCATCGTGTATGCCGATGTCAGCGATTTCGCCGCTGATCCGCTGCGCGGCTCCGGCATGGCGCCGCCGCCGGGGTTGCCCCGATTTGCCTTTTCAGGCGCACACTCTAAGTAGGCTCGATGACAAACCTCCCGCTGCCCCGCCGCCGCCGGCTTTGGCCGCTGTTCCTGATGCCGACGCTGCTGCTGATCGCCGCGATCGGCTGGAGCCTGTTCTGGTTCGTCTCCGCCTCGCAGGTCGACCGCATCGTCGACGCCTGGCGGGCGCGCGAGGCTGCCGCCGGCCGGGTCTACGACTGCGGCGACCGTTCGGTGGCGGGCTTCCCGTTCCGCCTCGAAGTGCGCTGCACCGACGCCAGCGTCGCGCTGACCTCGCAGACCGCCGAGCAGGTGGCGAGCCGGACGCCGCTGACGGCGAAGCTCGCCGAGATCCTGGTGGTGTCGCAGATCTACGATCCACGGCTGCTGATCGCCGAATTCAAGGGCCCGGCAAGCTTCGCCGATCGCGGCCAGCCGACCTCGATGGTGCTGAACTGGGCCACCGCGCGCAGCAGCGTCGCGGGACTTCCCGGACCGCCGCAACGCGTCGCGCTGGTGTTCGATGCGCCGGCGCTCGACCGCGTCGACGGCGCCACGCAGGTGCCGCTGGCCCGCGCCCGCCAGGCCGAGATGCACGCGCGTCAGGTCGAGGGACCGGCGCCGGGGCAGCCGCGGATCGAGACCGATTTCCGCTTCGAAGGCGCCAGCATCCAGGACGTGCATCCGCTGCTCGCCGAACTGTTCGACGCGCATCTGCGCGTGGTGCTGAGCGGGCTGAAGGACTTCCGGCCGAAGCCGTGGCCGGAGCGCTTCCGCGAATTGCAGGCCGCCGGCGGCCGGATCGAGATTCGCGAAGCGCGGATCCAGCAGGGCGAAATGATCGCGACCGCGATCGGCGCGCTCGGGCTGACGCCGACGGGGAATGTCGACGGCGAATTGCAGATGGTGGTCGCTGGGCTCGACAAGGTGATCCCGAAGCTCGGCATCGACAAGGTGCTGGAAGAAGGCGTGTCGCAATCCACCATCGATCGCCTCGCGCCCGGCGTGCGTGCGAACGACGTCAACAACATGCTCGGCGCGCTCGACCGCGCCATCCCCGGCCTCGGCCGCGTGGTCCGCCAGAACGCCAATGTCGGCGTCGCCGCCGGCATCAACGCGCTCGGCCAGGAAGCCACCCTCGAAGGCCGCCCCGCCCGCGCCGTCCCGCTGCGCTTCGTCGACGGCGCGGTGATGCTGGGGCCGATCAAGGTGGCGCAGATGAAGCCGCTGTTTTAGCGGCTCCTCGTCTCTTTGAAGTAAGCGTCACCGCGTGCCGCAGCCTGCTCCCTCTCCCGCTTGCGGGAGAGGGCTGGGGTGAGGGCGCGCCGAGGGTACGGACCGGATAGATTCCTGACAGTTCAGACCGGGGTGATTGTCGACAGTTCACACTGCATCGGAGGGAGGACCGCCGATGCCTTTTGTGGAGACCTGTCGGATGGAACAGCGGGTGCGGATGCTGTCGGAGCATGCGAGCGGCCATTGGAGCGTGTCGGATCTGTGCCGGCGCTACGGGGTCAGTCGAGACACGTTCTACGAGTGGCGGCGGCGTCGGGACAGCGGGGCCGAGGACTGGTTCGTGGACCGCTCGCATGCTCCGCATCATTGCCCGCAGCGGACCGATGCCGCACTGGTTGCGACGATCGTCGATCTGCGGCGCCGGTTTCCGCACATGGGTCCGCGCAAGCTTCTGGCGATCCTGCGGCGCAAGCATCCGGAGAACGCGTGGCCTTCGGCCTCGACGATCGGCGGATTGTTGAAGCAGGCCGGGCTGATCGCGCCGGTCAGGCGGCGGCGGCCGGCGCTGGCTCAGCAACGACCGTTTGCAGCGGTGAGCGCGCCGAACGACGAATGGGCGGCCGACTTCAAGGGCTGGTTTCGGACCCGCGACGGCACCCGGATCGATCCCTTGACGCTGACCGACGGTTTCAGCCGCTATCTGTTCGACATCGCCATCACGCCGCAAACCATCGACGCCACGATGCCGTTGTTTCTCGATGCCTTCCGCCGCCATGGCCTGCCGCGGGCGATCCGCTGCGACAACGGCTCGCCGTTCGGTTCGACCGGCGCCTGCGGGCTGACCCGGCTGTCGGCCTGGTGGCTCAAGCTCGGGATCGAGCCGCATTTCGTGCATCCAGCCTCGCCGCAGGAGAACGGCCGTCACGAGCGGATGCATCGGACCCTGAAGGCACAGACCTCGCGCCCGCCGGCGGCCACGGCGACCCAGCAGCAGTCCCGCTTCGATGCCTTCCGCGATCACTACAATCGGGAGCGCCCGCACGAGGCGCTCGGCCAGCGACCGCCGGCCGAACTCTACACCGTCTCGACGCGGCAGATGCCGGACCGGATCGCGGACCCCTGGTACGACGCCGACCACGAGGTGCGGCGGGTCCGCAGCTCCGGCGAGATCATGTGGCACGGCGAGCGCATCTTCATCAGCGAGGCGCTGATCGGAGAACCGATCGGCATCGCCGAACTCGACAACGGCGACCAGATCGTGCGGTTCTGCCATTACGACATCGGCCTGATCGATCGCCTCCGCGTGTTCCGTCGCTTCGCTCCGCCCCGAGAGGGGCTGCGCTACGCGCCGCAACACGCGGACAAAGACCTGTCGACAATCATCCCGGTCTAAAGTGTCGGGAATCATGCCGGTTGAACAGAGCACTGACTCAGCAAGCTCGGAGAGGAGTGCCCTCACCCGGATCGCTGCGCGATCCGACCTCTGCCGCAAGCGGGAGAGGTGCCGAACGCGCCGCCTCGCGCCCAACTAATCAGCTTGCTCACGACTAACTATGCAGCCCCGGCGCCTCGTGGCCGGTCCTCGCCACGTATTCGGTGTAGCCGCCGCCGTATTTGTGGATTCCGTCCGGCGTCAGCTCCAGCACGCGGTTCGACAGCGCGCCGAGGAAATGCCGGTCGTGCGAGACGAACAGCATGGTGCCCTCGTATTCGGCGAGCGCCTTGATCAGCATTTCCTTGGTGGCGATGTCGAGATGGTTGGTCGGCTCGTCGAGCACCAGGAAGTTCGGCGGGTCGTACAGCATCTTGGCCATCACCAGCCGCGCCTTCTCGCCGCCGCTCAATACCCGGCATTTCTTCTCGACGTCGTCGCCGGAAAAGCCGAAGCAGCCGGCGAGCGCGCGCAATGAGCCTTGTCCGGCCTGTGGAAACCATTCTTCGAGCGATTGGAATACGGTGAGTTCGCCGTCGATCAGGTCCATCGCGTGCTGGGCGAAGTAGCCGAGCTTGACGCTGCCGCCGATCGCGACGCTGCCGTCGTCGGGCGGCGTCGAGCCGGTGACGAGCTTCAATAGCGTCGACTTGCCGGCGCCGTTGATGCCCATCACGCACCAGCGCTCGCGGCGCTGGATCTGGAAATCGAGTCCGTCGTAGATCACCCGGCTGCCGTAGCGCTTGGAGACACGCTTGAGGCTGACGACGTCTTCGCCGGAGCGCGGCGCCGGCAGGAAGTCGAACGCGATGGTCTGGCGGCGGCGCGGCGGCTCGACCTTCTCGATCTTGTCGAGCTTCTTGACCCGGCTCTGCA
This sequence comes from Rhodopseudomonas palustris, assembly GCF_034479375.1. Classification (NCBI taxonomy): domain Bacteria; kingdom Pseudomonadati; phylum Pseudomonadota; class Alphaproteobacteria; order Hyphomicrobiales; family Nitrobacteraceae; genus Rhodopseudomonas; species Rhodopseudomonas palustris. The sequence goes on along the minus strand of NZ_CP140155.1, from coordinate 3,598,622 downwards.
CTTGCGCGGCGTGCGAGGCGCGCGCCTTGAAGCGCTCGATGAAGGCGACTTCCTTGGCGAGCATCGCCTGCTGGCGCTCGAACTGCGCCTGCTGCTGCTTGTCGGCGAGCGCGCGCTGCTGCTCGTAGAATTCGTAATTGCCCGAATAGCTGGTCAGCGTGCCGGCATCGATCTCGATGATCTTGTTGACGATGCGGTTCATGAACTCGCGATCGTGCGACGTCATCAGCAGCGCGCCTTCGAAGCCGCGCAAAAATTGTTCGAGCCAGATCAGGCTTTCGATGTCGAGATGGTTGCTGGGCTCGTCGAGCAGCATCACGTCGGGGCGCATCAACAGGATCCGCGCCAGCGCCACGCGCATCTTCCAGCCGCCGGAGAGTTTGCCGACGTCGCCGTCCATCATCTCCTGGGTGAACGACAGGCCGGCCAGCACCTCGCGGGCGCGGCCCTCCAGCGCGTAGCCGTCGAGCTCCTCGAAGCGGTGCTGCACCTCGCCATAGCGTTCGAGGATCTGCTCCATCTCGTCGGCCTTGTCGGGATCGGCGAGCGCGTGTTCGAGTTCGGCCAGCTCGGCCGCGACCTCGCTGACCGGCCCGGCGCCCTCCATCACCTCGGCGACGGCGCTGCGCCCGGCCATCTCGCCGACGTCCTGGCTGAAATAGCCGATCGTCAGGCCGCGATCGACCGACACCTGGCCCTCGTCGGGCGTCTCGGTGCCCTTGATCATCCGGAACAGCGTGGTCTTGCCGCTGCCGTTGGGCCCGACCAGCCCGATCTTCTCGCCGCGCAGCAGTGTCGCGGAGGCCTCGATATAGAGGATCTGGTGGCCGTTCTGCTTGGAGATGTTGTCGAGACGGATCATGGGCTCACAGGGCGAGGAAATTGCTGCGGCGCGTTTAGCGGAAAGTGGCCAGACGCGCCAGTTTGTCGATTGCCCCACCTCGTCATTCCGGGGCGCGCGCAGCGCGAACCCGGAATCCCGAAATGCTCTGCCCGTGTCAGATTCCGGGTTCGCTTGCTGCGCAAGCGCCCCGGAATGACGGACGATGGGGCGTCTTACCCCTCCGGCAGCACCGCGTTGCTGGGGGTCGCCCGGTCGGTGACCTGCATGCCGAACAGGCTGCCGATCAGTTCCACCGCGACGCGGGCGGTGCGGCCGCGCTCGTCGAGGAACGGGTTGAGCTCGACCACGTCGAGCGAACGCACCAGCCCGGAATCGTGCAGCAGTTCCATCACCAGATGCGCCTCGCGATAGGTCGCGCCGCCCGGCACGGTGGTGCCGACGCCGGGCGCGACCGCAGGGTCGAGCACGTCGACGTCGAACGACAGATGCAGCACGCCGTTCGCGGCGCGGACCCGGTCGATCACGCGGCGGATCAGCACGGCGACGCCGAATTCGTCGATCGCCCGCATGTCGACCACCGGGATCGCGCGGGCGCGCACCAGCTCCTTTTCCAGGGGATCGATCGAGCGGATGCCGAACAGGTCGAGCCGGTCCGGCGGGATCGAGACGCGCGGCTCGTCGCCGAGCAGATGGTCGAGCCCCGGCTCGCCGCACAGGAACGCTGCCGACATGCCGTGCATGTTGGCGGAGAGCGTCGTCGCCGGCGTGTTGTAGTCGGCATGCGCGTCGAACCACAGCACGAACAGCGGCCTGCCCTGCGCCTGCCAGTAGCGCGCGACGCCGTTGACCGAGCCCATCGACAGGCTGTGATCGCCGCCCATGAACAGCGGCACCGCGCCGGACTTCGCCAGCTCATAGGCCCGCGCCGAGATGGCGCCGACCCAGCCTCGCACTTCGTCGTAGTAATTGGCGTTGGCCGGCGCCGGGTCGGTGCCGCGATCGAGCGCGGGGCGCGTCATGTCGCCGTGATCCGCGACGGTGAAGCGGAGCTGCTCCAGAACGCGACCGATGCCGGCGGTGCGCAGCGCCGCCGGCCCCATCAGCGTGCCGCGCAGCCCGGCGCCGATCTCGATCGGCACGCCGAGCAATGCGACGCGGCGGTTGGGATCGGGCGGGATCACGGAGCTGGAGGGCGTCATGCGCGGCGCCTTTCCGACGGGGGAGCACGGCGGTTTCAAGCGACGTCGGTAGCAGCATCGCGTGACGACAACGCGTCGACCGAGCGTCTGCGATCAGGCCTTGAAATAGGTGATCTGATGCGTCGTCGCCAGCAAACGCCCGTTGGCCGACCACAGTTCCCCGGTTTGGTCGCTGAAGCTCTTGTGAAACACGTTGGCGTCGGCGACGCCGAGCACCGCCGTTGTCGGCTCGGCGGCGAGGTCGGCGGCGTCGACGTGAAAATACGTCGTCATCGACACCGTGCCGATCGGCAGCAACTCGCCGCGGACGTGGAAGATCCGCGCGAAGAACGCGTCCGCGATCGCCGACAGCGACAGCAGGTCGATCACCCGCGGCACGGCGTGGCCGATCCACACTTTGGTGTGCGCGCTCGCCGGCTCGGGATGCGGCGCGCCGCCGAAATTCGGCTCGTTCTCGGCAAAGCGGAACTCGAACTGCCGGATCCAGGACGCCGCGACGCCGGCGCGCGCATACACCGGAGTGTCTTCGTAGTGCGTCGTCTGCGGTTTCTCGGTCGGCTGGTGCGACCAGGTTTCGCGACGCTGCGCGAACACCGCGGTGGCGAACGCCGCGACGCCGGTGTCGGGCTGGGTGAGGTCGATCGACCAATGCTGGGTCGAGCGCGTCGCCTTGATGAGCCGCGGCGTCAGATCGAACGCGCCGTTGCCGACCGGGGCGCAGAAATTCACCGTCAGCGCCAGCGGGTCGCCGGCGCGGTCCGGGTGCTGCATCAGCGCGCGCAGCAGCGTCGCCGTGGTGGCGCCGCCGAACTGGCCGACGAAGGCGTGATAATCGTCGCTGGTGTATCCGGTCCAGCGCCCGTCGCCGGCCTCGACCGCCGTTGCGATGTCGAACGGATGCGGCGCGTGCTCGACCTTGGCGTCCATGGTGCTGTCCTCATGTTCTTGTTCTTGCTTGGCCGCAATTTGCCTTGCGGCGGGCCGGCGCGCAATGGCTGTCGGTCGTCATGTGATACGACGCGGCCCCTGGGCTCCCTCTCCCGCTTGCGGGAGAGGGTTGGGGTGAGGGCGAGCCGAGCACCGAGTCAGCGATCCGCCGAGAGCCCTTCCCCCACCCGGATCGCTACGCGATCCGACCTCCCCCCAAGCGGGAGAGGTTGCGCTGTGCGCTCGCGCGAGCGTTTGCTCAGCCCTTCGCCCGCCGTGCCGGCGAGGGCTGCGTCGCGTGGCGGGTCGGGACGTCCCATATGTCCTCGGCGTATTCGCGAATGGTGCGGTCGGACGAGAACCAGGCCATCCGCGCGACGTTGAGGATGCCGGCGCGGGTCCAGGCGGGGCCGGCGGCCCAGCGGGCGTCGATGCCGCGCTGGGCTTCGTAGTAACTGTCGAAATCGGCGCTGACCATGTAGTGGTCGAGGTGCCGCAGCGCGTGCGCCACCGAGGCGAACCGCGCCGGATCGTCGGGCGAGAACGCGCCGGCGTCGATCGCCCGGATGGCGCGGGCGAGCGGCTGCGAGCGGCTGATGACGTCGTTGGCGTCCAGCCCCTGGGCGCGGCGCGCCACCACGTCCAGCGCCTCCATGCCGAAGATCGCGATGTTCTCGGGCCCGACGTGATCGCGGATCTCGATATTGGCGCCGTCGAGCGTGCCGATCGTCAGAGCGCCGTTCAGCGCCAGCTTCATGTTGCCGGTGCCGGACGCTTCCATGCCGGCGGTCGAAATCTGTTCCGACAAATCGGCGGCCGGAATGATCACTTCGGCGAGGCTGACATTGTAGTCGGCGAGGAACACCACCTTCAGCTTGCCGCCGATCGAGGCGTCGTTGTTGATCACCTCGGCGACGTCGTTGATCAGCTTGATGATCAGCTTGGCGTAGCGATAGCTCGCCGCCGCCTTGCCGGCGAAGATCTTGACGCGCGGCACCCAGTCGCGGTCCGGCTCGTCCTTGATCGCGTGATACAGCGCGACGGTCTCCAGCACGTTGAGGAGCTGGCGCTTGTATTCGTGGATGCGCTTGATCTGCACGTCGAACAGCGCGCCGGGGTCGACCCGGACGCCGTTGCGCTCGCTGATCAGCCGCGCCAGCGCGATCTTGTTGCGGTGCTTGACCGTGCGGAACTGCTGCTGGAACGCGCTGTCGCCGGCGAAGGCTTCGAGGCGCTCGAGCCGCGTCGGATCGTCCAGCACCTCGTCGCCGCAGGCCGCGCGCACCAGATCGGTCAGTCCCGGATTGGCCAGCGTCAGCCAGCGCCGGAAGGTGATGCCGTTGGTCTTGTTGGTGATGCGGTCCGGATAGAGATGATTGAGATCGTGGAACACCGTCTCCTTCATCAGGTCGGAATGCATCGCCGAGACGCCGTTGATCCGGTGCGAGCCGATGAAGGCGAGGTGGCCCATGCGGACGCGGCGGCCGGCCCGCTCGTCGATCAGCGATACCGACGCGCGGAATTCGATGTCGCCGGGGCAGCAGGTCTCGGCGTGCGCCAGATGCGCCTCGTTGATGCGGTAGATGATCTCCAGATGCCGCGGCAGCGTGCGCTCGAACAGATCGAGCGGCCAGGTCTCCAGCGCCTCGGGCAGCAGCGTGTGGTTGGTGTAGCTCAGCGTCGCGGTGGTGATCTGCCAGGCGTCGTCCCAGCGCAGGTGGTGGACGTCGATCAGCAGCCGCATCAGCTCGGTGACGGCGAGGCTGGGATGGGTGTCGTTGAGCTGGATCGCGGCCTTCTTGGCGAGGTTGCGGATCTGCCCGTCCGAATCCAGATGCCGCTTGATCAGGTCCTGCAGCGAGGCGGAGACGAAGAAATACTCCTGCCGCAGCCGCAGCTCGCGGCCGGCGGGGCTTTCGTCGTTGGGATAGAGGAATTTGCAGATCGCCTCGGCGCGCGCCTCATGGGCGGTGGCGCCGAGATAGTCGCCGGTGTTGAACACGTCGATCAGCATCGGGTCGGGCGCCCGCGCCGACCACAGCCGCAGCGCGTTGACGTGCTCGCCGCGCCAGCCGACGATCGGCGTGTCATAGGCCATCGCCTGCACTGTTTCGATCGGCGTCCAGACCGCGCGCGTCACGCCCTTGGCATCGGTGACCTGGTCGACGCTGCCGCCGAATTTCACCTGATACACCACCTCGGGCCGCTGCAGCTCCCAGGGGTTGCCGAAAGACAGCCACTCGTCCGGGAATTCCTGCTGCCAGCCGTGATTGATGATCTGCCGGAACAGGCCGTAATCGTAGCGGATGCCGTAGCCGATCGCCGGGATCTCCAGCGTCGCCATGCTTTCCATGAAGCAGGCGGCGAGCCGGCCGAGGCCGCCATTGCCGAGCGCTGCGTCGGGTTCGCATTTGCGCAGATCGTTGAGGCCGACGCCGAGGTCGCCGAGCGCGGCGCCGTATTGCGCCAGCAGGCCCATATTGTTGAGCGCGTCGGTGAACAGCCGGCCGATCAGGAATTCCAGCGAGAGGTAATATACCCGCTTGCGGCCGGCGTCGTAGCTCTCCTTCTCGGACACAAGCCAGCGGTGCACGATGCGGTCGCGCAACGCCATCGCCGCGGCCTTGTACCAGTCCTGCTTGGTCGCCTGGGTCGCCTCTTTGCCGATCGCAAGCGTCAGCTTGGCCAGAATGGCGCTCTTGATCTCGGACAGCGCCAGTTCGTCGATCGGCGGCTGCTGAAATTTCTCTGGCACGGGCTGCACGGGCAAATGATGATCCTACAAGGGTTTTACGAGTTTCAAACCATACAAACATTAGCGCCGGACCGAAACCCATGACGAGTGCATCGTTGCGGCGCGGTGCCTTGGTTTTGTGCACAACTCGCGTTTCTGCGGCGTGTTTCTGAGAATGCGACCGCTTTCGATCAACCGATGGCGCCCGAAGCCGGTCCGCGCGCGATGATAACTGCTAGCGGATGAGTTTGACGCGGTCGCGACCGCTCACCGTCGCTTTGCGTTGCAGGTCGCCACGCGCGCTGGGGGCACGACAGACACCTCGACACCTTTGAGCACTCATCGCGGGGTTCGATCGATTGGACGCCGGATTGCCGGGAGAACTAGAACAAATTAAGAACAATTTTACAAGTCATTGATATATCATCTTGATTCGGCGCGTGGCGCCACAATATCTATGGCCTATCCAAACTTGCGAGGACTACATGTCCACCATCGCCTTCGATCAGATGGCTCTGACCCGGATCGCCGATTTCGCGCGATCGCTGTCGCGGCTGCATCAATTGGCCCGGCGGCAGTGGATCGACGACGACCAGCTCGACCGCGAATTCAACGCGGTGTGCCTGTCGATCTGGGGCTATTCACCTGACGATCTGTGCGACGAGATGTTCTGGGTCGACGATCTCGCCTGGCTCGACACGCTGGATGAAGCATCCGCCCGGATCTTCGCCGCCGAGCATGGCTACGACCTCGTCGACGATTCCGGCATGCTGACCGACTGGTGGGGCTATTGCTGGATGATCCTCGCCGAGAAGCGCGGCCTGCTCACCCCCGAAAACCGCGCCGCCGCCCGCGCCCGGATCGAAGAAACCTACCGCGCCGCGCCGAATGTGATCGGCGTGATCGTCGGGCGGTAGCCCCCTGGACGGTCATTCCGGGGCGCTCGCGCAGCGAGCGAACCCGGAATCTGGAGCTGTTCTGCGCGGGACCGCCGGGCGCCCCGAACGTCGGGACTCCGGGTTCGCCGCTTCGCCGCGCCCCGGAATGACGGCGGGCTTAGGCCGCTGTCGCCTCAGTACCTCAGTCGATGCCCGCCCGGCGCCCGCGCACCGCGGGTTGCGCCACGGCCGGGGCCGGCAGCGCCACGTCGCGGCTGACTTGCGGGGCTTCGGTGAGCTGGTCGTTCACCGGCGCCACCTTCATCTCGCTGAGACGGGCGCGGAGCTGCGCGGTCAGGCCGGGATAATCCGCCACCGGGGTGAAGTCCGGGGTCTGCTCGGCGCCGAGCCGGACGCCCGTATAGGCGGCGAGCCCGGTTGCGGTCGCGACGATGTCGCCGGCGCGCAGCGAGGTATCCTGCGACAGGTCGATCTGCGCGAGGCCGGCCGGGTCGCGGCCGTTGCAGGTGCAGTCGGGCTTCAGCGCCTTGCGGTAGGCGAAGGCGTTTTCGCTGTCGGCATAGCGCTGCCCGTTCGATGCCGTCGCGTAGTCGATGTTGCTGCCGTAATACACCTTGGCGTTGCCGGCCGGGCAGAACGCCTGGCACATCTGCGCCGGCGTCGCGCCCCCGCGCGTCTGCAGCGCGAAATACTTGCCGTCGCAGGGCCGCACGCAGAACGCCGGCCCGCCGCCGGAGGCGACCGGGCGGGCGGGAGGCGGCGGCGCGGCCTGCTGGTTCAGCCCGAACGGATCGGCGAAGAAATTCGCCTGCGCCGGCGCGCCGCGCTGCTGCGGCCGCTGCGGGCCGCCGCCGCCGAACAGCATTTCGAGGATGTTCTGTGCCGGTGCGGCCGACGGGATCAGCACCACCGGCATTGCCAGAGCGAGCGCCGCCGCGACCGCGACGGTGCGCCGAAGGCGCAGCATTTCAAAGACTTGACGCAACGCCCACTCCACCCGACGCGATCGTGCTGCGGCCTGGCCGCGACCCGGTCACTTTAAGGCGGGATGGTAAACGGGCGGTTTCCTCGGGCGCCCGGGCGCCGGTGTATTCACCGATTGAGGAATTCGCTGGCCCTGTACAGCGAGCGGAACGGCAGGCCGGCCTCGGCGAAGGCTTCGGTGGCGCCTTCCTCGCGGTCCACCATGGTCAGCACCAGCACGATCTCGGCGCCGGATTCGCGCACCGCCTCGACCGCCTTGATGGCCGAGCCGCCGGTGGTGGTGACGTCCTCGACGATGACGCAGCGCTTGCCGGCCAGGGTCTCGCCCTTGGCCAGACCTTCGACCGCCAGCCGCGCGCCGTGCTCCTTGGGCTTCTTGCGCACGAAGAACGCCGCGATCGGGTGATTCTTCAGCCACGACAATTGCGCGATCGCACCGGCCAGCGGCACCGCGCCCATCTCCAGTCCGCCGACATAGTCGACCTGCTCGTCGCGCAGCGCCTCGTAGGTCAATTCGGCCAGCAGCGCCGCCCCCTCGGGATCGAGCATCGTCGGCTTCAGATTGAAGTAGAAGTCGCTCTTGCGCCCCGACGCCAGCGTGATCTCGCCCCGGCCGAACGAGCGGGCGCGAATGATGTCGGCAAGACGGGCGCGGGAGGCGGATTTGGACACGGGCGATCTCTGGGCTGTTGGAAGCTGCCGCAATCTAGCCGCCGGCATCCCGCGATGCCAGCGCGCAGCGGCGGCAATTAACGGCTTGATGGTCCGCCGGCCTCTCGACCGGCACAGCGCAACCTCTCCCGCTTGCGGGGGAGGTCGGATCGCGCAGCGATCCGGGTGGGGGAAGGGCTCTCGGCGGGTCGCTGACTCAATGCTCGGCGCGCCCTCACCCCAGCCCTCTCCCGCAGGCGGGAGAGGGAGCGCGCTGCGGCGGGGGGAGAGGGGCAGTCACACCGAGAGCCAGAAGCGCTAATGCGCCTCGTCCCAATTGTCGGCCGCCCGGGCGTCGACCTGCAGCGGGACGTTGAGGATCACCGCCGGGAACGGCGCGTCCTGCATCACGTGGCTCACCACCGGCAGTGTCGCCGCCACTTCATCCTCCGGCACCTCGAAGATCAGTTCGTCGTGGACCTGCAGCAGCATCTGCGCCGAGAGCTTCTTCTCCGCCAGCGCGTCCTCCATCCGCACCATGGCGCGGCGGATGATGTCGGCGGCCGAGCCCTGCAGCCGCGCATTGATCGCGGCGCGTTCGTTGAAGGCGCGGATCGACGGGTTCGAGGCCTTGATGTCCGGGTAGTGGCATTTGCGGCCGAACAGCGTCTCGACAAAACCGTGCGCCCGGCAGAAGTCGCGGGTCTCGTCCATATAGGCGCGGATGCCGGGGAAGCGTTCGAAGTAACGCTTTATGTAGGCGCCGGCCTCCTCGCGCGGAATGCCGAGCTGGTTGGCGAGGCCGAATGCCGAGATGCCGTAGATGATGCCGAAATTGATCGCCTTGGCGCGGCGGCGGATGTCGGACGGCATGCCCTCGACCGGGACGCCGAACATCTCCGACGCGGTCATCGCGTGAATGTCGATGCCGTCCTGAAACGCTTTGCGCAGCGCCGGCACGTCGGCGACTTCGGACAGCAGGCGCAATTCGATCTGCGAGTAATCGGCGGAGACCAGTTTGTGCCCCGGCGTCGCCACGAAGGCGCGGCGGATTTTCCGCCCGTCCTCGGTGCGCACCGGGATGTTCTGCAGATTCGGCTCGTTCGACGACAGCCGCCCGGTGGTGGTGGCGGCGAGCGCGTAGGTGGTGTGGACGCGCTGGGTCTGCGGGTGCACGTAGTTCGGCAGCGCATCGGTGTAGGTCGAGCGCAGCTTCGAGACCTGCCGCCAGTCGAGAATTTTTCGCGGGAATTCGTGCCCTTGTTCGGCGAGTTCATCCAGCACCTGCGCCGAGGTCGACCACGCGCCGGTCTTGGTCTTGCTGCCGCCCGGCAGGCCCATCTTGCCGAACAGGATGTCGCCCAATTGCTTGGGGCTGCCGATGTTGATGTCCTCGCCGGCGAGTTCGCGGATCTCTGCCTCGATACGCGCCGCGGTCTGGGCGAAGTCCGACGACAGCCGCGACAAAACGCTTCGATCGATAGAGATGCCGCGACGTTCCATCCGCGCCAGCACGCCGACCAGCGGCCGCTCCAGCGTCTCGTACACCGCGGTCATCCGCTCGGCGACGAGCCGCGGCTTCAGCACGCGCCACAATCGAAGCGCGACGTCGGCGCGCTCGCCGCCATATTCGGTGGCGCGGTCGATCGGCACCTGATCGAACGCAATTTTCGCCTTGCCGCTGCCGGTCAGCGCGCCGAGCACATGCAGCGTGTGGCCGAGATTGCTTTCGGACAGCGCATCCAGACCGTGGCTGCCGCGGCCGGCATCGAGCACATACGAGATCAGTTGCACATCGTCGATGTTGCGCAGCGTGACGCCGTGCTGCGCCAGCAGCACCGCGGTGAACTTGATGTTGAAGCCGATCTTGGCGAGCCCGGCGGAGTCCAGCAGCGGCCGCAGCGCATCGAGCACGTCGCGCGCGCCGAGCTGGTCGGGCGCGAGGCCGGCGGCGAACAGGCCGCTTCCGTCACCGGTCTGGCGGTGGCCGACCGGGATGTAGCACGCATCATTGGGGCCGAGCGCCAGGGCGATGCCGCACAGCTCCGCTTGCATCGGATCGATCGAGGTCGCGATCGCATCGACCGCGAAGGCGCCGGCGTCATGGATGCGGGCGATCCAGCCCTGCAGCTCGTCGAGGGTGCGCACGGTCTTGTAAGCGGCGCGATCGACGGGGATCTTGCGGGCGGCCTCGGCGCGGGCCGCCGCGAGCGCCTGTGGCGTGAGTTCGCCCGCGGCGACCCCACGCTTGTTGCCGTCACCCCCGGGCTTGACCCGGGGGTCCATCGTCTTCGACGACGAATCTTGCGACGGGGGATGGATGGCCGGGTCAAGCCCGGCCATGACGGTCTGAGAGCCGGGCTGATTCTGTGCGCCGCTCTTCAGCGCGGCTTCCGCCTCGACATCCGACGGATCGATCTGCGAATAGTCCGCGACCCGCCGCGTCAGCGTGGTGAATTCCATCGCCTTCAGAAACGAGATCAGCTTTCGCGCGTCGGGCTCGTGCACGGCCAGCTCGTCGAGCGGCACGTCGAGCTTCACCTTGTCATCGAGCAGCACCAGTTGCCGCGAGATCCGCGCCTTCTCGGCGTTCTCGATCAGCGCCTCGCGCCGCTTCGGCTGCTTGATCTCGGCGGCGCGCGCCAAGAGCGTGTCGAGGTCGCCATATTCATTGATCAGTTGCGCCGCGGTCTTGATGCCGATGCCCGGCACGCCGGGCACGTTGTCGACGCTGTCGCCGGCCAGCGCCTGCACTTCGACCACCTTCTCCGGCGGCACGCCGAACTTTTCGATCACCTCGGCAATGCCGATGCGGCGGTCCTTCATGGTGTCGTACATCGTGACGCAGTCGGTCACGAGCTGCATCAGGTCCTTGTCGGACGAAACAATTGTAGCCGTGGCGCCGCGCTCGCACGCCTCGCGCACATAGGTGGCGATCAGATCGTCGGCCTCGAAGCCGGATTGCTCCAGGCAGGGCAGGTCGAACGCCCGCACCGCCTCGCGGATCAGCGCGAATTGCGGGATCAGATCGTCCGGCGCCGGCGGCCGGTGCGCCTTGTAGTCGGGATAGAGCTGGTTGCGGAAGGTGTGCTCGGATTTGTCGAAGATGATGGCCAGATGCGTCGGCCGGTTGTCCGGCGGCATCTCGCGGAGCAGCTTCCACAGCATGTTGCAGAAGCCGAGCACGGCGTTGACCTGCAGCCCGTCCGACTTGCGGGTGAGCGGCGGCAGCGCGTGATAGGCGCGGAAGATGTAGGACGACCCGTCGACCAGGAAGATGTGATCGCCCTGGCCCGGCGGCTTGACGGCGGCCGGGGCAGGGGCGTTGGCGGCGACGGGCGCGGCGGCTTTCGAGGGGGATTTCGGCATGGCCGCAACTTAAGGCGTTTTGCGGCTTTTGACACCCTGCCGGACGCGGGCGGCGGCGATTTTTGCGAGGCCCCGGGAAACCGGTTGCGCGGGCTGCTGTTCCGTGCGCGGGTGGCCGCTCCGCCGCACCTGAAAGGACTTCCGATGCCCACGCCCCTCGACGATCTGATGGCCAGACTGCGCGCAGTCGAGGCCGAGATCGAGGTCGAACTGACCAAGCGGCGCGAAGCGCTGCGCTGGCATCTGGACAATCAGCGCATCGTGTTCGAGCAGGGCGTCGAGCGGCTGCACGGCGCGATCAAGGTCCGGCTGTCGCGCTACATTCGCGACGCCAATCCGTGGATCGTGCTCACCGCGCCGGTGATCTACGCGCTGATCGTGCCGTTCGTGATCCTCGATGTCAGCGTGATGGCCTATCAGGCGATCTGCTTTCCGATCTACAAGATCCCGAAAGTGCGCCGCCGCGACTATCTGGTGTTCGACCGCCACCACCTCGCTTATCTGAACCTCTTGGAAAAGATCAATTGCGCCTACTGCTCCTACGGCAACGGCGTGATCGCCTTCGCCCGCGAGGTCGCGGCGCGGACCGAAGTCTATTGGTGCCCGATCAAACACGCCCGCCGCATCCTCGGCCCGCACCCGCACTACCAGGGCTTCGCCGATTTCGGCGACGCCGAAACCTATCGGGCGAAGATCGTCGGGATGCAGGGCGGGGTGAAGATCGAGGGTGGCGGGTAGTCGTACTGGAGCGTTTCATCGATTGATTGAAGCGGTATGGCCCTTGCCAGATGCACTGCCCCTCATCCTGAGGAGCCCGGCGAAGCCGGGCGTCTCGAAGGATGGGGTGACGTGCAGTGTCGGCGGCGCATGGTTCGAGACGGCGCTTTCGCGCCTCCTCACCATGAGGTTGTGCCTGCGGCGAGTATCCCTGAACGCCAATCTGATTCCATCGGAGACAGAACGGCTCTAGAATCCGTTACGACTGATCGATCAACCTCGTCATGGCCGGGCTCGTCCCGGCCATCCACGCCTTGGTCGAGTGGCCAAGCCCAAAGACGTGGATGCCCGGGACAAGCCCGGGCATGACGTGGGTAAGAACGCAGTGAGAGCAAAAATCGCTACACAAACCCGTGCTTCGCCTTGCTCTCCTGCTCCTGCGCCCTGAACTGGTTGAAGCGCGGCAGGAACTTGTCCCAGTCGATGATGTGGGCGTCGATTTCCGGGCCGTCGATGCAGGCGTGCTTGCGCACCAGCTTGCCGTCGATCGTCACCGGCACCATGCAGGCGCCGCACATTCCCGTCGCATCCACCATGATCGAGTTGAGGCTCGCCACGGTCTTGACGCCATACGGCTTGGTGAGGTCGCTCACCGCCCGCATCATCAGCGGCGGACCGATCGCGATCACTTCGGCGATGCTGCGGCCGATGCCCTGCTGATTGGCCTTGATCATCTCTTCCAGCGGCCCGGTGACGAAGCCCTTGACGCCATAGCTGCCGTCATTGGTGGTGTAGATCAGCGACAGCTGGTCACCGAACTCGCGCTTGATCTTGCCCATGCGCTCGTCCTCGCCGGTCCAGAACAGAAACTCCTTGGCCCGGAAGCCGGAGATCAGCGTGACGTGATTGCCGAGCCGCAGATGCTCGCGCAGGATCGGATACACCGGCGGCAGGCCGACGCCGCCGGCGCAGAACACCACGGTCTGGTTGCCGTCGTAGCGATGCAGCTCCGAGGCGCGGCCGAGCGGGCCGGCGATGCCGGAGAACGCGTCGCCGATCGCCATCCGGTTGATCTCCAGCGACGACGTGCCCATGCCCTGGACCACGAGATCGATAGTGCCCGTCTCGACGTCCCAATCCGCCAGCGTCAGAGGGATCAGCTCGCCCTTCTCCCACGGCAGCACGCGGACGAACTGCCCGGCCTGCGCCGAGCGCGCCACCATCGGCGCCCGCACGGTGAACTCGACGATGCCGCCGGCGAGCGGCACCTTGTTGACGATGGTCTGTTCGATCTGGCCGAGTTCGGTGTAGCGCGCCGCGCGCTCCACACGGTTCTTGATCTCGGCGGCCGTGAACGGAATCTCGCCGACGATTTCCTTCGCCGCCGCCTGGCCGTCGCCGGCCGCGCGGATCGCCGTGGAGCCGCCGCGCGCGGCGTCGCCGCCGGAGTAGACGTCCTGGATCGAGGTGCGCTGCGAACCCTGCTCGACCTCGATGGTGCCCCATTTGTTGGTCTTCAGCCCGGGCTCGGCGTCGCGCATGATCGGGTTGGCGGTGTTGCCGAGCGCCATGATCACCAGATCGACCGGCACCCGTTCGATCTGCCCGGTCGGCTTCGGGCTGCGGCGGCCGGACTTGTCGGGCTCGCCGAGCTCGTTGACGTCGAGCAGCGCGTGGGTGACGAAATGGGTGTGGTCGTCGCCGATGAATTCGCGCGGCGCGCGCAGCACCGCGAGATTGATACCTTCTTCCAGCGCGTGATGCAGTTCCTCGACGCGCGCCGGCATCTCGCTCTTGGTGCGGCGATACACGATGGTGACGTTGCCGCCGAGACGCTTGGCGGTGCGCGCCGCATCCATCGCGGTGTTGCCGCCGCCGATCACGAACACGTTCTTGCCGCGGGTCTCGGGCAGCGGCGTCTCATAGCGATCGTCGAGCCCGCGCATCAGGTTGACGCGGGTCAGGAACTCGTTGGCCGACATCACGCCGAGCAGATGCTCGCCGGGCACGTTCATGAAGGTCGGAAGGCCCGCGCCGGTGCCGACAAAGATCTTCCAGAAGCCTTCGGACTTCAGGTCTTCCAGCGTCGCGGTCTTGCCCACCACAAAATTCTTGACGAAACGCCCGCCGAGCAGCGTGATCTTCTCGACGACGTCGTCGATCAGTTGATTGGGCAATCTGAATTCCGGGATGCCGTAGCGCAGCACGCCGCCGAGGTCATGAAACGCCTCGAAGATCGTGACCGGGAAGCCTTCGACCGCCAGCAAGTAAGCGTTGATCAGGCCGGACGGGCCGGAGCCGACCACCGCGATCGGCGGCTTCGCCGCCGCGGCCCACGGGCTGATGCGGCCGGCGAAGCGGTCGTTGGCGGTCGGGTTCACCAGCTTCTCGTGCTCGGGCAGATACCATTCGATCTGGCCGATCTCGATCGGGCGCTTGGTGTGGGTGCAGACGCCCTGGCACTGCAGTTCCTGCGGGCAGACCCGGCCGGTGACGTTGGGCAGCGGGTTGCAGCTCTCGATCAGCTCCAGCGCCTCGCGGTGCTTGCCGTTGCCGAGCAGGTCCAGCATCTCGGGGATGTGGATCTTGACCGGGCAGCCGCCCTTCGGCTCGGTCTTGCCGTGGATCAGCACGCCGAGCTCGCACGGCTTGTCGTCACATTGCTTGTCGCGCATCACTTCGAGCCAGACGAACAGCTCGCACTCACGCAGCGAGTAGCCGATCGACTGGTAGCCGAGATAGCCCTGATTGACGAGGTCGAAGTCGACCGCGCGCTGCTCCGCCGGGCGGATGTAAGGCGGGATGAATGCCTCGCCCGGCCAGCCTTCCGACAGGTTCTCGAACATCGGGTAGCGACCGCGCAGATGCACGTCGATCGCCTTGATGAACTTGCGCTTGAACTTCAGCGGCAGCGCCCAGATGAAGCGCTGCAGGATCGCGCTCATGTCGTCGTCGCGCGCCAACAGATTCCACAGCGTCGTGGTGAACGCTTCGCCGAGCTCCGCCTGCTGGAATTCCCAGACGATCGCCTGGGTGCCGTCGGCGATGAACATGTTGCGCAGCGACGCCGGGTCGCTGACCAGGCGCTTCTGCAATAGCGCGAGCTGCTTCTGGAAGATGCCGACGGCCTCGCTGGCCTGCAGCTCTTCCAGTTCGGTCTTGGAGCTTTCCAGCGCGCTGCGCGCCTGTTCGTAGCGCAGCACGTCGTTGGCGATGGTGTTGGTGACGCCGCTCATCGGATGATCTCCGCGTCGCAGTTCGCCGCCGCGCGGCTGAGTTTGGCCGACAGTTCGGGCGTGAGCTTGATCTTGTCGAACACGCCCGGGATCACATGGGCGACCTCCTTGGAGGCGCCGCCGACGACGATCTTGGTCAGTTCGAACACTTCGGGCACGTCCTGATAGCAGCTCTTGCAGTTGGTGCATTTGTCGAGATCGGTCTCGGCGATGTCGATATGCGTGCCGCCATTGGCGCCGTTCGCGGGCTTCGCGCCGTTGGTCTGCGCCGCCGGTGCCGGGGCGAGCCCGGCCATCAGCCCTGCGAAGCCGCCGCCGGCGGGCGCGTTCGAACTCGCCGCCAGTTCGCTCATGCCGCGCGCGATGCTGTCGAGCGAGGATTCGCGCGCCTTGACCTGCTCTTCGTACTGGTGCTGCAGCGCGGCCAGTTCGGAGCTGTGCGCCTCGTCCAGCGCGCGGACGTCGAAGCCGGCGAGCACCTGCAGCGTGCGCCAGTATTTGCGCCGCTCCTCGACCAGCGCCACCACGGTCTCGCCGACCGCCATCCGGACCAGCTTCTTGTCGCCGTCGACGACGTGGATGAACGGCGTCTTGCCGGCACGCGCGGCCGGGTCGAGCGCCACGTATTCGTCGATCGGCAGGCCGTCGGCATCCTTCTTCAGCGGCTTGAACTGCTTGCGGAAGCGGACCTCGGTATAGGCGAAGTCGGCCGGGGTGAGCTTCGCCTTCATCAGTTGGGTCGCGCCGTTATCGTCGACATATTCGATCGACTTGCTGGCCCAGTCCTGATCCGCCTCCGGATTGCCGTCGAGGCAGAACGCGCTGGTCAGCTTGCCGCCCTTGCGCGGATCGTGGACGAACACCGGGTTCATCCGGCTCTCCACCGCAAGGCGCGCCTGGCGGTTGGCGACGGCGTCGCCGATGCCGTGCTCGGCCTGGCACGGCGTGTAGACGTCGAGCACCGCCGGCGACGAGGTGTGGTTGAGGAACTCCATCACGTTCTTCAGGAAGTGGCCCTGCAGCGCGGTCGCGGTCTGCACCACGAGCACGTTCGGATGGAACGAGGCGATCAGGCCGAGCTCCTTACGGGATTCCTGCTTGCCGTGATTGGCGATACCGAACCGCGACAGGTCAGAATCTTGACCCGTCAAACTCGCCGTCGAGGTCTGGCCGCCCGTGTTGGAGTAAGCGCCGGTGTTCAGCACCACGACCTTGATCGGGGTCTTGGTCGACAGCAGCCGCGACAGCGCGCCGAAGCCGATGTCGTAGGTGGCGCCGTCGCCGCCCATGCTCAGCACGGTCGGCAGCAGGCTGCGTTCCTCCGGCGTGAACTGGCCCCAGCCGAAGTAACGGAAGTAGCCGTCGTGCTTGGCTGGATCATAGGCGTCGGCCAATTCAAGCTTCGCAACGCGCAGCGCGCGAAAATCGTCGGAGGCCTGCGCGGTGAGGCCCTCGAAGATGCCCTTGGCCACCGCCGGGGTGTCCTGGAACAGGCTGTTCACCCACGGGTCGGTGTAGGGGTTGAACGGGAAGGTCGAGGCATAGACGCTCGAACAACCCGTCGCGTTGGCGATCACCATGCCGGACGGGCCGTTGCCGGTCGGGCCGCTCTCATAGGTGTAGAGCCGCTTCTCCAGCGTCTTCAGCGTCGCGTCGATCCGCGCGGCGCGCGCCGCGTCGCCTTCGACCTGCGTCCGCTTGGCGGTGAGCTGGTCGATCAGGGCTTCCAACTCGCGGGTGTGGTCCTTGCGGCGCTTGTCGTGGATCGCGTGGTTGGTCGAGGTCACCAGGCGGATCGCGGTGACTTCGCCGCAGCCGCGGCAGGCGCCGTGGCCGCCGGTGGTGGCGTAGTAATTGGCGCGATCGAGCATCAGCCGCTTGGTCTCACCCTCGGGCTTGGTGGCGCCTTCGGTGAAGCGCGCCGGGGTGTTCGGGGTGCGGCTGAGGAATTCGAACCGCGCCTGGAGCTGTTCGAGCAGCGGTTCGTCCTGCTCACGATCGACCAGCGCGCCGGGGCCGCAGACGTCGATACATTCGAGGCAGCCCGAGCATTTCCACGGATCGACGCTGACCGAATACAGCCCGCCGGTGCCCGGCTGGCTCTTCTCCATCGCGTCGAAGAACGGCCGCGTCCGCGCCACCGGATACACCGACAGCGCCGCCGAGAGCTTGCCGAAATTGCGGTTCAGCGTCGCGTTGTCGACGTCGAGCGCCTCCGCCGCCTGGGCAACCACCTCGTGGAACGGCTTGTCGTCCTTGGCGGCGCGATACACCTCGCGGATCGCCTCGCTCAGCGCCGGCACTTTTCCGCGCAACGCATCCTGCTGCGCCGGCGCGATGTCGAGCTGCTTGATCGCGGTGCCGAGCAGTTCGTGGATGTCGTGCACGGCGTTGGGGATCGCGGCGTCCGGGCAGACCAGCGCGCATTCCATGCAGCCGGTGCACAGATCGGCGTTGAACTCCGGCACGTTGCGGCGGAACAGGCCCTTGTCCTTCGCTGCCGCCGAGCCCGCCGGCATGAACATGCCCATGCCCGGCAGCACCGGCGCGTCCGCGATGGTGCCGTCGCGGAACGGGCCGGCCAGCACGTCGTCGTAATATTCCGGATCGAGGAAGCCCGCGGCGGAGGCCGGCGCCGCGGCGCGGCACATCGAGGCCGAGATCGCGGCGCTGGCTGTCTTCTTCGGCGCCGCCTTGATGGCGTCCTCGCTGAATTCCGGCGCGCCGACATCGACCTTGTGGGTGGCTTCGAGGCCTTCGCGGATCACCGCCATGTTGCCATCGACGATGTCGCCGCCCTTGGCGCCGAACTTCTTGCTGATTTGCTGACGTATCTTGGTCAGCATCGCGTCCTGCGAAGCGTCGGCGACCACGCGATCGACATTGCCGCACACCGCGCCGATGAAGGCGATGCCCATCATGCGGGTTTCGAGTTCGGCGGTCGGCGCGTGGCGCTTGGCCACCGCGAAGGCGTCGATCACGTAGAACTTGATGGCCTTGTCGCGGATGGTCTGCCGCGCCTTGGCGGGCAGGTCACGCCAGACTTCGAGCGCCGTCAGGTTGGTCTGCAGGATGAAGGTGCCGCCCTGCACCAGGCCGCGCAGCGGGTTGGTGTGCACGAAGACCTTATGATCCGGCGAGATCACGATCTCGACGTCTTCCAGCTCGGCATTGGTGATCTTCACCGGCTCGGGGCTGAGCGTGATGTAGTAATTGGTCGGCGCGCCGCTCTTTTCCGAGCCGTATTTCGGCGCGGATTTCGAGTGCATGTCGAGCGCACCGGCGAGAATGTCGGTGAGCAGCTTGCCCGATGCGATGGTGCCGTAGCCGCCGATCGAGTGGAAGCGGATGCGGAAGGCGGACGGCGGCAGCAGGTTCGGGTTCGTCCCCGTTTCCAGCGCCATGTACTGCGTTTCCGGATAGGCCGCCTTCAGCCGGTTCTGCAGCGCTTCCATCCGGGGCGACGCATTCTCGGTGAAGAAACGAGTGCCGAGATACACGAACGGCGCCGAGTCCGGCTTCTCCATATTGGCGTAGCAGGCGATCATGTCGCGCGGCTGCAAATCGTGGCCGCCGAGGCCGAAGATCGCGGTGGTGATCTTCGGCAATTTGTCGAGCGCCGGGATTCCGGCGTGACGGACGCCGGCGTCGCCGTTCTCGCGCGCCTTGCACAGCGCCTGCGTCACCAGGCTGGTCAGCGCGGTGACGTCGGAGCGTTCCAGCACGGTGACGGCAGTCTTGCCCTTCAGCGCCTCGATCAGGTCCGCCTCGGGGAACGGCTGCAGCACCTTGATCGACACCACGCCGACCTTCTTGCCCTGCGAGCGCAAGTAAGCTGCGACCGCCTCGGCATCGTCGGTCACTGAACCGAGCCCGATCACGACGTGCTCGGCGTCGTCGCACATATAAGTCATCACCGGCTTGTATTCGCGGCCGGTCAGGCTTGCGTATTCGTCCATCGCTTCCTTGACGAAGCGCGGCACCGCATTGGCGAAGTGGGTGCGGTGGTCGACCGCGCCGGCCTGGAAATCAGGCTGGTTCTGCACGCCGCCGGTCAGGCCCGGATTGTCGATGTCGACCAGCGCCGGCACCAGTTGCCGCGTGCCCTTTTCGGGCGCGTTGATCCACTGCCGCTTCCACGGCCCGCGCAGTTCGTCCGGCACGTAAGCCAGCGTCTCGGCGACGATCTCGCCGACATTGTCGGCTTCGATCGCGTCGGCGTTGTCGTCCAGGAATTTCTTGAGCGACTCGAGGTCGGTGGCGACGAAGTCGGTGTCGTGCCGCAGCAGATATTGCTTGAGCTGGAACACGCGGCCCTTGGCGCCGAACAGCATCTCCTGCGCCACGGTCGGGCACTTGATGCGGCCGGACGGGTCGCCGAGGAAGTCGCGCAGCAGTTCCGGCTCCGGCATCAGCGCTTCGCTGAGCATATGCGAGGTGGCGAAGCCGTCCATCGCATTGGCGACCGGGATCAGCGAGGTCGCGGCGACCTTGTAGGAGATCGCCGCGAGGTCGGCGGCTTCCTGCGGGTTGGAGCCGAACAGGATGGTGTAGCCCGACGACAGCAGCGCATAGACGTCGTCATGACCGGCCATCACATTGAGCGAGTGCTTCGACACCACGCGCGCGGCAACCTGCAGCACGAAGCCGCCGACCTTCTTGCCGACGGTGACGTAGTGCGATTCCAGGCCGTACAGGATGCCTTGAGATGACGAGGCATTGGAGATGAACTTGCCGCCGGTCAGCGCCGCGCCCAATGCGCCCGATTGCGCCGAGTGCTCGCCCTCGGGCTCGAAGAAGAACGGATGCTTGCCCCAGACGTTGCAGCCGCCGGAGGAGCGGAACGCCTCGTAGATCTCGGAGATCTCGGTCGAAGGCGTGATCGGATAGCCGATGACGCCGCCGCAGACATGCCCCATCACCTGCGCCACCGCGCCGTTGCCGTGGATCACCGAGGGGATGCCGGGATATTTTGCGTTCATGGGTCGTTCCATTCCTAATGACTGTTGGCGCAGCGATGCCGCGCGGCGCGTCCGAGAAAAGCGTTCCGGGCCGTGGCGGCTGCGATCGCAGCGGACGGCGAACCTCGTCTCGATCCTTCAGAAGTGGCTACCGGCGGGGTCGAACCTCCGCAGTGGTAAAGCCGTAGCCTTGTGTGCGGTGCACTAGCACGCGGCGGGAACAGCCGATTTGACGCGCATCAAAGGCGAAGATTATGGGGCAGTTTGCGCAATAAAATTACAAAATTCTCAAATGAGAGGCATCCGCAGGTGGCGGGGTATGGGGTTGATGGGAGAGCCGCCGCAGCCCTCCCAAAGGTCAAACTGCTCCCTCACGGAACTCGTTATATATTCAAATATACGACGTAGGCCGGCTTTCGCGATTGCGCCGGGTCGGGGGTGCATGCCGTCCATGGAGCGCCGGCGTGCCGGCGGACAGACGATGACGTTCGATTCCCAATGCGATCTTGCGGCGCTGGTCTACGACCCCGACGCGTTGCTGCACGCGCACGCCACGATGTTCGAAGTCTACAAATAGGCGATCGGCGCGGCGGGTCGATCCGCAGCAGTCACGGCTTCTCCGGCGCGGCGTCGCGGGCGTGGTTCTGCAGATAGGATCGCAGCAGCCCGATCTCGTCGGCGTCGAGCGCGGTGAAGCGCTTCATCGCGTTGATGTGGCCGATCCACTGATTGGCGGTGGCGACGGTGGGCTCCCGCAGCGCGTGGCACATCGTGCAATTGTCGTCGTTGATCCGGGCGCCGATCTGCCACAGCGGATCGCGCGACGGCGCAAAGCCGCCGGCGGCGACCCACAGCACCAGTCGGGCGCGGGTCCAGAGCTGGTCGGTGTCGGCATCGGTGACGGTTTCGAGCGGGGTTAGTTTCGCCACCGCCGCCTCGTTCAGCGTCGCCACCAGCACCCGCTGGCCCTGGCGCTGATACAGGATCTCCGGCGAGCCGTCGCGCTGCCAGCCCTGCAATTCGACCTCGAGCGCATCGCCGTCGCTGCGGATCACGCTCACCGCCGCGGCCGGGGCGATCTCGCCGTCGGGCTCGCTCGTCGCGCGCGCCAGCCGGAACGGCGTCCGGGCGATGGCGTAGAGCGTGGCGCCGGCCGCCGGCGTGAGTGCCTTGGCCTCCGCGGCGAGCTGCGCGAATGCGGCGCGATGCCGCGCGGTGATGTCGGGCAGTTTGTGGGCGATGCCCTTGTGGCAGTCGATGCAGGTCTTGCCGGCCTTCATCGCCGCGGTCATCGCGCTCGCCGCCTTGGCGCTCTGCTTGTGGAAGTCCATCGCCTCGAAGGAGTGGCAGTTGCGGCATTCGCGGCTGTCGTTGGCGCGCATCCGGTCCCATTCGTGGCGCGCCAGCTCGTGGCGCCTGGCTTCGAACTTCTCCTTGGTGTCGATGCTGCCGATCGCCCAGTGATAGAGCTCCTTGGTCGCCGTCACCTTGCGCGTCACCTTGTGCAGCCAGTCGCGCGGCACGTGGCAGTCCGAGCAGATCGCCCGCACGCCGGTGCGGTTCTGGTAGTGCACCGTCTTCTTGTATTCCTGATAGACGTTGTCGCGCATCTCGTGACACGACACGCAGAAGCCCAGCGTGTTGGTGGCTTCCATCGCGGTGTTGAAGCCGCCCCACGCGATCACGCCGGCAATCGCCGCCAGCACCGCGACCGGCACCAGCGCCCATGGTGATCGCATCCAGCGGAAGTTCATCAGTCCATTCCTCGACGCCGGCGGCTGCTGTCGCTCGGGCTTGAAGCGTGCAGCAGCACGGCCGCCGGCAAGGAGCGGGACGGCATCGCTGCCGCCCGCTCCTTCGAAGGTGCGCGCGCGCTGATCGCGATCGCGCCGTCGCGCCGGCTCAGTCGAACGGCTTCGGCGGCGTGGTCTTGTCGGTCGACGGCGGCAGGATCGGCAGCTTGAAGTCGGGCTGGTCGCCGGTCAGGGTCTTCAGGAAGGCGACGATCTTGGTGTTCTCGGCCGGCGTGAATTTCTTGCCGAGCTGGATCCGCCCCATGGTGTCGACCGCTTCGGACAGCGTGGTCGCCGCGCCGTCATGGAAGTAGGGATAGGTCAGCTCGACATTGCGCAGCGTCGGCACCTTGAAGTTGAAGCGGTCGGCTTCCTCCTTGGTGACGGCGAAGCGCCCCTCGGCCGGATTGTCGGTCTTGTAGGGCTCGACCAGGCCCATCTTCTGGAAGGTGTTGCCGCCGACCGCGGAGCCGTTGTGGCAGGCGGTGCAGCCGGAATCCTTGAACAGCTCGTAGCCGGCGAGTTCGGTCGGCGTCAGCGCCTTCTTGTCGCCCTTCAGCCATTTGTCGAACCGCGAATTCGGCGTCACCAGCGTCTCCTCGAAGGCCGCGATCGCCCGCGTCACTTCCTCGATGTCGATCGTGCTGCTCTTGCCGAACACCGACTGGAATTCGCCGACATAGCCGGGGATCGATTTCAGCAGATCGACCGCCAGGTCATGCGTGAACGCCATCTCGCCCGGATTGGCGATCGGGCCGCCGGCCTGATCCTTCAGGGTCAGCGCCCGGCCGTCCCAGAACTGCGCGACGTTGAGGCTCGAATTCAGCACCGTCGGCGCGTTGATCGGGCCCTTCTGCCAGTTGTGGCCGATCGAGGTCTTGAGGTTGTCGGTGCCGCCCATCGACAGGTTGTGACAGGAGTTGCAGGAGATGAAGCCCGACTTCGACAGCCGCGGATCGAAGAACAGCTTCTTGCCGAGTTCGACCAGCTTGGCGTCCTTCACGACCGCCGGCTTGATCGGCGAGATCGGCTCGTCATTGGCTGCACGGGCGGGCAACGACAGCGACAGCGTGATGGCGGTTGCCATCAGCAGCATGTTGGCGAATTTCATGAGTGAACCCCCAGAGTGGCAGCGCATCGGGAGGGCGACCCACGGTCGCTCCGCGCGATGCGGAACGCCACTAGAGTAATTCTTATTCGCAGATGAGGGCTTTGATCGGAGTCAATGGCGGGGTCGCGAGACGCTCTTGCCGACCTCGTTCAAATACTTGGTACTACGTTGGTTTTGGTCGATGTCATGCGGTGACGAACAGGCCTCGGCCGAAAGTCGAATGTCATTCCGAATCGCAGAAGGCGATCCGGCGCGCGAAGCTCCGGATCGCAATGGCACGCCTGCGTGACTCAGTCTTCCAGCAGGCTGCGCAGCATCCACGCGGTCTTTTCGTGGACGTCGAGCCGCTGCGTCAAAAGATCGGCGGTCGGCTGGTCGTTGGCCTCGCCGACGATCGGAAACAGCTCGCGTGCGGTGCGCGCGGTGGCTTCCTGCGCCGACACCAGGTGCCGCACCATGTCCAGCGCCTTCGGCTGGCCTTCGACTTCGGCGATCGAGGCCAGCTTGACGAATTCCTTGTAGGTGCCGGGCGCCGGGAAGCCCAGCGCGCGGATGCGCTCGGCGATCTGATCCAGCGCGGTCCACTGCTCGGTATATTGCGTCATGAACATCGCATGCAGCGTGTTGAACATCGGGCCGGTGACGTTCCAGTGGAAATTATGCGTCATCAGATACAGCGTGTAGGAATCCGCCAGCAGCCGCGACAGCCCGTCGGCGATCTTGCCGCGATGTTTCTCGGAGATGCCGATATTGATCTGGGGGGGCTTCTTCATGTCATGTCCTCAAAGTTGCACGGTCGAGCGGCGCGGGTCGGGCGCCTCGACCACAGAGCGAATATTGTATCATGCGCCGGTTCGATGAGAGTCGCCCGAAGCGCGGATCTTGCCCGCATCGGGGTTCGACGAAAGAACGATGGCTGCGAATATTCTGGTAACTAACTACCCTGTCATTGTTTTGGATCAAATCTAAACAGCTTCCAACTTATTGATCCTATAGAACAAAATCTTTGACGCCGGCCCGTTGTCACATGCAATTAGTTCCCGGAATTAGTTGCGTTGCGATTTCGGGGGTCGAATGTTGTTGCAATTTGATGCGGCGGGCGGTCGTCGCAGGAGATCGATTTTCTGTGTTGCGCTGGGCGCCTTGGCGCTCGGGTCGATGCTGCCGGCCACCGCTGACGCCGGCGACGCGCCGTCCTGGCTGTCCACCGCCTCGGCTTCCTCGACCAGCGCTGCCGTGCGGGCCGTCAAGCCGCGCGCCGACCTGCTCGACGCGCAGGCGCAGCACGACGGCGTCGATACCGAGCACATTTTCGGCTTCAGCATGGGCTCCGATATCGGCAAGAAGGGCGAGATCGAACTCGAGATCGAGAACGTCGGCCGCTTCAACAGGCGCGCCGGCTCGTATACCGGCGTCGGCGTGCTGTCGCAGGTCAAGTTCGTGCTCACCGACAATTTTCGCGTGGCGCCCGGCGTCAGTTTCGCCTCGACCAGGGTCGGCGGCGTGCCCGACATGATCGACAACCGCCGCACAGCGCTGGCCGGCGCGTCGCTCGAATTCCGCTACAAGCTGTTCGACCGCGACGTGATGCCGTTCGGCCTGACGCTGCACGCCGCGCCTGCGTGGAACAGGTTCGACGAACTGACCGGCTTCGATGTCCAGACCTATGGCAGCGAATTCGCCGCGCTGATGGACAAGGAACTGATCCGCAACACGTTGTTCGCCACCATCAACGTCTGGTACTCCGGCGGCGCGTCGCGCGAACTCACCAACGAGTGGACGCGCGATTCGGAGTTCTCGGTGAACGGCGCCATGTCCTATAAAGTCGGCCCGGATCTGATCCTCGGCGCCGAGGCGCGCTATCTGCGGGCCTATGACGGCCTCGGGCTCGATCGCTTCGTCGGCGACGCGGTCTATCTCGGCCCGACCTTCTCGATGCATCTGGCGCACAATGTCGGCCTGTCGGGCACCTGGAGCGCGCAGGTGGCGGGCAAGGCGATCAACGACCCGCGCCGTCTCGACCTCACGAATTTCGAGCGCCACCAGGCGATGCTGCGTCTCAATTATCTGTTCTGAGGGAAGCGCCGGTCGACGCTGCGCACACACAGCGTCGACCGGCCGCCATCAGTCGATCGCCACCAGCACGTCCGAGGCCTTGATCACCGCCATGGCCGCCTGGCCCTTGGCCAGCTTCAGCTCGTCGACCGCCTCATTGGTGATCGCCGCGGTGACGACCGCGCCGCCGCCGATGTCGATGCGGACATGCGAGGTGGTCGCGCCCTTCTGAATGTCGATAATGGTGCCCTTGAGCTGGTTGCGGGCGCTGATCTTCATAGCCGAATCTCCTGGTTGCGGAATGTCCCGATCGGGGTTAGCGTTATATAGATCATCTATACGACCATCGGCGAGCCCGTCTTTATGTCAATCGAGGCCACGGTCACCCTGAAGACCAAGGACATTTCCGGCGTCGGCCGCGATCGCATCCGGCTGCTGCAGGCGGTGGCGCGCGAGGGCAGCATCACCGCCGGCGCCAAGGCGGCGGGCCTCAGCTACAAGGCGGCGTGGGACGCGCTCGACGCGATGACCAACATGTTCGGCCGCCCGCTGCTGGAGACCCGAACCGGCGGCAAGGCCGGCGGCGGCGCGGTGCTGACGCCGACCGGCCTGCGGGTGATCGAGGCGTTCGGCCGGTTGGAGGCCGAGATGGCGCGGGTATTCCGCAATATCGAGCCGGACCTCGCCGGCACCGGCATCTCCCCGCTCAATCTCGTCTCCGGATTCTTCATGAAAACCAGCGCCCGCAACGCCCTCCGCGGCACCATCACCGAGATCAATTCCGACACCCTGAGCGCCGAGGTCGCGGTCGCGGTGTCGGCCGACACCACGATCTACGCACTACTGACCAGTGAGAGCGTGCGCAGCCTGGGCCTCGTGGTCGGACGCGAGGTGATCGTGCTGATCAAGGCGCCGTTCGTGCTGATCTCGCCGGGCGCCACCGCGCCGATGGTGTCGGCGCGCAATTGCGTGCGCGGCGTGGTCCGCCGCGCCGACGTCTCCGCCGTCAATGCCGAGATCGTGCTCGACATCGGCGACGACAAGACGCTGGCCGCCTCGATCACCGCGCGCAGCGCCATCGACATGAAGCTGTCCCCCGGCGATCCGGCCTGCGCGTTGTTCGATGCCGCCCACGTCATCGTCGCCATTGATTGATCCCCATGCATCCGCGTCATTGCGAGGAGCGAAGCGACGAAGCAATCCAGGAGCACCGTGCAAGTGGCTGGATTGCTTCGTCGGCTGCGCCTCCTCGCAATGACGGATGAGAGTTCATCGTCCACACTTAGGAGACATGCTTTGAAACACGTCCTCAAACTCGCGCTGTTCGGCGCCGTCGCGGTCGGCCTGTCGGCCGGTCAGGCCTTCGCCGCGTCCACCAATGTCGCGGTCGCCGCCAACTTCACCGAGGCCGCCAAGGAAATCGCCGCGGCGTTCCAGAAGAAGACCGGCCACGAGGCGGTCCTGAGCTTCGGCTCCAGCGGCCAGTTCTTCACCCAGATCAACCAGGACGCGCCGTTCCAGGTGTTCCTGTCGGCGGACTCGGCGCGGCCGCAGAAGCTCGAGGAGAGCCCGCTCGGGGTCAAGGGCAGCCGGTTCACCTACGCGGTCGGCAAGCTGGTGCTGTGGAGCAAATCGCCCGGCGTGGTGAAGGGCGAGGAGACGCTGAAGGAGGCCAAATTCGCCAAGCTGTCGATCTGCAACCCCACCGCCGCGCCCTATGGCGCCGCCGCCGTCGAAACCATGCAGGCGCTGAAGCTGGACGCCGAGCTGAAGCCGAAGCTGGTCGAGGGCGCCAACATCACTCAGGCCTATCAGTTCGTGCAGACCGGCAACGCCGAGGTCGGTTTCGTCGCGCTGTCGCAGGTGATCAACGACAAGGACGGCTCGCGCTGGATGGTGCCGCAGACTCTGTACAAGCCGATCACCCAGGACGCGGTGCTGCTGAAGAAGGGCGAGGCCAATGTCGCGGCCAAGGCCTTCATCGACTTCCTGAAAGGCCCCGAGGCGCGCGCGATCATCGAAAAGTACGGCTACGAGCCCGGCAAGGTGAGCTGACGCTGTCATGCTGAAGCCTCTCCGTCATTGCGAGGAGCGCAGCGACGAAGCAATCCAGTTCGGTGTTTGCCGCATGGATTGCTTCGCTTCGCTCGCAATGACGGAGGACGGCCTCGTTTCCTTCAGCACCTCAGTCCTGATCACTTATGCATAATCTCCCCCCCGACATCTGGCAGCCGGTGTGGCTCACCATCGAACTCGCGGCCATCACCACGATCATCCTGCTGATCGTCGGCACGCCGATCGCGTGGTGGCTGTCGCGCTCCAGGGCGGCGTGGAAGGAGGGCGTCGCAGCCGTCGTGGCGATGCCGCTGGTGCTGCCGCCGACCGTGCTCGGCTTTTATCTCTTGGTCCTGATGGGGCCGGACGGGCCGGGCGGCGCGCTGGCGTCGCTGTGGGGCGGACGCACGCTGGCCTTCACGTTCGGCGGGCTGGTGTTCGGCTCGGTGATCTATTCGATGCCGTTCGTGGTGCAGCCGATCCGCAACGCCTTCGACGCGATCGGCGACCGGCCGCTGGAAGTCGCCGCGACGCTGCGCGCCTCGCCGCTGAAGGCGTTCTGGACGGTGGCGGTGCCGCTGGCGCGGCCGGGCTTTCTAGCCGGCGCGGTGCTCGGCTTCGCCCACACCGTCGGCGAGTTCGGCATCGTGCTGATGATCGGCGGCAACATCCCGGGCAGCACCAAGGTGCTGAGCGTGGCGATCTACGACTATGTCGAGACCTCGCAATGGCGTGAGGCCAATATCCTCGCCGGCGGCATGGCGGCGTTCGCCTTCGTGGTGATCCTCACCATGATGATGCTGGAAAAACGCACCGCGCGGATCCGCGGATGAGGGCGACCGCTCCGCGCAGTATCCGTGGCGAATTCCGCGGCCGGCTCGGCGGCTTCGCGCTCGATGCGGCGTTCAGCGTGCCGGCGACCGGCATCACCGGCCTGTTCGGTCCGAGCGGTTGCGGCAAGTCGACGGTGCTGCGCTGCCTGGCGGGGCTGCAGCGTCTGCCCGGCAGTCGTTGCGAAGTCGACGGCGACATCTGGCAGGACGACGCGATCTTCCTGAAGCCGCATCAGCGCCCGATCGGCTACGTGTTTCAGGAAGCCAGCCTGTTCCAGCATCTGTCGGTGAAAGCCAATCTACTGTACGGCGCGCCGCACGGCGACGCGCTCGCGACCGCGGGCGCGATCGGCTTCGACGAGGTGATCGACCTGCTCGGGCTGGCGCGGCTGCTCGAGCGCGCGCCGCGCAATCTGTCCGGCGGCGAGCGCCAGCGCGTCGCGATCGGCCGCGCGCTGCTGTCGCAGCCGAAACTGCTGCTGATGGACGAGCCGTTGTCGGCGCTCGACCGGCTGACCAAGGACGAAATCCTGCCGTTCCTGGAGCGTCTGCATGCGCGGCTGTCGCTGCCGGTGATCTATGTCAGCCACGACATGGCCGAGATCGAACGCCTCGCCGATCATCTGGTGCTGATGCGGGCCGGCAAGGTTCTGGCGGCCGGCCCGTTGCATGAACTGCAGAGCGATCCGGCGCTGCCGCTGGCGACAGCGCGCGACGCGGCGGTGAATTTCGACGCCATCGTGGAGGCTTACGATCCGGGCTACGGCCTGCTGACGCTGCGGATCGACGGCGGTCACCTGCTGGTGCCGTCCGCGCCGGTGGCGACCGGCGACCGCCGGCGGATCAGGATCGCCGCGGGCGATGTCAGCCTCGCGCGCGAGGCGCCGCACGGCACCTCGATCCTCAATGCGCTGCCGGCGCGGATCGTCGCCACGTCGCCGGTCGGTCCGAACGAAATTCTCGTCGTGCTCGCGCTCGGTCCGGATGGGCGGGGAGCCCGGCTGCTGGCGCGAGTGACGCGGCGGTCGTGGGATCAGTTGCGGCTCGCCGAAGGCCTCGACGTGTTCGCGCAGGTCAAGGGCGTGGCGTTGGCGCCGGAGCGCGGCGTCGCGGGCGAGGGCGCGAAGTAACCGCTCCTTGTGGTGCGATCACGCTCGCGGTCGGAACGCGGCGTGAACCGATGATTGCGGATTGGTCTGGGCCAGATGCCAAAGTCCGAACGGCGAGTTGGCGGCGCTGTCATAGATCACGCCGGTGAGGCGGGCCGCTGCGGCCTCGACATTCGCCCGCCCGATCCAGGCGCGCTGGCACTCGTCGGTCCGCGCCGCGAGCCGCGGCGTCGCGCTGCCGAGGATCGCCTCGATCGCTGCGGCGGGGTCCGGCGCCTGACCGGTGGCGGTCTGCGCCCCGAGCAGCAGCCCGGCAATGCCGGCGATCAGCGCCGCGGAGTAGTTCGCGCCGCGGCGCTCGCTGATGCCGCCTTCCCGCGCCGCGCCGATCAGTCTGGCGCCGGGCACGGCGATGCCGATCTCGTGCAGGCTGGCGTCGCCGCCGCCGATCAGCCGGCCGTGTCTGTCGATCGCGCCGACCGGCAGAAGATTCGTCGCGCCGCAGCGGCGCAGCAGGCTGGCGCAGCCGTCGCGGCCGGCGCCGGCGACGATCAGCGCGTTGTGGTCGTTGCATTGCGCGACCGCCGCGCTGAGTTCGGCGGTCGGCTGCCGCCGCCCCTCGAACAAGCCGCCGCTGATGTGGATGACGTGGGCGCCGTGATCCAGCGCCATGACGATCGCCTGCGCCAGGTCGGCTTGCGAACAGTCCGGCCGGTCGTCGCCGAAGATCGGCACGCTCAGTCCGCGGCACAGCGGCGCGACGCCTTCGACCGAGCTGCAGGGCTGGCCGAAGATCAGGCTGGCGATATGGGTGCCCTGGGCGGTGGCGTGTCCGTCGGCGCAGCGCGCCCCGGCTGCGGTGTCGAGCGGCGCCAGCCGCGCGCCGCGAAAACAATCATGCGTGCGGTCCACCGGCCCATCCAGCACCGCGATGGTGATCTGCGGATCTCCGCCACCGAACGCGAACAGAAGTTCCTGCTGGAAATCCGCTCCTGCTACCCCTACCATTTCACCCTGCCCGCCCTGACTCTGCCGCTACTCATCATGCGAGTTACTCGCATCCATGCTGCGAGTAGCTCCAACCCGCGACCAAGCGGCCATCTCTGCGTGCTCTCCGGAAATTTCGTCCGGTGGAAGAACGCATCCGCATTTTTCCTTATCGCGTTCCCCTTCGTCTTCTTATCGAGCTGTTTCCGGCGTGAAATTCACGTGATAGACGCGTGAAAAATGCTATTCTGAGTTGAATTTGGATGATCGAGAATATGACGGAGACGTCGGGGCTTTTTACTGTCAGCTTGCTGGGGCCTTTCGAACTGTCGACGCCGGGCGGTCAACGCATCGAAATCTCCAGCAAGAAGGGGACGGCCGTTATCGCCATGCTGGCGATGTCGCGTGACGGTGAGCGGACCCGCGGCTGGCTGCAGGATCGATTGTGGGGCAGTCGCGGCCATTCCGAAGCGGCGGGCAGTCTGCGCCGCGAATTGTCGAATCTGCGAAAGCTTGTGAATGGCGGCGATCTCGAGCTGCTGGTCAGCGATCGTGACCGCGTCCGCCTGCGGCTCGACCTGATCTCCGTCGACGCGCTCGATCCCAACGCCGATCCGAAAACCGCCGGCGAGTTTCTCGAAGGCTTCGATATTCCGGGCGAAGCCAGCTTCCGCGATTGGCTGCGCGAGCAACGCACGCGGCTGATGCGGGGGCCGCGCGCGCCGTCGCCGGCCGCGCCATTGCCCGGCGGGCTGCCGAGCCACATCCTCGATACCAGCCAGCCGCCGGTCGGCTTCACCGGTAATCAGGCGATCGCGGTGCTGCCGTTCACCAACGTCACCGGCGACGAGACGCTGGACTATCTCGCCGAGGGCATCAGCGAAGAACTGATCGTCGGCCTGTCGCGGATTCGCTGGCTGCCGGTGATCGCGCGCAGTTCGAGCTTCTCCTTCGCCGACACCATCGACCGCAAGGTGATCGGCCAGCGGCTCGGCGCGCATTATCTGATCGAGGGACATCTGTATCGCGCCTATGACTCGTTCGGCGTCTCCGCCAGCCTGTCGGAGGCGGCGACCGGCTATGCGATCTGGTCGCGGCGGTTCACGCTGCAATCGCCGGCGCTGCGCGACGAACTCGAGCAGTTCGTCAACGAACTGGTGGCGCAGCTCGAGACCCGGATCGAGCACGCCGAGCAGATCCGCATCCGCAACAAGCGCCAGGACGCGCTCGGCGTCAGCGATCTGATCTGGCGGGGGCGCTGGCACCTCAACCGGCTGACCCGCGCCGACTCCGAAATGGCGCAGAAGCTGTTCGCCGACGCGCTGGCGCTCGATCCGGCCTCGGCCGAGGCGCTGATCCAGACCACCTCGGCGCTCGGCTGGTCGATCTGGGCCGGACGCCAGCCGCAGGAGCAGATCCTGCGGATGCGCAAGCTGGCGCAGGAGGCCAGCCTCGCCGATCCCGACGACGGCCGCGGCTTCATGCTGGCCGGCATCGCCGAGATGTGGCTGCGCCATCCGCAGGAGGCCAGGACCCTGCTGCAGCATGCGATCGCGCTCAATCCGAGCCTCGCGCTGGCGCACGCCCAGCTCGGCGGCTGCTACAATCTCGCCGGCGAGCCGGCGAAGGCGATCGATCACCTCAAGGCGTCGCTGCGGCTGAGTTCGAACGACCCGAACATCTTCTATGCGCTGGGCGAACTGGCGATGTCGCACACCATGCTGGGCCGCTGGGCCGAGGCGGCCGAGCACGCCTCGCTGTCGCTGGCCCGCCGCCCGGCCTATTGGTACGCGCACGTGCTCAGGATCAACGCGCTGGCGCGCAGCGGCCATCTCACCGCCGCGCGCGTCGCCACCGATGAATTACTTGCTGTCAAGCCGAATTTTTCCCGGCGATATCTCGAATGGTTGCCGTTCGTCGACAGAACATGGATTGACCATTTCGTGGAAGGCCTGAAAATGGTGCCGGGCCGCGATGCGGACTGGCTGGAGCGCGACGGTCACGACAGCGACGCGCAATTTCTGCCGAACTGATTCGGCGAACCCGATTTTTGATGTGTTTGTTGAGGTGACCGATGCTCACGCTCAAGTATTATGACGCGATCAAGAAAGCCCAGTCCGACGCCGCTTCCGCCCCGCCCGCTCCGATCCTTCCGTTCGATCTCGACGACCTCGGCGCCGACACCACGCTGAAGCGCTGGACCGGCCGGGCGTTCGGCTGGCTGATGCGCGGGGCGCTGTACGTCTTCCGCGAATTTCGACCCAATCCGCAATTCGGCCGGCTGGTGATCGTCACCCGCGAGGCCGACGTCCGCGAGGTGCTGGCGCAGCCCGGCCTGTACGAGGTGCCCTACGGGCTGGAAATGACCGAGCTCGCCGGCGGCACCAATTTCGTGCTCGGCCTCGAAGGCCCCGAGCACGACCGCCAGAACGCCATCATTCGCAGCGTGCTGCGCCCGGCCGATCTCGACCGCATCAGGCAGTTGTCCGCGCACTACACGACGATCCTGATCGACGCCTCAGGCGGCCGCATCGACGTGATGAAGGATCTGATGACGCGGGTCGCCACCGAGACCTGCTGCGGTTATTTCGGCCTCGAACCGGAGGATCCGGACGCCTTCGCCGAATGGGCGATGTCGATCTCGGCGCTGCTGTTCGCCGATCCGTTCGGCAACGCCGCGACGCGGCGGCTGGCGCTGAACGGCGCCGCGCAGGTCCGCGACGTGATCGACCGCGCGATCGCCCGCGCGAAGGCCGCGCCGGAAACCGACACCGTGGTCGGGCGCCTGGTGGCGCAGGCGAGTGACGGCGTCGTCACCGAGGACGAGATCCGCGCCATTCTGGTCGGCCTCGTCACCGGCTTCATCCCGACCAACACGCTCGCCGCCGGCAAGATGCTGGAGGAGCTGCTGCGCCGGCCGAAGGAGTGGGCGGAAGCGATCGCCTGCGCCGGCCGGGACGATGCCGCCGGGCTGCAGGCGATCCTGCTCGAAGCCGGCCGGCTCAATCCGGCGCTGGCGCCGGGGCAGTGGCGCTACGCGACGGCCGACGGCGTGATCGCCCACAACACCAGCCGGCAGCGACGCGTCAAGGCCGGCTCGGTGCTGATGGTGGCGACGATGTCGGCGCTGCGCGACAAGCGCGCTTTCGTGTCGCCCGGATCGTTTCGCGCCGACCGGCCGAACGCCACCGGCCTGATGTTCGGCGACGGCGCCCATGCCTGCCTCGGCATGCATGTCGCGGCCGCGCAGATCACCGAAGTCTTTCGTGTGCTGCTGAAGCAGCCCGGTCTGCGCACGGTCGCGGGTAGTTCGGGGTCGATCGGCTGGGTCGGCCCGTTCCCGCGGCGGCTCGACATGGAGTTCGAGCCGCGCGTCGCGCCGCAGACACAGAACATGGTGGTGATCTGCGCACCGGTGCGTCCCGGCGCCGATCTCGACGCCCTGCGCGCGCAGATCACCGCGCTCGGCAATCCGGCGCGGCCGGACGTCGTGGCGGCGCTGTCGGCCACCGACATCATCCACTTCGCCTCGATGACGCTGATCGACGCCGGCACGCCGGAGCAGCCCGCGCCGCATCTGTTGCTCGAGCTCAATGTCGACGGCACGCCCGACGGCGCGATCCGCGCCGTGGTGCGTGAGGCGGAGCAATGGCTGGCGCCGATCTTCGCGCAGGCCGAGGCGACCGCCGGCGCGGCGCTCGCCGACATTCTCCGCGACAACATGCTCGACCTGCAGACCCGGCCATGGGGCGCGATCGGACTGAACTTCAACGGCACGCCGGAATTCGCCGTCGCCGATATCATCCGGCAGCGCGAGCTGGCGCAATTCGCCCAGGACGCGATCGAGGACTATCTCGAAAACCACGCCTGCCTCGGCAGCCGCGCGATGGTGGCGCTCGGCTATGTCCGCAAGCTGATCCGGCAGGACCCCGAGCTGAAGCGAACCATCGACCAGTCGCCGGATTCGCCGCGCAAGGCGCGGCTGCAGGCGCTGTTCGCGCGCGGCGCGGCGTTCACCCGATATCTGATCCGGCCGAGCCGGAGGCGGCTGGCGATCTCCGACTGGGTGCCGCGCTCCGGCACCGACTCGCTGCTGTCGCTGCTGGGCTCACCGACCTTCCGCTGGGTCGGCGCGATCGTGATCGCGCTGGTGCTGATCGCCAGCCAGGCGATCTATTTCGCGATCGAGCCGTATTCGGACGCCGCCTATATCGGCCGCATCGCGCTCGCTTTGGTCGGCGGGATTTTGCTGGTGGCGCTGATGCTCGCGGCGCTCGGCGGGCTGTTCCTGCTGGTGCTGAACTACTACGAATCCGGCGACGTCCCCGACGACAGCGATCCGGATCTCGCCAAGGTCCGCGAGATCGCCGCCAGCGAGAACCATCCCGGCTTCATTCAGAACCACATCACCGCGGTCACCGCGCTCAAGCCCGGCTGGTTCAGGAAGCTGACGCTGGCGTTGTCGCTGTGGGGCATCAAGGAGCTGGTGACGCATTGGTATCGCCCCGGCTTCGTGCTCAACATGGGCACCATCCACAAGGCGAAATGGTTCCGGCCGCCCGGCACCGACAAGCTGATCTTCCTCGCCAATTACGACGGTAGCTGGGAGAGCTATCTCGAAGACTTCGTGATGAAGGCCCATGCCGGCCAGTCGGCTGCGTGGAGCAACGGCGTCGGCTTTCCGCGCACCCGCTTCCTGATCCTCGACGGCGCCCAGGACGGCGACCGCTTCAAGCGCTGGGTCCGTCGGCAGCAGGTGCCGACGCAGTTCTGGTTCAACCGCTATCCCCGGCTCACCACCGACGAGATCCGCCGCAACGCGATGATCCACGACGGCCTGGTCCGCGCCGCGACCGACAGCGCCGCGCAGGCCTGGCTCGACTGCTTCGGCTCGATGACGCGGCCGGACTACGCGATCGAGACGCCCGAGGTGCAGGCGCTGGTGTTCCGCGCGATGGGCCAGTTGCCCTACACCGCGACCGCGCTGCTGCGGCTTCCCGCGGACCGGGCCGCCGGCAAGGCGTGGCTGCGCGCCATCATGCCGGAGGCGGGGCTGCTGCAGGATCCGTCGGCGCCGCGCCCCGCGGTCGGCGCCATCACCTTCGGCGATAGGCCGTTCACCGGCGGCGACGCTCCGCACAATGTCGCGACCTTCGTGGCGTTCTCGGCGCAGGGTCTGGCGCGGCTCGGACTGCCGGCGCGTAACGCCAATGACGGGCTGACGACGTTTCCGACCGCGTTCAACATCGGCATGTCGCAGCGCGCCAACATCCTGCGCGACACCGGCCCGTCGGGGCCGCAGCACTGGGACTGGGCCGATGCCGCGCTGGACGGCAACGACGACGTCGCCGCGGCCGACGCGGCGCTGTTCGTCTACGGCCATTCGCCCGAGGTCTGCCGCGCCGCGCTCGACCAGCACGCCGCATTGCTCGGCGGCCGCGACGCGCTGCGCTACGTGGTCGAGACCAGCCCGCCGACCGTCGACGTCGACGGCGAGCCCACGACCTCGCTCCTCTACGAACATTTCGGTTTCGTCGACGGCATCTCGCAGCCGGTGATCAAGGGCACCCAGCGTTTCGCCAAGGGCGTAGCGGACCGCGACATCGTCGAGCCCGGCGAATTCATCCTCGGCTATCGCAACAATCAGGGCTACTTCCCGCCGAGCGCCACGGTGGCGAGCCGTTCCGATCCGGCCAATCATCTGCCGATCCTGCCGGACGCGCTGCCCAGCCGGTTTCCGAATTTCCGCTCCGACACGCCGGCGAAGCCGGTGCGCGATTTCGGCCGCAACGGGACTTTTCTGGCGATCCGCCAGTTCGTGCAGGACGTCGACGGCTTCAGGGCGTTCACCGAAGCCAAGGCGCAGGAGCTGTCGAAATATCGCGACCTCGCGGCGGTGATCGGCGAGACGCCGAGCGCCGAGTGGGTGGCGGCGAAGATGATGGGGCGCTGGCGCAACGGCGTGCCGCTGGTCGACAAGCCGAATTCGACCACCTTCAACACCCGCCGCGGCAAATCGCGCAGCGACGTGCGCGATCCCTACGACCGCGACAACGACTTCGCCTACGGCCAGGACGATCCGCAGGGGCTGCATTGTCCGTTCGGTGCGCATATCCGCCGCGCCAATCCGCGCGACAGCCTGCAGCCCGACGATCCGACGCAGCAGCAACTGACCGCGCGACACCGGCTGCTGCGTCGCGGCCGCTCGTTCGAAACCGGGCAGGGCGACGGCAAGCCGGAAAAGGGCCTGCTGTTCGTCGCGGTCTGCGCCGACGTCGAGCGCCAGTTCGAACTGGTGCAGCAGAGCTGGGTGTCGTCGCCGTCGTTCCACGGCCTCAGCGACGAGCCGGACCCGATCATCTCGTCGGCGCCCGACGATCCGGCGGAGAAGCGCGTCTTCACCATCCCGACCGCCGCCGGCCCGCTGACCCTGCACGGCATCCACAGCTACGTCACGGTGAAAGGCGGCGGCTACTTCTTCATGCCGAGCCGGTCGGCGCTGCAATATCTGATCGATCTGGGGTGAGGGCGCTGCCGAGCCGGGGCGTCTCGACCCATGAGGTTGCACGGACTCAGCCCCTCATGGTGAGGAGCATCGCGCAGCGATGCGTCTCGAACCATAGAGACGGGCACAACCTCGGCCCTCATGGTGATGAGCCCGGCGTCGCGCGCCCACCTCGCGTTCGTCATTCCGGGGCGCGCAGCGAAGCTGCGCGAACCCGGAATCCAGAGGTTGTTGCGCGGAGGCAAGATGAACGGCTCGAGATTCCGGGTTCGCCGCTGCGCGGCGCCCCGGAATGACGAACGAGAGAGTCCCCATTCGTCATGCGCGGGCTTGACCCGCCTGCGGGGCCGAAGCCGCTTCGGCGCGGCGAAGGCCCGCGCATCCATCGCGCGCGAAGCGCGCCATGGAGAAGTTTATGCGAAGAGGATGGATCGCCGGGTCGAGCCCTACGACATTCACACATCTGCTTTGGCTGTTGCGGGCGGCAGCTTTCTCTGACTCGATAGTGGTCGAGATCTGAGGAGGAGCAGATGGACGTTGGTTTGGGACGGTTCGGTGACCGGCGCCTGGAAAAAGGGGGGCCTGCTTGCTGGCTCGGCTGGTCGACGTCGGTCGCGCGGGGATCAGCGTGCGCCGGGTCGGCGGAGATCGTGCGGGCGAGATCCGCTTCACCCGGTTTCTGCGTAATCCCCGAGTGACGCCACAGGAGATGGTGGCGCATGCCAGGGCGCGCACCGCCGGGCTGGTCGAGGGCCGCCACATTCTGGCGATCCAGGACACCACGACGCTGCGCGATGACGGCAAGCTGTGCAGCTTGAACCTGCACCCGACGATCGCCGTCGATGCCGCCGATGGCGCATTGCTCGGGCTTGTCGATGCGGTGTTTCTCAGCCGCGTCGGCGGCACCAAACGGCTGTGTGCCAAACGGCCGTTCGCCGACAAGGAAAGCCGACGCTGGCTCGATGCGACCAGGGCGGCGGCCGGTCTGGTCGCCGCGGGCGCAGCTTGCGTGACCGTCATCGCCGACCGCGAAGGCGACATCTACGATGAGTTCGCCTGCCGGCCGGCAGAAACCGAACTGTTGATCCGCGCCCATCATGATCGCGCTCTGGAAGGCGGCGGCAGGCTGTACGACTGCATGGCTCAGGTGGCCGAGCTTGGCCGCGAGACCATCGATCTGCCGGCTAATCCGGGCCGGTCGGCGCGTCGGGTGACGCTGGCGCTTCGTGCCCGCGAGATCACCTTGAAGCGACCCAAGCGCAACCATCCGGCCGAAGCGGCGCATCTGCCCAAGAGCGTGACGCTGACCTTGGTGGAAGCGCGCGAGATCGATCCGCCGCCCTCGGTGGCGCCGGTGCATTGGCGTCTGCTGACGACGCACGAGGTGACGACGCTGGCGCAAGCTCTGCTGATCACCAGGTTCTATCGCCAGCGCTGGACCATCGAGCAAGTCTTCCGCCTGATGAAGACCAAGGGCTTCGACATCGAAGCGGTGCGTATCGCCGAGGGCGGACCGTTCGAGAACCTGACCACCGCGACTCTGATCGCCGCGATCCAGGTGCTGCAGATGGTGCGTGAACGCGATGGTGCAGCCGGCCGGCCGATGCAGGACACGTTCGACCCCGACGATGAGCCGGCGCTCCAAACCATCTGCCGAACACTGGAGGGCAGCACCGCGAAACAGAAAAACCCGCATCCGCCAGGATCACTCGCCTACGCCAGTTGGATCTGCGCCCGCCTTGGCGGATGGACCGGCTACTACGGCAAGCCAGGCCCCATCGTGATCCTCCACGGCCTCCAATCCCTCAGAGCCATGCTCGCAGGCTGGAAGCTAAGGCCAGATGTGTGAATCTCGTAGGGTCGAGCCCGGCAATGACGCCGCAAGAGGGAACGCGACTCTCTTTCGAGCAACGGTCGCCGAGTTCAGCTCAGATCGCCTGCGCGACCTGCTCGAGGCCCATGGCGCGGGCGAGTTTGCGGACTTCCTGCTTCTGGTCTTCGCGCAACTGGAACAGCAGCGGCATCGCGGCGTATTTCAGTTGCTGGACTTCGGCGCTGTCGGGATCGATCGGCGGCGGGCCGCTGTCGGCGACAGTGCGGGTGGCGTGCAGCTTGCGGCCGATCGCGCGCAGCGCCTGCTCGACCGACGGCCAGTAATATTCCTGCGACGACGACAAATTGAGCCGGCCGCGGAGCTGGGAGATCGACGCGTCGCTGAGCAGCGCCGGCGGCTTGGGTTTGGCGGCCGGCTTCGGCTTCTGCGCCGGCGCGGTGGCGATCACTGGCGGCAGCTTGGTGGCAGGCGTCGCGCCGGCCGCATGGTCGGCCGGATCGGGCAGCGCGCCGACCGCAAGGTCGCCGACGTCGTCGGCGGCATAGGCCAGTTGCATCGGCTTCTGTTGTCCTGCGACGCTCGGCGCGGCGGCGTCCTCGGCCGAGGGGTCGGACACCGACGGATCGGGCGCCAACGGATCGGGCGCCAACGGCTCGGACGACAGCAGCGCGGGCAGCGACAGTTCGGACGCGGTGGCCGCAGACGCCAGTTTGTCGGATTTGTTCGCCCGGTTGCTCACCGGGATCGCGATCGCGCCGGTTCCGGGCCCGGCCATCGCGGCGCTTGCGATCGGAACTCCAGCGGCCGGCACGCTGGCGCGCGCCAGGATGGTGGCGGCCGAGGCGCCTGCGATCAGGAGGCACACCAGAGCCAGAAGGGTCGCTGCTTTCGTCAAGCTGGTCTCCGTCGCGGTGACGAACGCCTGTCCGTGTCGCGCATAAATGCAGAGGAAATATGGCCCGGCACCGAATACAGGTGTCGAGCCGGCCCGCGCCGGGCGCGTGGCATTGGAACGCTGCGGTTCCGCCGTGTCGTCAGGCCGCCCGGCTTTCGGCGACGACGGCGAGTTCGTAGGCTTCCTGGATATCGGAGACGATCTCGGACGCTTCCCACAATGCGTCGGGCGCGACCGCCTGGATGCTGATCGTCCAGTTGCCGCCCTTGCGGGTGCGCGGCGTCGAGACGATTTCGAACCGCACGTCGCGGCACAGCGGATGACGGTGCAGCGCGCGCGCCACGCGGGCCCTGATCTCGTCGAGAGAAGCGGGAGTCTTTTCGGAGTACAACATGCCAGCGTCCACTTCGATGCCGAGGCGCCGGCGCGGCAGCATCGAAGCGTCGAGGCGCCCGCGTCACGGCGGCCCAATGTTGGTCCGGAGATGGTTAACGCGAGGTTTAAGCCTGCGGTCGCGGACTTCGTAGAACTACTCAGCGCGGCTCGATCACCAGGTTCTGGATCGCGCGGCCGAAGTAACCCGTGACGTCGGCGAGCCGCGACGACGCGATGCCGGCGCCGTCCGGGCCGAGCCACATCTCCGAGTTCAGCAGGACCCAGTCGCCGACCGGCTGCCGCGCCAGAAACACGTTGAGATCGGCGTTGATGAAGATCCAGTGCTTGAAGTCCAGCAACGACGAGGTGGCGTTGCTGAAGTCGGAGGCGATCACCGCGCGCATCAGCGGCGAGGTCGGCCGGCCCTCGATCAGCGGCCGGTCGGCGCGATACCAGGTCGCGCCCGGGCCGATCGCGCCGAAGCCGCCGCGCACCTTGCGCAGCGACATGCCGCCGACGAACGGATTGCGGGTGAAGCCGACGTCGAGCGTCGGGCAGTCGTCGGGCAGCGGCACGTCGAGCGCCGGATGCTCGATGTCGTCCGGCAGCTCCGGCGGCGCGTTGCGGATCTTGAGCACGCTGGCGTTCACCACCACGACGCCCTTGGAAAGCAGCCGCACCGCGCAGAGCTGGATCTTGCGGCCCTCGCGCAGCACCTCGGTCTCGAAGCTCAGGGGTCCGACCGGCACCGGGCGCAGCAGATCGACCGTGACGCGCACCACCTGCATCGGCACCGGCGTCGGCATCTGTTCGGCGAGATGCGCGACCAGCGCCGACGGCGGCGAGCCGTGCTGCATCGACGGATCCCAGGGCCCGGCGGCGTTGCCGCTGGTCGCGATGTCGTTGCCGTCGATGCGATAGATGGCGTCCATTGGTTTCAAAGTCCGATCGTCACCGGCATTGGTCGACCCTCTCCCCTTGTGGGAGAGGGTGCCCGCGCGAGGCGCGGGCGGGTGAGGGCAAGCCACGCTACGCGACCCCTCATCCGGTGCGGACGAGGTCCGCGCCACCTTCTCCCACAAGGGGAGAAGGGAAGAGGCTCCGCGACTTCGGTGAGAGGCGCGACTACGCCAGCGGCGGATCGTTCGCTTCGTCGTATTCCTGCTTGAAGCGCGCGACCATTTCGGCGACCGGCACGATCCCGGTGATGCTGCCGATGCCCTGACCGGCGCCCCAGATTTCCTTCCAGGCCTTCGGCTTGGCGCGCTCGCCGGATTCGTCGGTGCCGAAGTTCATCTTGGTCGGATCGGACTGTTCGAGATTGTCCGGGTCCATCCCGGCGGCGACGATCGACGGCTTCAGATAGTTGCCGTGCACGCCGGTGAACAGGTTGGAGTAGACGATGTCGTCGGCGCCGGAGGTGGTGATCATCTCCTTGTAGCGCGGCACCGCGTTGGCTTCCTGGGTGGCGATGAAGGCCGAGCCGATATAGGCGAAGTCGGCGCCGAGCACGCGGGCGGCGCGGATCGCGCGGCCGTTGCCGATCGCCCCCGACAGCGCGACCGGGCCGTCGTACCAGCTCCGCGTCTCGGTGACGAAAGCGAACGGAGACTGCATGCCGGCATGGCCGCCGGCGCCGGCCGCGACCAGGATCAGGCCGTCGGCGCCCTTCTCCACCGCCTTGTGGGCGAAGCGCTGGTTGATGACGTCGTGGAAGACGATGCCGCCCCAATTATGCGCGGCCTGGTTCAGCTCCTCGCGGGCGCCGAGCGAAGTGATCAGCATCGGCACCTTGTGCTTCTCGCACAGCGCCAGATCGGCATCGAGCCGGTTGTTGGATTTGTGCACGATCTGGTTGACGGCGAACGGCGCCGACGGGCGCTCCGGATGCGCCTTGTCGTGGGCGGCGAGCTCTTCCTTGATGCGATGCAGCCACTCGTCGAGCAGCGCCGCGGGCCGCGCATTCAGCGAGGGAAACGAGCCGACCACGCCGGCCTTGCATTGCGCGATCACCAGATCGGGCGTCGAAATGATGAACAGCGGCGAGCCGATCACCGGGATCGACAGGCGGCCCTTGAACAATGCAGGCATGGACATTCCGGGTGTCTCCTTTTGTTGTGTTTGGCGGTGCAAACCGCGGCGACACAAAAGCAATTGAGGAACCGGCCCGCAAGGCATCGATGCGGAAAAATGCAGCGTTTCGACGCAAGCGCGCGAAAATCCCGCTGCGTTACTGGCACCACGCCCGTGTGACGAAATTTTCGGTGCGGCAGTCGCCGGGCTGGCGGGCGCGGCCGGGGATCAGCAGCTTGGCCGAGCATTTCTCGGTGGCGTCGACCGCGAGGCTGCGGCCGTCCTGATAGCCCTTGCTCCGGCACAGGATGGCGGCGCCCGCGGCGCAATCGGGCGCGCCGTTGGCCGAGGCCGGGCAGACCTGGCGGCCGTTGATCATCGCCGGGATCGTCGGCGAGGCGGGCGGCGAGGCGGGCGGCGATGGTGCGGGCGTGGCCGGGACGGCGGGTTGCCGCTGCGGCGGAGACACCGGCGGCGGATCGGCAGTCGGCTGCGGCGCCGGCGGCGCGTCGGGGACCGGCGTGTCGGTCTTGCCGCTGTCCGGCTTCGCGAAATCCGGCAGCAGCAGCGACGGGTCCTTCAGCAGCTTGCCGATTTCATTGACGAGGCCGGGATTCTCGCGCGGCGCGGGCGCTTCGGGAGGCCGCGGCTGCTGCGCGCCGGCCGGCCCGGTCGCGGCGAGCGCCGTGATCGCCAAGGCGACCAGACGCGACGCTCGTCGCCGGAACAGCGGTCGGATCGAAGCAGGCATGGCGTGAGCCTACGCCGTTGTGTCGACAGGGAGAAGTCGCTTCACATCCTGCCCGGCTAGACCAGCTTGATCGCGACGACGAAGCCGAGCACCAGCACGACGGCTCCGATCGTCACCCACATTGTCAGCCGCTTCTCGATCTGCTCCCGGATCACAACGCCATAGCGATTGAGCACGATCGCGACCACGAAGAAGCGGCCGCCGCGGGCGATGATCGAGAACAGGATGAACAGCCAGATGTCGTAACCGGCGAAGCCCGAAGTGATGGTGACGAGCTTGTAGGGGATCGGGGTGAGGCCCTTCAGCAGGATGATCCAGGCGCCCCATTCGGCATAGCCGGCGCGAAAGGTCTCGACCTTGTCGGCATAGCCGTAGAGCTGGATCAGCCAGTGGCCGACCGAGTCGTAGAGCAGCGCGCCGATGGCGTAGCCGACCACGCCGCCGAGGACCGAGGTGACGGTGCACAGCGCCGCGTAGAACCACGCCCGCTCCGGCCGCGCCAGCGACATCGGAATCAGCATCACATCCGGCGG
Organism: Rhodopseudomonas palustris; assembly: GCF_034479375.1. NCBI lineage: Bacteria > Pseudomonadati > Pseudomonadota > Alphaproteobacteria > Hyphomicrobiales > Nitrobacteraceae > Rhodopseudomonas > Rhodopseudomonas palustris. Next base: position 3,555,192 of record NZ_CP140155.1, on the reverse strand, counting down.
GATCGGGAAGAACGAACTCTCCGCGAAAGACACCATCGCCAGGATCCAGAGGGCGTAGGGCTTGTGGGCGGCGTCGATGCACCAGTCGTAGATTCGTCTCAGCATGGCCGCGATCAACCATCCCGGGACGGATTTGTCCATTCCGCAGTTATGACGGCGCCCGGCGCCCGAACGACAATCAGCGCCGCTTGCGTGCCGCGCTGGCTTCGAGCGGGGTGAAAGGCCGCCGTGCCGGGTGCGGCGCCACCGGTTCGGGGAGTTTCAGTGCGGATTTGGGAAGCTTCTCGGCGATCCCGAACAGGGCTTCGCGCCGGCTCATCTCCGCCCAGACGTCGTCCGGGCGAACCCCGGCGGAGGCCCACAGCACGGTGAGATTATAGATGAGATCGGCACTTTCGCGGATCACCGCCTCCCGGTCGCCATTGATGGCGTCAATGACGACCTCGATCGCTTCTTCCGCGAGCTTCTTGGCCATTTTGCCGGAGCCGCCGCGGAACAGCCGCGCGGTGCGCGACGTCGCGGGATCGAGATCCCGGGCCGCGAGCACCGCCTGATAGAGCCGCTCAACCGAATCAGCCATTTAGCCAGCCTAACGCCAATCGATGTCGGTTGCGTAAAACCGGCCTCCCAGTGCAGAGGCAAATGGCCGCGCCGCTGGCGCTGCCTCGACATGGAGGATCACGACCGGTCAATAGCCGTAATAATAGCCGTTCCCGTAGCCGTAGCCCGGGTGGCCGCCGATATAGCCCGGACCGCCGTAATAGCCATAGGGGCGCGGGCCGTAATAATGGCTCTCGTAGTAATCGCGGCGGGCCTGACTGGCGGCGATCGCGCCGATGGTGCCGATGATCCCGACGAAGGCCGCGGCCGCCGCGGCATTGTTGCCGCCGCCGCGCCGGACGTGGCGGCGCTTCCTGGCGGCGCTGACATCGGTCATCTCATGCTGGGTGGTGACGCCCGCGGGCTTCGGCGCCGCGACGGCCGCGGTCGGCTCGAAGGCGGGCAGCGCCAGCGCCGCGACCATCGCGATCACGACGGCTCGGACGCCGGCGCGTCGCAAAACTCTCTGCTTCAACATCTCGGAACCTCCGACAGGCGGCCGGACTTGTATCGGCCGGCGCGGGACAACCCGCGTCTGATACGTAAGGTTCCTCGAACGAAACACAAGGTTCCGGCCGTTGGTGATCATCGTCACAGCCGTCGGGCAGTTCCGAGATACTGAGCCGTCATGCCCGGCGGCCGGGCATGACGATCGTTCAATGACGAGCGGCTCAGCCCTGCGCGAGCTGCCGGTCGAGGTCGTGCAGCACCTGGTAGCACGGCAGCACCTGGGCGACGCTGGCGTTCGGCTCGCGGCCTTCGCGGATCGCGGCGAAGAATTCGCGGTCCTGCAGCTCGATGCCGTTCATCGAGACGTCGACCTTGGAGACGTCGATCTTCTCCTCCTTGCCGTTCACCAGATCGTCGTAGCGGGCGATGTAGGTGCCGGTGTCGCCGATGTAGCGGAAGAAGGTGCCGAGCGGGCCGTCATTGTTGAACGACAGCGACAGCGTGCAGATCGCGCCGTTTTCCGCCTTGAGCTGGATCGACATGTCCATGGCGATGCCGAGCGACGGGTTGATCGGGCCCTGCATCGCGTTGGCCTTCACGATCGGCGAGCCCGCCTGATAGGCGAACAAATCGACGGTGTGGGCGGCGTGGTGCCAAAGCAGATGGTCGGTCCAGCTGCGCGGCTGGCCGAGCGCGTTCATGTTGGTGCGGCGGAAGAAGTAGGTCTGCACGTCCATCTGCTGGATGTTCAGCTCGCCGGCCTTGATCTTGTTGTGGACGTATTGATGGCTCGGGTTGAAGCGGCGAGTGTGGCCGCACATCGCCACCAGTCCGCTCGACTTCTGCAGGTCGACCACCGCCTGCGCGTCGGCCAGCGAATCCGCCAGCGGAATCTCGATCTGCACGTGCTTGCCGGCCTTCATGCAGGCGATGCCTTGTTCGGCATGCATCTGGGTCGGCGTGCAGAGAATGACCGCATCGACCTCCTTGATCGCCAGCGCGTCGGCGAGGTCTGTCGAAACGTGCGCGATGCCGTATTTGTCGGCGACCTCCTTGGTCGGCTCGAGCCGTCGTCCGACCAGCGACACCACCTCGACGCCGTCGATGTTCTTGATGCCGTCGAGATGTTTGATGCCGAACGCGCCCGCACCCGCGAGCGCGACCTTGATCGCTTTGGCCATATCAGGCGTTCTCCAGAATCAGATGACCGACCGCGGTGTTGCTGGCCGGGACGTGATAGAAACGATGGGCGACCTTGGGCTTCGGACCGCCGGCGACGTCGCTCATCGCGCCGCGCGCGATCAGCCACATCACCAGCTCGATGCCCTCCGAGCCCGCCTCGCGGACGTAGTCGATATGCGGCTTCTTCGACAGCGCGTCAGGATCATTGATGAGCTGGTCCAGGAAGGCGTTGTCCCATTCGCGGTTGATCAGGCCCGCGCGCGGGCCCTGCAACTGGTGGCTCATGCCGCCGGTGCCCCAGATCTGCACGTTGAGATCCTCGTCGTAGGAGCGGATGGCGCGGCCGATCGCCTGACCGAGCATGTAGCAGCGCCGGCCGGACGGCACCGGATATTGCACGACGTTGACGGCGAACGGGATCACCGGGCAGGGCCAGGCCTGCGGCTCGCCGCACATCAGGCTGAGCGGCACGGTGAGGCCGTGGTCGACGTCCATCTTGTTGACGATGGTGAGATCGAAATCGTCCTGGATCACCGACTGCGCGATATGCCCGGCGAGCCTGGGATGGCCGATCACCTTCGGCACCGGGCGCGGCCCCCAGCCTTCGTCGGCCGGCGTGTATTCGGCCGCGGTGCCGATCGCGAAGGTCGGGATGAAGTCGAGGCTGAAAGCGGTGGCATGATCGTTGAACACCAGGAAGATCACGTCCGGCTTCTCGTTCTTCAGCCATTCTTTGGAGAACTCGTAGCCCTTGAACACCGGCTTCCAATAGTCCTCGCCGGTCTTCTTGGTGTCGATCGCGGCGCCGATCGCCGGCACGTGCGAGGTGTAGACGCTGGCGGTGATACGAGCCATCACTTCTTCTCCCCGATATAGCGGTTGCCCTCGGCGGAACGGCCGCCATTGATCATCATGTTGCGATATTCCTCTTCGGTCATGCCGGTCATCGAGCCCGCCATCTGCTGGAAGCTCTTGCCGTCGGTGGCGCCGATCTTGGCGAGGAAGTAGATGTTGCCGCCGAGCGCGATGCAGCGGTTGAGGTCGCGATCGAGCACCGCCTGCTTCTGTTCCTCGGTCATCGGCCACTCGTCGAGATAAGCCCGCTCGTCGGCCTTGAAGCGGGCGCGGTTGTCCGCCTTCATCAGCGACATGCAGAACTGGTTGAGGTGATAGCCGAGCCGCGACATGTCGGCGTCGAAGATCGTCGTGCCGGGCACGTCGGTATAGGGTTTGTCGAGGGACATGGCGGTTTCTCCTCTGTCTTTCGTGTTATTATTCCCGTCATGGCCGGGCTTGTCCCGGCCATCCACGTCTTTGCTGCGGATCGTCTGCCTTCGTGGATGCCCGGGACAAGCCCGGGCATGACGGTGAGTTACTTCTCCTCCGGCCAATATAGCCGCATCGGGTTATCGACCAGTAGTTTGCGCTGAAGTTCCGGCGTGGTCGCGATGTGCGGGATGAAATCGACCAAGAGGCCGTCGTCGGGCATGTGGTCCTTCAGGTTCGGGTGCGGCCAGTCGGTTCCCCACAGCACGCGGTCCGGGAAGGTCTCGACGATGCGGCGGGCGAACGGCACCACGTCGCGGTACGCATTCTGCTCGCCGCCGAGCGCCGGCGGGCCGCTCACCGACAGCCGCTCCGGGCAGCTCACCTTCGACCAGACGTTGTCGTGCTCGCGCATGAATTTGACGAACAGCTCGAATTCCGGACCGTCCAGCGGCTTGGTGACGTCCGGCCGGCCCATATGGTCGACCACCACGGTGGTCGGCAGCGCGGTGAAGAAGTCCCACAGCTCGGGCAGGTCGACCGCTTCGAAATAGATCACCACGTGCCAGCCGAGCGCCTTGATGCGCTCGGCGATCTCGACCAACTCGTCCTTCGGGGTGAAGTCGACCAGCCGCTTGACGAAGTTGAAGCGCACCCCGCGCACGCCGGAATCGTGCATCGCCTGCAGCTCGGCGTCGGTGACGCTGCGCCGCACCGTGGCGACGCCGCGCGCCTTGCCGTTCGAATGCACCAGCGCATCGATCATCGCGCGATTGTCGGCGCCGTGGCAGGTCGCCTGCACCACGACATTGCGGCCAAAGCCGAGATGGTCGCGCAGCGCGGTGAGCTGCTGCTTGGAGGCATCGCACGGCGTGTATTTGCGCTCCGGCGCGAACGGGAATTCATCGCCCGGCCCGAACACATGGCAATGCGCATCGACGGCGCCCGCCGGGACTTTGAAGCGCGGCTTCGACGGGCCTTGGTACCAGTCCAGCCAGCCGGGGGTCTTTTCGAAGGTCATACCGTCACTCATTTTAAGTAGGCGCTGTCTGAAGTCAGCGCGTGGTTCGCTCCGGGCTTCTTCTCCCCTCCCCCTTGCGGGGAGGGGTCGGGGGTGGGGGTGCCACGGGCGCAGTGCTCACGGCACCCCCGCCCCGGCCTCCGCTTCGCTCGGCCGACCCTCCCCGCAAGGGGGAGGGGAGCTAACCAGCGCTGCGGTCAAATCTCGTCGACGCTAGGTCTTCGTCTCGTCCTTCACCTTCGCCAGAATCCGATCCGCCTCGACGCGCCAGTCCGGGCTCCGCGCAAACTCCTTGCTGCCGCGCTCGCCGAACAGTCCCACATCCGCGAGATCCGCTACCCACGCCTGCCGCTCGGCGGTGCCTTGCGCCGACCACGGCGTCAGCCCGGCGTCGCGCACGGTCTCGGCGACTTCGCGCACTTCCTCGGCGCGGCGGCGGCCGTGTTCGATCACGCGCTGAAAGAAGTAAGCGCCCTGCTTCTCCCAATCGATCGACGGAAACGTCTCCTGCAGCGAGGCGATCACCGAATCTTCGACGCCGTAGGCGCGGGCGGTGGTGAAGCTCTCGATCACCATCGCCTCCAGCCCCTTGATCATGATGCTGCGGCACATCTTGGTCGCCGACGCGACGCCGAGCGTGTCGCTCGCCGGCTTGGCGTCGAAGCCGAGCGCATTGATCAGCGGCGCGAGTTCGGCGGCGTGCGGTCCGCCGAGCAGCAGCGGCACCTTGATCCGATAGGGCGGCACCGAGGTCATCACCGCGCCTTCGACGTAGCGGCCATGAGCGCTCTCGATCAGCGCGGCGGCGCGCTGCTTGGCGCCGGGCGAGGCCGAGTTGAAATCGAGAAACCACGAGCCCTGGTTGAGCGCGCCCGCACAGGCTTCGGCCACCGCCACGGTCTGGCTCGCCGTCACCGCCGAAATGATCAGGTCACAGCGCCCGGCGAGATCGGCATGTGAGGCCGCCAGCGTCACGCCATGCGCGGCGGCGTGGTCGCGCAGCGGCGGCGCGCGGTCGTCGCCGAGCTTGACGTCATAGGCCGTAACCTCGACGCCCTGCGCGCGCAGATCCTCGGCGAGGATTTTGCCAACCTCGCCATAGCCGACCAGTCCGATGCGCGCCTGTTTGGGATCGCTGCTCATCAGTCGATATACTTCAGTCCGGCTTTTTCCAGCGGCTCGCGCATCTTGTACATGTCGAGGCCGAGCACGCCGCTCGCGAGCTTGGCGCGCTTGTCGGCCTCGTTGGCCTCGCGTGCCGCCGCCGCATCGGCGACCTGCTGCGCGACTGCGGCCGGCACGACGACGACGCCGTCGTCATCGGCGATCACCACGTCGCCGGGCACCACATAGGCTCCGGCGCACACCACCGGAATGTTGACCGAGCCGAGCGTCGCCTTCACCGTGCCCTTGGCGTGGATCGCCTTGGAGAACACCGGGAACTGCATCTGCGTCAGATCGCGGACGTCGCGCACGCCGGCGTCGATGATCAGGCCGAGCGCGCCGCGTGCGCGGAAGCTCGTCGCCAGCAGATCGCCGAAGAAGCCGTCGGTGTTGTCGGCGGTGCAGGCCGCCACGACGATGTCGCCGGGCTGAAGCTGCTCGGCCGCGACATGCATCATCCAGTTGTCGCCAGGCTGCAGCAGCACGGTGACGGCGGTGCCGCAGATGTGGGCGCCGGGATAGATCGGCCGCATATAGGGCTGCATCAGGCCGACGCGGCCCATCGCCTCGTGCACGGTGGCGACGCCGAAGCGCGACAGTTGCTCCACCGCCGCCTTGTCGGCGCGGGTGATGTTGCGCTTGACGATGCCGAGATCGTTCATCCGCACGGTCATGTTATTGGCCCTTCGCTTTCAGCGCCGCATCCATCCGGGGATACACCCGCCGCGCATTGCCCTCGTAAATCTGCAGCTTCTCGGCCGGCGTCAGGATCGTCGACGCCTCGATGTAGCGCTTGGTGTCGTCGTAGTAGAAGCCGGTCTCCGGATCGATGCCGCGCACCGCGCCGATCATCTCCGAGGCGAACAGCACGTTGTCGACCGGAATCACCTTGGTCAAGAGATCGATGCCGGGCTGGTGATACACGCAGGTGTCGAAGAAGATGTTGTTGAGGAGATGATCCTTCAGCAGCGGCTTCTTCAGTTCCTGCGCAAGGCCACGGAAGCGGCCCCAGTGATACGGCACCGCGCCGCCGCCATGCGGGATGACGAATTTCAGCGTCGGGAAATCCTTGAACAGGTCCGAGGTCAGGCACTGCATGAAGGCGGTGGTGTCGGCGTTGAGATAATGCGCGCCGGTGGTGTGGAAGCAGGCGTTGCAGCTGGTCGAGACGTGGATCATCGCCGGTATCTCCAGCTCGACCATCTTCTCGTAGATCGGGTACCACTGCCGGTCGCTGAGCGGCGGCGAGGTCCAGTGTCCGCCGGACGGATCGGGATTGAGATTGATGGCGACGAAGCCGTACTCTTTGACGCACTTTTCCAGTTCGGGGATGCAGGTCTTCGGATCGACGCCCGGCGACTGCGGCAGCATCGCAGCCCCGATGAAATTGTCCGGGAACAGTTGCGCGACGCGGTGGCACAGTTCGTTGCAGATCGAAGCCCAGGTCGACGACACGTTGAAGTCGCCGATGTGGTGCGCCATGAACGAGGCGCGCGGGCTGAACACCGTGAGATCGCTGCCGCGCTCCTGCATCTTCTTGAGCTGGTTGTCGATGATCGAGGCGCGCAGTTCGTCGTCGCTGATCTTCAGCTCGGACACTTTCGGCATCGCCGACGGGTCCTTGATGCCCGCGATCTGGCGGTTGCGCCAGTCCTCCAGCGCCTTCGGCGCGGTGGTGTAGTGGCCGTGAATGTCGATGATCATCGGGTGTCCTCGAATAGTCTGTGGCCGTCATTGCCGGGCTTGACCCGGCAATCCATCCTCTCGAGATGATGGATACGCGGGTCAAGCCCGCGTATGACGTCCGTGGCTTGTGGCGTCGCTCGCACGAACAGCGCGGGCTTCGATGTTATTTCTTCTCTGCATTCGACGTCTCATCCCGCCCGCCGCGCCGCCGCGTCGCTGGTCTGCTTTCCGTCCCACACCGAGCCGGGCACCATCACGTCGCCGCGCATCAACAGCCGCGCGGTGCGTAGCAAGGCGGCGCGGGTGACGGTCTGCGGATCGGCCGGATCGACTTCGATCTCGACCGAGAACTCGCCGGTCGGATGCTCGACCGAGATCTGCTTGACGGCGCCGTCCGGCACCTGCGCGATGCCCTGCGTCACCGAGCCGTCGAGCACGCAGGCGGTGGCGACGGTGACGGCGGCGAGCACGCCGATGGCGTCGTGGCAGACATGCGGGATGAAGCTGCGGGTGGTGATGCTGCCGCCGGCGCGCGGCGCGGCGATCAGCGTCATCTTCGGATAGTTCTTCGACGTGACGTCGCCGAGCTGCATCGCGTGGCCGCAGGCGATCCGCAGTCGCTCCAGCCGCGCCTTGAGGTCGGTGTCGGCGTTGAGCTGCGCCACGCCCTCATAGCCGGTTCGGCCGACGGCCTCGGCCTTGAACATCACCAGCGGCATGCCGTTGTCGATGCAGGTCACCTCGACGCCGTCGATGACGTCGCGGACCTGGCCGGTCGGCAGCAGCGATGGCGCCACAGAGCCCGCGGTGTCGAGGAAGTTGATCTTGATCGGCGCCGAAGTGCCCGGCGCGCCGTCGATCCGCGCGTCGCCGTCATAGCTGACGTGACCGGCCGGCGTCTGCACCGTGATGTCGCATTGCATGTCGGTGTTGAGCGTCAGCACCCGCAGGGTCGTGGCGTCGCCCTGCGGCTGCACCAGTCCGGTTTCGAGCGCGAACGGCACTACCGCGGCGAGCATGTTGCCGCAGTTCGGCGTGGTGTCGACACTGTCCTTGTCGGGCTGCAATTGCGCGAACAGGAAGTCGAGATCGACGCCCGGCTTGGAGCCTTTCGAGACGATGCCGACCTTGCTGGTCAAAGGATGCGCGCCGCCGAGTCCGTCGATCTGGCGGCGGTCGGGCGATCCCATCACCGCCAGCAGCACCTTGTCGCGGGTGGCGATGTCGTCGGGCAGATCGGCTGCGTTGAAGAACGGGCCGCGTGAGGTCCCGCCGCGCATGAACAGGCAGGGGATGGCCGTTTGCATTCGCTTCCTTCCCGGATTGTTGTGACCATTGTGGCGATGGCGGGCGAACGACGCCACCGCGACGTGTCAATAACAGCTATCGGGTTAAGGCATGGCGAAAGCACATCGCCATGCCGCCCCAGCACGGGCGGCTTGCGGCGGGTTCAGGTCGGCAGGCCGCGCGCGAGCTCGGTCAACAGCCGCATGGTATATTGCGCCAGCGGCGTCGGCCGTCTCGTCGCGGACACTGCGAGGCACAGCGCGCTGGTCGCCGCCGGCTCCACCAGCCTGCGCATACTCAGCTCGGCGGCGCGCGGCGAGGCGGCGACGCCGCTCGCGGTCAGCACCGCATGGCCGTAGCCGGCGCAGACCAGCTCGATGATCGACGGCACGCTGGAGACCTCCCAGGCAATGTCGAGTTTGACGCCGGCGAGCGCCGCCTGGGTCTCCAGCAGCCTGCGCATCGCATGGACACGCTCGGGCACGATCAGCGGATAGGTCGATAGTTCCTTGAACGGCAGCGGCGGCGCCGGCTGGCCGCGCTTGCCCTTCGGCGCGCGGCTGACGAGGCCGAGCGGCTCCTGCAGCAGCGGCGTGATGTCGATGCCGGATTGCGCTTCCGGATTGTACACCAGCCCGACATCGGCGCGGCCGGTGGTGACCCATTCGACGATATGCGACGACAGCCCTTCGACGATCGCCAGCCGCGCCGCCGGCAATTCGCGCTTGAAGCGATCGATCAAAGGCAGCGTGAGCTGGCGGCCGATCGAGGGCGGCAGCCCGATGGTGACGCGGCCGACCGGCGCGTCGCGGCTGGCGCCGAGATCCTCGCGCGCATGCGCCACCATCTGCATGATGCCGACGCTGTGGTCGAACAGCCGCCGTCCTGCTTCGGTCAACGCCACGCCGCGGCCGTTGCGCAGGAATAGCTGCTGGTTGAGCTCGGTCTCCAGCCCGCGGACCTGCCGGCTCAGCGCCGGCTGCGCGATGTCGAGCATCATCGCCGCCTTGCTGAACGAGCCGAGCTCGGCCACGCGCATGAAATATTCGAGCTGCTTGAGATTCATTGAAGCGCCTCGCCCGGAGGGGCGGCTATTGTTTCTCGATCCCGGAGGCGTCGATCACGGCCTTCCATTTCTCGATGTCGGTGCGCAGTCGCGTGGCGAGTTGATCCGGCGTCGAGCCGCGCGCGTCGACGCCGAGGTCGAGCAGTTGTTTCTTCAGCGCCGGGTCGGCGAGAACCTCCTGCAGCGCGCGGTTCAGCGTGCTGATCACCGCCGGCGGCGTCGAGGCCGGCGCGAACAGCGCGTTCCAGGATTCGATGCTCACCTCCAGTCCGTTTTCGCGCAGCGTCGGCACGTTCGGCGTGATCTTTGAGCGCAGCGGCCCCGAGGCCGCCAGCGCACGGATCTTGCCGTCGTCGAGGCTGCCCTTCAGCGCCGAATAGCTGTCGATCGCCATGTCGAGATTGCCCTGCAGCAGCGACACCAGCACTTCCGGCGTGCCGCGATGCGGGATCACGACGAAGTCGATCCCCGCCGCGGTCCTGAACATGCCGGCCGCGAGATTCTGCGTACTGCCGAGAATGATGGTGCCGACATTGAACCGGCCGGGGCTCTGCTTGCCCGCCTTGATGAAGTCTTCCATCGTCTTGAACGGCGCATCGGCGCGAACCACGAACAGGAAGTCGAAGAACCCCAGCGTCGAGACCGGCGCGAAATCCTTGACCGGGTCGAACGGCAGCTTCTTGAACAGCGAGGCGCTGATCGCCGTGCCGTTGGACAGCAGCGCCAGCGTGTAGCCGTCGGGCTGCGCCGACATCACGGTGCGCGCCGCGGTGATGCCGCCGGCGCCGGGCTGGTTCTCGATGTAGAAGCGGCTGCCGAGCTTGGCGCCGAGCCGGTCGGCCACCAGACGCGCGGTGATATCGGCGACCCCGCCCGCGGCGAACGGCACCACGATGCGGACGGGGCGCGCGGGATACAGTCCCTCGGCGCCGGCGCGGTCGACCGGCAGCAATCCGGTCAGGAGCGCAAGCGCGGCGACGATCGCGGCGAGGCGGCGAGTGCATTGTCGGCTGATCAGCGTCATCTTTCGACGATAGTCCAAATGTGCCGGATTTCACAATCGCAGCAAGCAATTGACCGAGGCTGGCCGCGACCGCTGAATTCCGCCGGACGGGCCGCGCCGGCCGCGTCGGCGCGCCCGGATTGACGCTGCTCCCGCCACAGGGCAGACCCTGATGCCAACGAATCCGAAGTAGAGAGCTGTGGAGAGCCCGATGTCGCAGCCGCCGCTGTTCCGCCCGCTTACCCTGCGTGGCATCACCGCCAAGAACCGCATCCTGATCTCGCCGATGTGCCAGTACTCTGCGGTCGACGGCGTCGCCAACGACTGGCACCTCGTCCATCTCGGCAAGTTCGCTCAGGGCGGCGCCGGCATCGTGATGGTGGAAGCCACCGCAGTCACCGCCAACGGCCGCATCACCCACGGCGATCTCGGGCTTTGGCACGACGGCCAGGTCAAGCCGCTGGAGCGGATCGCCGCGTTCCTGCGCGACAACGGCGCGGTGCCGGCGATCCAGCTCGCCCATGCCGGCCGCAAGGCCAGCATGCAGCGCCCGTGGTACGGCAACGCCGCGCTCACCGCCGAAGATCGTGCGCGCGGGGATCAGCCGTGGCCGATCGTCGCGCCGAGCCCGCTCCCGATGGAAGAGGGCTGGCTGACGCCGCAGGAACTCTCGGAGGATCAACTCGGCGAGTTGCTCGATGCCTGGCGCGCCGCGACGCTGCGCGCAGTCGATGCCGGTTTCGAGATGCTCGAAGTGCATTGCGCCCACGGCTATCTGCTGCACTCGTTCCTGTCGCCGCTGTCCAACATGCGGACCGACGAATACGGCGGCAGCCGCGACGGCCGGATGCGGTTTCCGCTGCAGGTGATCGAGACGGTGCGGGCGGCATGGCCCGACACGCTGCCGCTGGCGGTGCGGGTATCGTCGGTCGACGGGGTCGAGGGCGGCATCGAACTCGCCGATTCGGTGGTGTTCGCGCGGGAAGCCAAAGCGCGCGGCGCCGACATCATCGACTGTTCGTCGGGCGGGTTGCTCGGCTCCGCCACCGCGGCGCGGATTCCACGCGGCTACGGCTTCCAGGTGCCGTTCGCCGAAACCATCCGCAAGGAGGCCGACATTCCGACTATCGCGGTCGGGTTGATTCTACATCCGGATCAGGCGGAGAAGATCGTCGAGCAGGGCCACGCCGATCTGATCGCGATCGGCCGCGAGGCGCTGTTCGATCCGAACTGGACGCTGCACGCCCAGCTCGAACTCACCGAAGACGACGGCGAAGTGTTCGCCGACTGGCCGAAGCAATACGGCTGGTGGCTGGAGCGCCGCGAGCCGGGCCTGCGCAAGCTCGAGGGCTGGACGCTGCCGCACCGGCGAGGGTGATCTTCGTCCTTGCGAGGAGCGAAGCGACGAAGCAATCCAGCTCCGCGACGTGCGGCTGGATTGCTTCGCTCCGCCCGCAAGGACGAGGATAGAGTCGTTGATTGCCTACCAGCCGCAGCCGCCGCAGCGCGGGCGCACCGGCGCGTAGTAGACCTGCGCCGGCGCCACCATCTCGACCCGCTCGCGCGTGGCGTATTGCGGCGGAATGCGCTCGTATTCGACGCCTTCCGGCGCGACCATCACGGTCTTCGGCACCATCACGGTGCGGTACTGCGCCGGCGTGCGATGCGCGACGACGCGGCCCGGCGCCACCATCACGGTCTCTTCGACGGTGCGGTATTGCGGCGGCGCCACCTGCTGCTGATAGCAGGTGTGGCAGGGCGGCGGCGTGTAGCAGCCGTAGCAGGCCGAAGCAGCGGTCGGCAGCGCGACGGCGCCGGCGACGACGGCGGAAGCGATCAAGGCGGCGTTGAGGCGTGACATGGCGGGACCTGCGCTTTCAGGGTTGAAACCGCCGCCATCTTCGATTGCATCGCCGCGCGCCGTCAACGAACGAGCGATATCAACCTTTATGAACAGCGTTAACGGCGCAGCACGATCAGCACGGCGCCGTTAACGTGGTGTTTTCCGATCAGGCGGCGCGGACGGTGCGCAGGAAGCGGCCGACCTCGTCCTTCAGTCGTGTGCTGTCGTGCGACAACGAATGCGCGGCCGACAGGACCTGCGTCGACGCCGAGCCGGTCTCGCTCGCGCCGCGCTGCACCTCGACGATGTTGGCCGAGACCTGCTGCGTGCCGGCAGCGGCGTGCTGGACGTTGCGCGAAATCTCCTGCGTGGCGGCACCCTGTTCCTCGACGGCGGCGGCGATCGTCTCGGCGATCTCCGACATCCGCGCGATCGTGGTGCCGATCTGTCGGATCGATGCCACCGACTGCCCGGTCGCGGTCTGGATGCCGCCGACCTGCTGGCTGATCTGCTCGGTCGCCTTCGCGGTCTGCTCGGCCAGCAGCTTGACCTCGCTCGCCACCACGGCGAAGCCGCGTCCGGCGTCGCCGGCGCGCGCCGCCTCGATGGTGGCGTTGAGCGCCAGCAGGTTGGTCTGCGAGGCGATGCTGTTGATCAGTTCGACCACGTCGCCGATTCGCGCCGCGGCTTCCGACAGATGGCTGACCCGGTCGTTGGTCTCTTGCGCTTGCGTCACCGCCTCGCTGGCGATCCGCGCCGATTCCTGCACCTGTCGGCTGATCTCGTTGACCGACGACGCCATCTCTTCGCTGGCGGAGGCCACCGACTGAACATTGGTCGAGGCTTCCTCCGATGCCGTCGCGACCAGCGTGGTGAACTGTTGGGCGTGTTGCGCAGTGGTCGTCAGCGTCGTCGCCGAGGCTTCGAGCTCCGTCGAGGCCGACGACACCGTCTCGACGATCTCGCCGACCGCTTCCTCGAATTGCGTGGCCAGTCTGTGCATGTCGTGCTTGCGCTGCTCGGCGGCGATGCGATCCTGCTCCGCCTTGGCCTCCGACTCGGCGCGGGCTTTCTCCTGCGCCTTCAGCTTGAACGATTCCACCGCCTTCGCCATGTCGCCGATCTCGTCGTGGCGGTCGAGGCCGGGCAGCACCACGTCGAAATTGCCGGCGCCGAGTTCCTTCAGCCCGACGGTGAGGCCCTTCAGCGGTCGCGCCACCGACCGGCCGATCAAGAGGCCGAGCAGGCTGACGGCCAGGATGATCGCCGCGATCGCGATCTGCATGCGCAGCGTGGTCGCCTCCCGCGCCGCGGCGGCGGCCGCCTTGGCCTGCTCGGTCGATTGCTGGATCGTCGCACCGACGTCCCGGATCACCGGCTCGATCGCGCGGAAACTCTTCACCAGCGCCAGTTCGTCCCGTGCCAGCACCAGCGCGGCGTCCATCCAGGCGAAGAAGTCATGCTGATAGGCGGCGAGCTTCTGATCCACGTCGGCCTTGGTCGCGGCGGGAAGACCGGACGCGGCCAGCCGGGCGGAGAATTCGGCGGCGCGCTTCTTGATGTCGTCGCCGTATTTCGGATTGCGGCGGAGCATGAAGTCCTTCTCGTGCCGTCGCATCATCAGCATCGTGGTCGTCAGCGCCGGTTCGTCGAACTTGCCGAGCGCGGCCTCGATCTCGTGGACCGACTTGCGCAGGCCGCCTTCCAACCCGAGGGTCTCCTTCAGCCCGAGCTTGATCTGGGCGGCGGCGAGTTGGGCGAAGTGGCGCTCGTAGTCGGCGTAGCCGGCCTCGATTGATCGGAGGTTGCGGGTGAGGTCGGACCGACCCGCCGCTTCGGTTTGACGGATCATGTCGGCGACCGTCGCACGGGCCGATTTGCCGCCTTCCTGGTGCGCGGCGACGTAGGCGTCATCCTTGCGGAGCATGAAGTTCTTCTCGGCGCGGCGCTGCTCGAGCATCGCGATTTGCAGCAATGTATTGCTGTCGCCGAGCGCCCGCGCGCGTTCGTCTTCCAGCCGCGCGGCTTCCTGCGACGCGCTCCCCAGCATGAACAGCCCGCCGAGGGCGAGAACACCGGCAATCCCGACCGCGGCGATGGAATTGATCTTGTGGCTGAGACGAAGGCGGAGCGACATGGGTATCCTCAGTCAATTGCTGTCCGCCGACCAGCACTCGCCGTCGCGCGTTCGTGAGCGAGGGCGGTCCGGCGGCAAGGAAAGTGTTGCTGGCAATTTTGAACGCAGACGCGGCGCCTCACCGGCGAGGCGATGACTGCCATGATTGCTTTGTGAATCAGTGTTGCGCGACGTTCGCTAATCTTGCCTTAAAGTGCGCGCGCTGCGTGTAGGGTTGGTAGTAATACCAATGAATAATCGACCGAACGCGAATGCACTCTGGACAGTTGGGATTTATGCTTTGCGTCACGCTACGCGGTGTCAAGCCACCGCCTCTGCCGCCGCGCGGCCGGCATTGCGGCCGGAGAACAGGCAGCCGCCCAGGAACGTGCCTTCGAGCGAGCGATAGCCGTGCATGCCGCCGCCGCCGAAGCCGGCGGCTTCGCCGACCGCGTACAGCCCGGGAATGATCGCCCCGCCTTGGCCGAACACGCGGGCGTCGAGATCGGTCTCGAATCCGCCCAGCGTCTTGCGGGTGAGGATGTTGAGCCGCACCGCGATCAGCGGGCCGTAAGCCGGATCGAGGATCTTGTGCGGCTTCGCGATGCGGATCAGCCGGTCGCCGATATAGCGCCGCGCATTGTGGATGTTCATCACCTGCGCGTCCTTGACGAAGGCATTGTCGATCTGCCGGTCGCGCGCCTCGATCTGCGTGCGCAGCGCGTCGAGCGTCAGCAGATTGTCGCCGGACAGCGCGTTCATCGCGGTGACGAGATCGGCGAGGTTGTCGCGGACGATGAAGTCGGCCCCCTTGCTCTTGAAGGCTTCGACCGGCGCCGGTGCGCCCTTGTTGGTGGCGCGGCGCGCGGTCATCAGCCAGCTCTTGCCGGTGAGGTCCGGATTCTGCTCCGAGCCCGACAGCGCGAACTCCTTCTTGATGATCGCCTGCGTCAGCACGAACCAGGAATAATCGTAGCCGGTTGCCATGATGGCGTGGAGTTGGCCGAGCGTGTCGGAGCCGGGAAATAGCGGCGCCGGCAGCCGTTTGCCGGTGGCGTCGAACCACATCGACGACGGTCCGGGCAAAATCCGGATGCCGTGGCGCGGCCAGATCGGGGCGAAATTCTGCAGGCCCTCGACATAGTGCCACATCCGGTCGCGGTTGATCAGCCGCGCGCCGGCGGCTTCGGTGATGCCGAGCATGCGGCCGTCGACATGTTCGGGCACGCCGGAGATCATCCGTTGCGGCGGGCTGCCGAGCCGCTGCGGCCAGTTCTGTCGCACCAGATCATGATTGCCGCCGATGCCGCCCGAGGCGACGATCACCGCCTGTGCCCGCAGCGCGAAGTCGCCGATCACGATGCGCGAACTGCTGGCGCCGCGCTCGGCCTGCGTCGGCTCGAGCAGCGCGCCGCTGACGCCCTCGACCACCCCGTTCGTCATCGTCAACCCATCGACGCGATGGCGGAACTTGAAGGTGAGGCGGCCGGCATCCCGCGCGGCGCGGGCGCGGCGCACGAACGGCTCGATCAGTCCGGGCCCGGTGCCCCAGGTGACGTGGAAGCGCGGCACCGAATTGCCGTGGCTCATCGCATCATAGCCGCCGCGCTCGGCCCAGCCGACCACCGGGAAGATGCGATGCCCCATCGCCCGCAGCCAGTCGCGCTTCTCGCCGGCGGCGAACGCCAGATAGGCTTCGGCCCAGCGTCGCGGCCACAGATCCTCGTCGCGGTCGAAGCCCGCTGCGCCGAGCCAGTCCTGCAGCGCGAGTTGGTAGCTGTCGCGAATTCCGAGCCGCCGCTGCTCCGGCGAATCGACCAGGAACAGCCCGCCGAACGACCAGAACGCCTGACCGCCGCAATTCTGTTCGCCCTCCTGATCGATCACGATCACCGAGCGTCCGGCCTCGGCGATCTCGGTGGCGGCGACCAGACCGGCGAGCCCGGCGCCGATCACAATCACATCCGCATCTGTCGTCATGAGCGTTCCTCGTCGAGGAACCGATTGAACCGCGCGCGATGCGGCGCGGTCAACGGCTTTGGGCCGATGCTGTTTCAGATTGGGACCCCGACCCGCACCACTGCATCCCGCCTGCAACACTCGATTTGAATTTAATTCGAGGCAGCCCCGCGATCTGGACAAACACCCGATCCGAAATCACGCTGACGATGTCTTGAATCGGGCGCACCTGATCGAGACGGCGAAGCAGGCAGACGTGGAACTGAGCTGACTGAAAGCTGACTGGGGCGGGGCTATGAGATTGCTGACGGGGTTGCTTGCGGCTGTGCTGCTTCTCGCCGGTGTGGCGTCCGGTCACGCCGTGGTCCGGATCGCGGACGATCGCGGCGGCCGAATCGGAACCTACGTCGACAGATATCAGAGCCTCCGCTCCTCCGGCGAGACCGTGGTGATCGACGGTCTGTGCGCCTCGGCCTGCACCATCGTGCTCGGCGCTGTGCCGCACGACAAGATCTGCGTCACTTCGCGCGCCAATCTCGGTTTCCACGCGGCCTGGGACCTCGGTTCCAACGGCCGCGCGATCACCAATCCCGAAGCGACGCACATGCTGTACACGATGTATCCGGCGGAGATCCGCCGCTGGATCGCCAAACGCGGCGGGTTGAAGCGGCAGATGATCTTCCTGCGCGGCAAGCAACTGATGTCGATGTACCGCCCGTGCTATATGGACGCACAGGCCTCAGCTTCGCGCTGACGGCAAGCTCGCCGCTCCGCATCACGTGATCCTGCGCGCGGCGGGCGCGCTTGCCGGTCGTCACGCAGCGCTCTATGGCTTCGGCACACGCGGCGGCGCGCCGTGTGCCCCTGCCGGTCCGCGGACGTTCGCTTCGTCGACCGGCGTTCGACGAGGATACCGCGATGGCCGCACCAGCCTCTTCCACCCGTCCGCTCGTCATCATCGCGGCGTTCGCCGGCAGTCTGGTCGTCGGCCTGGTCGTGGTGCTGTGGCTGCTCGGCGGTCTGACCAAGGTCACCGCGCCGGCCTCGATCGGCGGCCCGTTCCAGCTCACCGACCAGAACGGGCAGGTCGTCACCGAGCAGAGCCTGAAGGGCAAGCCGACGCTGATCTTCTTCGGCTTCACCCGCTGCCCGGACGTCTGCCCGACCGCTCTGTTCGAAATCACCCAGGTGCTGCAGGCGCTGGGGCCGGACGCCGAACGCCTCAACGCCTATTTCGTCTCGGTCGATCCGGAGCGCGACACGCCCGAATCGATGAAAGAGTACCTGTCGAGTTTCGATCCGCATCTGAAGGGATTGTCCGGCACGCGCGAAGCCACCGACAGGATCGAGAAGGGCTACCGGGTCTATGCGAAGAAAGTCCCGACCTCGGACGGCGACTACACCATGGACCACACCGCGCTGATCTATCTGATGGACAAGGACGGCAGGTTCGTCGCGCCGTTCAACATCAAGCGGAAGCCCGAAGAGGCCGCCGCGGATCTGAAGCGCTATCTCTGACGGCCGATGTCTGCACGGCAGCCGCGGCGGGCGCCCGCGCGGCGACGCCGTGCTCGGTCTTCTGCCAATGATGCGGCTTCCACACCAACTCGCCGAGCGCGCGCCACGCCGCCACCGACAGGCAGATCCAGTACAGCGGCATCAGCAGCAGCCAGGGCCACTCGCGCAGCCGGCCTGTCCGCCGCAGGCCGATCGCGGCGACGAGCGCGCTGCCGATATATCCGGCCGCGATGGTCGGGCCGTGCAGCCAGGCCGGAAGCCCCGCGCTGACAGCCGGTCCGCCCGATGCGAGGCTCCATCCGGCGGCGGCGAGATCCAGCAGCAGCAGCGGATGGATCAGGGCGGACAGCACGCCGCCGCCGACGAACAGGTTGAGCGCCAGCATCCCGCGCCAGCCGGCGTCGCGCCAGAACAGTCGCGGCCGTCGCATGTGCACGCACCAGGTCTGCATCCAGCCCTTCATCCAGCGCGTGCGCTGACCGAGCCACGCGGCGAGGCCGATCGGCGCCTCCTCGAAGGTGCGGGAGTCGAAGCTGATCGCCGTGTAGCCGAACCGCGCCAGACGGAAGCCGAGATCGGCGTCTTCCGTCACGTTGTAGGCGTCCCAGCCGCCCACCGCGCGCAGCACATCGGTGCGGAAATGATTCGAGGAGCCGCCGAGCGGCAGCGGCAGTCCCAGCCGCGTCAGGCCGGGCAGCACCGCCTCGAACTGGCCGGCATACTCGGCGAGGAACAGCCGCGACAGCCAGCTATGGGTGATGTTGTCGACGCACAGGCCGGCCTGGACGCAGCCGATCTTCGGGCCGCCGCGCGCGAAGGCGTCGAGCGCGGCGCGAAGCTGGCCGGGCTCCGGACGGTCCTCGGCGTCGAACACCGTCACCATGCCGCCGCGCACGAACGGCAGCGCGTAGTTGAGCGCCTTCGGCTTGGTCTTGGGCCCGACGGCCGGCGCTATCAGCACGCGCAGATGCGGTCGCGGCCCGAGCCGCGCGATCGCGGCGCGGGTCGCCAGATCGTCGGGTTCGACGACCAGGATGATGTCGAGTTTCTCGTGCGGATAATCCAGCGCCTCGATCGCCTCGACCAGCGACGCCACCGACGAAGCCTCGCGATACAGCGCCGCGATCGCGGTGTAGATCGGCAGCTCCTGGTCCGGCCGGCGCGGCGATCGTGCTGCGGGCTGTCGCGGCAGCAGGCTCGCCGTCAGCCGCAGCCCGATGAAGCCGAGAAACAGCAGCGCCGGGATCACGCCCGAATCGCCGGCGCACAGCAGCGGCAATGCGGCGGCCAGCAGCGCCCCGCCCGCCGCGCGCCTGAGCCGGGCCCGCCAGCGGATCTTGCCGTCGCAGGGCGTCACCGCCAGCGCCGGATAGCGGCGCTGCAGGCCTAAGCTCGCATGTTGCGCCAGCCCCCGACCGGTCTGCTGCAGGAATTGCTGCATCGCGCCGTGGGTCGCGACCCGAAACCGGCCGCGCAGCGATGGATGGTCGTGCAGCACCTCGCACAAGGTGCGGGCCGCCACCCGCCGTGGCGCCATCGCCCACACCAGTTCGCCGTTCCGCCGCAACGGCATCACGCCGGATGTGGCGGCGAAGCGCATCTGGTCGTCATGAAGCGGCGTGTCGCCGCGGTCGACGCGCGCGAAATCCTCGCGTGCGATCCGGAGATGCCGGGCCAGTCGCTGCAGATAGGTCGCTTCGTCGATCATCCCCCAACGGATCAGCACCTGGTCGGCGCCGATCCCGAGCTCCTGCGCGCGCCGACGGGCAGCCTGCAGCAGATCGGGCGCCAGCACGCCGCGCAGGCAGTCCAGTTCGGGACTCTGCGACGCGCCCACATCGCCGTCCGTGGCCGGCCCGATCCAGCTCGCGAGAAAGCCCGGCCGCTTCGGCCATGGCGAAGGCCGCGCGTCGTCGTCGCGCCGCGCTCCCGTAACGATGTGTCCGGCGCGGTCGACGACGACCATGGAACGCCCTTACGCAAACGGCACTCGCGTCTCGCGCCGGATGGTCTATAAGGTCGCCGGTGCGGATCCCGACTATGCAACCATGGATTGAGTGTTTCATCAACGGCCGTTCGGCCGTGGTGCGGCTATTGCTTTCGGCCGCGGCGCGGCCTTTGCGTTTAGCCGCGGCGCGGCCATGGCTGATGGCGCTGGTGCTGTTCGGTGCCATGCTGCCGCTCGACGCTGCGCACGCCGCCGAAACCGAGGCCGCGGCGAAGGCGACCGCCGCGGCGACGGCGCATGCCGTGCCGGGCTTCTGGGACCCGCGGCGGCGGCCGGAGCGGCCCGATCTGTCGCGTCTCACCGTGATCCGGTTTCTCACCGAGACCGACTATCCGCCGTTCAATTTCACCGGCGCCGACGGCAATCCGGCCGGCTTCAATGTCGATCTGGCGCGGGCGCTGTGCGAGGAGATGAAGGTCACCTGCACGGTGCAGATGCGGCGGTTCGAGACCCTGCTCGACGCGCTGGCGAGCAATCGCGGCGACGCCATCATCGCCTCTCTTGCGGTGACGCCGCAGACCCGCGGCAAGGTCGACTTCACCGATCCGTATTACCGCGCGCCCGGCCGCTTCGTCGCCCGCAAGGACGCGGTGATGCCGGAGATCCGCCCGGAATATCTCGAGGGCAAGAAGGTCGGCGCGATCTCAGGCTCCGCCCACGAGGCCTACCTCAAGGCGATGTTCACCGACGCCGAGCTGCATTCCTACCCGAACGACGAGGCCTTGCGCGCGGCGCTGAAGCGCGGCGAGGTCGACCTCATCTTCGGCGATGCGATTTCGCTGGCGTTCTGGATCAACGGCACCGATTCCGAGAATTGCTGCGCCTTCTCGGGTGGTCCGTTTACCGAAAGCCGCTATTTCGGCGAGGGCGTCGGCATCGCGGTCCGCAAGGGCAACGATCTGCTGCGCCAGTCGCTGAACTGGGCGCTGTTCCGGGTCTGGGAAAAGGGCCGCTACACCGATCTGTGGCTGCGCTATTTTTCCGTCAGCCCGTTCTGACCAATCCGAAAGACCCGCCTCGCGCGGTTGGAGACCTCGATGACCACGACCGAACTGCCCAGCGCTGCCGACCTGCGCTCGCTCGCCGAACAATCCAACGCCTGGCCGTTCGAGCAGGCGCGCGCGCTGGTGAACCGCCTGAAGAAGCAGCCGAAGAACGAGGTGCTGTTCGAGACCGGCTACGGCCCGTCCGGCCTGCCGCATATCGGCACTTTCGGCGAGGTCGCCCGCACCACCATGGTGCGCCACGCCTTCCGCGTGCTGACCGACGACAAGATCAGGACGAAGCTGCTGGCATTCTCCGACGACATGGACGGCCTGCGCAAGGTCCCGGACAACGTGCCGAACAAGGAAATGCTGGCGCAGCATCTCGGCAAGTCGCTGACCAGCGTGCCGGATCCGTTCGGCACCCACGAGTCGTTCGGCGCCCACAACAATGCGCGGCTGCGCGCCTTCCTCGACACCTTCGGCTTCGACTACGAATTCGCCTCGGCGACCGATTACTACAAGAGCGGTCGGTTTGACGCGACGCTGCTCACGGTGCTGCAGCGGCTCGACAAGGTGATGGCGATCATGCTGCCGAGCCTGCGCGAAGAGCGCGCCGCGAGCTACTCGCCGTTCCTGCCGGTGTGTCCGCGCACCGGCGTGGTGCTGCAGGTGCCGATCGTCGATCACGACGTCGCGGCCGGCACGGTGTCGTACGACGATCCCGAGACCAGCGAACGCGTCACTGTTCCGGTCACCGGCGGGCATTGCAAATTGCAGTGGAAGCCGGACTGGGCGATGCGCTGGACCGCGCTCGGCGTCGATTACGAGATGGCCGGCAAGGACCTGATCGATTCAGTCAAGCTGTCGGGCAAGATCGCGCAGGCGATCGGCGGCACGCCGCCGGAGGGTTTCAACTACGAGCTGTTCCTCGACGACAAGGGCCAGAAGATCTCCAAGTCGAAGGGCAACGGCCTGACCATCGACGAATGGCTGCGCTACGCCTCGCCGGAATCGCTGTCGCTGTTCATGTATCGCGAGCCGAAGGCGGCGAAGCGGCTGTATTTCGACGTGATCCCGCGCAACGTCGACGACTACCAGCAGTTCCTCGACGGCTTCGGCCGGCAGGACGCCAAGCAGCAACTCGCCAATCCGGTCTGGCACATCCATTCGGGCCAGCCGCCCAAGTCCGACATGCCGGTGACGTTCCAGCTCTTGCTGACGCTGGTGTCGTCGTCGAACGCCGAGAACGCCGAGACGCTGTGGGGCTTCATCGGCCGCTACCGGCCGGGCGTGACGCCGCAAACCCATCCGAAGCTCGACGCCATGGTCGGCTACGCGATCAACTACTATCGCGACTTCGTCGCGCCCACCAAGACCTTCCGCGATCCGACCGATCAGGAGCGCGCCGCCTTGCAGGACCTGCGCGATGCGCTGTCGCAACTCGCGCCGGACTCCACCGCGGAGGCGATCCAGGACGTCGTCTACGAGATCGGCCGCCGCGAGCCGTTCCTCGACCACAAGAAGGCCGCCAAGGACGGCAAGCCGGGCGTGTCGCTCGACTGGTTCAACATGTTGTACCAGGTGCTGCTCGGCCAGGAAAAAGGCCCGCGCTTCGGCTCCTTCGTGGCGGTGTACGGCCTCGGCAACGCCGTCGCGATGATCGACGGCGCGCTGGCGCGTAGCGCCTGAGTCGCCCCCCGCGCAGCGCGGAGTTGCAACGCTGCGGCGCCTGAATCAGGCGGCGCGGACGACGGCGCAGAAGCGGTCGACCTCGGTCCTGAGATGACAGCTTTCGGCCAGCAGCAAAGCGGCGAGGTCGTGGACATGCGCCGACGCCGAGCCGGTGTTCTCCGCGCCTTGGCGCACCGTCCCGATGGTGCCTGAGACTTCGGTCGCGGCGTCGGCCGCCTGCTGGACGCTGCCGGCGATGCCGTGCATCGCCGTGCCTTGCTGCTCGACTGCCGAGGCGGTCGCATTGGAGATATCCGAAATCTGCAGGATGGTGTTGCCGATCGCTTCGATCGCCGACACCGAGGAGTCGGTCGCCGTCTTCATTTGCGCGATTTGGGCGACGATCTCGTCGGTGGCTTTCGCGGTCTGCGACGCCAGCGCTTTGACTTCGGAGGCCACCACGGCGAAGCCGCGGCCGGCCTCGCCGGCGCGGGCGGCCTCGATGGTCGCGTTGAGCGCCAGCAGGTTGGTCTGCGCGGCGACGGCGTTGATCAGGTTGACGACGTCGCCGATGCGGCCGGCCGCGTTTGAAAGCTCGGCAACCCGCGCATTGGTTTCCTGAGCTTGGCGAACCGCGGCCTGAGAAATATCCTGGGACTGCCGGACCTTCTGTCCGATTTCCGTCGCCGACGACGCCACCTCGTTGCACGACACTGCGGCCGACTGGGCGCTGGCGCAGGATTGCTGCGCTGCCGCCGACACATTGCCGGCGAGCCTCTGGGTGGATTCGGCCGAGCCGGCCAACTGGCGCGCGGCCACTTCCATTTCGGTCGAGGTGGACGTCACGGTCTGGATGATCCGGCCGATTGCGCGATCCAGATCGTCGGCGAGCTTGTGCATCTCGGTGCGGCGGTCCGCTTCGGCTTGCGCCTTGATGTCGTTCTCGGATTGCATCGCTTCGACCCGCAGCGCATTGTCCTTGAACACCTGCACCGCCCGAGCCATCGCGCCGACCTCGTCGCCGCGCTCGATCGCAGGAATCGCCACCGACCGGTCTCCGCTGGCGAGACGACGCATCACCTCGGTCATCCCGGTGATCGGCGCGATCACGCCTTTCACGATCCCCGTCAGGCCCGCGATGAACAACAAGAAGACCGCGGACGACACACCCCACAGCAGATAGTTGAGATCGGCCGCGCGCACCGCCGTCGCCGCTTCGGTCGCTGCGTTCAGATCATTGGTGCGTTTGACGATATCGTCGATGATGGCGCGATGCGCCGTGTAGGCCTTGGTCAGGTCCCTATAGGCGTGCATCGCCGTGTCGGGGTCTTTACTCTCGATCGCCGGGAACAGGCTGGCATCCAGGATGTCCCAGAACTTCTTCACTTCGCGGTCGGAATCGTCGATCAGGCGTGCCTTGATCGCGGGATCGAGCGGCGCAGTGAGCCAGAATGCGTGGCGGTCCTGGTATTCTTTCTTAAGTCGGCCGAGCCGCTCGCGGCGTAGCGGGAACGAATCGGGCTCCTCGATCGCCAGCGTCGCCTCCAGATAGGCTTCAATCACGTAAGCGGGCGGCGGCAGGATGTCGGCCACCAGATCGTTTCCGAGCTTGATCTGGTCATAAAGCGGTCCGCCGACTTTGAGTTGCGACAGTCCATACAGGCTTGCCCCAAAAATCGCCGTCATGCCGGACCCGATGACGAGCCCAAAAAGAAGGACGGCGCGCGTAATCGTCAGTCGCATCTGCTGTTCCGATCGTCGTGCGAGTGGCCGAACTCCCGCGTATGTCGGAACTCATGATGTTAGCGTTAACGTAACAGCGGCCGGACCCGCCGCAACCGCTATTTGATGCGTCGCCGGTAAACGTCCCAACCGTGTAACTACGAGTTTGATCCGTATGCGGTGATAAGCGGGGCGATTTTTGCGATCGGGGGTGATACTCAAGAACTATTCGGCCAAAAGTCGGAACGACCTTCGTCGTGCCGGCGCTGATCGAGTCCAGTGAGTTGTGCGATGAAAATGACGCGATTCGCGTGGCGATGCAGCTCCGCGTAGCGGTTACTTCTCCGCCGGCGGCGCGACTACCACCGGCCGCACCGGGTCGCCTTCGCGCAGCAAGGCGCCGGCGCGGGCGACGATGACGTCGCCTTCCTGCAGGCCTTCGCGGATCTCGATATTGCCGCCGCTCATCAGCCCGACCTCGACGCGCTTGGTCTCCACCGTCTGCCGCCGCACCACCTGCACGACCGTTCCGGCCGAGCTGTAGAGCACGGCGGTCAGCGGCACTGAGATGCCGCAGCTTTCGCCGGTCTTGATCATCGCGCGGCCCGAGGCGTTGGACAGAAGCCGCTTGGTCGAGCTGATGCCGACGAACACATTGGCGAGTTGAGTATTCGGCTCCACCGTTGACGAGACGCGCCGGACCCGGCCCTCGATCTCATCCGGCACGCCGACGATCTTGACCGCGGCGGTCTGGTTGACCGCGAGCTGCGCGAGATTGCGCGTCGGCACCTGGCCGACCAGATCGAATTCGCTGCGTGCGATGATGGTGAACAGCGCCTCGCCTTTGGCGGAGGCCGGCGATCCGATCACCGCGGTGGAGCTGGAGACGAGGCCCGCGACCGGCGCGGAGACCGTCGATCCGCCGTCGGCGCCGGCGAGCTTCGCCAGCGCCTGGCCCTGCGCGACGATCTCGCCGGCGTCGGCCATCACCTCGGTGACCCTGGCGCCGGGGCGGTCGGGGCGGATCGAGATTTCGTCGCGCGGGATCAGGAAGCCGGAGACTTCGACGATCGCCGGAAAGCAGGATTTGGCCGCCTTCAGCACCGTCACCGCCTGGCCCTTGCCCGCATCGGGCTCCGCCTCGTCGGCGGCGCGCGCCGGGAGCGCGATCGCGCACAGTGTGGCGATGACCAGCGCGCTTATGCTGCGCCGGAGGATGGCGCGGGCAGGGCCGATCACGATACCAAAGTTCATCGTCACAACCTCTGTCCGGTCCGAGATTCCGAATGGCCTGCAAGTCTCCCCGCAAGTCTAGTCATGCGCGCCCGCTGCGCCAAGCGCTCACGACGCACGGACGGCACTGGCCGCCGCGCGCGTGTCATTAGTGTCCGCATCCGCGTCCGAGGTTTCACGCCAGCGCAGTATTTCCACGGCCGGTATCGGGCGGCTGAAGCCTTTCAGCGTCAGCGGCGCGATCGGCCGCGCCTCGGCTCCGTCTTCGACCATCGCAAAAGCGCGCTGGCTGACAATGATTTGGCCCGGCGCGGCTTCGGCGCACAGCCGCGAGGCGAGGTTGGTGACGCTGCCGATCGCGGCGTATTCCAGCCGGCGCTCGAAGCCGACCTGGCCGATCGTGGCGTAGCCGACCGCGATGCCGATGCCGAAGCCGAGGCTGTGGCCGCGATGGCTCCATTTTTCGGTCAGCGTGGCCAGCGCATCGCGCATCTCCACCGCCATCTTCACCGCGCGTCGGGTATGATCGGCGAACGGGATCGGCGCGTTGAACAGGATCATCACGCCGTCGCCGGCGAAGCGGTCGAGGGTGCCTTCGTAGCGGAAGATCAGTTCGCCCAAAGCGGCGTGATACTCGCGCAGCACGTTCATCGCCTCTTCCGGCTCGGAGGCTTCGGTGAAGGCGGTGAAGCCGCGCAGATCGCAGAACACCACGGTGACTTCGCGGCGATGGCTGTCGAGCAGTGCATCATGGCCGTCGGAGGAGGCGATCAGTTGCGCCACCTGCGGTGCGAGAAAGCGCTCCAGGCGCCGGATCCGCTCGATCTCGCCGAGCTGCTTCTCGACGCGCTCCTCGAGCGAGCGATTCCAGTCTTTGAGCTGGTCGGTCTGCTCCCGCAGTTGCGCCGCCTGAAGCTGCACGGTGTCGTGGGCGCTGGCCAGTTCGCGGCCCTTGTGGTCGACCTCGCGGAACAGCCGCGCGTTGCGCATCGCCAGTTCCGATTGATGCGCGAAAGTGCGCATCAGCCCGATCAGATTAGCGGGGAAATCGCCGGCGTGGCGCCGCAGCACCACCAGCGCGCCGAGCGCGCCCTGCTGATCGAGCAGCGGCACCACCAGTACCGCGGCGAAGCCGGCGGCGAGAGCCAATTGCTTCAGCGGATGGTCGGGTGCGGCTGCGAGATCAGACACCGCGATCGGCTGGCCGGACTGCGCCGCGTTGCCGAGCAGGCTGCCGTCGGCGTCGATCGACGCATAGGCGGCTTCGCCGTCGGAGGGCGCGTCGATGCCCTTGGCCTCGGCGAGATCGAACCGCCGCCGCAGCGGATCGTAGCTGAAGATCAGCACCGCATCGGCACGCGTGATCTCCAGCGCGCGCGCCGCCACCGTCGGCAGCACCGCGTCGAGATCGAGCGAGGAGGCGATCGCGCGGCCGACTTCCTCGAGCGCCTTCAGTTCGTTGATCGATCGCTCGAGGTCGCGGGTACGTTCCTCGACCTTGCTCTCGAGCCCCGCATAGGTCTCCTGCAATCGCCCGGCCATGCTGTTGAACTGGTCGGACAGTTCCTCCAGCTCGTCGCCGGTGCGGACGGCGATGCGCTGGCCGAAATCGCCTTGGCCGAGCCGGGTCGCGCCGGTGCGCAGCGCGTCGATCGGCACCAGCATCCGCCGCGCCAGCAGCATGCTGGCGATGATCGCGACGATCAGGCCGAGCGCGATCAGGCCGGCGATCCGCAGCAGCACTTCGCCGATCGGCGCGAAGGCCTGGCTGCGCGGCTGCTCGAACAGCACGAACCAGCCGAGCTTGGCCACCGGCCGCGACGCCACCAGCATGGCGTTGCCGTCGCCGTCCTGTCCCGACGCCAACGCCTGCGGCGGATCGCGCAGCAGCGCCGCGACCTGGCGCCGGCTCGCGATGTCGTCGCCGAGCGTGTCGCTGTCGCGCGAACTCGCCAGCAATCGGCCTGCGGGGTCGATCACATAAGCGATCCCGACCTTGCCGGCCTGGGCGTCGCCGACCAGTTCCGACAGAAACCGCAGGTCGATCTCGGCTGCGGTCACCGCCGGGTCGCGTCCGGCATGCGCCACCGCGACGACGATGAACGGCCGTCCGTTGCGGAAGCGGATCTGGCCGAACGACACGCCGGTCACGGCGGCCTGCGCGACCTGCGGATCGCGCCAGAACTCCGCGCCGCCGCCGGGCGCCGCCGCGCGGGTCAGGCGTAGCGCCTCGCGGCCCTGGCCGTCGACCAGCGCGAGCTGGCTGATCGCCGGCACCTGCTGCATCAGTTGGGTGTAGTCGGTGCGGCGCTGCTCCAGCGCCTGCACGCTGGCGCGGGTGGTCCAACTGATCTGGCGTTCCAGCTCGGTCATCGCCTGTTCGATCCGCCGCGCGGTGGCTTCGGCCTTCTCCGCCATCGCATCGATCAGCGCCGTGCGGGTCTGCCGATAGCTGAACCAGATTTCGAGCGCGCCGTTGACGGCGAGCACGAACACCACCAGCCCGACCAGCGACGTGACGTATTTCGCGAACAGGCCGCGACGTCGCGTTCGGGTGATCGTCTCGACGCCGGGCATTCTGTTCCTTTGCAGCCGCGCCGCTACGCGCTGCGGGATGGACACGAGCGGTCCGCGTTGCGGGACGGCGCCGCCGACCGGCGGCCGCGCGGGACCGGCTTGGTCTTATCACAGAATGCGGGGCGAGCGCTGCCGCGGGCTCAGCCGGGGCGGCTCGGGACGGGGAGGGCGGCCTATTGGCGGCCGAACAACTGCTTCATGATCGCGTTCATGGTGGCGTCGTCGGTCCGGTCGGCGGGCGCAGCGCCGGGCTGTTGCGGCGATGGCGGCTGCGATGGCGTCGCGTCGCGCGGGGATCCGGCCGCGCCGCCGCTCTGGAGGCCCTGCTGGATCAGCCGGCCGATGCTTTCGCCGAGCGCGCCACCGAGCGGATTGTCCGTCCCCTGCGCGCCGCCCGCGCTGCTGTTCGCTCCGCCGCCGAGGGCGCCGAACAGGCCCGTGCCCATCTGGCGCAACCGGGCATAGGCCGCGTCCGGATTATCGAGGATGCCGGCGGCGTCCGGGAAGATCCGTGGCGACGCCCACGGCCCTTCGATCATCACCGGGATGCCGAGCCCGACCGGCTCGGCGTTCGCCGCGCCGCTCTGCGCCGTGCCGCTCTGGCCCTGAATGTTCAGCACCAGCTTCGGCTCGACCTTGAGCGCCAGCGTCTTGGCGCCGAGATCGATGGTGCCGGCTCCTGTCATCCGCACCAGCGGGCCGGCCAGCGCGAGGTCGGCGGTCGCGGCCTTGCCCTGCGCGATCCGGAACGACGCGCCGAGCTGGGTCAGGTCGGTGGCTTCGGTGCCGCTCTGCTGCCAGCCCGACAGCGTCGAACTGGTCAGGTTGCGGATCATCCGCGCGACATTGAGGCCGCGGATTTCGCCGTCGCGAACGTTGACGAAAGCGGTGCCGGCGATGCTCGACAGGATGGCGCGCTGGCTGTCGCCGCTGGCGCGCAACGCCAGCTTCGCCTGCATCTTGCCGTCGATCCTGTCGAATTCGGCGAGGCCGCCCAGCAGCGGCAGCGCCCGGACGCCGTCGAGGTCGCCGCTCAGGCTGAACGACGGCGTCGGCTGCGAGGCGTCGATTCCGAGCCGGCCCTCCGCCTCGCCGCCATAGACGCCGATCTGCGAGAACTGCGCGGTGACCACGCCGCCGACGAGCTTGGCGTCGATCGATGCCGGGGCGAAATGCGCCGCGCCGAGATCGAGCTCGGCCGCCGACAGCCGCAGCTCGGCGTCGACATAGTTCAGGCCCGACAGGTCGATCCGGGCATCGCTCCACGGCGCGCCGGCGGGCTGCGCGGGGGCGCGCGGATTGCCGAGGTCGAGGCGCTGGAAATCGAGGTCGAGCTTGAGCCGCGGCTTGCCGGCGAGATCGGCAGAGGCCCAGCCGTTGAAGGCGCCGTCGCCCAGCGTGCCGGACAGGCCGCTGATTTGCAGCAGCGTGCCGCGCAGCCGCACATCGGCCTTGGCGGCGAGCGGCGCGGGCAGCAGATCGGGCGCGTCGAGTTTGAATTCGAGCGGCACCGGCTGCGCGTCCACAGCGGGCAGCGCCGCCTTGATCTCGTATTTCGCCGGCCGGCCGCCGAGCTGCGCGCCGCCGACGGCGCTGACGCGGCGCTCCGCATCGATGGTGATCTCGGCATTCATGCCCTCGATCCGGTCCTCGACGCGGTCGGCCGCATTCGCCATCACGACGACGCCGTCTTCGACAATGACGCGGTCGATGACCGTCTCGATCTGTCGGCCGTTGCGGATGGCCGACGGCGGCGATGAGGCGGTCGGCGCGCGCGCGCGGATCAGCGGGACGCGAAGCTCCGGCCTGGTCAGCGTCAATTCGCTGACGTGAGGCTTGCCCGAGATCACGCTGCCGAGCGGCAGTTCGGCGCGGACGCGCCCGATCGTGAGGCGGCTGTCGGGATTGCGATCGTTCGGGTTCTGCAGCGTCACATCGTTCAGCGTGACGCTGAAGCCCGGAAACAGGCTCACCTTGCTCGCACCGCCGATCGCGATCCGGTAGCCGGTGTCGCGCTCGACGCGGGATTGAATCGCCGAGGTCATGGCGCCCGATGGAATTCCGACGACGAACAACAGCACGGCCGCGGCGACAATGACCGCGACCAGGATGCCGGCAAGCTTGCTGATTTTCATCACCACTTCCCAAGGCGCGATGTCGCGCGCGTGTATAACTTCGCCGCGTCACGACCCGCGGCATGTTCCGACGCGCGACCGATGTGCCCCGATCGGATCAGGCGTGATCAGATCGCAATTTCAGATCGGCGGCGAGCCTCGTGTGTAGCGGCCGGGCAAAATACTGCAGTGAAAACCGAACATTCTGTGACGCGCGGCACATTTCTTTTGAACCATTGCGCCGCTCGTGCGGCTAAACGGTAGGTGACATTCTGGGGGGCGATCGTCGCGATGAGTACACAGGCCGAATTCGCGGTGATCCTGAAAATGAATCCCCTGTTCGCCGATCTCGGTCCCGAGGAATTGCAGCGGATCGCCGGCCTCTGTCACACCCAGCAGCTCGATGCCGGCGAGATGCTGTTCCAGAAGGGCGATGACGGCGATGCGCTGTTCGGCGTGCGGCGCGGCCAGATCCGGATCGAGACCGGCGCCTCCGACGGCAGCCGGCTGACGCTGAATTTCCTCGGCCCCGGCGACCTGTTCGGCGAGGTCGCGGTGCTCGACGGCCAGAGCCGCACCGCCGACGCCACCGCCGGCGAATCCACCGAATTGTTCGTGCTGCGGCGTGAGGATTTCCTCGGCCATCTGGAGCGCGAGCCGAAGCTCGCGGTGAAGCTGATCGCGCTGCTGTGCCAGCGGATTCGCTGGATGAGCGAGCGCATGGAAGAATCGGTGCTGCAGCCGCTGCCGGTACGTCTGGCCCGGCGGCTGTGCGCGCTGGCGGCCGATTTCGGTGCCGAGGTCCACATCTCGCAGGAGCAGCTCGGCGTGTTCGTCGGCGCCGCGCGCGAGAGCGTCAACCGCCAGCTCCAGAGCTGGCGCAAGGACGGCATCCTCGATCTGCACCGCGGCCGCATCCTGCTGAAGAACATGAGCCGCCTGACCCAGGTCGCGCGCAGCCAGGAGCGCTGAGCACACCTCGAAGTCGCCATTCCGGGGCGCGCGCAGCGCGAACCCGGAATCTATCCCCCTGCACGCGCCGCAATCGCACCGCGCTCCATAACCGGAGTAGTTCTGCCTCCGATGCAATCAGCAATGGCGTTCTGAGACGCTCACCATAGGCACAACCTCATGGTGAGGAGGCGCGCAGCGCCGTCTCGAACCATGCGGCGCCGCCTGCCTGCGTCGCTTCATCCTTCGAGACCCGGCTTCGCCGGACTCCTCAGAGGCTGACTGAAAATGCAGGCCACAAAAGCAGTCGATTTCGCAAGTCGTTCACTTCGCAATTCACACCGTCATGGCCGGGCTTGTCCCGGCCATCCACGCCTGCTTGCGGCTTCCGCCGCAGGACGTGGATGCCCGGCACAAGGCCGGGCATGACGAGTTGAAACGAAAGGGTCTGATTTCATTGGCTGCATCCCGGTCAGACTCTCGGGATGAGGGGCAGTGCAGCTGGTAGGGGCCCATCGCATCGATCAATCGATGAAATGCTCAAATAGGAGCGTAGTGGTTGTGGATTCCGTGTTCGCTTGCTGGTGCGCGCCGACGCGCATCGTCCGCGGCGCGCAATCAAATCGCCGATCGCGACTCTCCGCGTCGCTTACTTGCTTCGCCAGAACGACAGGCTCTTCGCCGGCGCGATGCTGGCCGGCGCCGGGTTCGCCGGCGCGGCTGCGGCCGGCGCGGGGGTGGGCTTCGGCGGCGCGGGCGGGCCGGGCGTCCTGCCGGTGTCCTCGTCGTCGCCGTGATGGGTGAGCAGCAGCTTGCCGAACCGCCAGAACAGGCGGCCGACATCGTCCATCATCATGAACATCGCCGGCACGAAGATCAGCGACAGCACCGTCGAGAAGATCAGCCCGCCGATCACCGCGAGCGCCATCGGCGAGCGGAATTCGCCGCCGGCGCCGAACGCCAGCGCGCTCGGGATCATGCCGGCGACCATCGCGATGGTGGTCATCACGATCGGGCGGGCGCGCTTCTGGCCGGCGTCGATCATCGCCGCTTCACGAGGCTTGCCCTCGCGGATCGCTTCCAGCGCGAACTCGACCAGCATGATGGCGTTCTTGGTGACGATGCCCATCAGCATCAGGATGCCGATCCACACCGGCGTGGTGAGTTGCTTGCCGGTGACCAGCAGCGCGGCGATCGCGCCGCCGATCGACAGCGGCAGCGAGAACAGGATGGTGATCGGCTGCAGGAAGGTGCCGAACAGCAGCACCAGCACCGCATAGACCATCATCAGGCCGGCCGAGATCGCGGTGGCGAAGCCTTCCGACAGCTCGTTCAGGCTTTCGGCGTCGCCGGAGGGGCTGACGCGGACGCCCTTCGGCAGCGACTTCATCACCGGCAGATCGTTGATCAGCTTGGTGGCGTCGCCGAGTGCGGCGTTGCCGACCAGATCGGCGGCGACGGTGGCCTGACGTTCGCGGTCGTAGCGGTTGATGCTGGTCGGGCCCTGGTCGAACTTGATGTCGGCGACCACCGACAGCGGCACCGAGCCGCGGCCGCCGAAGATCGGCACCTGAAGCTGCTCCAGCACGCCGAGCTCGCCGCGCGCGCCGTCCTCGAGCTGCACCCGGATCGGCACCAGCCGGTCGCCGGCGTCGAATTTGGCGAGCGCCGGCCCGACGTCGCCGATGGTGGCGACGCGGATTGTTTCGGACAGGCTCTCGGTCGAGACGCCGAGCCGGGCGGCGAGATCGGCGCGCGGCTGGATCCGCAGCTCGGGCCGGTCGAGCGAGGTCTCGGAGATCACGTTGGAGATGAGCGGGATGCGCTTCATCTGCGCCGCAAGTTCCTGGGCGACGTTGTTGACGATGTTGCTGTCGGCGCCGGTCACCACCAGCGAGATCGCGCGCAGGCCGTTCTCGTCGAGGAACCAGTAGCGGATGTCGGGAATCTGATCGAGATCCTTGCTGATCGCCAGTTCGAGTTCGCGCTGGGTGATCTTGCGGTCGCCCTTCGGCGTGTAGTTGATGATCAGCGAGGCGCGGCGGACTTCCTGGATGCCGGGCGGCACCCTTCCGCCGTCGACGAACACGCTGCGCACCTCTGGCCGCTGGCGCAGCAGCGTGACGATCCGCTCTGTAGTCTTTTCGGTGGTGCGGATCTGGGTGCCGGGCGGCAGCTCCATCGCCATCACCGATCGCGCGGTGTCCTGCGCCGGCAGGAAGCCCTGCGGCAGCAGCACGATGCTCCAGATCGACGCGGCGAACACCCCGAGCCCCATCAGCACCGTGAGGTAGTAGTGCTTCACCGACCAGGTCACCATGCGGGTGTAGCCCTGCAGGATGCGGCCGGGCGGCTTTTCCTCGTGCGAGACGTTCTTCAGGAAATACGCGGCGAGCACCGGCGTGATGAAGCGCGCCGCCAATAGCGAGAAGAACACCTGCACCGAGACGGTGATGCCGAACTGCTTGAAGAACTGCCCGGCGATGCCGGACATGAAGCTCGCCGGCGCGAAGATCGCGATGATGGTCAGCGAGATCGCGATCACCGCGAGGCCGATTTCGTCGGCGGCCTCGATCGCCGCCTGATAGGGCGATTTGCCCATCCGCATGTGGCGGACGATGTTCTCGATCTCGACGATGGCGTCGTCGACCAGGATGCCGGTGGACAGCGTGATGGCGAGGAAGCTGACCAGGTTCAGCGAGAAGCCGAGCATGTCCATCGCCCAGAACGCCGGGAAGATCGACAGCGGCAGCGAGATCGCGGCGATCACGGTGGCGCGCAGGTCGCGCAGGAACAGGAACACCACGATCACCGCGAGGATCGCGCCCTCGAACAGCGTCGAGATCGCGGCTTCGTAATTGCCCTTGGTGTAGTCGACCGAGGTGTCGATCAGCTTGAGATCGACGTCGGGATGCGCCGCCTTGAGCGCGTCGATCCGCTTCTGCACGGCTTCCGCGACGACGACGTCGCTGGCGCCCTTGGAGCGCTTGATGCCGAGCGCCACCACCGGCTCGCCATTGACGCGCGCGAAGGTGCGGCGGTCGGCGATGGTGTCGGTCACGGTGCCGAGATCGTCGAGGCGGATTTCGCCGCCGGACGGCAGGCTGATCATGGTGCCGGCGAGATCGTTCAGCGTCTTGGCGCCGGCCAAAGTGCGGATCGCCTGGTCGTTGCGGCCGATTTCGGCGCGGCCGCCGGCGAGGTCGACATTGGTGCCGCGCAGCCGCCGCGATACGTCGAGCGCGGTCAGGCCCGCGGCCTTCAGCCGGTCCGGATCGAGCGACACCAGGATCTCGCGCTCGACGCCGCCGATGCGCTCGACCTGCGCCACGCCGCGCACGCCCTGCAGCGCCCGCTTCACCACGTCGTCGACGAACCACGACAATTGCTCCGGCGTCTTGCCGGGCGAGATCGCCGCGTAAGTGAGGATCGGCAGGCCGATCACGTCGACGCGCTGGATCAGCGGCTCGTTGACGTTCTGCGGCAGGTTGCTGCGGACCCTTGTGATGGCGTCCTTGATGTCGTTCAGCGCGCGGTCGGTGTTGGTCTCTAGCGCGAACTGGATGGTGGTGACCGACAGTCCGTCGGTGATCGACGAGGCGATGTGGCGCACGCCCTCGACGCCCGAGACGCCGTCCTCGATGGTCTTGGTGACCTGCGCTTCCAGCTCCGCCGGCGCCGCACCGAACTGCGCCACCGCCACCGAGATCACCGGGATGTCGGCGCTCGGCAGTCGCGTCACCGCCAGCTTGGTGAAGCTGATCCAGCCCAGCGCCAGCAGGATGATCGAGAACACGATCGAGGGCAGCGGATGCCGGATCGACCAGGAGGAGACGTTGAGGCCCATTAGCGTGCTCGCGATCGGTCGAATTCGTCGGGGAAGATCGGCTTGATCGGGTCGCCATCGTGCAGCGAGGTGCCGGCGTCGGCGACGACGAGCTCGCCTTCGCGGACACCGTCGAGGATTTCGACGCTGCTGTCGGACACCAGCCCGACCTTGACCCTGCGGGTTTCCACCGTGCCGCCCTTCACCACCTGCACCTTGAGGTGGTCGATCGCCGAACGCGGGATCGCGACGCCGCAGCTCCGCCGCGCGTCGATGGTGGCGCGGACGAACATCCCGATCTTCAGCGACGGCGTGTTGGTGACCGAGATCCGGACCTTGCCGAGCTGGGTCTTGCGGTCGATCTGCGGCGCGATCAGCCGCACCTTGCCAACCAGATCCGGCCCGTCGTCGCGGCCGATGCGCGCGGGCGCGCCGGGCGTGACCTTGAGCGCGTGGATGCTCGGCACTTCGGCCTCGATCTCGACGTCATTGCCGACGGCGATGCGCGCCACCGGGCCGGCGAGCGGCGAGGCCGGCGCGCCGACGGCGGTGCGCAGTTCGGTGATCAGTCCGGCGGCCGGCGCGCGCAGCGATTTCGGCCCGGTCGCGCCGACGGTGCGCACCAGCTCCTGATTGTCGGTGACGAGGTCGCCCTCGCGGACCAGCACCTCGGTGACCTTGCCCTCGCTGTCGGCGATCACCACGGCCTCGCGGCGCGGCACCACGAAACCGGTGACGCGGACCATGTCGGAGAAGCAGGCGTTGGTCGCCTTGACGACGGTGACCTGCACGCCCTGCGGCGGCGGCTCGGCCTTCTGGGCCGCGATCGCCGGACCCGCAAAGCCAAACGCCGCAAAGCCGAGCGTCACAGCCGCGAGGGTCGCGACGGCGATGTTCGCCTCAGGAGCCCGGGGGCGGCGCGGGCCGGCCGAAACCGCAGTCGACTCGGAAACCACAGTCGAGTTGAAAGAAGAGGAGAGGGCGGCCGGCTCGATCCACACCTTGGTCATAAGCGCACTCGATCAGGTCTCGATTCGGATCTTCGCTTCATCAGTTCGATCGTTCAGCGGATTCGAATCGAAGAACACTGAAAACCAAACGTCCGCGCTGCCGTGAGCCGCAATCTACACACCGCGAGGAAGGGGACAAAGGGCAAAAGCGCCCCGCCGGGAGCGGAGCGCCGAATTGCCGAGACGCGATTACATGCCTTGCGTCCGGTATCACTTGGAGGCAGTGGTCTGATTGGTCATGTTGACTACCTGCACCCGCCGGTTCGACGGGTCGGTCGGATTGGCGGCGTTCTTCGGCTTGCTCTCGCCGTAGCCGACAGTCACGAGATCGGCGCCGGCGACGCCGTATTTCTCGACGAGGACGCGCTTGATCGTGTCGGCCCGGCGTTCGGAGAGCTCCTGATTATACGGCTCGCTGCCGATGCTGTCGGTGTGGCCGGCGACCACGAAGGTCGATCCCTTGAGATCGGCATTGGACAGCGCCTTGCCGAGCGCTTCGACCGCGGGCCCGGCCTTGCGGCTGATATCCGCCGAATTGTACTCGAAGGTAATTTCAAGATCGATGTTCGGCTTGTCCTTCGCCATCGCGGCGATCTGCTCGCGCTCGCCCGACGACAGCGAACGGGTGGGGCGGTTGCGCAGCGTATCGACGAATTGCCGCTCGGCGGGGTCGGCCGCCGGCCGCGATACCGACAGGCTGCGCGTCAGCGGCTTCTTGGGCGCCAGCGCGCGCAGGATCTGGTCTTCGGTGACGTCGTCGGCGGCGAACGCTACGCCGGCCCCGAACGACAATGCGGCGCCGACACCGAGAACTGCGCGGAAAATCCCGAGACTGGATGTGTTCGACATGGCGCTTCCCCCTCCGCCCTCAGGCGATCTCTGCAACAAGGTTGTGAGGTTCATCAAAATCCGGCTCGATCAATCGTCGCTGCCGGGGCAAAGGAGGTTCAATGCCGCGGTGAGGCGGTGCGTCGCAGTCAGCGCACCCCGTAGTTGTCGAACTCCTTCACGATGTTCGGGTCCATCCCCTTGGCGGTGGTGATGTCGATCTCGCCTTCGGATTTCATACCGGCGCGCTGCCGGGCGAGGCCGCGCCCATACAGCGACGATGTCAGCCGCGGATTGATCTTCAGCGCGGCGTCGAAATCGGCGATCGCGTTCTTGTTCTGACCGTTCTTGAGGTTGAGCAGGCCGCGGCTGTCCAGCGCGTCGACGAAATTCGGGCGCAGCCGCAGCGCTTCGTTGCAGTCTTTCAGCGCCGCGGTCAGGTCGTTGACGATGGTGCGCACCCAGCAACGGTTGTTGTAGGCCTCGACGTCGCGCGGGTTGAGCCGGATCGCGTCGTCGAAATCCTTGATCGCCGACCAGTAGGCGCCCTTGCTGGCATAGACCTGGCCGCGCCGGTAGAGCGCATTGGCGTCCGAAGGATTTTCCTCGATCCGGCTGCTCAGGCTCTGCACCGTCGGGTCGTCGCGCAGCGCCAGCTTGACCTTGTCGTCGTCCTGCTTCGGATCGCCGGCCGGGTCGGCCTTGACGGTTGCGGAGTCCTTCGCGAGTTCTTTCGACAGCTCCTTGGGCAGCTCCTTCGGCACGTCGATCGGCTTCGGAAGCTCGATCTGCTTGGCGAGTTCGACCGGCTTCGCGGGCACATTGTTGGCGGGTGCAGCAGGCGTGGCGGGCGCAGCGGGCGCGGCGGATTTTTCAGGCGCAGCAGGCTTGGGATCCGGCGTTGCGGCGACCGGCGGCGTCGGCTTGGTCTCGACCGGCGTCTCCGGCGGGGTGCGAGCGACGATCGGGCTGCTCTTCGGCGCGCTGTCGTTCGCCGCGGTCGCCGCGGCGGGCACGAACGAAAAATCCTCCGCCAGCGACGACGAGATCCACGGCACCTGTTCGCTGCGCGACGCTCGTGTGACGCCGACGCGGGTGCGGTTGAGCGCTTCCTCGGCGCTCAGCCCCGGGACGCGGATTTCCTTGAGCAGTTCGCTGACGAACAGGCTGTGATCGCCGCCATTGTCGCTGACCACCGAACTCAGTGCGGCGGAGTACATCACCAGCGAGCCGCCGGGCGCGATGATCGGCGCGAGGCCGGCCGAGAAGCTGCGGAACCGGCGTTCGAACGGATTGCGGCGCGACGCGTCGACCAGCGCGATCTTGACCGAGGCGCCGCGGCTGTTGAGTTCGCCGAGCACGGTCTCGAGGCTGATGCCGTCGCGGCGGACGTCCGGCTCGGTCCAGATCTGGGCGTCGATCGGGATCATGTAGCTCTGCCGGCCGGACTGGATGCCGAACCCGCTGAAGAACACCAGCCCGACCGAGCCGGGCTTGACGCGATTATACAGCCGGTCGAAGGCGCGCCGCATCGCATCGCCGCTCAGGTTCTCGCCGACCTCGACGTCGAAACCGTCGCGCTTCAACTCGTCGGCGAGATCGCGCGCATCGTTGACGGGCTGTTTGAGCGGCTTGTCGGAATCGGGATATTTGGCGTTGCCGATCACCAGCGCGACGCGCCCGCCGTCGGCGGCATCCGATCGGGTCGCCGGCGCCGTCAGCAAGGTGAGGAGTACGAGCAACGCGATGCGGATCTTCATTCAACCCCGGTCCTGAGATGGGGCGCCGATCCAGGCGGAGCCGGACGGCGACCTGACTTCAATCAATGGTCTTCATAGTATCAAACCGTGCCGGTCGCCACTGTCAATCAGCCGCGGCGTCGGCTTTCGGCGGCGTGGTGAGTTCAGGTGGTGTCGTCGCGCCGTCACGCTGGGCCTGGTACGACGGCATCTTTCCGGCGGTCGCGCCACAGGCCGAAGGACGTCCGTTGGCGAGACTGTTGGTAGAAGACATCCATGTGATGGATCGCGCATGTGATGGATCGTGCGCGCGGGCGACGTGCCGTTCCGGAAACGGCGCTGGCGCGACGCTGCAGGCGTCAATAGCCGATGCCCAGCATCAGCACGAAGTGACGCCGCTGCCACGATGCTCCGCCCGGCGCTTCGCCGGCTTCGGGACGGCGCAAGGATCGCGGGGCCGTCGCGCCGCGCATGCGCTTCGCCGCCGGGGCCGGTGCTTTCGCCATCGCGCCGGAGGCCGATGCTGTCCCAGCCGCCTGGATCGGCGTTGCGGCCGGCGCCGTGGAGACTGATGACGCAATGCCCGTCGCAGCGCCGCGATCGGCGGCCGCCGCTTCGGTTTCGGATGTGGCGACGCCCTGTTCGAGGACGCCGAGCTTCACCGGCGTCGTGATGGCCTGGTTACTGGCGACCGCACCCTCGGTGGCGGAGACCTGCAGCACGGCGGCGGTCGCGGCGAACCCGGCCGCGGCGATCGCGCGTCGCGTCAGGCGTGGATAGTCGAGCATCGATCACCTCTTCGCTGATTGCCGGCGTCGAGCGCCGGTCTCGTTCCATCGCCGGCGCGAAAGCCGGATCGATCAGTAGGTCGGGCGGCTCAGAAGCCGACGCCGATCATCGCCGCGGCGCCGCCGCTCGGCCGCGAGGTGGCCTGCTGGCGGACGCGCGGTTCGGGCCGCTGCTGCCGGCGCTCCTGCTTCGCCTCGCGGCGGGCCGGCTTGCGTCGCGCCCCGCGATCGTCGTCGTCGCGCTGGCGGCCTGTCGCCGCCTTCGGCTCGTCGAGCGTCTTGCTCGCGACGCAGCTATTCTCCTTGGCGACCTCGCCCGCCTTGCACTCCAGCGGGCACACCCGGCCGGATTGTTTGCCGAGGTCGGACACCAGCGCCTCGGTGACGCTGATGTCGCTCGAAGGCTGACCCTTGATACTCAGATAGCGCCCGAGCGCCGTCCTGGTCTGGTCGCCGAGCACGCCGTCGGGCTTGGCGCCGAGGCAGCCGATCCGCGCCAGTTCGGTCTGGGCCGAGCCAACCAGTTGCGGCGAGTTCGGCATCGCGGCGGCGCGTTTTTCGGCTTCGAGCTTCAACCGGTCGATCGCCATGGCGACCATTGGCTGCAGCCGGCCGCAGGTAATCGACTTGGCGAAGGCCGTCATGTCGTCCAGCGCCGAGGGCGTGTCGCTCTTGCCGTTGAGGTCGTCGAACTTGGCCTGCTGATCCTTGCAGACCGTTTCCTGAATGGCAGCCTCCGCGGCCTTGCGCCGCTCGTCCTCGGCCTGTTTGGCCCGCTTTTCGCTCTCGGCGCGCAACGCCGCGGCCTCCTGCGCGGACTTCTGGCGTTCGGCTTCGTCCGCCTTGCGTTTCGCTTCGGCCGCCCTGCGCTCGGCTTCCTCCGCCTTGGCTTTGGCTTCGGCCTCTGCCTTCTGGGCGCGGCGTTCTTCCTGCTCGCGCTTGCGCGTGGCGGCCTCCTCGGCCTTCTTCTGCGCGGCCTGGAGCTTCGCCAGTTCGGCGGCGCGGGCGGCCGCCTCGCGCTCGGCGCGGGCGCGCTCCTGCCGCTCGCTGGCGATCTGCTGCAGCAGTTCGAGGCGGCTCTGGGCCGTGATCGAAAGCGGCGAATCCGGATAGCGCTTGATGAATTTCTGCAGCGCCGCGATGTCGCTGCTGTCCTTGACGCGATCCCAATCCAGCGCTTCCCGGGAATTGACTTCGCGCCCCGGCGCCACCGTGTCGGGATCGACCGCCGCGGTCTTGATCCGACCTGCCGCCGACGGGGGTTCGCTGCTCGGGACCTGGTCCGTCAGGCTGGCGATCTGGGCGCGGGCCAGATCGGCGTAGAAGCCGGTCTGGTAGGTGGCGAGGAACACCTCCCAGGCGCGGCGCGAGCCGATCTTGGCGACCAGATCGTAGTCGGCCTTGACGTCGCTCGCCGTCGCCTCCTTTGCCACGGCCGGCGCCGGCACCAGCGACACGTTGCCGCCGCCGAGCGAGCCGTACACGAACGGCTCCTGCTTGTTGCCGGTGACCTTCATCACCTCGTCGCGCACCCGGCCGAACGCCAGCCGGATATCGAGCCCGGGCACCGTGAGGTTTTTCAGGATCGCGGTCGTGAACGGGCTGTGATCGCCGGAACCGTCCTCGGCGGTGGAGCCGGCCTTCGCCGCATAGGCTATCAGCGTATCGGTGCTGGTCGGTTCGACCTTGCCGAGGCCGGACACGACATTGCGGCTCGCGACCTTGCGCTCGCGGCGCATCCGCACCGTGAACGGGTTGTCACGGCAGGCGTCGAGGATCACCACGCGCAGCTTCTGCGCGCCGTCGGCGGACGACACCAGGCGCTCGAGCGGAATTGCCTCGTCCTCGGCGTCGCGGTCGCTGGCCAGCCGTGCGTCGGTCGGGATCAGGTAGTTGGTTCCGCTGATCTCGATGCCGTGGCCGGCGTAGTAGATCACCGCGACGTCGGCCTGGTCGGCATCGGTCTCGAACTTGCGGATCGCGCGCTTGAAATCGAGGTTGCCGGCGTCGATCACCCGGGTGACGTCGAAGCCGGCATCCTTGAACATCCGCGCCACGGCGTCGGCGTCGCGCGACGGATTGGGGAGCTGCGGAACGCTCTGATACAGCGAATTGCCGACCACCATGGCGACGCGCCTGGCTTCGGCCAGCGCAGCGCCGGACGATACCGCCACCGCCAGGATGGCGGCGACAATCGTCGCTGCAATCGGACCAAGACGCTCGATCATGTCGATTCCTGAGGGCGGCTCGCCGCCGGGTAGATCCTCATTCATTCAAGACGGAACGATGCGTGACGAGCGCGAGCCTGATGCAAATAACGTGACGCAACGCAGCGTGACGCGAGTTCCGGTCGCTCGTAGAGAGATCAAATCCCACTATCATCCTATCCGCAACCCGGCGCCCGATCAATCATGACCGGCGCCGGGGGCGATCGGCGGCGCGTCGCACTTACTTCGCCGCTTCGTCGTGCTCGGCCATGTTGACGATCTGGACGCGGCGGTTCTCCGCCGCGAGCGGATCGGCGGAGGTCTTGAGCTGCTTCTCGCCATAGCCGACCGCGACCAGATTGTCGGGCTGGATCCGGTAGCGCTCGATCAGGTAGCTCTTGACGGCTTCGGCCCGCCGCTCCGACAGGCTCTGATTGTAATCGTCGCCGCCCTTGGCGTCGGTATGGCCGGCCAGCATCACGATCGAATTCTTCAGGTCGCTGCTGGTCAGGGCGTCGCCGAGGCTCTTGAGCTGCGGTTCCGCCCGCGGCGACAGGGTCGCGGAATTGTAGTCGAAGTTGATCTCGAGATCGATCGTCGGCCGCTTGGCGGCGATCGCCGCGATCTGGTCGCGGTCGCCGGCCGACAGCGAGCGGGTCCGGCTGACCCGCTTGATCGTGGCGAGATCTTCCGGACTCATCGCCGCGCGGGTTCCGCTCAGGCTGCGGGTCTTCGAGGCCTTGAGCTGATCGCGGATCTGCTGCGAGGAGACCTCGCCGGCCTCCGTCGCCGCCGTGCTGATACCAAGGCTGCCGGCCAGAACGGCGGCGGCCAGCGCCAGGCTGATATTGATCTGCCGAATCATCATGGTTCGCTCCATCTGGCCGGGATCGCTCTGCGATGGGCCGGTCCTCATGGTGATCACTATGCTCCCTGAGTGCTGCGTATCGCTGTGACGTAAGTCACTCAGGGTGAAGGTTGGAGGCGCGGCCGGTAACGGCGGCAGTGAGCAGGGCAGGCGCGCCTCCCCTCTGGCTTTGGACGCCGGACGAACGCTAATTGTTCAAGCGGTTCGCGAATTTAGTCGGCAAACGAATCACTTGAATCGAGCCGCGGAGGTAGCTGTTAGCGAGTATGTACTCGGCTGATCCGTCCGCTCGGACGGTGCTACCTGTGTGAATAGTAATCGGCGTCACAGATGTTGCTGCAATAGCACATGAACTTGAATTATCGGGTTCTGCACCCCTCCCGCCAACCTCGTCCTTGCCCGTGTCGATTCCCGTGACTTAGAAATACTACGAAACATCCCGTCAGCCTCGGCGGCGCGGATGACGACGAGATTTCAGATTATCGATGGGGGTCGATAGGTATGCGGAACGCTCGGACACGAATTCTGGCAGGCTTCGCTTTCGCAATGGCCGCTTCGGTTTCCACCGGCGCCGTTGCGGCGTGTACCGGCACCGGCAGCTTCGTCCCGGGTCTGGTACCCGGCTTCAACCCGTCATCGGTTCTCCCGTTCGCCGCCGGCGGCGCCGTGAATTCGCTGGTGTCGGCGATCAATACCGCCAACACCGCGTTTCTCACCCAGTCGACCGCCTTCGTCAGCGCGCCGGGCAATCCGGGGCCCAATCAGGAAGGCGGCGGCGTCTGGACCCGCGCGATCGGCGGTGAAGTCACCACCAAATCGACCAGCACCACCACCAACGTCGCGGTCGGCGGCGCCGGCCTGCCCGGCAC
Source organism: Rhodopseudomonas palustris (assembly GCF_034479375.1). Taxonomy (NCBI): domain Bacteria; kingdom Pseudomonadati; phylum Pseudomonadota; class Alphaproteobacteria; order Hyphomicrobiales; family Nitrobacteraceae; genus Rhodopseudomonas; species Rhodopseudomonas palustris. Next base: position 3,511,634 of record NZ_CP140155.1, on the reverse strand, counting down.
GGTGACCTGCGACAATGAGAACAAGCTCAGCTTCGCAGGCGTCCAGGTCGGGGCCGATACCTCGATCCTGAACTACAACGGCTGGAACCTGCATCTCGGCTCAACGGTGGGCTATCTCGGCGCCAAGTCGCGCGACAAATCGTCGGCCGGCGTGCTCAATCCGCTCGGCGGCACTTTCGAGGACACGTTGCAGGTTCCATTCGCGGGCGTCTATGTGGCGATGACCAAGGGCGGCTTCTTCGCCGACGGCCAGGTCCGGCTCGACTACTACCAGAACTCGGTGAGCGACCCGATCGTCGGCGGCATCTTCGGCCAGAAGCTGGATGCCCGCGGTCTCTCCTTCACCGGCAATGTCGGCTACAATCACGCGCTGCCGAACAACTGGTTCATCGAGCCTTCGGCCGGCGTCGTGGTTTCGAAGGTCAAGGTCGATCCGCTCAACGTCACCGGCTCGCTGGTGCTGCCGGCGAACTTCACGCCGGGCGTGACCTTCCCGGGCCAGTTGCAGGTCGACGACATCAACAGCACGCTCGGTCGCTTCAGCCTGCGCGGCGGCACCAGCATCGCCTCCGGCAACATGATCTGGCAGCCGTTCGCGATCGCCAGCGTCTATCATGAATTCAGGGGTGCGGTGACTTCGTCGTTCAACGGCGCGGCGGCCTCGGCCGTCACCGGCATTCCGTCGGTGACCGGCAACATCTCCAGTTCCAACCTCGGCACCTACGGCCAGTTCGGCCTCGGCGTCGCCGGCCAGATCGTCAACACCGGGCTGCTCGGCTACGTCCGTGCCGACTACCGCACCGGCGATCACATCGATGGCTACAGCCTGAACGGCGGCGTGCGCTATCAGTTCGCCCCCGAGGCGGTGGTCGCGGCCCCGCTCTACACCAAGGCGGCGAAGGCTCCGGTGCTGATCCGGTCGGCCTATAACTGGACCGGCTTCTTCATCGGCGGCAGCTTCGGCGTGCTGAACGGCCGGACCGACTGGACCTTCCAGCCGGGCGGCACCACCACCGATCCGCGCTTCGCCGGCGCCATCGGCGGCGGCCAGATCGGCTACGACTACCAGTTCGGCAAATGGGTGGTCGGCGTCGAAGGCGCCCTCAACGCCACCAACGCCAACGGCGCGCGTCCGTGCCCGTCCAGCGTGTTCTTCACCTGCGAAACCAACGTCAGCTGGATGGGCACCGCGACCGCCAAGCTCGGCTATGCGCTGTGGGATCGCTCGCTCTGGTACGTCCGCGGCGGCGGCGCCTTCGGCGACCTGAAGGTCACCACCACCTGCAACACCGGGCCGTTCAACCCGCTCGCTCTGGCCGGCTGCGGCGAGAGCGCCAGCCGCAGCCGCGCCGGCTGGACGATCGGCATCGGTTCGGAATTCGCGCTCAGCCGGAACTGGACGGTGCGGACCGAAACCAACTACTTCGACATGGGCCGCGAGCGCTACGAGACGCCGACCTCGACGATCGACGTCAAGCAGAACGGCTTCATCTCGACCGTCGGCCTGAACTATCGCTTCGCCCCGACCGTGCTGGTGGCGAAGTACTGAGCGCTGCGTTCGGGTCACCCCGACCGACAAAGGCTCCGGCGCAAGCCGGGGCCTTTCGCGTTCCAACACTGTTTGCTCAAGACTGTCTTCTCAAGACTGTCTTCTCAGAGTCTGACCGACAATGCAGGCCGCCAAATCAACGCCCTATCCCCGTCATTGCGAGCGAAGCGAAGCAATCCAGTGCGCCAAGCACAGGAGTCTGGATTGCTTCGTCGCTTCGCTCCTCGCAAAGACGAACTCAAGCGCCTGATCTTGTTGCTCTCATTTTGAGTCAGACTCTCAAGGCTGTCTGCTCAGGACAGTCTGCTCAGGACTGCCGCCGTCGGCCCGAGCCGACCGATCGTCAGCCGGCCGACAGCCGCGGCTTGGTCGCCGCCGGCTGGTCCTGATCGTGGCTCGCCTGGATCAGATCCAGGTGCCGCTCGATCTTGCCGAGCGCCGCCGCCAGATCGGCGCGCTCGCGCGCCGACAGGCACGACAGGATCTCCTGTTCTCGCCGCTTCAGCCGCGGCACCAGCTCGCGATACAGCGCGCGGCCCTTGTGCGTCAGTTGCAGCCGGAATTCGCGGCGGTCGTCCTCGTTCTCGACGCGCTCGATCAGTTCGCGCTCCAGCAGCGCCGTCACCGCGCGGCTGATGGTCGATTTGTGCGTCCTGGTGCACTGCGAAATGAACTGCGCCGTGCAGGCGTCGTCGCGGAAGCCCAGCGTGGCGAGAATCCGCCAGCCCGGAATATCGAGCCCGTAGCGCTGCTGATATTCGCAGGCCAGCGCCGCGCTGACCTCGGCGGCAAGCCGGTTGAGCTGAAACGGCACGAACGAAAACAGATCGAGCTTGCTCAAAAAAATCTCCGGCTCGGGTTGCGCGGCGTCGCGAGGCCGGCTTAGATGGTTGCAAATGAAACTATCATGCAGGAGGACGCCTTGACCAGCGCTTTGCCGGGCCGCCCATGTCTCCCCGGTCTTCCGGGCCGAAAAGGCTGAGGCCGATGCCCCTTCAGGCTCCGGCGCATTTCCAGTTCGGCTACCGCCGTCACCCCGATCAGGACCGCGCAGCTCTGGATGGTGGGCGCGATCCGGCCCGCCATCCGGTGGTGGTGGTCGGCGCCGGCCCGGTCGGGCTGTCGCTGGCGATCGATCTGGCGCAGCGCGGGCAGAGCGTCGTGCTGCTCGACGACGCCGACCGGATCGGCGAGGGCTCGCGCGCGATCTGCTTTTCCAAGCGCGCGCTCGAAGTCTGGGACCGGCTCGGCGTCGGCTCCCAGATGCTCGACAAGGGCGTGGTCTGGCAGGTCGGCAAGATCTTCCGCCGCGACGAGATGGTGTACCGCTTCGATCTGCTGCCCGAGACCGGCCACAAGATGCCGGCCTTCATCAACCTGCAGCAATACTACGCCGAAGCGTTTCTGGTCGAACGCGTCCAGCAATTGCCGCAGATCGATCTGCGCTGGCGCAACAAGGTGATTGCGCTGGCGCAGCACAACGACCATGCGGTGCTGACGATCGAGACGCCAGACGGCGCCTATCGGCTCGCCGCCGACTATGTCGTCGCCTGCGACGGCGCCCGCTCGGCGCTGCGCGGTCTGGTCGGCGCCGAATTCGCCGGCGAAGTGTTCGAGGATCAGTTCCTGATCGCCGACGTCAAGATGACGGCGGAATTTCCGACCGAGCGATGGTTCTGGTTCGATCCGCCGTTCCATGCCGGCCAGTCGGCGCTGCTGCATCGCCAGCCCGACGATGTCTGGCGGATCGATCTGCAGATCGGCGCCGAGGCCGACGCGGCGGTCGAGCGCTTGCCCGAGAACGTCCGGCCGCGGATCGAGCGGATGCTCGGCCATGGCGATTTCTCGTTCGAGTGGATCTCGGTCTACAAGTTCCAGTGCCGCCGGATGCAGCGCTTCCTGCACGAGCGGGTGATCTTCGCCGGTGATTCCGCCCATCAGGTCTCGCCCTTCGGCGCGCGCGGCGCGAACTCCGGGCTGGAAGACGGCGAGAATCTCGCCTGGAAGCTCGCCATGGTGTTGCGCGGCGAGGCGCCCGCGAGCCTGCTCGACTCTTATGAAATCGAACGCGGCCAGGCCGCCGACGACAACATCCGGCATTCGACCCGCTCGACCGATTTCATCGCGCCGCATTCGACGCAGGAGCGCCGGCTGCGCGATGCCGCGCTCGCTCTCGCCAAGGAGGTCGACTTCGCCAAGCGCATGGTCAATGCCGGTCGGCTGTCGACGCCGTCGGTGTACCAGTCGCCGTTGTCGACGCCGGATGCCGATGCCTGGGCCGCGGGCCCGAAGCCCGGCGCCGCGATGCTCGACGCGCCGCTGACGGCGGATGGCGAGCCGATCTATCTCACCGAGGCGTTCAAGGCCGCGGCCTGCGGCTTCGTGCTGCTGGAGAGCGCCAATGGCGCGGCGGCGCCGGTGCCGCAGGGTGTGCGCGGCGTCCGCATCGGCACGGACGCGCCGTTGCGGGACGACGAGGGCGTATTCGCGAAACGCTACGACGCCACCCCGGGCTCGGCCTATCTGCTCCGCCCCGACGGCTACGTCGCCGCCCGGTTCAGGCACCCAACACGAGAAGCGCTCGACGCCGCGCTGGCGCGGGCGAGTGGACGATAAGGGCGTGGCGATGAAGTCTCTCGTGATCACGAGTTTCGAACAAACTCCGCGATGCGCAGGGCCGAACCTCTCCCCGCGAGCGGGGAGAGGTCGACCGGCGAAGCGCAGCGAAGCCGGTCGGGTGAGGGGGCGTCTCGACGAGGCCGAGACTTCGTGCCCGCGTTGCCCCTCACCCCAACCCTCTCCCCGCAAGAGCGGGGCGAGGGAGCTCGCCGCGGTCGGGGCGAAGGCCGTGCGCAGCAACGATCGCTTGAAGGGGAGGGCCTCTCAATGACCGTCGCCCTCTCGACCCAGAGCAACTTCGCCGATCCGGACGCCGCCTATCGGCTGATCGTCGAGGCGCATCGCGGGCTCGGCGACGAGCAGAGCGCGGCGCTCGACGCGGCGCTGGTGCTGATCCTCGCCAATCACATCGGCAATCTGGATTTGTTGCGCGAGGCGGTGACGCTCGCGAAGCGGAGTGTGGTGGATGGAGGGTAGGGATGGTGTTCGACGGAAACGCCGCGGTGACAGCGTCGTTGCCCTCAAGTCCGTCATTCCGGGGCGCGCGAAGCGCGAACCCGGAATCTCGACGTTGTGAACAAGACAGACGCAGAACAGCTCGGGATTCCGGGTTCGCTCGCTGCGCGAGCGCCCCGGAATGACGGGCTCCAATTCGATAACTAACAAGGACCACCACATGGCCAAGGGCTTCGCTTCCACCACCGACCTCGCCGAGAAGAAGGTGACGTTCTCCGAGATCGGTCCCGATCTCTACGCCTTCACCGCAGAGGGCGATCCGAATTCGGCGGTGATCGTCGGCGAGGACGGCTGCCTGGTGTTCGACGCGCAGGCGACGCCGGCGATGGCCGGCAAGGTGATCGAGCGCGTCAAGGCTGTCACCGACAAGCCGATCAAATACGTCGTGCTGTCGCATTATCACGCGGTGCGCGTGCTCGGCGCCTCGGCCTATGGGGCCGAAGGCATCGTCGCCTCGCAGGAAACCTTCCGCCTGATCGAGGAACGCGGCCAGCAGGATTGGGATTCCGAATACGGCCGCTTTCCGCGGCTGTTCCAGGACGCCGAGAGCATTCCCGGCCTGACCTGGCCGACGCTGACCTTCGACGGCGAGATGTCGATCTATCTCGGCAAGCGCGAGGTGCGGCTGATGCAGCTCGGCGCCGGCCACACCTCGGGCGACATCGTCGCCTGGGTGCCCGACGCCGAAGTGATGTTCACCGGCGACCTCGTCGAATATCACTCGGCCTGCTACTGCGGCGACGCTTATCTGCGCGAATGGCCGATGACGCTGAACGAGATCCGCGAGTTCAACCCCAAGGCGATCGCGCCCGGCCGCGGCGACGCGCTGAAGGGGCTGGAGACGACGCGCGAGGCGATCGCGATGACGCGCGATTTCGTCGGCACGCTGTACGGCGCCGCCGAAATCTCGGTCGCCCGCGGCCTCAGCCTGAAAGACACCTGGGACGCGACCCGCGAGAAGATGGACCCGAAGTTTTCGAGCTTCGCGATCTATGAGCACTGCCTGCCGTTCAACGTCTCGCGCGCATTCGACGAGGCCTCGGGCATCGACGATCCGGTGATCTGGACCGCCGAGCGCGACCAGGAGATGTGGGCCGCGCTGCAGGGCTGATACGTCCGGCCGGGGGGCGACATCATGCGTAACGGAATTGGAGGATGACATGAACATCAACGCCGCGCCGCAGATCGTCGGCCAGGTCTCGCAGGGCATCACCCCGGGCTACATGTCCGGCTTCGGCAATTCGTTCGAGACCGAGGCGCTGCCCGGTGCGCTGCCGGTGGGGCGCAACTCGCCGCAGCGCGCGGCCTATGGGCTCTATGCCGAGCAATTATCAGGCTCGCCCTTCACCGCGCCGCGCGGCGCCAACGAGCGCTCGTGGCTGTATCGCATCCGGCCCTCGGTGAAGCACTCCGGCCGCTTCGCCAAAGCGAACATGGGACTGTGGCGTTCCGCGCCTTGCCTCGAGCACGACATGCCGATCGCGCAATTGCGCTGGGATGCGCCGCCGATGCCTGCGGAGGACGTCACCTTCGTGCAGGGCGTGCGGACCATGACCACGGCCGGCGACGTCAACACCCAGGCCGGCATGGCCGCGCATATGTATCTGATCACCCAGTCGATGGTCGATCAGCACTTCTACAATGCCGACGGCGAATTGATGTTCGTGCCGCAGCAGGGCCAACTGCGGCTGGTCACCGAATTCGGCGTCATCACCATCGAGCCCGCCGAGATCGCGGTGATCCCGCGCGGCGTCAAGTTCCGCGTCGAACTGGTCGACGGCCCGGCGCGCGGCTATCTGTGCGAGAATTACGGCGGCGCCTTCACGCTGCCGGAGCGCGGTCCGATCGGCGCCAATTGCCTGGCCAATTCGCGCGACTTCCTGACGCCGGTGGCAGCCTATGAGGACAAGGACACGCCGACCGAATTGTTCGTCAAATGGGGCGGATCGCTGTGGCAGACGACGCTGCCGCATTCGCCGATCGACGTGGTGGCGTGGCACGGCAACTACGCGCCGTACAAATACGATCTGCGCACCTTCTCGCCGGTCGGCGCGATCGGCTTCGATCATCCCGATCCGTCGATCTTCACCGTGCTGACCTCGCCGTCCGAAACCGCCGGCACCGCCAATATCGACTTCGTGATCTTCCCGGAGCGCTGGATGGTGGCGGAAAACACCTTCCGGCCGCCATGGTATCACATGAACATCATGTCGGAATTCATGGGGCTGATCTACGGCGTCTACGACGCCAAGCCGCAGGGCTTCGTTCCCGGTGGCGCGTCACTGCACAACATGATGCTGCCGCACGGGCCGGATCGCGAGGCGTTCGATCACGCCTCGAACGGCGAACTGAAGCCGGTGAAACTCACCGGCACGATGGCCTTCATGTTCGAGACCCGCTATCCGCAGCGCGTCACCGAATACGCCGCGACCGCGGGCACGCTGCAGGACGACTACGCCGATTGCTGGCGCGGCCTGGAGAAGCGCTTCGACCCGAGCCGGCCATGACCGGGGTTGCCGATCACGACGCCGCGGTGCTGTACGGCTACTTCCGTTCCTCCGCGGCGTATCGGGTGCGGATCGCGCTCAATCTGAAGGGCGTCGTCTTCGCGCAGCGCTATGTGCATCTGCGCAACGGCGAGCAGAATCTCGAAGCCTTCCGCTGGATCAATCCGGCCGGCTCGGTACCGTTTTGGCGTGAGGGCGATTTCAGTCTGGCGCAATCGCTGGCGATCATCGAATATCTCGACGAGACCCATCCCGAGCCGCCGCTGCTGCCGAAAGATCCCAAGGCTCGTGCGATCGTCCGCGAGATGGCGTACGCGGTCGCCTGCGATATCCATCCGCTCGGCAATCTGCGGATTCTGAAACGGCTGACCGAACTCGGCGTCGACGACATCGAGCGCGCGCGCTGGTCGAAGCAATGGATAGAGCAGGGCTTCGCCGCGATCGAGGTCCGGCTTTCGCAGACGCCGGGGCCTTTTGCTTTTGGCGAGCAGCCGACGCTCGCCGATCTGTGCATCGTGCCGCAGGTGTTCAACGCCCGCCGCTTCGACGCCGACCTCGCCCCGTTCGAACGCATCCGCCAGATCGAAGCCGAGGCAATGAAACTCGACGCCTTCGTGGCGGCGGAGCCGGGACGTCAGCCGGATGCGGAATAGCTTGTTCCGTCATTGCGAGGAGCCGAGCAATCCAAAGACTTCAAGCTCAAATCTCTCAACCCGTCATGCCCGGGCTTGTCCCGGGCATCCACGAAAGCTGCGTTGCCGCAAAGAAATCGTGGATGGCCGGGACAAGCCCGGCCATGACGGCATACTTGTGAACGACGCCCCACCCAACGAAGTCGAGACTATCATGCATCCCAACGATCCGCGCCTGCGCTCCTTCATCGATGTGAAGGCTGACTCCGACTTCCCGATCCAGAACCTGCCGTATGGGGTATTCTCCACCGCGAACAACGCGTCGCCGTGCGTCGGCGTCGCGATCGGGGACTACGTGCTCGATCTCGCCGCGTTGCAGAGCGCGAAGCTGCTCGAGCTGCCGGACGGCGTGTTCGCGCAATCCTCGATCAATGCCTTCATGGCGCTCGGCCCGCAGGTCTGGCGCACCACGCGGGCGCGGATCAGCGCGCTGCTGCGCCACGACAGCGCCGAGCTGCGCGACGACGCCGCGCTACGCGAGCAGGCGCTGATCCCGATGCGCGACGTGAAGCTGCACCTGCCGCTGCGCGTCGAGGGTTTCACCGATTTCTATTCGTCGAAGGAACACGCCACCAATGTCGGCACCATGTTCCGCGACAAGACCAATCCGCTGCTGCCGAACTGGTTGCACATCCCGATCGGCTACAACGGTCGCGCCTCGACCGTGGTGGTCAGCGGCACCAAGATCCACCGCCCGCGCGGCCAGCTCAAGCCGCCGTCGGCCGAATTGCCGAGCTTCGGCCCGTGCAAGCGGCTGGATTTCGAGCTCGAGATCGGCGTCGTGGTCGGCCAGCCTTCGGCGATGGGCACGATGCTGACCGAACAGCAGGCGGAGGAGATGATCTTCGGCTTCACGCTGCTGAACGACTGGAGCGCGCGCGACATCCAGCAATGGGAGTACGTGCCGCTCGGCCCGTTCCAGGCCAAGGCGTTCGCGACCTCGATCAGCCCGTGGATCGTGACCCGTGAGGCGCTGGAGCCGTTTCGCGTGCACGGGCCGACGCAGCAGCCGACGCCGCTGCCCTATCTGCAGCAACAGGGCGCCAACAATTACGACATGGCGCTGGAAGTCGCGCTACGAACCCCGGCGATGAACGCGCCGGCGCGGATCAGCGCCACCAACTTCAAGTACATGTACTGGTCGTCGGTGCAGCAACTGGTGCACCACGCCTCCAGCGGCTGCGCGATGACTATCGGCGACCTGCTCGGATCCGGCACCGTCTCCGGGCCGGAGAAGGATCAGCTCGGCAGCCTGCTCGAACTGAGCTGGAACGGCACCGAGCCGGTGTCGCTCCCCGGCGGCGAGAGCCGCGGCTTCCTCGAAGACGGCGATTCGCTGATCATGCGCGGCTGGTGCCAGGCCGACGGCTACCGCGTCGGTTTCGGCGAGGTCGAGGGGACGGTGCTGGCGGCCGCCAACTAACAACTCGCATTCGTCATTCCGGGGCGCGAGCGCAGCTCGCGAACCCGGAATCCCGGCGTTCAGGGCACCTCGAGATTCCGGGTTCGCTCACTTCGTGAGCGCCCCGGAATGACGAACGGGAGGTCGTAGTCGTAGGGTGGGCAAGAGGCGCGCAGCGCCGTGCCCACGCGGCGGCGTCGGATTGGTGGCGCGTGGGCTTCGCTTCGCCCAGCGCCACCCTACAGGCTGCTCCGAACTAACCGCCCCATTCCTTCGCCAGGCCGGCCAGATCCGCCTGCAGCGGCGTGCGGACCGACGACGGCGTGCGCGAGAACCGCGGCGCGGGTGCCGGCTGGGTGTGGCCTTCGTGCTTGATGAAGACTTCGCGCGCCACCATGTGCGGATGCTGCGTCGCTTCCGCCATGGTCAGCACCGGCGCGAAGCAGACGTCGGTGCCTTCCATCAGCTTGCACCATTCGTCGCGCGTCCTGGTCTTGAACACCGCGGTCAGCTTCTCTTTCAGCACCGGCCAGTTCTTCGGATCCATCTGGCCGTCATATTGCGGGTCGGTCAGGCCGGCGAGTTCGCGCAGCAGTTTGTAGAACTGCGGCTCGATCGAGCCGATCGAGACGAAATGCCCGTCCTTGCATTCGTACACGCCGTAGAAATGCGCGCCGCCGTCGAGCATGTTGCTCTCGCGGCCTTCCTGCCAGCGGCCCGCCGCGGTCATGTCGAAGAACATCGTGATCAGCGAGGCGGCGCCGTCGCACATCGCGGCGTCGACCACCTGGCCCTTGCCGGACGATTTCGCCTCGAGCAGCGCGGCCAGCATGCCGACGACGAGATACATCGAGCCGCCGCCGAAATCGCCGACCAGGTTGAGCGGCGGCACCGGCCGTTCCGCCGGGCCGATCGCGGCGAGCGCGCCGGTGATCGAGATGTAGTTGATGTCGTGGCCGGCCGCCTGCGCCAGCGGGCCGCTCTGGCCCCAGCCGGTCATGCGGCCGTAGACCAGTCTCGGATTGCGGCCGAGCACCACGTCGGGGCCGAGGCCGAGCCGCTCCATCACGCCGGGGCGATAGCCCTCGATCAGCGCGTCGGCGTTGTCGAGCAGCGCCAGCACGCCGTCGAGCGAGGCCTTGTCCTTGAGGTCGACCACGACGATCTTGCGGCCGCGGGCGGCGGCGCCGCGCGGCGTCTGGCCGGCGCGCGAAAGCGTGATCACTTCGGCGCCCATGTCGGCCAGCAGCATCGCGCCGAACGGCCCCGGGCCGATGCCGGCGAATTCGACGATGCGGATGCCGGCGAGCGGTCCGCTGGCGCGGCCGGAGGTCTGCGGCTTCTTGGAGGCGGTCGCTGTGTCTTGCACCTTGGGTGTCCATTGTTGTTGTCCGCGTCGCGCGGAGCGGTTGTGGTCGCCCGGAAATCACCACGGCGGGCGCATCGAGGGCAAGCGCCTTTTCAGCGCAGCGCTGCATGCCGCCATGCGACCGCGCCGCACAAAACAGAACGGCGCGCCAATCGCGCACCGCCTGCCGTCATGTGGAATTATCATGTCGGGCGCAACGGCGATCGGCACACTAACCGCGAACAGACGCCGCCGGTCGCGCGAGCGGCAGCGCGCTCCCTCGCCCCGCTCTTTGCGGGGAGAGGGTTGGGGTGAGGGGCGACGCGAGTCGCTGCCTCTCGGCCTTGGCGAGACGCCCCCTCACCCGGATCACCGCTTCGCGCTGATCCGACCTCTCCCCGCGCGCGGGAGAGGTGAAGTGCCGGCACGCGGGGAGAGGGGAAGCCCAAGCAGAACGTGACGTTCAGCCGGCAGCCTCGACCGCGCGTTGTGCCATCACGCGGATCAGATTGGCGCGATAGTCGGAGCTGCCGTGGATGTCGGCCATCAGGCCGTCGTCCGACACCTTCACATTGTCCAGCGCGGCCGCCGACCAGTTCGCCTTCAGCGCGTCCTCGATCACGGGAACGCGCATCACGCCGTTCTGCGATGCGCCGGTGGCGGCGACGCGGATCTCGCCGGACTTCAGCCGGGCGACGAACACCGCGGTGAGCGCGAAGCGCGACGCCGGGTTGCGCATCTTGGCGTAGCCGGCCTTCTCGGGGATCGGGAACGAGATCGCCGTGATGATCTCGTTGTCCTCGAGCGCGGTCATGAACAGCCCCTTGAAGAACTGATCCGCCGGGATCTCGCGCTTGTTGGTCTTCACCGTTGCGTTCAGCGCCATCACGGCGGCCGGATAGTCGGCGGCCGGGTCGTTGGTCGCCACCGAGCCGCCGATCGTGCCGCGATAGCGCACCGCGGGATCGCCCAGCACCGAAGTGAGATGCGCGATCGCCGGGATCGTCCGCTTCACGTCGGCATTGTGCATGATGTCGTAATAGGTCGTCGCCGCCCGGATGGTCAGCGCGTCGGCGCTGGCCTCGATGCCGATCAGTCCGGGAATCTTCGCGATGTCGATGACGTCGCTCGGCCCGGCGAGGCGCTGCTTCATCACCGGCAGCAGCGTGTGGCCGCCGGCGAGATATTTCGGGTCGCTGCCCTTGCCGAACAAGGCGACGGCTTCGTCGACGGTCGAGGGTCGGTGATAGTTGGTGGAATACATGCTGTGTCCTCCCTCAGGCCGCGTGGATCGCGTGCCACACCCGGTCGGGCGTCGCCGGCATTTCCAGTTTGTTGTTGCCGATCGCGTCGGTGATGGCGTTGATCACCGCCGCCGAGGCGCCGATCGCGCCGGCCTCGCCGCAGCCCTTGACGCCGAGCGGATTGCCCGGACACAGCGTCTCGGTGTGCGACACCTTGAACGACGGCACGTCGTCGGCGCGCGGCATCGCGTAGTCCATGAACGACGCGGTGACGAGCTGGCCGGTGTCGTCGTAGATCGCGTTCTCCAGCAGCGCCTGGCCGATGCCCTGGACGAGTCCGCCATGGACCTGGCCCTCGACTATCATCGGGTTGATCAGCCGGCCGAAATCGTCGACCGCGACGAAGTTGACGAACGAGGTCTTGCCGGTGCCGGGATCGACTTCGAGCTCGCAGATGTAGGAGCCCGCCGGGAAGGTGAAGTTGGTCGGATCGTAGAACGCGCTCTCCTTCAGGCCCGGCTCCATGCCGTCGGGCAGGTTGTGCGCCGTGTAGGCGGCGAGCGCGACCATCGGCAGCGCGATCGATTTGTCGGTGCCGGTGACCTTGAACTCGCCGTTCTCGATCACGATGTCGCCCTCCGACGCCTCGAGCTGATGCGCCGCGATCTTCTTGGCCTTGGCCTCGACCTTCTCCATCGCCTTGAAGATCGCCGACATCCCGACGGCGGCGGAGCGCGAGCCGTAGGTGCCCATGCCGAACTGCACCTTGTCGGTGTCGCCGTGGACGATCGAGACCTGGTTGATCGGGATGCCGAGCCGGTCGGCGACGAGCTGCGCGAACGTCGTTTCGTGGCCCTGGCCGTGGCTGTGCGAGCCGGTCAGGATCTCGATGGTGCCGACCGGATTGACGCGTACTTCGGCGGATTCCCACAGGCCGACGCCGGCGCCGAGCGAGCCCACCGCCTTCGACGGCGCGATGCCGCAGGCCTCGATGTAGCAGGAGAAGCCGAGCCCGCGCAGCTTGCCTTCCGCCTTGGCCTTTTCCTTGCGCGCCTGGAAGCCGGAATAATCGGCGGCCTTCAGCGCGGCGTCGAGCGACGCGTTGAAGTCGCCGATGTCGTAGGCCATGATCACCGGGGTCTGATGCGGGAACTGGGTGATGAAGTTCTTGCGCCGCAGTTCGGCCGGGTCGACCTTCAACTGCCGCGCCGCGGTCTCGACCAGCCGCTCCAGCAGATAGCACGCCTCGGGCCGCCCGGCGCCGCGATAGGCGTCGACCGGCGTGGTGTTGGTGTAGACGCCGATCACCTCGGCATAGATCGCCGGGATGTTGTACTGGCCCGACAGCAGCGTGGCGTACAGATAAGTCGGCACCGAGGACGAGAACAGCGACATGTAGGCGCCGAAATTGGCGTGGGTCGTCACCCGCAGCGCCAGCATCTTGTTGTCCTTGTCGAACGCCATCTCGGCCTTGGAGACGTGATCGCGGCCGTGGGCGTCGGTCAGGAACGCCTCGGAGCGGTCGCCGGTCCATTTCACCGGGCGGCCGACCTTCTTGGAGGCCCACAGCGCCACCATCTCTTCCGGATAGATGAAGATCTTGGAGCCGAAGCCGCCGCCGACGTCGGGCGCCACCACCCGCAGCTTGTGCTCGGGCGCGATGTTGTAGAATGCCGACAGCACCAGCCGGGCGACATGCGGATTCTGCGAGGTGGTGTACAGCGTGAAGTGCTCTTCCGCCTCGTTGTAGTCGGCCAGCGCGGCGCGCGGCTCCATCGCGTTCGGCACCAGCCGGTTGTTGGTCAGCTCGAAGGTCACGACATTCGCGGCCTTGCCGAACGCCTCGTCGACCGCCTTCTGGTCGCCGATCTCCCAGTCGTAGACGATGTTGCCGGGCGCTTCGGGATGAAGCTGTGCGGCGCCGGGCGCGATCGCGGCCTTGATATCGGCGACCGCGGGCAATTCCTCGTACTCGACCACGATGGCTTCGGCGGCGTCGCGGGCCAGATTGCGCGTTTCGGCGATCACCACCGCGACCGCCTGGCCGACGAAGCGCACCGTCTCCGGCGCCATCGCGGGCCACGCGCCCATCTTCATCGCCGAGCCGTCCTTGGAGTGGATTGCCCAGCCGCAGATCAGATTGCCGACCTTGTCGTCGACGATCTGCTGTCCGGTGAGCACGTCGACCACGCCCGGCATCGCCTTGGCGGCCTCGACGTCGATGCTCTTGATTCTGGCGTGGGCGTGCGGGCTGCGCAGGAAATACGCGTGAGTCATGCCGATGATCTTGATGTCGTCGACGTAGCGACCCTTGCCGGTGATGAAACGCCGGTCTTCCTTGCGCACGACGCTGGCGCCAATTCCCTCGATGCCCATTGTGTTTGCTCCCTGTCCGACTGCGTCGGCCGCGACGTTGACGACGCGGGCGCAGCGCTCGATTTATTTGATAGGTGACGAAAGTGGCTGAGGCGGCAGTGCTTATTCTGCGGCCTGCGCCATCTTCATGCGGGACGCGGCGTCGAGCACCGATTTGACGATGTTGTGATAGCCGGTGCAGCGGCAGATGTTGCCTTCGAGCTCCTGGCGGACGGTCTCTTCGTCGAGGCCGGCGCCGTGCCGGTTGACGATGTCGATCGCCGACATGATCATGCCGGGCGTGCAATAGCCGCACTGCAGGCCGTGATTGTCGCGGAACGCCGCCTGCATCGGGTGCAGTTCGTCGCCGCGGGAGATGCCTTCGATCGTGGTGATGTTGGCGCCGTCGGCCTGGCCGACCAGCGTGGTGCAGGATTTCACCGCGCGGCCGTCGATGTGGACGATACAGGCGCCGCACTGGCTGGTGTCGCATCCGACATGGGTGCCGGTCAGGTTCAGGTGATCGCGCAGTAACTGGACGAGGAGGGTTCGATCCTCGACCTCCGCCGTGACGGCTTTCCCGTTGACAGTCATAGAGACTTTGGACACGCGCAGTCCTCCCGCTGAATTTTTAATTGTTCCAATTAGAGGCACGGTCGCGGGACTTTGCAACTGGGATTTTTTCGCTGTCGGGCCGCTGCAAAGTGTTAAGCTTCGATGACGGTTCGGTAACCGCAACAACCTGAGCGGTCGTCCGCGACGACCGGATGGCCCTGCTGACGAGGGGCTTCTTCACGCGTGATCGCGGCTTTGCGATCTCGAGGCGCTTACGTTGCGGTGCAGCGACAGCCTGGAATGTGCCGGCCGAGCCGGCGGCCAATCGTGAGGCGTCGACGGAACTTGGCGATCTTGCTTCCGGGGCGCTCGACCGGCCGGCCGAGACCTGGCTCCGGCGACGCGATGAGCACCGGCTGGCAGTTCAGCCGATGCTCTCTTCGTCGTTCGCGGCCGGCAACCGCCCGACTTTGCCGACCATCCTGATTGAAGTCGCTGTCTCCCGGCGCCGTTGCGGGCGCCGATCCATCAGGCGTTGTTGGCCGCGTGCAACAGCGCCCTTACGGAGGCCGTGGCGACGTCGGGATCGATGCCGACGCCGAATATCGGTCGGCCATCTGCTGTGCGGCATTCGACATAGGCCGCGGCCTGCGCGGTGGCGCCGTAGCCGATGGCATGCTCCTGGTAGTCTGCGACGTCGAGCGCCGGACCACCCGCTTCTTCGAGCGCTGCCACGATCCCGGAGATCAGGCCATTGCCTCGCCCCGAGAGCGAACGGACCACACCGTCGATTTCGATGCGGCCAACGAACGTCCGTTGCCCCACCGGGCCGATCTCCTCGTAGTCCACCAGTACGAACCGGTCGGCCGGGCGTTGCAAGTAACAGCTTTCGAAGCACCGCCAGATGTCGGAGGTGTTCAACTCGCGACCGAGATCATCGGACAGCTTTTGCACATGCGCGCTGAAATCGGCCTGCATGCGTTTGGGCAGTTTCAGTCCCTTGTCCTGCTCCAGCACCCAGGCGACGCCGCCCTTGCCGGACTGCGAATTGACGCGGATGACGGCTTCGTAGGTCTCGCCGATGTCCGCCGGATCGATCGGCAGATACGGCATCTCCCAGAGGCCATCGTTACGCTGCGCGTGTGCGGCAAACCCCTTGCGGATGGCGTCCTGATGCGAGCCGGAAAAGGCCGTGTGCACCAGCTCACCGACATAGGGATGCCGCGGATGGATCGGCAGTTCGGTGCAATGCTCGACCGTGTTCACCACCTCGCGCATCGCCGGAAAGGAAAGCCTGGGATCGATGCCTTGCGTGTAGAGATTCAACGCCAGCGTCACGAGATCGACGTTTCCGGTTCGCTCGCCGTTACCGAATAGGCAGCCTTCGACGCGATCGGCGCCGGCGAGCAGCGCCAGCTCGGCGGCGGCAACCCCGGTGCCCCGATCATTGTGCGGGTGCAGGCTGATAACGACGGAGTCCCGCCGCGAAATATGGCGGCAGAACCACTCGATCTGATCGGCATAGACATTCGGCATTGCGACTTCGACCGTCGCCGGCAGATTCAAGATCACCGGGTGCTCCGGTGTCGGCTGCCACACATCGAGCACGCGCTCGCAGATTTCCAGCGCGAAGTCGGGTTCTGTGAAGCAGAAGGTTTCAGGCGAATACTCGAAGGTCCAGTCGGTGCCGGGGCGCTTCAGGCTCTCATCGCGCATCGCCGTGACGCCCTTGACCGCCAGATCAACGACGTCATCCCGCTCCATGCCGAACACCACACGCCTGAACAGCGGCGCAGTCGCGTTGTAGAGATGGACGATGGCGCGCTGCGCGCCCTCCAGCGACTCGAACGTTCGCGCGATTAGGTCGGTTCGCGATTGGGTCAGAACCTGGATTGTCACGTCGTCGGGGATTTTGTCGTCGTCGATCAGCCTGCGAACGAAATCGAATTCGGTCTGCGATGCCGAGGGAAAGGCGACCTCGATCTCCTTGAAGCCGATCGCGACAAGCAAGTCGTAGAAGCGCTGCTTGCGTTCGACGCCCATCGGGTTGGCCAGCGCCTGATTGCCGTCGCGCAAGTCGGTGGACAGCCAGCGTGGTGCCGCAGTGAGGCGCCGGGACGGCCATTGCCGATCCGGGAGGTTCATGGGCGTGACAAAGGGACGATATTTGGTTTCCGGGTTCTTCAACATGCTGGATTTCCGTTGCGCGCGGGGAAGCTCAAAGCGGGCACGGCTGGATACGGGCGCCGGGTTGCCGTCAGTCCCGGCGACCGCCAGTAAGTCGAAGCGCCATGGAACGGAGGCGATGCTGGTGAGCCCCGCTCGGGGCGCAGGTGCGCGAACCTCGCTCGATGGCCGCGGGATCCGCAAGACGCGGTTGGGCGTGGCGGCGGATGATAGGAGCGATCGAATCCACGGGAGTATCCTGATGCCAGACCGGCCCCTACCTAAACCATCAAGCCGGTGATAATCTCGCGCGGGAAGATCAATCATCGTCGCGAAAGGATCATGTTGGGCAATGCCGGTGCAGGCGGTCACTGATCATGTTGCCGTCCTCAGCCAGGATGCGCCCCGTTTCGCCAGCCTCCGCCATTCCCATTCGCAAGCGCAGCTCATTTACGCGATCAGCGGCGTCGTCTCCGTGACGACAGCCGACGGGACCTGGGTCGTGCCGCCGAGCCGCGCGGTCTGGGTGCCGGCCGGTATCGAACACGACACGCGAAGTCATTCCGCCGTGCAGTTCCGCGCGCTGTTGGTCGAGTCGTCGGAGGCAAAAGGACTGCCCGTCGTCTGCACGGCGATAGAGGTCACGCCCTTGCTGCGCGAATTGATCCTGCGCCTCGCCGTGATCGCCGACGCCCCAGGACGGAAAGAGTTCAGGTGCGCGGTCACGCAGCTCCTGCTCCTGGAACTGGCGCGCCTGCCGGTCGAGCCGCTCAGTTTGCCGACCCCCAGCCATGCCCAGCTCGCTCGCTTTTGCGACCAGATCCGGGGCGAGCCGGCCCGCTCGATCGCGCTCGTGGACGCCGCTCGCGCGCTTCATATGAGCCGGGCCAGCCTCATGCGCCTGTTCCAGCGTGAAACGGGCATGAGCTTTCTTCGCTGGCGGCAGCAGGCGCGTCTGTTGCACGCGTTGTCGCTCCTGGCCGAAGGACAATCGGTTCTGAACGTGGCGTTGGCTTGTGGTTATGACAGCCCAAGCGCCTTTTCTGCGATGTTCCGACGCTCGCTCGGCAGATCGCCGAGCGCGTATTTCGCGCCCGCGCGGCGTTAAACGAAGCCATTCCCGTGCAGCGTGACGCGGGGCCACCGGGCGGCCGTCCCGAATCATCGGGAACCGATGCCGTCGACTTCCGTTGTCTTCGCAACCGATCCGCCGCCCGCGGCGGATCGCCACGTTCGGCGCTTGCGGCGTGGCTCAACGCCGGAGCGAGGTGAATGGCCATTCCGACCAGCGCCGTGATCAACGAGCCGCCGCGGGCGCGGGCCGATGGTGCCGCCGGTGTCATCGAAACGGACATTCCGTCGCGGCTGGACGGATTGCTGTGGAGCGGCTTTCATACCCGCGTGGTGGTCGCGCTCGGCGTCACTTGGATTCTGGACGGCCTCGAAGTGACGCTCGCCGGCACTTTGTCGGGCGCGCTGAAACAGCAGCTTCAATTCTCCAACCTCGATGTCGGCCTCGCCAACAGCGCCTACCTCGCCGGCGCGGTGATCGGCGCGCTCGGCTTCGGCTGGCTGACCGACCGGATCGGCCGCAAGAAACTGTTCTTCATTACGCTCGCGCTGTATCTCGCCGCGACCGCTGCGACGGCGCTGTCATGGAATGTCTGGAGCTACGCACTGTTTCGATTTCTCACCGGCGCAGGCATCGGCGGCGAATACACCGCCATCAACTCGACGATCCAGGAACTGATGCCGGCGCGCTATCGCGGCTGGACCGACCTCGTCATCAACGGCAGCTTCTGGATCGGCGCGGCGCTCGGCGCGGTCTGCGCCATCGTGTTGCTCGATCCGGCGGTGATCGATCCCGGATATGGCTGGCGGCTGGCTTATTTGACCGGCGCCGTGCTCGGCCTGGTGGTGTTCGTGATGCGGCTCTGGATTCCCGAAAGCCCGCGATGGCTGATGATCCACGGCCGGCCGCGAGAGGCCGAAGCGATCGTGGCCGATATCGAGCGCACGGCGCGCGCGGCGCCGGAGGCGGAGCACCGCATCAAGTCGAAGATTCGGCTGCAGATGCGCAGCCACACGCCGCTGCGAGAGGTCGCGCACACGCTGCTTACCAAATACAGGCAGCGGTCGTTCGTCGGGCTGACGCTGATGGCGGCGCAGGCGTTCTTCTACAATGCGATCTTCTTCACCTACGCGCTGGTGCTGACCGACTTCTTCGGCATTCCGTCCAGCCATATCGGCTGGTACATCCTGCCGTTCGCAGCCGGCAATTTTCTCGGCCCGTTGCTGCTCGGACGATTGTTCGATACGATCGGCCGCCGCAAGATGATCGCATTCACTTATGGCATGTCGGGAATTCTGCTCGCAGGGTCGGGCTATCTGTTCTCGATCGGTGCGCTGACCGCGCAGACTCAGACGATCGCCTGGATGGTGATCTTCTTCTTCGCATCGCCGGCCGCGAGCGCGGCCTATCTCACGGTCAGCGAGACCTTCCCGCTCGAAGTCCGTGCGCTGGCGATCGCAATCTTCTACGCGATCGGCACCGGAATCGGCGGCGTCGCCGGCCCGGCGCTGTTCGGCGCGCTGATCGATACCGGGTCGCGTACCACCGTGTTCGCCGGCTATCTGCTCGGCGCGAGTCTGATGATCGTCGCCGCAATGGTCGGTTGGCGTTATGGTGTGGCGGCCGAACGCAGGTCGCTGGAACAAGTAGCGCGGCCGCTGGCCGCTGTAGAGGGAAACCGATGACTTCGAATCTCGCCGACGACGCCCCGCGGCCGACCACCAATTCCGTACCGGTGCCGAGCGCGCTGGTGCCGCATCTCGACCAATGCGCGCTGCTGCTCGATATCGACGGCACGCTGCTCGACCTCGCGCCGACGCCGCGCGAAGTCTGGGTGCCGCCGGAACTCGAGCAGACGCTGCGCGCCCTGCACGAGCGCACCTCCGGCGCGCTGGCGCTGGTCAGCGGCCGCTCGATCAACGATATCGATCTGATCTTCGCGCCGTTGAAACTGCCCGCGGTCGGCGGCCACGGCGCGGAGATGCGGCTGTTGTCCGGCGCCGAACGGGTCGCGACCAATGTGCCGCCGCTGGATCCCGAGTTGAAGAGCCGGCTCGCCGCGATCGCGCGGATCAGCCCCGGCATTCTGCTCGAGGACAAGGGCTATTCGCTCGCGCTGCACTACCGGCTGGCGCCGCACACCGAGAAGGCGATCTATGAATCCGTCGCTGCGATCCGCGCCGAGAATCCGCACGCGCCGCTCGAAGTGCTGCCCGGCAAGGCGGTGTGCGAGATCAAGCATGCCGGCGTCACCAAGGCGACCGGCGTGCTCGAACTGATGACTCACGAACCGTTCAAAGGTCGCCGGCCGGTGTTTCTCGGCGACGACGTCACCGACGAAACGGTATTTGCGATCATGCCGGAACTGCGCGGTCTCGCATTTTCGGTGGGACGCCACAGCGATATCGTGGCCGGACATTTCGACGAGCCGCGCGACGTGCGGGCCTGGCTCGCGCGGCTGCTCGATCCACAGTTTGTCACAACTTAGCCGCAAGATTTTTGGGTTCCGCGTCTTTCCGTGTCATGGCCGCAATGTTGCTGAAATCGGGCCATGGAACGAACTCGATGAATGGTTGTTAATATCGGCAATCATCAAGAGGTTGGGCGCCGGAGGGACATGTGAACCTAGTGGTCGTTTCGAACCGGGTGGCGAGGGCTTCGGCAAATGAGCCGATGACCGGCGGTCTGGCCGCCGCGCTGCTGCCGATTGTCGAAAAATCGGGAGCAATCTGGGTCGGTTCCAGTGGTCGTGTGCGCGATGGCGTACAAAGGGAGCCGTTCGCAGAGATCGAACAACTGGGCGCCGGCGCGCTGGCGATGCTGGATCTGCCGGCCGCTCACTATGGCGGCTATTACGAAGGCTTCGCCAATTCCGCATTGTGGCCGGCGCTGCATTCGCGCGCCGATCTGATCCGCGTTTCGCCGGACGACTATCACTCTTATCGTGAAGTCAACGGCTTCATGGCGCGCGCGCTGATGCGCTTCCGCAAGCCCGACACCGCCTTTTGGATTCAGGATTACCACTTTCTCGCGCTCGGCGCCGAGTTGCGCGCGCTCGGCGTCACCCAGCCGATCGGCTTCTTTCTGCATACGCCCTGGGCGTCGGCGGCGACGATGGGTTGCGTGCCGCACAATCGCGAACTGATCGAGGCGATGCTCGCTTACGATCTGATCGGATTTCAGACCGAAGAAGACCGCAGCAACTTTCTCGCTTATGTCAAAGCCGAACTTGCCTATAGCATCACCGACGGCGTGATCGCTACGCCGCACGGAACATCGCGCTGCGAAGTCTTCCCGATCGGCATCGATGCCGATCTTTTTGCGCAGCAGGCCCAGAAGGCAACGGCCCATCCGGACGTTTCGCGGCTGCGCAAGAGCCTCCACGGCGAGAAGCTGGTGATCGGTGTCGATCGCCTCGACTACTCCAAGGGCCTGATCAACCGCGTCAATGCGTTCGACCGCATGTTGACCTCGCGGCCGTCGCTGCAGCGCACCGTATCGCTGCTGCAGATCGCGACGCCCTCGCGCGGCACCATCGAGGCGTACGGCAATCTGCAGGGCGAACTCGCCAGGCTCGTCAGCGACGTCAACGGCCGGCTCGGCGAGGCCGACTGGACGCCGATCCGCTATCTCAACAAGGGATTCCGCCAGGGCGTGCTGGCGGGTCTGTACCGTACCGCGCAGGTCGGTCTGGTGACGCCGCTTCAGGACGGCATGAATCTGGTGGCGAAGGAATATGTCGCAGCGCAGAACCCGATCGATCCGGGCGTGCTGGTGCTGTCGAAGTTCGCCGGCGCCGCCAACGAACTCGACACCGCGCTGCTGGTCAATCCGCACGACGTCGAGGGCATGGCGCGCGCCATCGCCACCGCGCTGTCGATGCCGCTGACCGAGCGGCGGCTGCGCTGGGAGGCAATGATGGCCAAGCTGCGCCGCGGCAGCGTGCAGTCCTGGTTCGCCGATTTCGTCGCGTCCCTGGAAGACGCCCACGGCGCCAATCGCGAAGCCGCCCGTGAAATTGCCAGCCAGCCGCCGGCGCTGAAGATGGCGGGAGGCTGGTCGCGGGGTGGCCCTTCGGCATTCGGCGGCGCGAGGCTGCAGTAGCACGCAGCCGCGCCGCTCCCGGCGGGCACTGCTGCCCGCCCGGATTCCCGCAACCATGTTGCGGCCGGCGGGACCTGCGGCCCGCGCTTTCCGATGCGGGAGCGCCCCATCAAATCAATAATTTAGGTGAAATCCGCCAGCCGCGGCCGCGATCCCTTGCCAAATCCGCCCGGCGCGGTCATGAGAGGGCGCCCGGAGAGATGGCCGAGTGGCTTAAGGCGCACGCTTGGAAAGCGTGTGTGCGGGAAACCGTACCGTGGGTTCGAATCCCACTCTCTCCGCCAGCAGACGGAAAAACGCAGTCCCGCCGCTGGGGGCGCAGCATCAAAGCGCTACTCTCGAGTTGCCACGATCGCCGCCGACCCGCGGCTGGCCCGAGCCGTCGCTCGGGTTCAAGGTCCGCCGGGCCGTTCTTCCATTGTCATCAGCAACGGCCCCATCGATCGGCGAGCGGACACGTGAGTGGTCCGACGTGCCGGTGAGTGCGGTAGCGCGATAGGGGGGCGGGCGCCGGGTGCACATAAACTCAACAATGTATGATTACAAATTAATCTCCATTCTGGTCTCTTTGAATATGCAAAATTGCACATTGCGTTGCACTATTCGGCATTTTCATACGGTCTCGATCGACGATGATGGACCAACCAGCCGCTGAACGATCGGCCTGGTCACCGCGGAGATCTGAACACCGTGCCGTTCGCCCTTTCGAAAATCACCGCAGCGAGAGTCCGTCGCGCCAGTGAACTGGCGATCGGCCCGATCCTGTTGTTCGGGGTTTGGTGGCTTGCGGCGCGCGGCGGCTGGGTCAACCGGGATCTTCTGCCGTCGCCGGTCGACACACTTCGCGATACTGCGGCCAACATCTGGTCCGGCAGCATGACCGAGGATTTCTGGAGCACGCTGGCTCGGGTCGCTTATTCGATCGCGATCGCGATCATTGCGGGCGTTCCGATCGGCATCGTGCTTGGCGCCAAGGCGACGGTGTATCGTTCGGTCGAGTTCATCATCGACTTCTTCCGCTCGACGCCGGCGACGGCGATGTTTCCGCTGTTCCTGCTGCTGTTCGGGCTCGGTGATCTCGCCAAGGTCGCCGTCGCGGCGTTCGCCGCCTGGCTGGTGATCGTGTTCAACGTCGCCTACGGCGTGATGAACGCCCGGCAGACGCGTATTCTCGCGGCACGTTCGATGGGCGCGTCGTCGCTCCGGATCTTCCGCGATGTGATCTTCTTCGAAACCCTGCCGCAGACCTTCATCGGGTTGCGCACGGCGGTGTCGCTGGCGCTGGTCGTGATCATCGTCGCCGAGATGTTCATCGGCGCCACCGACGGCATGGGCCATCGCATCATCGACGCGCAGATCTCCTACTCGCTCACCGACATGTACGGCTCGATCCTGATCGCCGGCGCGATGGGATACGGGCTCAATCTGATCCTGCTGTTTCTCGAACGTTCGGTCATCCACTGGTCGGGCAAATGACGACCCCTGCCGCCCCCGTTCACAAGGAGTCCAAGATGTCGAAATCAGTTCTGTTCGCCGCCGCGATGACGGCCGCGCTCTCGACCGTCAGCAGTGCGCAGGCCGCCTGCGACAAGATGGACAAGGTGACTGCGGCCTGGCTGCCGATCATGCAGACCACCGCTTATTACGTCGCGCTCGACCAGAAGCTGTTCGAGAAGGCCTGCATCGAGATCGACTCCAACAAAATGGAATCGCCGAACCAGATCATCGACGCGCTGATCGCCGGACGCGCCGATTTCGGACCGCCCGGCGCCGCGGCCGGCATCGCGATGATCGCGGAGTCGAAATTCCCCGGCAAGCTCAAGGTGTTCGGTCTGCAGGGCGGCGGCATCAAGGTGAACCGCATCAATGACGGCCTGATCGTCAAGCCGGACAGCGAGATCAAGAGCTTCGCCGACCTCAAGGGCAAGACGCTGGGCCACGTGCCCGGCATCCAGTGGCGGACGATCTCGCGCCAGATGGTGAAGGCCGCCGGCCTCGATCCCGACAAGGACGTCAAGCTGGTCGATCTCGCAGTCGCCATGCAGGTGCCGGCGGTGGTCGGCGGCACGGTCGACGCCACGCTGTCGCTGGAGCCGGTCGGCTCGATCGCGGTGGCGTCCGGCAAGGCCAAGCGCGCCATGACCAACCCGGTCGCCAGCGTCATCGCCGACCCGTTCTATTCCGGTGCCTCGGTGATGACGACCAAATTCATGACCGAGCGCCCGGACGTCGCCCGCCGCGTCGTGGCGGTGATCGATCAGGCGACCGACCTGGTGAACGCCGATTTCGTCAAGTACAAGGCGGTGCTGCCGGCTTACACGCCGATCAAGGTCGATCAGCTCGACCTGGTGGCGCAGCCTTATCTGCGTGGCTTCAAGGATCTCGACGACACCGACGTCAAATCCTATCAGGCGCTGGTCGACGTGTTCATCGCCCAGGGCGTCGTGCAGGGGCCGATCAACGTTCGCGAGAAGCTGCTGACCAAGGCGGATCTCGGCGAATGAGCGCGAGCAGCGTCCTCCAACTGCGGCCGAAGCAGATGACCGATACTGCACCGATGCCCGCCGCGCCGAAGCCCGGCCGGCAGGCGAAGATGACGATCCGCGGCCTGCGCAAGACCTTCAACGACGCCGTCGTCTACGACGGTTTCGACCTGGACCTGCCGCTCGGCCAGTTCATCTCGGTGTTCGGTCCGAACGGCTGCGGCAAGAGCACGCTGATCAACATGATCTCCGGGCTGATGCCGATGGATGCCGGAGAGGTGCTGTATGACGGCCAGCGGATCAGCGAGACGCGGATCTCCTACGTCTTCCAGAACTATCGCGAGGCGCTGTTTCCCTGGCTGAAGGCGATCGACAACATCCATTACCCGCTGAAGGTGATGGGCGTGCCGCGCGCCGAGCGCAAGCGGCGGATCGAGAAGCTGCTGGCGGAATTCGAGATCCGGATCGATCTCAACGCCTATCCCTACACGCTGTCGGGCGGCCAGCAGCAGACGGTGTCGATCCTGCGCGCGCTGGTGACGGAGCCGGAGGTGCTGTTCCTCGACGAGCCGTTCTCGGCGCTCGACTACGAGATGACGATGTCGATGCGCGAGCAGTTGCAGAAGATCTTCATGAAGACCAAGACCACGATGCTGCTGGTGTCGCACGACCTCGACGAGGCGATCGAGCAAGCGGACAAGCTGGTCCTGCTCACCCGGCGGCCGACCCAGGTCGCCGAGATCGTCGAGATCGGCCTGCCGTGGCCGCGCGACCGCGCCGTCACCACCGGCGACGACTTCATGGCGATCAAGCGCCACTGCCTCGATCGCTTCTGGCAGGAAGTGAAGAAATGACGGGCGCCGGCTGAGCCGGGCCCGACTAGTCCGAACCACCATCAGAATCTGGAGACTGACATGACGAAGCGCCGATTTCGCGCCGCTGCGGTGCAGACACTCGCCAAGTTGGGCGATTTCGACTTCAACATCGCGCTCGCGACCCGCTACGTCGAAGATGCGGTCCGCCAGGGCGCCGAACTGATCGTGTTCCCCGAATGCATGGACACCGGCTATCTGTTCGATTCGCCGGAGCATTGCCGCGAACTCGCCGAGACGTTGACCGACGGCCCGTTCGTCCAGGCGCTGGCGGCGCTGAGCCGCAAGCACGGCGTCTATATCGCCAGCGGCATCACCGAATGGGATCCGGTCAAAGAGAAGATCTTCAACACCGGCATCATGTTCGATCGCAAGGGCGAGGTCGCCTGCCACTATCACAAGCAGTTTCTCGCCACCCACGACCAGAACTGGTTCGCGTTCGGCGAGCGCGGCTGCCCGGTGGTCGACACCGACCTCGGCCGCATCGGTCTTTTGATCTGCTTCGACGGCCGCATTCCCGAGATCTTCCGCGCCATGGCGATGCAGGGCGCCGAAGTGATCGTCGACATGGCCAATTTCTTCGCGATGGACCAGGCCGACATGTGGGGCCCGGCGCGCGCTTACGAGAACGGCGTCTGGCTGGTGGCCGCCACCAAGGCCGGCTACGAGCGCTCGATCTATTATCCGGGCGGCAGCATGATCGTCGATCCGAAAGGGCGGGTGCTGTCCAAGGTGCCCTACGATACGCACGGCATGTCGATCGCCACCATCGATCTCGACGAAGCCGCCGACAAATCGATCTACACCGCGAACGACAAGATCGCCGATCGCCGCCCCGAGACCTACGGCATCATGGCGCTGCCGTATGAGCAGACGCCGGTCCATGGCGTCGCCGACCGTCCGCTGATCCCGTCGAAATCCGTCACCAAGGTGGCGGCCGTGCAGATTCACGTTACGCCGGACTGCAGCGTCGCGGAGGTGCTCGACATGGTCGACCACACCGCCAAGCTCGGCGCCAAGGTGCTGGTGCTGCCGGAATACGCATTCTCCGAGCACTACATCCTCTCCGTCGAGGAGGCGTCCGAGCAGGCCGACCGGACGGCGGAGAATCTGGCGGCAGTCGCGAAGATCGCCGCGCGCTACGGCTGCCTGATCGCGGCGCCGGTCATCGAGCGCGCCGCCGCCGGGCTCTATGTGACCACCGTGCTGATTGGCCCCGACGGCAAGGAGATCGGGCGCTACCGCAAGACACATCTCACCGCCGAAGAGCGCCGATGGGCGGTCGCGGGCTTCGACTATCCGGTGTTCGAGACGCCGTTCGGCCGCATCGGCGTGATGTCGGGCTACGACGCAGTGTTTCCGGAGACCTCGCGCTGTCTGGCGATCGGCGGCGCCGACATCATTCTGTGGCCCGCCGCGTTGCGCGAACCGTTCGAGCGCGAGCTGCTCGCCGTGCCGCGTGCCGAGGACAACCGTGTCGCGGTCGTGCTCGCCAACCGGGTCGACAGTCCGTATCCGGGCGGCAGCGTGGTGATCCCGCCGACCGGCTTCCCGCAATGGGACATCAACATCGCGGCGCCGCGGGTGATGAAGCTCGGCGCGGTGATGCCCAAGCACATCGATCTCGCCGTGTGCCGGCAGAAGCTGATGATCCCCAAGGTCGATATGTTTGCAAACCGCCTGGTGGAGACCTACGCTCCGATCGTAGCGGCCTAGTCGATCCGACGGGTGACCGGCCGATGACGGTCGCGCGATCGGCGCAGCAGCGCCGGTCGCCCCGCAGGACGGCAGAGAACGTGGCGAAGACACAACGCAAGATCCGCTATGACTGGAACGACGTCGTCTACTTTCTGGAGGTGGCCCGGCAACGCAGCTTGGTGCGCGCCGCGGCCAAGCTGAAGGTCGACCACACGACCGTCAGTCGGCGTATCCGGGAGCTCGAGCGAAGCCTGAATTCGACGTTGTTCAAGCGCAGCAAATCCGGCTTCAGCCTGACTGAAATAGGCATGCGGCTGCTGCAATATGCCGAGGGCATGGAAAGCCAGGCGAACTCGATCGTCGAGGCGATCGGCACCGACACCGCCGATGCGGGAGGCGCGGTCCGGATCGCGGCGATGGAAGGGATCGGCAGCTTCTATCTCACGCCCTGCATCGTCGACTTCAACAAGGTCTATCCGTCGATCCAGGTCGAACTGATCACCGATACCCGCCTGCTCGACCTCAGCCGTCGCGAGGCCGATGTTTTCGTGAGTTTCTTCCGGCCGCACGGCAAGCGGCTGTCGATCAAGAAGGTCGGCGAGTTTCGCATATCGCTGTATGCGTCCAATCGGTATTTCGAGGGTCGGAGCGATCCTCAGACCCTGAAGGAGCTCGAAGACCACGCGTTCATCGATTTCATCGAAGACCACATCTACAGCAAGGAGAACCGCTGGCTCTCCGATGTCTTGCGGCCGCCTCACACGATCTTCCGGAGCACCAGCCTGGTGGCGCAATCGATCGCCGTGTCGGCAGGACAGGGAATCGCGATGCTGCCGTCCTATGTGGCTTCGGGCCGCCCCGAACTTCGGCCCGTCATGCCGGAGTTGTTCACGACGCGCGATATCTGGCTTTCGGTCCACGAGGACCTG
Organism: Rhodopseudomonas palustris; assembly: GCF_034479375.1. Lineage (NCBI taxonomy): Bacteria > Pseudomonadati > Pseudomonadota > Alphaproteobacteria > Hyphomicrobiales > Nitrobacteraceae > Rhodopseudomonas > Rhodopseudomonas palustris. The sequence continues at coordinate 3,483,523 of NZ_CP140155.1, read as the reverse complement.
CTGCACATCGCCCGCATCAAGGCCGTCATCACCTTCCTGGAGGAACGTATCGAGGCCGACAGGATGTTCCTCAACTCGGTGAAGAACAAGCCGGGGCGCAGGCGATCGTGAGAGACGCAGGGTGAAGGGCGCGAGCGATCTGCCGTCAGGTCGCGGCGTCGATCAGGCTTTCGAGCAGCCGTTTCAATTCGGCGGTGGCCTTGTCGCCGTAATTCTCGGCGATGTGGGCTTCCTGGCTCAGCGCCAGCGCGTTGAGGCGCTGAGTCAACGCTTTGCCGCGCTCGGAGGAATACATCAGCACCTTGCGGCGGTCGTCCGGAGCCTGCACGCGATACACCAGCGAGTCCGACACCATGCGGTCGATCATCTTGGTCAGCGTCGGGTGGTTGAGCAACACTTCCTCGGCGAGGTCGCCCATCGAATGGCCCTTGCCGTCGGACAGCACCTTGAGGATGCGCCACTGCTCGACCGGAACGCCTTCGTCGCGCAGCCGCGCCTCGAGCTGCCGGTTGATCTCCCGGTTGGCCTGCGCCAGCAGATAAGCGAGATGTTCGGTGATCGGCGGGTTGGAACTGGGCGGTCTGGCCACGGGCTGAGACTTTATCGTTCGACTTGAATGAATCGGATGCTGCGTTTGCTGCATCTATATGCACATCAATTGTTGAATGTTCAATATTTTCGAATAGCATTGAAACCCGTGCGGGGTCGGACTTTCGCGGGACGCCCTGTGCCAAAAATGGGAGAGGGCGTGCTTTCGATCGGGGATCTCGGAGGCGGTGGCGCAGGATTTTCGCCGCCAATCGGTGTGCTTGAGAGGGCGTCTTCGCTCGCGGATGCGGCGTGGGTGGAAGGGCCGGGGGACGGCGCCGGAGCGGCGACTCGCCGGGCGCGCAACAAATTGCGGATCGCCAATTTCGTCACCTTCCAGGGCGCGCCGGGGATCTGGGGGCCGGCCTCGAGCAATGCCGCGCTGCTGGCGGCGGCCGAGATCAACAAACGCGGCGGGATTCTCGGGCGCGAAATCGAACTGGTGATGTGCGACGCCGGCGGTCCGATCGAGGACGTCGCGCGGCGGGTGGCGCAGGCGGTCGATTTCGACGACGTCGACATCGTGATGGGCTCGCATATCAGCGCGGTCCGCGTCGCGCTGCGCAAGGCGATCCGCGGCCGGGTGCCGTATATCTACACGCCGGTCTATGAGGGCGGCGAGCGCACGCCCGGCGTGATGGCGATCGGCGAGACGCCGCGCTGGCAGAGCCGGCCGGCGATCGACTGGCTCACCCGGGTCAAGAAGGCCCAGCGCTGGTATCTGATCGGCAGCGACTATGTCTGGCCGTGGCTGTCGCACCGCGCGGTCAAGAAATACATTCAGGATGCTGGCGGCCAGGTCGTGGGCGAGGAGTTCGTGCCGCTCGGCGAGGACGATCACGAGCGCCACCTCGCCCGCATCCGCGCGGCGCGCCCCGACGTGGTGCTGATCTCGCTGATCGGCGCCGACAGCGTCACCTTCAACCGCGCGTTTGCCGAATGCGGCCTGGCCACGCGCACGCTGCGGCTCGCCGGCGCGATGGACGAGACCGTGCTGCTCGGCATCGGCGCCGACAATACCGAGAACCTGTTCTGCGCCTCGGGCTATTTCGGGTGCTACGCGTCCAGCGCCAACGACGAGTTTCGTGCCGCCTGCGTACGGGCGTTCGGGCCGACCGCGCCGCCGATCGGATCGGTCGGTCAGTCCAATTACGAAGGCCTGCGCTTTCTCGAGGCCGTCGCCGACAAGGCGCAGACGCTGGCGGCGCGGCCATTACTCTCCGCGGCGAAGAACGTCGTCTACAACGGCCCCCGCGGCGCCGTGACGATCCGCGACGGCCGCGCGCGGATGACGATCCATCTCGCCGAAGCCGATGGCCTCGATTTCAAGCTGATCGGCACGTTCTGAACGACCGCATCGAGCGGCGCAGCCCGGGCGCAAAATAATACTTGAAATAGAAAATATTTCCGTATGTAGTATCCATGACGCGGCGGCCAGCGAGCCGCGGCCGGTCTTCCCCGGACCGGCGCCGCCGGTCGGACCATGCGCAGGAGGACAACCTTGGCAGTATCACTTCCCACACCCACGCAGCTTCTCGATGTCGCCGATCAGTGCGGCCTGTCGCTCACCGATGAAGACGTGATGTCCTTCCGCGCGCTGATGCAGCCGTCGGTCGACGCCTACAACGTCGTCGCCGCTCTGCCGGACGAAGTGCCGCTGGTGAAGTATCCGCGCACGCCCGGCTATCAGCCCGGCGCCGAGGAAAACCCGCGCAACGCCTGGTATCGCAAGGCGACCGTGAAGGGCGCCGCCTCCGGCAAGCTGAAGGGCAAGACCGTCGCGCTCAAGGACAACATCATGCTGGCCGGCGTGCCGATGATGAACGGCTCCTCGACGCTCGAAGGCTTCGTTCCAGATTTCGATGCGACCATCGTGATGCGGATTCTCGACGCCGGCGGCGAAATTCTCGGCAAGACGCATTGCGAACATTTCTGCATGTCCGGCGGCAGCCATACCGGCTCCAACGGTCCGGTGCACAATCCGCACAAGATGGGCTACTCGGCCGGCGGCTCGTCCTCGGGCAGCGCCGTGGTGGTCGCGCTCGGCGAGGCCGACATGGCGATCGGCGGCGACCAGGGCGGTTCGATCCGGATGCCGTCGTCGTTCAGCGGCACCTACGGCATGAAGCCGACCTGGGGCCTGGTGCCCTACACCGGCATCATGCCGATCGAAGTCTTCGTCGACCACACCGGGCCGATGACCGCGAATGTCGAAGACAACGCGCTGCTGCTGGAAGTGCTCGCCGGCGACGACGGCTACGATCCGCGCATCCGCGCGCCCAAGCTGCACGACTACACCAAGGCGCTGGGCCACGACGTCAAGGGCATGAAGATCGGCCTCGTCCGCGAGGGCTTCGAGCAGGCCGGCGCCGAGCCCGCGGTCAACGAGAGCGTGCGCGAGGCCGCCAAGCGCCTCGCGAGCCTCGGCGCGACCGTGGAGGAAATTTCCATCCCGTCGCATAATCTCGCCGCCGCGGTGTGGATGCCGATCGGCACCGAAGGCATGACCCAGACCATGATGTTCGGCGACGGCTACGGCCTCAGTCGGCCCGACCTGTATTCGACGGCGCTGATGAAGGCGCATCGCGGCTGGCGCGAGCAGGCGGATTCGCTGTCCGAAACCACCAAGATGATGCTGCTGTTCGGCACCTATATCAACAACACCTTCGGCCCGCGTTACTATGGCAAGGCGCAGAACATCTCGCGCCGCGTCACGGCCGCCTACGACCAGGCGCTGGCGAAGTTCGATCTGCTGCTGATGCCGACCACGCCGATGAAGGCGACGCCGCTGCCGGCGCCTGGCGCCAGCCGCGAAGAAATCATCGGCCGCGCCTTCGAGATGATCAGCAACACCGCGCCGTTCGACATCACCCATCATCCGGCGATGTCGATCCCGTGCGGCATGGTCGACGGCCTGCCGGTCGGGTTGATGCTGATCGGCAAGCATTTCGACGAGCCGACGATCTATCGCGCGGCGCATGCCTTCGAGCAGTCCGGCGACTGGAAGACGATGTGACAGGTCCGATCCCCGTCAGCCGGTAAGGTCGAATGGAAAACCTGCTCGTCGCCTTGTTCGAAATCCTGAGCTTCGGCGCCATCGTCGTGTTGGTGGTGCTGGGGCTCGGGATCATCGCCAGCATGATGGGGATCTTCAATTTCGCGCAGGGCGAGTTCGTCCTGCTCGGCGCCTACGTCACCTATCTGGCCTATACCGCGGGCCTTCCGGTGTGGCTCGGCATGGTGGCGGCGCCGTTCGTGGTCGGCGCGCTCGGCTTCGTGCTCGAACGACTGATCGTGCGCAGATTCTACGCCGCGCCGATCGTGGCGATGCTCGGCACCTATGCGCTCGGCCTGATCATCCGCGAGATCGTCCGCGGCCTGATCGGCGGTCTCTATATCTCGGTGCCGGAGCCGGTCGGCGGCTCGGTCGCGCTCGGCTCGATGCATTTCTCGACCTGGCGGCTGGTGATCATCGTCATCACCGCGCTGGTGATGGTGGCGAGCTATCTGTTGCTGTCGCGCACCTCGTTCGGCCTGCGGGTCCGGGCCTCGCTGGAGAATCCGGCGCTGGCGCGCGCATCCGGCATTTCCACCAACGCGATCTACGGCGCCACCTTCGCGTTCGGCGCGGCGCTGGCCGGGCTTGCAGGCGCACTGATCGTGCCGGTGTTCTCGCTGTTCGCCGATCTCGGCCTGCGCTTCCTGATTCAGGGCTTCGTCGCCGTGATGGTCGGCGGCATCGGATCGTTCGCGGGACCTGTCGCCGGCGCGGCGGTGATCGGCACGCTGTCGGCGGCGCTGCCGTGGGTGATCCAGCCGGTGATCGCGGACGTCCTCGTCTTCGTCCTCGCCATCATCTTCATCAAGTTCCGGCCACAGGGCCTCGTTTCGGGAAAAGGGATCTAGCCTGATGTCCAGCGACAGCAATCAAGGTTTCACGCGCCGCCGCTTTTTGTCCAATTTCGCCTTCGCCAGCACAGCGCTGGCCACCGGCGTCGGCAGCTGGGTGGTGCGGCCGGACTGGGCCAACGCCGCGGCCGCCCCGATCAAGGTCGGCATCGCCACCGATCTCACAGGCCCGATCGGCTATGCCGGCAATGCCGACGCCAACGTCGCCAAGATGGTGGTCAAGCAGATCAACGATGCCGGCGGCCTGCTCGGCCGGCCGCTCGAACTGTACATCGAGGACACCGCGTCCAACGAAGCCGTGGCGGTCGGCAACGTCCGCAAGCTGATCCAGCGCGACAAGGTCGATATGGTGCTGGGCGGCGTCACCTCGTCGATGCGCAACGCCATCAAGGACGTCATCGTTTCGCGCGGCAAGACGCTGTACATCTATCCGCAGCTCTACGAAGGCAAGGAGTGCACGGCGAACCTGTTCTGCACCGGACCGACGCCGGCGCAGCAGTGCGACGAATTCATTCCGTGGCTGATCAAGAACGGCGGCAAGCGCTTCGCGCTGCCCTCCGCCAACTATGTGTGGCCGCACACGCTCAACGTTTACGCCCGCAAGGTGATCGAGGCCAATGGCGGCGAGGTGGTGCTGGAAGAATACTATCCGCTCGACCAGATCGACTTCTCCTCGACCGTCAACCGCATCATCTCCAACAAGGTCGACGTGGTGTTCAACACCGTGATCCCGCCGGGCGTCGGTCCGATGTTCAAGCAGCTCTATGAAGCGGGCTTCCTCAAGAACGGCGGCCGGCTCGCTTGCGTGTATTACGACGAGAACACGCTTGGCATCAATCAGCCCGCCGAGATCGAGGGGCTGGCGAGCTGCCTCGATTACTTCAAGGCGGTCGCGAAGGACGATCCGGCCAGCGCCAAGATCCAGGCCGAATACGACAAGGCGTTTCCCGGCACCTTTCTGTTCGCGGCCGGCAGCGCCGCCACCGGCACCTATCGCGGCCTGAAGCTGTGGGAAGCCGCCGTCAAGGAAGCCGGCAAGATCGACCGCGACGGCGTCGCCGCCGCGCTCGACCACGCCAAGATCGCCGAAGGCCCGGGCGGCCCGGCCGAAATGGTTCCCGGCAAGCGCCACTGCAAGATGAACATGTACACCGCCGTCGCCAAGAACGGCAGCTACGAGATCGTCGAGCGCAGCAAGGGGCTGGTGGATCCGAAGGAATGCTGATGGCGAACGCGCCATACGCCGGTCGGCCTGCGCGTCTTCGGCTGGCACAGCCTGCGCCTCTCCCCGCGTGCGGGGAGAGGTCGGCACGCATCGTCAGATGCGAGCCGGGTGAGGGGGCCTCTCGACGCAGCCGAGCCGCTCAGGCTCTTGCGAGCCGGGCCTCTCTAGCTCTTTCCAACCGAACCGCTCGGACTCGCCGAGACGCCCCCTCACCCCGACCCTCTCCCCGCGCGCGGGGAGAGGGAGCAGTCGCGACAGCGCTCTGCCCGCACGCAGTCCTTCTCACCATCACCCTGGCGGATCGATGACCGAAACTTCTTCGACAGTCGCGCCGATCGCAGCCCCCCGGGCGGGACGCCGCCTGAAGGTGCTGCCGATCATCGAGCTTGTCGCGCTGGCGATCGGCCTGCTGCTGCCGTTGGTGCTGCAGGACTATCTCACGATATTCGGCACGCGGGTGCTGATCCTGTGCCTGTTCGCGCTGTCGTTCGATCTGGTGTGGGGCTATTCCGGCATCATGAGCTTCGGTCAGGCGGTGTTCTTCGGCTCGGCCGGCTACGGCGTCGCGCTGCTGGCGCGCGATCTCGACGTCACTTCGATGTTGCTGGTGCTCCCCGCCGGCGTCCTGATCGGGTTCAGCATCGCGCTCCTGATCGGCGGCTTCCTGCTGCTCGGGCGCAATCCCTCCAGCGTGATTTTCGTCTCGCTCGGGACGCTGACCGGCTCCTATGCGTTCGACCGGCTGGCGCGCGGCTGGTACTATCTCGGCGGCCAGAACGGCATCCCGTCGATCCCGCCGATGCATCTCGGCGGCTATGATCTCACCGAAGGGCCGGTCTTCTATTATTTCGTCCTGGGAATCCTGCTGCTGGTCTATCTCGGCTGCCGCTTCCTGACCAAGTCGCAGTTTGGACTCGCGCTTGCCGGCCTGCGCGAGAACGAGCAGCGCATCGCCTTTTTCGGCTACCAGGTGCAGCATATCAAGGCGATCATCTTCTCGCTCGCCGGCGCGATCGCCGGACTTGCCGGCAGCCTCTACGCCTTCCACGAAGGCTTCGTCTGGCCCAATATGCTCGGCGTGGTGATGTCGACGCAGGTGGTGCTGTATGTGCTGTTCGGCGGCTCCGGCACGCTGATCGGCGCGGTGATCGGCACCGTGGTGATCGAGATCGTGTCGTTCTGGCTGTCGAATTCCTATCAGGACATCTGGCCGATCATCCTCGGCTGCCTGATGCTGCTGGTGATCCTGTTCCGTCCGGCCGGCCTGGTCAGCCTGATCGTCAGTCACAGCGAGCGGATCGGCAGCTTCGGCCGGCCGCCGAAGCCGCACCGGAAGGAGCGCGACCATGGCGCTGCTTGAAGCGCGCGGCCTGAAGAAGGTCTTCGGCAAGCTCACCGCGCTGAATGGTGCCGAGTTGATCGTGCAGCCGAACGAGTTCCACGGCCTGATCGGGCCGAACGGCTCCGGCAAGAGCACGATGATGAAGTGCATCGCCGGCGCCGAGGTGCCGACTGAAGGCAAAGTCACATTCGACGGCCAGGACATCACTGCGGCAACCCCGGCCGAGCGCGCGCGCGCCGGCATGAGTTTGAAGTTCCAGATCACCAGCGTGCTGCCGGCATTGACGCTCTACGACAATGTCCTGCTGGCGCTGCAGGGCCAGACCGCGCTGACCAAACTGATGTTCTCGCGCACCCGCGGTGCGCTGCACGACAAGGTGATGGCGATGCTGGAGCAGTTCCGGCTGGTCGACCGCGCCGGCGAGCATGCGTCGGCGCTGTCGCACGGGCAGCAGCAATGGCTGGAGATCGCCATGGCGCTGGCGCCCGAACCGAAATTATTGCTGCTCGACGAGCCGACCGGCGGCATGAGCCTCGAGGAGCGCCGCGTCACCGGCGAACTGCTGGCGCCGATCAAGTCGCGCTGCTCGCTGGTGATCGTCGAGCACGACCTCGACTTCATCCGCGACATCTGCGACCGCCTGACCGTGCTCGATCAGGGCGCGGTGCTGAACAGCGGGACGATCGCGGAAATCCAGACCTGCCCCAAGGTTCAAGAGGTTTATCTGCGCCGTGCCTGAGGATCAGTATCTCGACATTCGCGATCTCGACGCCGGCTATGGCCGCAGCCAGGTGCTGTTCGGCGTGTCGATGACGGTGCCGTGGCGCGGCGGCGTCGCCATTCTGGGCCGCAACGGCGCCGGCAAGACCACGCTGATGAAGGCGATCATGGGCGAATTGCCCGTGAAGCGCGGCAGCGTCTCGCTCGACGCCCGCGACGTCACCAAGCTGCCGACCGAGCAACGCATCCGCGCCGGCTTCGGCTACGTGCCGCAGGATCATCCGGTGTTCGCGCGGCTGTCGATCCGCGACAATCTCGCGGTCGGCGCGCTGACCAACAAGGACAGCGGCGCGGTCGACCGGGTGCTGGAGATGTTCCCGAAACTCGGGCAACGGCTCGATCAGGCGGCCGGCACGCTGTCCGGCGGCGAGCGCAAGATGCTGGCGATCGGCCGGGCGCTGCTGTCGGAGCCGCGCGTGCTGCTGCTCGACGAGCCGACCGAGGGGGTGTGGATCGGCGTGATCGAGGAGATCACCGACCGGCTGATCGCACTGGCCAAGGAGATTGCCGTGGTCATCGTCGAGCAGCATCTCGATCTGGCGCTGCGGGTCGCCGACCGCGCCTATGTGCTGGATCGTGGACGGGTGGCGCTGACCGGAACCGCCGAGGACGTCCGCAACGACCCGCGCCTGCTGCAATATCTGGCGCCGTAGCGCCCGCGCCGCAGGATCGGCCCCGGCCCGCGCCGACGCCCCATCGAGCGGCGCGTATCAGGGCGCGTCATGATTGCTCCATTCTCGTTTGCCCGCCTGGCCCCACAACGGGGCCGCCTCCGATGTCGACGGATCGTTGCGGCCGTTCGCGGTCCAGCATGAAGCCCATCCGCTGATGAGCGGCGACGCATCCTGATGTCGTGTTTCTGATTTAGATCACGGCGGGCGACATTCACTGCATGCATGGATGACGATGAACGCTCACTCTGCGGTATTTAGATAGGGTGGCGCGATATAAGATTTCTTGCGGCGGTAGCAAGGAAAATAAAATTTCTCTTATGCTGTGGTTGAGCCCACAACCCCCGGGTGATGGGCTCACTGCGACAAGTTGGCCGGGTGGCGTGGTTGGGGGTTTAGGGATGGATCAGGGTCAGACGTTATCACGTCTCTTAGACTCGTACGGGACGGACCCGCGCACGCGCGCGGTTGCCGCGGCAGTCGGCGCAATCGCCGAAGCGTCGATCGAAATCTCTGACCTGATCGGGCAGGGCGCGCTGGCCGGGATCACCGGCGCGGCGCATGGCGCGAGCAATGCGGACGGCGACGTCCAAAAGGATCTCGACGTCCGCGCCGAGGCTGCCATCGTCGCGGCGCTGAAGAAGGTTCCCTACGCGGCATTGGCCTCCGAGGAGTCCGACACGCTGCTGATGGGCGACCCGCAGGCACCGATCTCGATCGCCTACGATCCGCTCGACGGCTCGTCGAACATCGACACCAACATGACGGTCGGGACGATCTTCTCGGTCATTCCGAACGAGGCGGGCGTGGCGCCGTTCACCGCGCCGGGCAGCTGCCAGCTCGCCGCCGGCTTCGTGGTCTACGGACCGCAGACCTCGCTGGTGCTGACGCTCGGCGACGGCGTCGACATCTTCACGCTCGACCGCGCCGCAAAGACCTATCGGCTGATCCGCGAGCGCGTTCAGGTGCCGGCCGACACCGCCGAATACGCCATCAACGCCTCGAACCATCGCCACTGGGAGCAGCCGGTGCGCGACTTCGTCGACGAGTGTCTGGCCGGATCCGACGGCCCGCGCGCCAAGAACTTCAACATGCGCTGGATCGGCTCGCTGGTGGCGGAGGCCTATCGCATTCTCACCCGCGGCGGCGTCTTCCTGTATCCGGCGGATTCGCGCCCGGGCTATGGCGAAGGCAGGCTGCGTGTCCTCTACGAGACCCATCCGATGGCGTTCGTGATGGAGCAGGCCGGCGGCGCGGCGTCCACCGGCCGCGAGCGCGTGCTCGAGGTCGTTGCGAGCTCGACCCATCAGCGTTCGCCGCTGATCATGGGGTCGAGCGACAAGGTTCATCGCATCGTCGAGCTGCACCTCGATCCCAGCGCGGCCTCACGGACGGCGCCGTTGTTCGGGCGCCGCGGCCTGTTCCGGACCTGAACGAAGTCCCCAAATTGTTGGAAATGTGAATCCATGTCTCGTAAGCATCCGATCATCTCCATCACCGGCTCCTCCGGCGCCGGCACCACCTCCGTCAAGCGAACGTTCGAGCAGATCTTCCGCCGCGAGAACGTCAACGCCGCCTACATCGAGGGCGACGCGTTTCACCGCTACAACCGCGTCGACATGCGCACCAAGATGGCCGAGGAGGCCGCGCTGGGAAACCGGCACTTCAGCCATTTCAGCCCCGAGACCAATCTGTTCGAGGAACTTGAGACGACGTTCCGCGACTACGCCACCACCGGCACCGGCAAGACCCGCACCTACGTTCATGACGACAAGGAAGCCGCGGTCCACGGCGTAGCCCCCGGCAATTTCACCGACTGGCACTCGCTGCCGGCGGATTCCGATCTGCTGTTCTACGAAGGTCTGCACGGCGCGGTGATCACCGAGAAGGTCAACGTTGCGCAACACGCCGACCTCAAGATCGGTGTGGTGCCGGTGATCAATCTGGAGTGGATCCAGAAGCTGCACCGCGACCGCGCCGATCGCGGCTACACCACCGAGGTGGTGACCGACACCATCCTGCGCCGGATGCCGGACTACGTGCACTACATCGTGCCGCAATTCGCCGAGACCGACATCAATTTCCAGCGCGTGCCGACGGTCGATACGTCGAACCCGTTCATCGCGCGATGGATTCCGACTGCCGACGAGTCGATGGTGGTGATCCGCTTCAAGGACCCGCGCGGCATCGATTTCGCCTATCTGCTGTCGATGATCCAGGGCAGCTTCATGTCGCGCGCCAATTCGATCGTGATCCACGGCGCCAAGCTCGATTTGGCCATGCAGCTCATCCTGACGCCGCTGATCATGCAACTGGTCGACCGCAAGCGGGGCGTGAAATAAACATGCGTCATCATTCCACTTCCGGGAGGCCGGCTTGAATATCTCCGCACGCGAACTCCACGACCAGGTCGGCCACGCCGAGATGGCCAATGCGATCCGCTTCCTCGCCATCGATGCGGTCGAGAAGGCGAAGTCCGGCCACCCCGGCATGCCGATGGGCATGGCGGATGTCGCCACCGTGCTGTTCACCCGCTTCCTGAAGTTCGACGCTGCCGATCCGGCCTGGCCCGATCGCGACCGTTTCGTGCTGTCTGCCGGCCACGGCTCGATGCTGCTCTACGCGCTGCTGCATCTGACCGGCGTCGAAGAGGTCACGATCGATCAGCTCAAATCCTTCCGGCAGTGGGGCTCGAAGACCCCCGGCCATCCCGAATACGGCCACACCAAGGGCGTCGAGACCACCACCGGCCCGCTCGGTCAGGGTCTCGCCACCTCGGTCGGCATGGCGCTCGCCGAGCGGATGCTGAACGCGCGCTACGGCGACGCGCTGGTCGATCACTATACCTATGTGATTGCCGGCGACGGCTGCCTGATGGAAGGCGTCAGCCACGAGGCGATCTCGCTCGCCGGGCACCTCAAGCTCAACAAGCTGATCCTGCTGTGGGACGACAACCACATCTCGATCGACGGCGACACCTCGCTGTCGTGTTCGGACGATCAGCTCGCGCGCTTTGCCGCGTCGGGCTGGGCCACGACGCGCGTCGACGGCCACGATCCGGAGGCGGTGGCGGCCGCGATCGAGCACGCCAGGCAGAGCGACCGGCCGTCGCTGATCGCCTGCCGCACCAAGATCGGCTTCGGCTCGCCCAAGGTCGAGGGCACCGAAAAGGCGCACGGCGCGCCGCTCGGCGCCGACGAAGTCGAGAAGACCCGCGCCGCATTGAACTGGCCGCACGCGCCGTTCGAAATTCCGGATGCGATCGTCGCGCGCTGGCGCGAGGCGGGCAGCCGCGGCAAGGCCGCGCATCAGGCCTGGGCCGAGCGGCTCGGCGGCGTCGATGCCGCGACCCGCGCCGGCTTCGAGAGCGTGCTGGCCGGCAAGCTCTCTGCGGACTACGAACCGGCGCTGAAGGCGCTGATCGCCGGCTTTGCGGCGGAGCAGCCGTCGATCGCCACAAGGCAGGCGTCGCAACTCACCATCAACGCGCTGGTGCCGGCATCGCCGAACCTGCTCGGCGGATCCGCCGACCTGACGCATTCCAACCTCACCCACGCCAAGGGCTCCGCGTCGGTCAAGCCCGGTGCCTATGGCGGCGCTTACCTGCACTACGGCATCCGCGAATTCGGCATGGCGGCGGCGATGAACGGCATCGCGCTGCATGGCGGCTTCATTCCCTATGGCGGAACCTTCCTGGTGTTCGCCGATTACAGCCGGCCGGCGATCCGGCTCGCGGCGCTGATGGGCATCCGCGTCATCCACGTCATGACCCACGATTCGATCGGCCTCGGCGAAGACGGCCCGACCCATCAGCCCGTCGAGCACGTCGCGTCGTTGCGGGCGATCCCGAATCTGCTGGTGTTCCGTCCGGCGGATGCGATCGAGACCGCGCAGGCCTGGGACTGTGCCCTGAAGCAGACGAGCCGGCCCTCGGTGCTGGCGCTGTCGCGGCAGGCGCTGCCGATGCTGCCGCGGCCCAATGGCGTCGCCGACAATCAGGTTTCGCGTGGCGCTTATTTGGTCATCGATCCCGCCGAACGCGATGTCACACTGATCGCCACCGGCTCGGAAGTATCGCTGGCGCTGGAAGCCGCCTGCAAGCTCGAGGGTGAGGGCATCAAGGCCGCGGTGGTCTCGGCGCCCTGCTTCGAACTGTTCGCCGAGCAGGACGACGCTTACCGTGCGACCGTGCTCGGGACTACGCCGCGGATCGGCATCGAGGCGGCGCGCGACATCGACTGGCGGCGCTGGATCGGCGACGGCGGCGCGTTCGTCGGCATGACCGGCTTCGGCGCCTCGGCGCCGGCGCCGGTGCTGTACCAGAAATTCGGCATCACCGCGGATGCGGTCACGGAGGCGGCCAAGGCCGCGATCGCCCGCAGCAAACATTGATCGACATGACACCGATCAACACCGGATCGTTCTTCAACATTTAAGACAGGAGCCATCATGGCGCGTATCACCTTGAGGCAATTGCTGGATCACGCCGCAGAGCACGGCTACGGCGTGCCCGCGTTCAACATCAACAACATGGAGCAGGGGCTCGCGATCATGGAGGCGGCGGCCGCGGTCGACGCGCCGGTGATCATCCAGGCCTCGCGCGGTGCGCGCTCCTACGCCAACGACATCATGCTGGCGAAGATGATCGACGCGCTGGCGGAGATGTATCCCGACATCCCGCTGTGCATGCATCAGGATCACGGCAACGACGAAGCCACCTGCGCCACCGCGATCAAATACGGCTTCACCTCGGTGATGATGGACGGCTCGCTCAAGGCCGACGCCAAGACCGCGGCGGATTATGAGTACAACGTCGACATCACCCGCCGCGTCACCGATATGGCGCATTGGGTCGGCGCCTCGGTGGAAGGCGAGCTCGGCGTGCTCGGCTCGCTCGAGCACGGCGGCGGCGAGCAGGAAGACGGTCACGGCGTCGAGGGCAAGGTCAGCCGCGAGCAATTGCTGACCGATCCGGATCAGGCGGTCGACTTCGTCCGCGCCACCAAGGTCGACGCGCTGGCGATCGCGATGGGCACCTCGCACGGCGCCTACAAGTTCTCCCGCAAGCCCGACGGCGACGTGCTCGCCATGAAGGTGGTCGAGGAGATTCACCGCCGGCTGCCGAACACCCATCTGGTGATGCACGGCTCGTCGTCGGTGCCGCAGGATCTGCAGGAAGCCTTCAACAAATACGGCGGCGCGATGCCGCAGACGTTCGGTGTTCCGGTCGAGGAGATCGTCCGCGGCATCAAGCACGGCGTCCGCAAGGTCAATATCGACACCGATTGTCGCCTCGCGATGACCGGCGTGTTCCGCAAGATCGCGACCGAGCACAAGGCCGAGTTCGATCCGCGCAAGTTCCTCAAGCCCGCAATGGACGCGATGCGCGATCTCTGCAGGCTGCGCTTCGAGCAGTTCGGCACCGCCGGCAACGCCTCAAAGATCAAGGTGATCCCGCTGTCGGAAATGGCCAAGCGCTACAAGTCCGGCGCGCTCGATCCGCAGATCGGCCAGGTGGCAAGAGCCGCAGAGTAGTTCGGAACAATCGGGAGCGGCCACCGGCCGCCCCGCACTCGCCATTCAGGAGACCACGATGGACCAGTCGAGCCGCTACGCCAACCTCAACCTCAAAGAAAGCGATCTGATCGCCGGCGGGCGGCATGTGCTGTGCGCCTACATCATGAAGCCGAAGGACGGCTTCGGCAATTTCCTGCAGACCGCCGCACATTTTTCGGCCGAATCCTCGACCGGCACCAATGTCGAAGTCTCCACCACCGACGACTTCACCCGCGGCGTCGACGCGCTGGTCTATGAGATCGACGAAGCCAAGCAACTCATGAAGATCGCCTACCCGATCGAACTGTTCGATCGCAACGTGATCGACGGCCGCGCGATGATCGCCTCGTTCCTGACGCTGACGATCGGCAACAACCAGGGCATGGGCGACGTCGAATACGCCAAGATGCACGATTTCTACGTGCCGCCGGCTTATCTGCGGCTGTTCGACGGTCCGTCGACCACCATCAAGGATCTGTGGCGCGTGCTCGGCCGGCCGGTGGTCGACGGCGGCTTCATCGTCGGCACCATCATCAAGCCGAAACTCGGCCTGCGGCCGCAGCCCTTCGCCAATGCCTGCTACGATTTCTGGCTCGGCGGCGACTTCATCAAGAACGACGAGCCGCAGGGCAACCAGGTGTTCGCGCCGTTCAAGGAGACGGTGCGCGCGGTCGACGACGCGATGCGCCGCGCTCAGGACAAGACCGGCGAGCCGAAGCTGTTCTCGTTCAACATCACCGCCGACGATCACTATGAAATGGTCGCGCGCGGCGAATACATCCTCGAGACCTTCGCCGACAACGCCGACCACGTCGCCTTCCTGGTCGACGGCTACGTCGCCGGCCCCGCCGCGGTGACCACGGCGCGCCGCGCCTTCCCGAAGCAGTATCTGCACTATCATCGCGCCGGCCATGGTGCGGTGACCTCGCCGCAGAGCAAGCGCGGCTACACCGCCTTCGTGCTGTCGAAGATGGCCCGGCTGCAGGGCGCCTCCGGCATCCACACCGGCACGATGGGCTTCGGCAAGATGGAAGGCGAGGCGGCCGACCGCGCGATGGCCTACATGATCACCGAGGACTCGGCCGACGGTCCGTTCTTCCATCAGGAATGGCTCGGCATGAATCCGACGACGCCGATCATCTCCGGCGGCATGAACGCGCTGCGGATGCCCGGCTTCTTCGAAAATCTCGGCCACTCCAACCTGATCATGACCGCGGGCGGTGGCGCCTTCGGTCATATCGACGGCGGTGCGGCGGGCGCCAAGTCGTTGCGGCAGGCCGAGCAGTGCTGGAAGGCCGGCGCCGATCCGGTGGAGTTCGCCAAGGATCATCGCGAATTCGCCCGGGCCTTCGAGAGCTTCCCGCAGGACGCCGACAAGCTGTTCCCGAACTGGCGCAACTCGCTGAAGCTCGCAGCCGCCTAAGCTGTTCCTGCAATCGCGATGTCAAACGGCCCGCCTCGCGCGGGCCGTTTCGTTGCGATGGATGCTCGGGGGCGCTACTCAATTCCCCCTTTTCCGGGTCAGAAGCGCCGGGCGATCAGCAAACACAGCAGAACCGACCCCGACGATGCGAACACCGTCGCCATGTTGGCGAGGTTCTGGGCGATCATGGTCGTCAGCGACGTGGTGCAAACCGTCACCTGCTTCGGCTTGCGTCGGCTTTGAGAGGCCCGCTTCTTCGACGCCATTTCCATTCCCGAAACGATGCCCTCGCCGCCGAAATCGCGGCAGGGCATAATTGACCATCGTGTCTGACCTTCGCATGGCTGCAGCCCCCGAACCCTTAATCGCGTTCGGATGGGAATGCGTGTTCACACTGCATGGTTTACAAAATCCCATGTGGCACGCGCCCGGTCGGCCGTCGCATTCCCACAGCCACCGACGTCCGCGCGCGGCTCACGACGGGGAAACGATCGGAAACGGCGTCACATTTGTGCTGGATCAATCCAATCTTCGCCAGTTCCGGCTTAGATGCGAATTGATAGCGCCTGTTACAATCGTTCTAAACTCCGATCGACGCAGCGCTGAATCTCTTGACCTCCGCGGCGACGATTGGAAGAACGGGCGATGACCTCAAAGCTGCATCACAACGGCCACCAGCCCATCCTGCTCGGCAATGCGCGGCGCGGTTATCGCGGCATTGTCCAGGCAATCGATTCGGAGAAGGTGGCGTCCGCGCTGCAGCCAGTCGAGCTCGAAAGCCGGCTGATCGAGCTGGGTTTCGTCGAGGGCGCCAAAGTCGAGGTGCTGCACGAAGGGATCATCGGCCGCGATCCGATCGCCGTGCGTGTGGACAATATCACGATCGCCGTCCGGCGACGCGAGGCGATGGCCGTCGTACTGATGTGACGATTGCGCGATGAGCTCGATCGAAAGCCACCCCTTCAACCTCGCGCTCGTGGGAACGCCGAACAGCGGCAAGACCTCGCTGTTCAACGCGCTGACCGGCAGCCGCCAGAAGGTCGCGAACTATCCCGGCGTGACGGTCGAACGGAAGGCCGGCGTGTTCACCACGCCCGGCGGTCGCATCGTCAGCATCCTCGACCTGCCGGGGACATACTCGCTGCGCGGCCGCAGCCCCGACGAGGAGATCACGCGCGACGTCGTGCTCGGCCGTCGGCCGGGTGAGATCGTGCCGGATCTGGTTCTCTGCGTCGCCGATTCCACCAATCTCCGGCTGACGTTCCGGCTGATGCTCGAGCTCAAGGCGACCGGCCGGCCGCTGATGCTGGTGCTGAATATGTTCGACATCGCGACGCGTCGCGGCGTCACCGTCGACCTCGAAAAGCTGTCCGAGCGACTGGGCATTCCGGTCGTGACCTCGATCGCGGTCCGCAAGGGCGGCACCGTCGATCTGCTGAAGCGGACCGACGAATTCGCCGGGCACATTGGCGCCGAGCCGACCGCAAACGACTGGCGGCCGCTGACCACCGCGGAACTGCGGGCTCTGCAGCGCGAGGCCGACCAGATCATCGCCGAATGCGTCAGCCTGCCGGCCCGGCCGCATACGCTGACCGCAAAGGTCGATTCCGTCGTCCTGCATCCGGTTGCCGGCCTCGCGATCCTGCTGCTGATCCTGTTCGTGATGTTCCAGGCGGTGTTTTCCTGGGCGCAGCCGCTGATGGAACTGATCGCGGACGGCTTCGGCGCGCTCGGCGATTTCGTCAGTGCGACGATGCCGGAAGGATTGTTGCAGAGCTTCCTGCAGAACGGCGTGATCTCCGGCGTCGGCAGCGTCATCGTGTTTCTGCCGCAGATCATGATCATCTTCCTGTTCATCCTGCTGCTGGAAGATCTCGGCTACATGGCCCGCGCCGCGTTCCTGATGGACCGCATCATGGGCGGCGCCGGGCTGCACGGCCGCGCGTTCATTCCGCTGCTGTCGAGCTTCGCCTGCGCGATCCCCGGCATCATGTCGACGCGGGTGATCGACAATCGCCGCGACCGGCTGACGACGATCCTGATCGCGCCGCTGATGACGTGTTCGGCGCGGATCCCGGTCTACACCCTGATCATCTCCGCCTTCATTCCGGCGCAGCAGGTGTTCGGCTGGATCAATCTGCAGGGCCTGGTGATGTTCGGCCTGTACACCGCGGGCATCGTCAGCGCCCTCGCGGTGTCGGCGCTGATCAAGTTCTTCATGTGGCGCGACTACGAGCCGGCGCCGTTCATGCTGGAACTGCCGGACTACAAGCTGCCGCGGGTGAAGAGCGTGGCGATCGGCATCTATATCCGCGCCAAGATGTTCCTGCAGCGCGCCGGCACCACGATCTTCTCGATGATGGTGCTGATCTGGTTCCTGGCGTCGTTCCCGCGGCCGCCGGCGGGGGCGACCGAGCCGGCGATCGACTACAGCCTGGCTTCGATGATCGGGCACGCGATCGAGCCGGTGCTGGCCCCGTTGGGCTTCAACTGGCAGATCGGCGTGGCGCTGATCCCGGGCATGGCCGCGCGCGAAGTCGCGGTGGCGGCGCTCGGCACCGTGTACGCCATCGAGGGCGGCAAGGAAGCCGCAGACCAGATCGGCCAGGTGCTGGCCTCGAAGTGGAGCCTGGCCACCGCGCTGTCGCTGCTGGCCTGGTTCGTGTTCGCGCCGCAATGCGCCTCGACGCTCGCCGTGATCAAGCGCGAGACCGGAAGCTGGCGCTGGATGGGCGTGACCTTCATCTACATGTTCGCGCTGGCCTATGTCGCGAGCCTGATCACCTACAACGTCGCGGTCGCGTTCGGCGCGGGCTGAGGCCTGCTCTACACCGGCTGGGTGATGGTCGGATCGCTGGGCGTTCTCTCGGTCTCGATCGCCAGGCAGACCGCCTTTGCGATCGTCCGGCCGCGGCCGTCGATGCCGGTCCATTGCGCGTGCCGGCCGCGCGGATCGATCTCCAGCAGCTTCACCTGAGCCGGCACGTCGCTGCCGTCCCGGACGATGCCGCGAACGATGCCGTCGCACGGCGCGCGGACCGCTTCACCGGACAGATGGCCGAGCACAAAGCCCTTGAAGACGCGGCTTCCGATTTCGACCGGCGTATGCCAGCGGCCGCTGGTCTGCGAATACTGAAACCGCTCGGCGCCGGCATCACCCAGCGGGCTGGCAACGCCATCGGCGGCGTCGGTCCAGCCTTGGGCGACGATGAGTCCGCTACGGCCGGGCCGGGTCTCGATCGCGATGTCGCAATTGACGTGCGCCGCAAAGCCGGGGCCGAGGCCGATGCTCGACCGCGCGAGGCGGCGCAGGTCCGGCTTCACCTGGTGCTTCTGCAGCCGCGCGTCGACCAGGACATCGATGCTCGCCACCGACAGCAGGTCGGTGAGCACCAGCCAGGACACCTGGATCGCCTGCGGCTGCCGTCGCGCCTTGAGAATCTGCACGCCGTCGTCAGCGCGCGCGCCCGCAATGCCGTCGACCGACACCGGATCGCCATACAGCGCGTCGTGAAACGACATCCGGCGCCGGATCACCGGCGGAAACGGGTCGTGCGACATCACCACGAAGTAGCCGGCGCGGTGCAGGTGCACCGCCACCGCAGAGGCGATCTCGCTGGTGCCGAGCACGATCGCAAACGGGCGGCGGTTGTGGTGGATCGGCTGATGCATGCGGGTCCTGGATGTCGCGAAAGGTCGATCAGCCGGCAACTAAGCAAAGCTCGGACCAATGTGCGGAACTGCCGAAACTGTCGACGGGTACCGGCAGAATCCCAAGGGGTGTCGGAAACATCACGCTTTGTCGTGCCGGTCACGCTTCGCAGTGTCGGTCTCATGACATTGGCTGGCAACAAAGCGGCGAATATCGTTTGAAAGCCGATGGAGCGTCCCTTGGCCCATTTCGTGCAAAGCCCGGTCAATGAAACAAGCGATGGAGGCGCCCGTGCACAGCGAGCCGTTGCAGGCCGAACGGCCAGGACATCCGGGGGGCCATGGACCGGAATCCGGCGGGCAGGGGATGCCGGCCGCCGGCGGCGGAGCCTGTCCGTTTCACAACGATCAACATCAGGCCCGGACAGGCAAGCAGAAGACGCTGGTGCTGACCGGCGCCTCCCGTGGCATCGGCCACGCCACCGGGAAGCTGTTCTCCGATGCCGGATGGCGGATCATCACCTGCTCGCGTCAGCCGTTCTCGGATGATCGCTGTCCGTGGGCTACCGGGATGGAAAACCATGTCGCCGTCGAACTGGCCGATCATCGGGCGCTGCCGCGCGCGATCGACGAACTCAAGGAGAAGCTGGCGGGAGGGCCGCTGAGCGCGTTGATCAACAACGCCGCGATCTCGCCGAAGAGCGCGGAGGGCGAACGGCTCACCTCCCTGAATACGCCGGTCGGAACATGGATGAGCGTGTTCCACGTCAATCTGCTGGCCCCGGTGATGCTGGCGCAAGGCCTGTTCGACGAATTGCGCGCCGGCAGCGGCTCGATCGTCAACGTCACCTCGATCGTCGGCTCGCGCGTGCACCCGTTCGCCGGCAGCGCCTATGCGACGTCGAAGGCGGCGCTGACCTGCCTCACCCGCGAGATGGCGCACGACTACGCACCCTATGGCATCCGCGTGAATGCGATCGCGCCGGGCGAGATCAAGACCGATATCCTGTCGCCTGAAACCGAAGCGATGCTGGCGCCGACTATCCCGATGCGCCGTATCGGGACACCGGAAGAAGTTGCAAAGGTGATGTTTTTCCTTTGCTCGGATGCCGCCAGCTATGTCACTGGCGAGGAAATCCACATCAACGGCGGCCAGCGCGTCTAGCGAATAGCTCGCAATTAGTTCGTCGGTATCTTTGTCGTCTGGACGCGACTGCGTGTCTTTTCATCGATTTGTTTTGCGCTGCATCAATGCGAAGCGTGGCTGTTTTCGCTGGTAACTAAGTAATCAGTGCATATTCATACACTTCCGCTCTGGCGACGAACTGTGCAGATACCGCTATCAACTTCCTCAGTGATGCAGCCAAGTTGAGCACGACATCTGGTTGAGGATCATACACAATCTCGTAATGCTCCGGAACTAAGGGGGGAACTCTCAGGAGCGATGGAGATAGCAATGGCTCAGCGCGAAGTACGTCTTGTCGAGAGCGAGCAATCGCGGCAGCCTATGAACCAGAACCCGATACCTCTGAGTGAGATTGCGCTCACCGGAATTTTTGAGATTTCCAAAATCCTCACGGCGCCGGCGCGGCTCGAAGTCACGCTCGCCAATGTGGTCAATCTGCTGCAGTCCTTTCTGCAGATGCGAAACGGTGTCGTTTCGCTGCTGGCCGACGACAGCGTCCCCGACATCACGGTCGGCGTCGGCTGGAACGAAGGCAGCGACAACCGCTATCGTGCGCGCCTGCCGCAGAAGGCGATCGACCAGATCGTGGCGACGTCGGTGCCCTTGGTCGCCGACAACGTGTCCACGCATCCGATGTTCTCGGCCGCCGACGCGCTCGCGCTGGGCGCCACCGACGAGACCCGCGTGTCGTTCATCGGCGTTCCGATCCGGATCGATTCGCGCGTCGTGGGCACCCTGACCATCGATCGGGTTCGCGACGGGCAGTCGAACTTCCGGATGGACGCCGATGTGCGCTTCCTCACCATGGTCGCCAATCTGATCGGCCAGACCGTGAAGCTGCACCGCGTGGTGGCGCGTGATCGCGAACGGCTGATGGCTGAGAGCCATCGCCTGCAGAAAGAGTTGTACGAGCTGAAGCCGCAGCGCGAGCGCAAGCGCGTGCGCGTCGACGGCATCGTCGGCGAAAGCCCGGCGATCCGCACGCTGCTCGCCAAGGTCAGCATCATTGCCAAATCGCAGTCGCCGGTGCTGCTGCGCGGCGAGTCCGGCACCGGCAAGGAGCTGATCGCCAAGGCGATCCACGAATTATCGGCGCGCGCCAACGGGCCTTTCATCAAGATCAATTGCGCCGCGCTGCCGGAATCGGTGCTGGAATCCGAACTGTTCGGCCACGAGAAGGGGGCGTTCACCGGCGCCATCGCCTCGCGCAAGGGCCGGTTCGAACTCGCCGACAAGGGCACCCTGTTCCTCGACGAGATCGGGGAGATCTCCGCGTCGTTCCAGGCCAAGCTGTTGCGCGTGCTGCAGGAGCAGGAATTCGAACGGGTCGGCGGAAATCAGACCATCAAGGTCAATGTCCGGATCGTCGCGGCCACCAACCGCAATCTCGAAGAGGCCGTCGCGCGCAAGGAGTTCCGCGCGGATCTGTACTACCGCATCAATGTCGTGCCGATGATCCTGCCGCCACTGCGCGACCGGCCGACCGATATTCCGCTGCTGGCAAGCGAGTTTCTGAAGAACTTCAACAAGGAGAACGATCGCGAGCTGCAATTCGAGCCGCACGCGCTGGAATTGCTGAAGGCCTGCTCGTTCCCCGGCAACGTTCGCGAACTCGAAAACTGCGTGCGGCGTACGGCGACGCTGGCGATGGGCCCGGAAATCAACGACAGCGATTTCGCCTGCCATCAGGACGAGTGCCTGTCGGCGATCCTGTGGAAGGGCCACGCCGAACCCGCGCCGGTGCGGCCGCGGCCGCAGATTCCGCTGCAGGTCATGCCCCGCAAGGCGCCGCTCGAAGTTGTGGCGACGCGCGAGCAAGTGACTGCGCCGGCCGATCCGGGGTCGGCGTCGATCCTGGCCGAATCGGCCAATGGCGCACCGATGTCGGAACGCGAACGACTGATCAGTGCAATGGAGCGCTCCGGCTGGGTCCAGGCGAAGGCCGCGCGCCTGCTCGGACTGACGCCGCGCCAGATCGGCTACGCGCTGAAGAAGTACGACATCGAGCTCAAGCACTTCTGACAGCGTCTCCGCGGGAAGTTGGTACTGGTTCGCGTTGACAATCGCATCTGGTCATCGAGAGCTTCGGTCCTGATCGTGATCAGACCGAAGCTCTCGTCGATTTTGGGCTCCGCTCCGACCTGTCAGACTTGCGACAAGTGTCAGGCCCCCGACACCGCCGGCCTGGCGGTCGTTGCCGGATAATCCTTTAAAATCAACTACAAGGCCAACTGGCACGGGGCTTGAAAGACAGTGGTTCAGCACAACGTCTGTGAACCCAGGAGTGCCTCATGGCCTACAAGATCATCACCTCTCAGTGCACCGTCTGCGGCGCTTGCGAGTTCGAATGCCCGAACGCCGCGATTTCGATGAAGCGCGGCACCTATGTGATCGACGCCGTCAAATGCAGCGAATGCGAAGGCCACTTCGACAAGCCGCAATGCGTCGCGGTGTGCCCGGTCGACAATACCTGCGTGCCGGCCTGATCGACCTTCGACCGAAGGACGAGCCGGCGCCTTGACCGCCGGATGCCGTCTTTGATGGATCGCCGCGCCCGCAGTTGATGTCTGAACAACGTCGCCGGCTCGGTTGCAGCACCCCATCCCACGGACATGCCGCTGATTGTGCGGCGATCGAACGAGGCCGGACATGAGCAAGCTGCTGCAACTACACGATTTCGGTGCATCGAGCGCGACCTCGTTCGAGGCGTTGCGGAGCAGCGCAACTCAGACCGGCTGCAGCACGACGGGCGGCAACGGCAAGTCGGGCTGCGGCTCGGCGGCGGGACAGGGCGATCTGCCCCCGGAGATCTGGGAGAAGGTCAAGAACCATCCCTGTTACAGCGAGCAGGCGCATCACCATTTCGCCCGCATGCATGTCGCGGTCGCGCCGGCGTGCAACATTCAATGCAATTACTGCAATCGCAAGTATGATTGCGCCAACGAGTCGCGTCCGGGTGTGGTCAGCGAGAAGCTGTCGCCGGAACAGGCGGCCCGCAAGGTGATCGCGGTCGCGTCGACGATTCCGCAAATGACGGTGCTCGGCATCGCCGGCCCCGGCGACGCGCTGGCCAATCCGGCCAAGACATTCAAGACCTTCGAGCTGGTGACCGCAACGGCGCCCGACATCAAGCTGTGCCTGTCGACCAACGGGCTGATGCTGCCCGATTACGTCGAGCAGATCGTCGCGATGAACGTCGATCACGTCACCATCACCATCAACATGATCGATCCGGAGATCGGCGCGCAGATCTATCCGTGGATCTTCTACAACCACCGCCGCTACACCGGCGTCGAGGCGTCGAAGATTCTCAGCGAGCGGCAATTGCTCGGGCTCGAGATGCTCACCGCGCGCGGCATTCTGGTGAAGGTCAATTCGGTGATGATCCCGGGGATCAACGACCGGCACCTGATCGAGGTCAACAAGGCGGTGAAGTCGCGCGGCGCCTTCCTGCACAACATCATGCCGCTGATCTCCGAGCCGGAACACGGCACGGTTTTCGGTCTCGAAGGCCGCCGCGGACCGTCGGCGCAGGAGCTCAAGGCGCTGCAGGACGACTGCGAAGGCGAGATGAACATGATGCGGCATTGCCGGCAGTGCCGCGCCGACGCGGTCGGCCTGCTCGGTGAGGATCGCAGCGCCGAATTCACCACCGACAAGGTGATGGAGATGGAGGTCGAATACGATCTCGCCGCGCGCCAGGCCTACCAGGCCAAGGTCGAGGCCGAGCGCGACGCCATCGCGGCCGCCAGGCAGCGCGAACTGGCGACGCTCGCCGACGAGACCGCCACCATCAAGATCCAGGTCGCGATCGCCACCAAGGGCGGCGGCGTGATCAACGAGCATTTCGGCCACGCGCACGAATTCCAGATCTACGAGGTCTCGACCGCCGGTGCCAAGTTCATCGGCCATCGTCGCGTCGATCTGTATTGCGAGGGCGGCTACGCCAGCGAGACCGGCATCGAGCCGATCCTCAAGGCGCTGAACGACTGCACCGCGGTACTGGTCGCCAAGATCGGCCTGTGCCCGAAGGATTCGCTGGCCGGCGCCGGGATCGAGGCGGTCGAGGACTACGCTTTCGAATATATCGAGCAGTCGGTGATCGCCTATTTCAAGAACTACCTCGAACGCGTCGGCAAGTCGGAGATCAGCCACGTCGCCCGTGGTGACGCCGATATCCGCCAGGGCGCGTTCGTCGCGAGCTGAGGCCAGGGCAGCGGGCACCGAGCATGGCTTACAAGATCGTCGCGTCGCAATGCACCTCCTGCTCGGCCTGCGAGCCGGAATGCCCCAACGTCGCGATCACCGAGAAGCGCGGCGTGTTCATGATCGACCCGTCGAAATGCACCGAATGCATCGGCCATTTCGACGTGCCGCAATGCGTCGCGGTGTGCCCGGTCCACGGCACCTGCGTGATCGACAATTCCGTTCCGCGCGCCAGCGCTGCTTGAGGTGACATTATGGACCTTAATCTGACGCCCTCGGCCGAGAAGTTCATCCGCCGGATGGTCCGGCTCAGCGGCGGCGCCGGCGGCTTCCGTCTCGCCGTCAGCTCCGGCGGCTGCTCCGGCCTGTCGGCCGCGTTCGATATCGAAGCATCGCCGCGGCCCGGCGATCAGGTCGTCGAGCATGGCGATCTTCGGCTGTTCATTCCCGAGGACAGCGGCAAGCTGCTCGAAGGCGTCGTGATCGACTTCATGGAAACGCCGACGTCCAGCGCCTTCATCTTCCACGATCCGAAGCCGTCGAACTGCCAGTGCTCCGGCGGCACCGTCGAAGCGCCGAAGCAGAATCTGCATCAACTCCGCGAGTTCTGAAATGCCGGATGTCCTGCACAGCGAGCTGACGATGTCCGGACCCGAGCAGTCGCTGCTCGGCGGCGCGTTGCTCGGTGCGGGGCTGCCGGCCGAGGCGCAGCGGCATCTCGAACTGGCCGGACGCGACTATCAGAGCGAGGCGATCGCCGAGCAGCATCTGCGCGAGGCCCAGGCGTTGGCGCCCGATCACGCCGCCGTGCTGATCGGGCTGTACCGCTTCTATTTCTACAAAGGCCGGCTCGATGAGGCGCTGCGCGTCGCCGAGATCTGCCTGGCGAAGGCGGCGCGCGACAACGGGCTCGACGCCGACTGGCGCAAGGTCCGGCGCACCGACGCCGAATTTTCCAGCTTCGCCGCCATCCTGCCGCGGTTCTATCTGTTCGCGCTGAAAGCCTATGCGTACTTGCGGATGCGGGTCGGCGATGTCGACGAAGGCCACGCCGCGATCGAGAAGCTGCTCGAACTCGACCCGTCCGACAAGGTCAATGCCGGCGTGCTGCACGACGTCTGGCGGCGGATAGGGGAGGTCGATGACGACTGACATCGACGAGGCCCTCGACTGGCAAGGCAACGAGGTCGATTGCGCGTCTTGCCCGCACCGCGAGCTGCTGTCGGCCGGCCGTTGCGAACTGAAGAAGGCCTGCGTGCAGGATCGCTATGCGCGGCGGCTGGAGCGCTTCTTCCAGCAGAATCGTGCGCTCGCCGACGATTATCTGATGCATCCCTATTTCGAAACCCGCGCGGTCGCGGCCGGCTACGCCACCGTGTTCCTATTGCCGCGCCTGTTGCAGGACCCCGACGAGACCGTGCGCTGGAGCGCGGCGCGGCGGCTGCCGAAGCGCTATCTGCTGCCGCTGCGCACCGACCCGCATCGCGAAGTGCGGATCCGCATCGCCTCGGTGCTTTCCGACGAGGATCTGCGGCCGATGGTCAACGACAGCGACTACTACGTCCGTCAGATCGTGGCGAAACGGGCGTCGCCCGGGTTGCTGCCGCTGCTGGTGCTCGATCCCGACAGCGGCGTCCGCCGCGAAGTGGCGCGCCGGATCGGCCCGGAATGGCTGGCGCAGATCGCGATCGACAAGGACGGCGACGTCCGGCTCGAGGCGGCGCGGCGGATGTCGCCCGGCCGGCTGCTGGCGATGATCGACGATCCAGACTGGCGGATTCGCTACGAAGTGGCGAGCCGCATCGACACTTACGAACTGACCGAACTGCTCGACGATCCCGACCCGCTGGTGCGCGAGCTGGTCCGCAGCCGCACCGGCTTCACCGGGCCGGCGCGATCGGTTTCGTCCCAACCCCATGCAACGCCCGTGACGGAGTCGACACCATGAATATCAGCCGCGACAGCGACATCGTCGAACTCGATGGTCCGCCGGAATTCGAATACGGCCAGAAGGTTAGGGCGAAGATCAACGTCCGTAACGACGGCACTTTTCCGGGCAAGGAAATCGGCGACGTGCTGGTGAAGAAGGGCGACGAGGGTTACGTCGTCTCGATCGGCACGTTCCTGCAGCAGTTCTACATCTACGGCGTCGACTTCGTGGCCCAAGGCCGCATCGTCGGCATGAAGCGCAAGGAGCTGATCTCGGCCGAGGTCGAGCAGCCCGCCTCGCAGCAGGTCGCGTGATGGGGCCGGAGCCGAAATATCAATGGGGTCAACCGGTTCGCGCCGAGATCGACCTCTTCAACGACGGCAGCTTTCCGGACGCGCCGCTCGATGCGCTGCTGGTGAAGAGCGGCGATGCCGGCGAGATCGTCCGGATCGGACTGCACGAAGAGACTCAACGGCCGGTCTATCTGGTTGAATTCGCAGGCAATCGCGTCGTCGGCTGCCTCGAGGACGAAATCGCCCCGCTCGCGCCGTCGCGCGCCGGCCAAATGTAAGGACTTGAATCGATGAAAGTAATGATCCGCAGATCGGAGCAGGGCAAGCTTTCGGCCTATGTGGCCAAGAAGGATCTCGAAGAGGCGATTATCGATATGGAAAACCCGGACTTGTGGGGCGGTAAAGTCACGCTGGCGAATGGCTGGCAGCTCGAACTACCGGCGATGGCGGCCGATACCCGGCTGCCGATTACCGTCGAAGCCCGCAAGCTGGCCTGATCATGGCGCTTTCCGCCGACGATCTCACCCGGCTGGACGCGCTGCTCGGCGACACGGAGGCTTGCGGCAAACTGGTGGCAAACCTGCGGCAGCATTTTCCGGGCCTGTCGCTGACCCAATGCGACGCCTCCGACGTCGATCATGAGCAACCGTTTCGCGTCTGTCCGCAACTGAGCCTCTACCTGGTCGACAGTTCGGATCACTGCTGGACGATCACCGGCGATCCCGCCCGGGCGACCGGCCTGGTCGTCGCGTATCACAAAGCCGCCGCGCCATCGCGGGCGTCGTGAAGGAGACCGCTATGCCGGCCCAACTGCTCGATGACGTCGCCGCGGCCTTCGCGCGAGGCAAGGCCATTCCCTATCTCGGCTGCGGCGCGCTCGCGCTCGGCGGCGAGGCCTGTCCGATTCCGGCGACTCCGCTGGAGTTGGTGGCGCGGCTGACCGCGAAGACGACGGTGCCGCACAAGGTCCGCACCAATCTCACCGGCGCGGCGCAGTACATCGAGAATTTCAAGCACCGCAAGACGCTGTCGTCGCTGATGACCGAAGCCTTTCGCGCCTCGGCCACGCCGAACCAGTTGCACCGGATGCTGGCGGCGATTCCCGATCTGCCGTTGCTGGTGCATGCCTGGTATGACGACGTGCCGCAGAAGGCGCTCGCGGGTCGCGCCGATTGGGGCATGGCGCAGGGCGTCAGCCAGACCGAGCATCACGGCCGCTGGATCAATTACTATCGCCCCGACGGCAGCGAGGCGACCGGGCCCGATCCGAATGTCGTCGAGGGCGAAATGCCGCTGTTCGCGCCGACGCCCGACGAGGCGCAGGCCTGGGCGACGCTGCTGTATCAGCCGCTCGGCTCGGTGGCGCCGGCCACCAACTATCTGGTGTCCGACAGTGACTTCGTCGAGGTCCTGACCGAGATCGACATTCAGACGCCGATCCCGTTTTCGGTGCAGGAGCTGCGCCGCGGCCGGCATTTCCTGTTCATGGGCTGCCGCTTCGACAATCAGCTCGATCGTCTGTTCGCGCGTCAGATCATGAAGCGCTCCTCGGCGCGCCACTGGGCGGTGTTGCCCGACACCCTGACCCGCAACGAAGAGCGCTTCCTCGAAGAGCAGGCCATCGAGCGGATCGACTGGCCGCTGGCGAAGTTCGTCGCGGCGCTGGCGCCGATGCTGCAGGACCAGAGCCTGCCGGCGTAGCTCGTCTCACTCACCACACGCATCCTTCGCGTCATGGCCGGGCTTGTCCCGGCCATCCACGTCTTGGCCACAGAGCGCAGAAGACGTGATGCCCAGCCTAAGGCCGGGTATGCCGACGCGGCCGAGCAGTCGGCGTCTCCGTCATTGCGAGCGAAGCGAAGCAATCCAGGCCACATCCGTGGCGTGGATTGCTTCGTCGCTGTCGCTCCTCGCAATGACGGGGCGATGGCGGAACGCCAATTGCGACGATCTCTCGTGTAGCCCCGCCACCGGTATCAGTTTGTTTCGTTTCTAACAGCCAATCCCCGCGATGTCGGCCGACGGCGCCGCATGTCGGATTCGAAACATCTGCGTAGGACATCCCCGATTGTTCGCTATCCGCTCGTAAACGCTCGCCTTTTCGTTCGCCGCAGCGATTGGCACGGCGGTTGCAAAACAGGGATCAGCAAGGCGAGGGATGTTGGCTGAGCAGTCTCAGCGAAGGGCAACATCCGCTTCTGAGCCGTGCGACGGTTTTAACGGAATGAGGCTGCGCGGTTCGCGCACATCGATCAACGGCTCGAGAACAACGGAGAGAAAACATGGCGGCACTTCGGCAAATCGCATTTTACGGCAAGGGCGGCATCGGCAAGTCGACCACCTCGCAGAACACCCTCGCGGCGCTGGTCGAGCTCGGTCAGAAGATCCTGATCGTCGGCTGCGACCCCAAGGCGGACTCCACCCGCCTGATCCTCAACACCAAGATGCAGGACACCGTGCTCAGCCTCGCCGCTGAAGCGGGTTCGGTCGAGGACCTCGAACTCGAAGACGTGATGAAGATCGGCTACAAGGGCATCAAGTGCACCGAAGCCGGCGGTCCGGAGCCGGGCGTCGGCTGCGCCGGCCGCGGCGTCATCACCGCGATCAACTTCCTGGAAGAGAACGGCGCCTATGAGGATGTCGACTACGTCTCCTACGACGTGCTCGGCGACGTGGTCTGCGGCGGCTTTGCGATGCCGATCCGCGAGAACAAGGCCCAGGAAATCTACATCGTGATGTCCGGCGAGATGATGGCGCTGTATGCCGCCAACAACATCGCCAAGGGCATTCTGAAGTACGCCTCGTCGGGCGGCGTCCGCCTCGGCGGCCTGATCTGCAACGAGCGCCAGACCGACCGCGAGCTCGACCTCGCCGAAGCGCTGGCCGGCCGGCTCAACTCCAAGCTGATCCACTTCGTGCCGCGCGCCAACATCGTGCAGCACGCCGAGCTGCGCCGCCAGACCGTGATCGAATACGCGCCCGACAGCCAGCAGGCGCAGGAATATCGGCAGTTGGCCAACAAGATCCACGCCAACT
The DNA here is from genome assembly GCF_034479375.1 of Rhodopseudomonas palustris. Lineage (NCBI taxonomy): Bacteria > Pseudomonadati > Pseudomonadota > Alphaproteobacteria > Hyphomicrobiales > Nitrobacteraceae > Rhodopseudomonas > Rhodopseudomonas palustris. The sequence continues at coordinate 3,453,727 of NZ_CP140155.1, read as the reverse complement.
CCGGCAACGGCACGATCCCGACGCCGATCACCATGGAAGAGCTGGAAGGCATGCTGCTCGACTTCGGCATCATGAAGACCGACGAGCAGGCGCTCGCCGAGCTCGCCGAAAAGGAAGCCGCCAAGGCCGCGGCCGCCGCAACCGCCTGATCCATCAGCCGGGCCGGCCGCCTCGCGCGGCCGGCTCCCCGGCGGCCCCTAACCGAGGAACAACGATGAGCACCGCAGTCGCAGAATCCCCCGCGGACATCAAGGAACGCAACAAGCAGCTGATCGGCGAAGTCCTGGAAGCCTATCCGGACAAATCCGCCAAGCGCCGCGCCAAGCACCTCAACACCTACGAGGCCGAAAAGGCCGAGTGCTCGGTCAAGTCCAACATCAAGTCGATCCCGGGCGTGATGACGATCCGCGGCTGCGCCTACGCCGGCTCCAAGGGCGTGGTGTGGGGTCCGATCAAGGACATGGTCCATATCAGCCACGGCCCGGTCGGCTGCGGCCAGTATTCCTGGGGCTCGCGCCGCAACTACTACAAGGGCGTCACCGGCATCGACACCTTCGGCACGATGCAGTTCACCTCCGACTTCCAGGAGAAGGACATCGTCTTCGGCGGCGACAAGAAGCTCGGCAAGATCATCGACGAAATTCAGGAGCTGTTTCCGCTGAATCGCGGCATTTCGGTGCAGTCGGAATGCCCGATCGGTCTGATCGGCGACGACATCGAGGCGGTCTCCAAGGCCAAGACCAAGCAGTATGACGGCAAGCCGATCATCCCGGTGCGCTGCGAAGGCTTCCGCGGCGTGTCGCAGTCGCTCGGCCACCACATCGCCAACGACGTGATCCGCGACTGGGTGTTCGACAAGGCCGGCGACAAGGTCGCCACCTTCGAATCGACCCCCTATGACGTCGCGATCATCGGCGACTACAACATCGGCGGCGACGCCTGGGCCTCGCGCATCCTGCTCGAGGAAATGGGCCTGCGGGTGATCGCGCAGTGGTCCGGCGACGGCACCATCGCCGAGCTGGAGAACACCCCGAAGGCGAAGCTGAACATTCTGCACTGCTACCGCTCGATGAACTACATCACGCGGCACATGGAAGAGAAGTTCGGGATCCCGTGGGTCGAGTACAATTTCTTCGGCCCGACCAAGATCGAAGCCTCGTTGCGCGAGATCGCCGCGAAGTTCGACGACAAGATCAAGGAAGGCGCCGAGCGCGTCATCGCCAAGTACAAGCCGCGGATGCAGGCGATCGTCGATCGCTATCGTCCGCGCCTCGAAGGCAAGAAGGTCATGCTCTATGTCGGCGGCCTGCGTCCGCGCCACGTCATCGGCGCCTACGAAGATCTCGGCATGGAAGTGGTCGGCACCGGCTATGAATTCGGCCACAACGACGACTATCAGCGCACCACCCACTACGTGAAGGACGGCACGCTGATCTACGACGACGTCACCGGCTACGAATTCGAGAAGTTCGTCGAGAAGGTCCGGCCCGATCTGGTCGGCTCCGGCATCAAGGAAAAGTACATCTTCCAGAAGATGGGTGTGCCGTTCCGCCAGATGCACTCGTGGGACTATTCCGGCCCGTATCACGGCTATGACGGCTTCGCCATCTTCGCCCGCGACATGGACATCGCCATCAACGCCCCGATCTGGAAGCTGACCAAGGCGCCTTGGAGCTGAAGGTTCTGAGCTGAACCAACTCGTCACACAGGCTTCCGGTGCGATCCACCGGAAGCCCCGTGTCCCCGAATTCCTTGGGAAAGAACATCAACATGACCGAGACCGTAGAAAAGATCCGGGATCATTTCGATCTCTTCCATCAGCCCGAATACGCGGACATGATGGACAACAAGCGCAAGCAGTTCGAAAACGCCGTCGGCGAAGCCGAAGTGGCGCGCGTGTCGGACTGGACCAAGACCAAGGAATATCAGGACAAGAACTTCGCGCGTGAAGCCCTGGTCATCAACCCGGCCAAGGCCTGCCAGCCGCTCGGCGCGGTGTTCGCCGCGGTGGGCTTCGAGAAGACGCTGCCGTTCGTGCACGGCTCGCAGGGTTGCGTCGCGTATTATCGCAGCCACTTCTCGCGGCACTTCAAGGAGCCGACCTCCTGCGTCTCGTCGTCGATGACCGAAGACGCCGCGGTGTTCGGCGGCCTCAACAACATGATCGACGGCCTGGCGAATTCCTACGCGCTGTACAAGCCGAAGATGATCGCGGTGTCGACCACCTGCATGGCCGAAGTGATCGGCGACGACCTCAACGCCTTCATCAAGAACGCGAAGGAAAAGGGCTCGGTTCCGCAGGACTTCGACGTCACCTACGCCCACACCCCGGCGTTCGTCGGCAGCCACATCACCGGCTACGACAACACCATGAAGGGCGTGGTCGAGCATTTCTGGGACGGCAAGTCCGGCACCACGCCGAAGCTCGAGCGCCAGCCCAACGAGTCGGTCAACTTCCTCGGCGGTTTCGACGGCAACACCGTCGGCAACATCCGCGAGGTCAAGCGGATCTTCGAATTGATGGGAGTCGACTACACCATCTTCGGCGACAACAGCGACGTCTGGGACACCCCGGCCGACGGCGAATTCCGGATGTATGACGGCGGCACCACGCTGGAGCAGGCCGCCAACGCCATCCACGCCAAGGGCACGATCTCGATGCAGGAATTCTGCACCGAAAAGACGCTGGCGACGATCGCGGCGCACGGCCAGGAAGTGGTCGCGCTCAACTCACCGATCGGCATCACCGGCACCGACCGCTTCCTGCAGGCGGTGTCGCGGATCACCGGCAAGGCGATCCCCGAAGCGCTGACCAAGGAGCGCGGCCGGCTGGTCGACGCCATCGGCGACTCCTCGGCGCACATCCACGGCAAGAAGTTCGCGATCTTCGGCGATCCGGACCTGTGCTACGGCCTGGCCGAATTCATCCTCGAGCTCGGCGGCGAACCGACCCACATCCTCGCCACCAACGGCAACAAGAACTGGGAAGCCAAGGTCAACGAACTGCTGGCGTCCTCGCCGTTCGGCACGAACTGCAAGGTCTATGCCGGCAAGGATCTCTGGCACCTGCGCTCGCTGCTGTTCACCGAGCCGGTCGACTTCATGATCGGCAACACCTACGGCAAGTATCTCGAGCGCGACACCGGCACGCCGCTGATCCGCATGGGCTTCCCGGTGTTCGATCGCCACCACCATCACCGCTCGCCGATCTGGGGCTACCAGGGCACGATGAACGTGCTGGTCAAGATCCTCGACAAGATCTTCGACGAAATGGACAAGGCCACCAACATCGCCGGCAAGACCGACCTGTCCTTCGACATCATCCGCTGATGCCGAAGGCGATACCAAAGTCTCGGACTACCTGATCCTCAGGAGCGTCGCATGAGCCGTCTCGCAGACAAGATCCAAGATGTCTTCAACGAGCCCGGCTGTGCGGACAATCAGGCCAAGTCCGAGAAGCAACGCAAGAAGGGCTGCAGCAAACCGCTGCAGCCCGGCGGCGCGGCCGGCGGCTGCGCTTTCGACGGCGCCAAGATCGCGCTGCAGCCGATCGTCGACGTCGCCCATCTGGTGCACGGCCCGATCGCCTGCGAAGGCTCGTCCTGGGACAATCGCGGCACCAAATCGTCGGGCTCGAAGCTGTATCGCACAGGCTTCACCACCGACATGAGCGAGAACGACGTCGTGTTCGGCGGCGAGAAGCGGCTGTTCCGGTCGATCAAGGAAATCATCGAGAAGTACGACCCGCCGGCGGTGTTCGTGTATCAGACCTGCGTGCCGGCGATGATGGGCGACGACATCGTCGCGGTCTGCAAGGTGGCGGCCGAGAAATTCGGCAAGCCCTGCATCCCGATCATCGCGCCGGGCTTCGTCGGCCCGAAGAATCTCGGCAACAAGCTCGCCGGCGAGGCGATGCTCGACTACGTGATCGGCACCCAGGAGCCGGAAGTCACCACCGCCTACGACATCAACATCATCGGCGAATACAACGTCGCGGGCGAGCTGTGGCAGGTCAAGCCGCTGCTCGACGAACTCGGCATCCGCATCCTGTCCTGCCTGTCGGGCGACGCGCGCTATCACGAGGTGGCGCAGTCGCATCGCGCCCGCGCCGCCATGATGGTGTGCTCGACCGCGATGATCAATGTCGCCCGCAAGATGGAAGAGCGCTACGGCATTCCGTACTTCGAAGGCTCGTTCTACGGCATCACCGACACCTCGGATTCGCTGCGCCAGATCGCCAGGCTGCTGATCGCGCGCGGCGCCGACGCCGAGCTGATGGACCGCGTCGAGGCGCTGATCGCGCGCGAGGAGGCGAAGGCCTGGGCCGCCATCAAGGCCTATACGCCGCGGCTCGCAGGCAAAAAGGTGCTGCTGATCACCGGCGGCGTGAAGTCGTGGTCGGTGGTGCTGGCGCTGCAGGAAGCCGGGCTGACCATCGTCGGCACCAGCGTCAAGAAGTCGACCAAGGAGGACAAGGAGCGGCTCAAGGAGATGAGCCCCGACGTCCATCTGATCGACGATCTGCGGCCGCGCGAAATGTACAAGATGCTGAAAGAGGCGCAGGCCGACATCATGCTGTCGGGCGGGCGCTCGCAATTCGTCGCGCTGAAGGCGCGGATGCCCTGGATGGATATCAACCAGGAGCGCTCCTACGCGTACTGTGGCTATGTCGGCATCGTCGAGATGGTGCGGCAGATCGACAAGGCGCTGTCGAACCCGATCTGGGACCAGGTCCGCTCGGCGCCGCCGTGGGACGAAGTGAGCTGGGAAACCCGCGCCGACGCCGCCAATGCGGCCGACGACGCTCAGCGCGCCGCCGAGGCCGCGCCCGCCGCAAAGGTGGCGTGAGATGGCCGAGGTTGTGACATCGACGAAAGTCGTCACGTCAAGCAAGGCTTGCACCGTCAATCCGCTGCGGATGAGTCAGCCGCTCGGCGCGGCGCTGGCCTTGATGGGGCTGCGCAATGCGATGCCGCTGCTGCACGGCTCGCAGGGCTGCACTTCGTTCGGGCTGGTGCTGTTCGTGCGGCACTTCCGCGAACAGATCCCGATGCAGACCACCGCGATGAGCGAAGTCGCCACCGTGCTCGGCGGCTTCGAGAATGTCGAGCAGGCGATCGTCAACATCGTTGGCCGCACCAAGCCCGACGTGATCGGGATCTGCACCACGGGCGTCACCGAGATCAAGGGCGACGATCTCGACGGCTTCATCAGGGACGTCCGCCGCAAGCATCCGGAACTCGCGCACGTCGCGCTGGTGCCGGTGTCGACGCCGGACTTCAAGGGCGCGTTCGAGGACGGTTTTGCCGCCACGGTCGCCAAGATCGTCGAGCTGCTGGTCGAGGCGCCTGCGCCCGGCGCGGCGCGCGATCCGGCACGGCTCAACGTGCTGGCCGGCAGCCACCTCACGCCGGGCGACATCGACGAGCTGCGCGACATCATCGAGGCGTTCGGCCTCGTGCCGACGTTCCTGCCGGATATCTCCGGCTCGCTCGACGGCCATCTGCCGGAGGATTTCACCCCGACCACCCATGGCGGCGTGTCGGTAGCCGAAGTCGCGGCGATGGGCGGCGCGGCGCACACGCTGGCGCTCGGCGAGCAGATGCGCAAGGCGGCGGCCACGCTGGAAGCCAAGGCCGGCGTGCCGTTCACGCTGCTGCGGCGGCTCACTGGATTGGCGGCGGGCGACGAGCTGATGGCGACGCTGGCCAAGATCAGCGGCCGGCCGGTGCCGCAAAAATATCGCCGGCAGCGCAGCCAGCTCGTCGACGCCATGCTCGACGGGCACTTCTATTTCGGCGGCAAGCAGGTCGCGATCGGCGCCGAGCCCGACATGCTGCTGAATATCGGCGGCTGGCTCGCCGACATGGGCTGCAGCGTCGCCGCCGCGGTGACCACGACGCAATCGCCGGCGCTGGCGCAGGTGCCGGCCGACGAAGTGCTGATAGGTGATCTGGAAGATCTGGAGACCCGCGCCGAGGATTGCGATCTGCTGGTGACGCATTCGCACGGCCGTCAGGCGTCGGAGCGGCTCGGCGTGCCGCTGTTCCGCGTCGGCATTCCGATGTTCGACCGGCTCGGCGCCGCGCATCAGGTCGCGGTCGGCTATCGCGGCAGCCGCGATCTGATCTTCGCGATCGGCAATCTGTTCATCGCCGCCATCAAGGAACCGCATGTCGACGACTGGCGCAGCGCCGCGATCGGCGATCGGGATCAGGCCGATGCGGCGGCTACGGCTCATTAGTTCGGACCAGAAGGAGACTGTCGATGCACAGCAACGGAGGCGCGGCATGAAGGTCGCATTCGCCACCCAGGATCTGACGCGCGTCGACGCGCATTTCGGCTGGGCCAGGAACCTCGCGATCTACGAGGTCACCGCCGAGGACTATCGCTTCGTCGAGGCGGTGCAGTTCGCCGAGGAGCAGGAAGACGGCAACGAGGACAAGCTCGCGGCCAAGATCGACGCCATCCGCGATTGCGCGATCGTGTATTGCGCGGCGATCGGCGGCTCGGGTGCGGCGCGCGTCGTCGCGGCGCAGGTGCATCCCCTGAAGCTCGCGCAACCGGAGCCGATCGCCGAACTGCTGGTCAAGCTGCAGGGCGTGCTGCGCGGCGTGCCGCCGCCGTGGCTGCGCAAGGCGCTGCTGAAGGGCGAAGAACGCAAGCTCGATTTCGCGGACGAGGTATGACCATGACCGAAGTAGCAGCCACTGCCGACGCCGCGCTCGACTCGCTGTTCGTCAAGGAACTGGTCAAGCAGCTCCGCGCCCAGGACACCCACGGCGTCTGGGAGAGCAAGTCCGATCTCAAGCTGCTCGAACCCTTCATCATCGACAAGGCCAAGCGCCGCGAGATCCCGCTGATGGGCGATCCGGATCCGGAGACGCTGTGGCGGCTCGAGCTGTTCTACAACGCGGTGGCGCTGTCGATCGAGCGCGAGACCAGGATCATGGTGTCGCCGATGATGAAGATGCATCACGAAGGCTTCGGCCGGATGATCCTCAGCGCCGGCCGGCTGATCGTCGTCAACAAGCACATGCGCGACGTCCATCGGTTCGGCTTCGACAATCTCGGCAAGCTCGCCGAGGACGGCGACAAACTGGTCGATGCCGGCGTCGAGATGATCCGGAAATTCCCCGAGGTCGCGGCGCTCTGAAGGAAACAGCCATGTCCGATATCGATGCGCTGAAGGCCGAAATCAAGAAACTGTCGGCGCGCGCCACGACGATGAAGATGAATCTGCACGATCTGTCGGAAGAGCTGCCGATCAGTTGGCAGAACATCATGACCGTCGCGCAGCAGACCCACGATGCCTATGCGGCGCTCGAAGCCGCGCGAAAGACCTTGAAGGAGCTGGAAGCCAAGGCTGCGTGAGCGCGGCCGCAGCGACAGCCCGAACCGCGCGGCGAAGGCCGCGCCAGGAGCGATTACCATGACGATCTTTTCATCCCGCGACGGCAAGCCGTGGGAACCGACCTACATCACCGCGATCGATGGCGACAAGTGCATCGGCTGCGGCCGTTGCTACAAGGTCTGCTCGCGCGACGTGATGCACCTGATGGGCGTCAACGAGGACGGCGAACTGGTCGGCTGCAGCCTCGAGAACGACGACGATGACGACGAGGAATTCGTCCGCAAGGTGATGGTGCTCGACAAGGCCGGCAATTGCATCGGCTGCTCGGCCTGCAACCGGGTCTGTCCGAAGGATTGTCAGACCCACGTCAAGGCCAGCGAACTCGGGCTCTAGGAGCGATCATGATCGGCGCGGCGAAGCAGCAGGCAGACGTGGCGTCGGCGGCGAAGCTGCCGCTGCGCGTCGCCGCGTCCGGCTTCGCGTCGTCGCCGGCGATCGTGTATCGGGCGCTGACCGGCGGCCTGCCGGCCGATGCATCGATCGATGACGACCACGCGTTCGATCGCCACGTGCTGGCGTCGATCCTGTCGGCGGCGATGGCCGAGCCCGGCCCGATCAACGCGCGCTGCGGCCTCGGCGCCGACGATTTCGTCGCGCTGGTGACCGCGTTCTTCCCGCACATCTCGGTGCTGCTGTCGGTGCTCGCCTCGGGCGAGCCCGACGCCGACGAGGAGGCCGCGATGGTGCGCGATCTTCTGCTCGCGCATCGCTCGACGCCGGGCGAGGTCGGGCGCTGGCTCGCCACGATGGTGGCGCGCCGGGCGATGGAGCCGGATCACCTCTGGGAAGATCTCGGCCTGCGCGACCGCACCGAGCTGACGCGGCTGTTGATGCGGCACTTCGGCCCGCTGGCGCGCGACAACACCCGCAACATGCGCTGGAAGCGGTTCTTCTATCGCAAGCTCTGCGAGGACGACGGCATGGTGATGTGCAGCGCGCCGGTGTGTTCGCAGTGCAACGACTTCGCCGAATGCTTCGGCGACGAGAGCGGCGAAAGCCGGATGGCCGGCCGCCGGCGCGAGATCGAACAGCGCGCGGCGGGCGTGGCGTGAGATGGGCTTCACCCTCCCCTGGAGGGGGAGGGTCGCGAGCGTAGCGAGCGGGGTGGGGTGGCGAAGAGTTCTTCCGCCGTGCCCGCGGCTCACCCCACCCCGTCACGCATCCCGCTACGCGGGCTGCGCGCCGACCCTCCCCCTCCAGGGGAGGGTGAAGAACGCTCCGGCGCGGTCACTCTCCAATTTCCATATGCGATCCGACACCCGCAGGCGCAGGGCGATCGATGAAAATTTGCGGTCACGACGCGCTTCACCCTCCCCTGGAGGGGGAGGGTCGCTCGCGTAGCGAGCGGGGTGGGGTGGCGTCGTTGTCGAGTGCCGTGCTCGCGGCTCACCCCACCCCGTCGTGTACCGCGCTACGCGCGCTACCCGCCGACCCTCCCCCTCCAGGGGAGGGTGAGGAGTGAGCTGCGATCGATTGTCGGAAACCGTCGCCTTCGCGACCATGTCGCAACCCTGACATTGGTCGCGGTGATCAAAAATAGACAGCAAAAACAGCGCCTTTTTGCGTCGCCGCAGGCTGGCACGGCGGTTGCAATTGCTCATGTCGGACCCAATGCACGGAGGCCGATCATGATCAATCTGACCGAACAAGCCGGTAACGCCGTCAAGGCTGCGATGTCTCGCGCCGGCAAGACCGAAGGCGGACTACGCATCATGGTCGAGGCCGGCGGCTGCGCCGGCTACAAATATCTGATCGGGCTCGACCCCGCGCCGCGCTCCGACGACGCGGTCGTCGAAGCCGGTGGCGTCATGGTGTTCGTCGATCCCGACTCGCAGCCGCTGCTCAACGGCATGACGATCGACTTCGTCGAGAGCCTCGAAGGCTCCGGCTTCACCTTCGACAATCCCAACGCCGAGAACAAATGCGGCTGCGGCAAGTCGTTCGGCTGAGGTCCCCTTCAAGCCACGGAGTGTCGTCATGCTCGATCATCTCGCCAGGCTCGACGAACACGTTTCCAGTCCGCGCAATGCCGGCGTGCTGCCGCAGGCCAACGCGGTCGGCTCGTTCGGTACGCTGCGCTGGGGCGACGCCGTCAAGCTGATGCTGCGGGTCGATCCGCAGACCGACCGGATCGAGCAGGCGCGGTTTCAGGCGTTCGGCTGCAGCTCGGCGATCGCGGCGTCCTCCGCCGTCACCGAACTGATCGCCGGCAAGACGCTCGACGAAGCCGGCGGCTTCGGCGCGGCGGATATCGCGGACTATCTCGGCGGCTTGCCGCCGGAGCGGATGTATTGCGCGGTGATGGGCTACGAGGCGCTGCAGAAGGCGATCGGGTCCTATCGGGGCATTGCCGAACTCGGCGAAGCCGACGCTGCGCCGTCCTGCAAATGCCTCGGCGTCAGCCAGATGATGATCGAGCGCACCATCCGCTTCAACCGGCTGACCAGCGTCGAGGAAGTCACTCACTACACCAAGGCGGCGGGGAGCTGCAGCTCGTGCTTCAAGCAGGTCGAAGGCCTGCTGGCGCGGGTCAATGCCGACATGGTCGAGGACGGGCTGATCGAGTCCCGCGAGGCGTATCGGCTCGGCTCGACGCCGCAACGCGCGGTCGATCTCAAGCCGCACGGCGCGCCGCAGCCGGCGACCAACATTTTCGCCGCCAAGGCCGCGCCGGCGCATCTGCGCGCCGCGCCGAAGAGCCCGCCGCCGCGTCCGGCGCCCGCGCCCGTCGCCGCCGGGGTCGGCGTCGATGCGCCGTCGCAAGCGACGCTGATCGCGCAGGCGCTCGACGAATTGCGGCCGCATCTGCAGCGCGACGGCGGCGACTGCGAACTCGTCAGTTTCGAAGACGGCATCGTCTATGTCCGGCTGTCGGGCAATTGCGTCGGCTGTCAGCTCTCCTCGGTGACGCTGTCCGGCGTTCAGGCCAGGCTCGTCGACAAGATCGGCCGGCCGCTACGCGTGGTGCCGGTGTCATGACGGAGTCCCGCGTCGCACAGCCGCCGACCAACATCGTCTATCTCGACGCCAACGCCACCACGCGCACCGATCCGCGCGTGGTCGATGCGATGCTGCCGTTCTTCTCCGGCTATTTCGGCAATCCGTCGTCCAAGCACGCGCTCGGCGGCCATGCGGCGCGCGCGGTGAAGCACGCCCGCGAGCAGTTGCAGGCGCTGGTCGGCGCCGCGCATCCGCACGAGCTGATCTTCACCTCCGGCGGCACCGAGAGCGCCAACACCGCGATCCTGTCGGCGCTGGAAGCCGCGCCGCGGCGGCGCGAGATCATCACCACCGCGGTCGAGCACCCCGCCGTGCTGTCGCTGTGCGCCTGGCTGGAGAAGCACAAGGGCATCCGCGTCCACGTCGTCCCGGTCGATCGCAACGGCCACCTCGACATCGTCGCCTATCGCGAGGCATTGTCCGATCGCGTCGCGCTGGTGTCGATGATGTGGGCCAACAACGAGACCGGCGTGATCAATCCGGTCGCCGATCTGGCCGAACTCGCCAAAGAGGTCGGCGCGCTGTTCCACACCGATGCGGTGCAGGCGGTCGGCAAATGCCCGATCGAACTGCAGTCCACCGCGATCGACATGCTGTCGCTGTCGGGACACAAGCTGCACGGCCCGAAGGGCATCGGCGCGCTGTATGTCCGCAGCGGCGCGGCCTTCAAGCCGCAGATCAAGGGCGGCCAGCACGAGCGCGGCCGCCGCGCCGGCACCGAGAACGTGCCCGGCATCGTCGGCCTCGGCATGGCGGCCGAACTCGCCGCCGAGGCGATGGCCGACGAGGACATCCGGGTGCGCGGCCTGCGCGACCGGCTGGAGCGCGAGATCCTGGCGCGCGTCGATCATTGCGTCGCGGTCGGCGCCCGCGCGGAGCGGCTACCGAACACCTCGAATATCGCGTTCTCCTATATCGACAGCGAAGCGGTCGTCACGCTGCTCGACCGCGCCGGCATCGCCGCCTCGATGGGCTCGGCGTGTTCGACCGGCTCGTTCGAGCCGTCGCATGTGCTGATGGCGATGAAGGTCGCCGAGGACACCGTGCGCGGCGGCGTGCGGTTCTCGCTGTCGCGCGACAACAGCGACGACGATATCGACCGCGCGCTCGCCGTCATCCCCGGCGTGGTCGCGAAGCTGCGCGCGATCTCGCCGTTCGACGCCGATGACGGACCTTTGCTCGGGCGCGCCCATGCTTGATATCACCGGACCCGCCTCCGCACCGAAGGCCGTCGCGACGCCGGTCGTGCTCAACGACACCACGCTGCGCGACGGCGAACAGGCGCCGGGCGTCGCGTTCTCGGCCGCCGAAAAGCTCGCGATCGCCCGCGCGCTGGCGCAGGCCGGCGTGCCGGAAATCGAGGCCGGGACGCCGGCGATGGGCCCGGACGAGATCGCGGCGATCCGCACCATCGTCGAGGCCGGGCTGCCGCTGACGACGATCGCCTGGTGCCGGATGCGCACCGACGATGTCGACGCGGCGCTGGCGTCGGGCGTGGCGATGGTCAACGTCTCGGTGCCGGTCTCCGATGTGCAGATCGCCGCCAAGCTCGGCGGCCAGCGATCGAACGCGATCGAGACCGTCAAGCGTGTGGTCGGCTATGCCCGCGATCACGGCCTCGACGTCGCGGTCGGCGGCGAGGATTCGTCGCGCGCCGATCCGGAGTTTCTGGCGCAGGTGATCGCCACCGCGAAGGCGGCGGGCGCGCGGCGGTTCCGGATCGCCGATACGCTCAGCGTGCTCGATCCGTTCAGCAGCTACAAATTGCTGGCGTCGCTGCGCGCCACCACCGATCTCGAACTGGAATTCCACGGCCACGACGATCTCGGCCTCGCCACCGCCAATACGCTGGCGGCGCTGCAGGCCGGCGCCAGCCACGCCTCGGTCACCGTGATCGGGCTCGGCGAGCGCGCCGGCAACGCGCCGCTGGAGGAGGTCGCCGTCGCGCTGAAGCAGCTCTACGGCCGCGACACCGGCATCGTGCTGTCCGAACTCGGCCATGTCGCCGATGTGGTGGCGGCCGCCGCGGCGCGGACGATTCCGCTCAACAAGGCGATCGTCGGCGAACACGTCTTCACCCACGAATCCGGTATCCATGTCGACGGCCTGCTCAAGGACCAGCGCACCTATCAGTCGCTCGATCCGGTGCTGCTTGGGCGCGCCAACTGCATCGTGATCGGCAAGCATTCCGGCCTGTCGGCGATCATTTCGTCGCTGGCCAAGCTGAATTTGCCGGCGACGGCCGAGGAGGCGCAGGGCATTCTGGCGCAAGTGCGCCTGCACGCCGTCGCCCACAAGGGGCCGGTCGGAAACGAGACATTGACGGCGATCTGGCGTGAGGTTCACGACCGCACGCTGCCGAACTGCGCCTGAGTGACCAGATTGGCGATGAGGTCCTTCGTCATTGCGAAAAGCGCAGCGACGAAGCAATCCAGAGGCTCGGTGCATGGCGCTGGATTGCTTCGTCGGCTTCGCCTCCTCGCAACGACGGAGCTGAGGGCTTCACCGCAAGCCACATCCGAAGGAGAATGACATGAGCGCGACCCAGGCCACTTCCCAACACAGCGACCCCCAAGCGCCGGCCGAGATCATCGGACAGTTGCAGCGCGCTGCCTCGGCGGAGGAGTTCTTCCAGCTGCTCGACGTCGCCTACGATCCGAGCGTCGTCAATGTGGCGCGGCTGCATATCCTGAAGCGGATGGGCCAGTATCTCGCCGGCGAGGATCTCGACGGCCTGCCGGTGCCGGAAGCGACCGCGCGCTGCAAGGCGGTGCTGGAGCGCGCTTACGCCGACTTCGTCGCATCGTCGCCGCTCGATCAGCGCGTCTTCAAGGTGCTCAAGGACGCAGTGGCGCCGAAATCGCCGCGTCGGCCGGCCTTCGTCTCGCTCGACGATTTGAAATAGCCGCCAGCAAGTTTTTTCACCAAAGATCGTACGCATCCTTCCGTCATGGCCGGCCTTGTGCCGGCCATCCACGTTCTTGGTGCTGTCGTGCGCTGACGTGGATGGCCGGGACGAGCCCGGCCATGACGGGGCTGGATATTCCGGGCGTCCTTATCGAAAGCGCTGTCGCCTTCCTGACAAGTGTCACACTTGTCGGGTCGCGTTCATCGAGAACCATTCCAAGGCGTTCGCCGGTCCGGCGCAAACCGTTGCTTTATCGGTCGAATTTCGCCGGCGGAAAAGTTGGTACGAGGCTTGCTGATGTCCCTGTGTCAGGCTGATGTCGTCGTGTCAGCAAGCGCGGAGCTCACCATGCATATCGTCGTCTGTATCAAGCAGGTCCCGGACTCGGCGCAGATCCGCGTCCATCCGGTCACCAATACGATCATGCGCCAGGGCGTGCCGACGATCATCAACCCGTATGATCTGTTCGCGCTCGAAGAGGCGCTGCGGCTGCGCGACAAATTCGGCGGCGAGGTCACGGTGCTGACGATGGGGCCGCCGTCGGCCGAGGATTCCTTGCGCAAGGCGCTGACCTTCGGCGCCGATCGCGCGGTGCTGCTGACCGATCGTTTCTTCGCCGGCGCCGATACGCTGGCGACCAGCTACGCGCTCGCTTCCGCGATCCGCAAGATCGGCGCCACCTATGGCGAGCCCGACATCGTGTTCACCGGCAAGCAGACCATCGACGGCGATACCGCGCAGGTCGGCCCCGGGATCTGCAAGCGGCTCGACTTCCTGCAGCTCACTTACGTCTCCAAGGTGGCGTCGCTGGATCTCGCCGGCCGCAGCATCGAGGTCGAGCGCCGCTCCGAGGGTGGCGTCCAGGTGCTGCGCAGCCGGCTGCCCTGCCTGATCACCATGCTGGAAGGCACCAACGAGGTGCGTCGCGGCACCATGCTGAACGCGCTGACCGCGGCGCGCGCCGAGGTGGTGAAGTGGAGCGCCCAGGACGCCGGCGTCGAGGACATCTCCAAATGCGGCCTGCGCGGTTCGCCGACCGTGGTCAAGCGCGTGTTCGCGCCGACCGCGCGTTCCGAGAAGGCCGTGGTGGTGGAGCCGGCCGGCCGGCCGCCCGCGGAGGCGCTGATCGACGAGATCTTCAAGCTCCGGCCGAAACTCGAAGCCGACATGTTCGAGCTCGCGCGTGGATTTTGACAACACCCATTTGAAAGCAGTCTCATGAGCCAGCCAGCAAAGCCTGCCCCGCCCGCCGGACGCGCCAACGCCAAGAAAGAGCTGTCCGAACATTTCAAGCAGTACAAGCACGTCTGGGTGTTCGTCGAGCAGGAGCGCGGCCACGTCCATCCGGTGTCCTGGGAGCTGATGGGCTCCGGCCGCCGTCTCGCCGACAAGCTCGGCGTCGAACTCGCCGCGGTGGTGATCGGCCCGGCCGGCGAGGCGACCAGCGCGGCGGCCGCGGAGGCGTTCTGCTACGGCGCCGATCTCGCCTACATCGTCGCCGACGACGTGCTCACCGACTATCGCAACGAGTCCTACACCAAGGCGCTGACCGATCTGGTCAACACCTACAAGCCCGAGATCCTGCTGCTCGGCGCCACTACGCTCGGCCGCGACCTCGCCGGCGCCGTCGCCACCACGCTGCTGACCGGCCTCACCGCCGACTGCACCGAGCTCGAGGTCGACGCCGACAATTCGCTCGCCGCGACCCGGCCGACCTTCGGCGGTTCGCTGCTGTGCACGATCTACACGCTGAACTTCCGGCCGCAGATGGCGACCGTTCGGCCGCGCGTGATGGAGATGCCGGAGCGCGTCGAGAAGCCGGTCGGCCGCATCATCGAATTCCCGCTCGGCATGGTCGAGGACGACATCGTCACCAAGATCCTGGCGTTCGTGCCGGATCGCGACAAGGCGACCTCGAACCTGGCCTACGCCGACATCGTCGTCGCCGGCGGCATGGGCCTCAACTCGATGGAGAACTTCCAGCTGGTGCGCCAACTCGCCGGCGTGCTCGGCGCCGAGTATGGCTGCTCGCGGCCGCTGGTGCAGAAGGGCTGGGTCTCGGCCGACCGCCAGATCGGCCAGACCGGCAAGACCATCCGGCCGAAGCTCTACATCGCGGCGGGCATTTCCGGCGCGATCCAGCATCGCGTCGGCGTCGACGGCGCCGACCTGATCGTCGCCATCAACACCGACAAGAACGCGCCGATCTTCGACTTCGCGCATCTGGCGATCGTCACCGACGCGATCCGGCTGTTGCCGGCGCTGACCGAAGCATTCCGCAAGCGGCTGTCGCCGCACACCCGCGATCGCATCGCAAGCTAACAGGAGTTCGCCATGATCGAGGAACGTTTCGACGCGATCGTGGTCGGCGCCGGCATGGCCGGAAACGCCGCCGCGCTGACGATGGCCAAACGCGGCATGAAGGTGCTGCAGATCGAGCGCGGTGAATATCCCGGCTCGAAAAACGTCCAGGGCGCGATTCTCTACGCCGACATGCTGGAGAAGCTGGTGCCGAACTTCCGCGAGGATGCGCCGCTCGAGCGTCATCTGGTCGAGCAGCGGTTCTGGATGATGGACGAGCGCTCGCATACCGGGCTGCATTATCGCTCGGACGACTTCAACGAAGAGAAGCCGAACCGCTACACCATCATCCGCGCGCAGTTCGACAAATGGTTCTCCGGCCAGGCGCAGGAAGCCGGCGCCATCGTGCTGTGCGAGACCACCGTCAAGGAACTGGTCAAGGACGCCTACGGCAAGGTGATCGGCGTGATCACCGACCGCGAGGGCGGCGAGGTCCATGCCGACGTCGTCGTGCTGGCGGAGGGCGTCAACGGCCTGCTCGGCACCAAGGCGGAGCTACGCGACCGGCCGGCGCCGGACAACGTCGCGCTCGCCGTGAAGGAAATGCACTTCCTGCCGCGCGAGACCATTGAGGCGCGATTCAATCTGAAGGGCGACGAGGGCGTGGTGATCGAGGCGGCGGGCACGATCTCCCGCGGCATGACCGGGATGGGCTTCGTCTACGCCAACAAGGAATCGGTTTCGGTCGGCATCGGCTGCCTGGTGGCGGATTTCCAGAAGACCGGCGAGACGCCCTACGATCTGCTCGAACGCTTCAAGAAGCATCCCTCGATCGCGCCGCTGATCGAAGGCTCCGAGGTCAAGGAATATGCCGGCCACCTCATTCCCGAGGGCGGCTACAAGGCGATCCCGCAGCTCTATGGCGACGGCTGGGTGGTGGTCGGCGACGCGGCGCAGCTCAACAACGCGCTGCATCGCGAGGGCTCCAATCTGGCGATGACCTCCGGCCGGATCGCCGGCGAGGCGATCTTCCAGGTCAAGTCGCGCAAGGATCCGATGACCAAGGAAAATCTCGCGCTCTACAAGAAGATGCTGGACGACAGCTTCGTCATCAAGGATCTGAAGAAGTACAAGGATATGCCGGATCTGCTGCACATCCAGTCGCAGAACTTCTTCCTGACCTATCCGCAGCTCATCAACAAGGCGCTGCAGAACTTCGTGCGGGTCGACGGCACGCCCAAGGTCGACAAGGAGAAGGTCACCATCAAGTCGTTCGTGTCGGCACGATCCTGGACCGGCCTGTTCGGCGACGCCTTCCGCTTCGCGCGGGCGTGGCGATAGTCGACGACAGCGACGAACTCAAACGCGGAGAGCGAGACAATGACGGTGGAAGCCCCGATCCGAGTCGAAGACAAGCTGTTCCAGAACCGCTATCTGGTCGACGTCGGCAACGCTCACATCAAGGTGAAGCCGCACACCAAGCCGTCGGCGGAATTGCTGGCGCTGATCAAGGTGTGTCCGGCGCATTGCTACGAGCTGAACACCAACGGCCAGGTCGAGGTAACGCCCGACGGCTGCGTCGAATGCGGCACCTGCCGGGTGATCGCCGAAGGCAACGGCGACATCGAATGGAACTACCCGCGCGGCGGCTACGGCGTGCTGTTCAAGTTCGGCTGATCCTTCATTCCGTCATGGCCGGGCTCGTCCCGGCCATCGACGTTTCTTTCCCGTGAGAGCCGTTCTGTTTCCGATGGAATCAGCACGGGCATTCCGAGCAGCTCACCACAGCACAGCCTCATGGTGAGGAGGCGCGCAGCGCCGTCTCGAACCATGCGCCGCAAGGCACCTTGGCATCATCCTTCGAGACGCCCGGCTTCGCCGGGCTCCTCAGGATGAGGAGTCATCCCATGTGGCAGGGGCCATATCGCTTCAATCAATCAGGCGGCCGAGTTGAGGGCCAGCGGCGCGCCGATGCGGCTGCGCTGGGACGCTAAGCCGCGCCGCGCCAGCCATTGCTGCACCCGCGGCGAGTCGATCATCGCCTCTTCGGCGAGCCCGTTGGTGAATTCCCGCCAGCGCTCGAGCCGGCGCTCCGGCACGCCGACCAGCACCGGGATGCCGAGTTCGACCGCCTCGGTGATCGCGTCGCCGAGCCCGCCGCCGTCGGCCTCGAGCTGGCCGAACTTGTTGACGATCAGCAGTTCCGGGCACTTCTGAAACGCGGCCGATATCAGCGCGGCGGCGTCCTGGATCGCCAGCGGATCGACCCGGCAACCGCTCGATTGCGGCGTCTGGTCTTCGGCGAGTTGCAGGATGATCCGCGAGGCCAGTTCCTCGACCTCCATGTCGCAGCGCGGGACGCTGTCGCGCGTCGCGTGATACGGGACGATCCCGGCGACGGCGACGCCCGCGCTCCGCAGCCGATAGCCGAGGTCCGAGATCATGCGGCAGGCAGCCGCGCCATCCGAATACACGACCGCGAGAATCGACGGCCTGCCAGTCCTGCCGAGAGTGAACCCCATCGCTGCCCGCTGTTCCCCAATACGACTTTCGCATAGTAGAATGTCAGAAAGGGCAGCGCCGGGCTTTGCGGCAAATCAATCCCAGTCGCGCCCGGCCGCGGACCGGCCGGCGGCGACCATCGGTGCGATAGCGTGCTGATCGCGCGCGGCGGCGGCGGCTTGCTGATCCTCGCAGCTACGACCAGAGCGGGCCGCATCATCTGCGCCCGCCCGTCGTCGATGCGTATCCTCAGCCTGCGAAGGTGCCGCTTGCACGTTGTTCAATTCGCAATTCACTCCGTCATGGCCGGGCTTGTCCCGGCCATCCACGCCTATCTTTGCGGCTTCCGCTGCAGGACGTGGATGCCCGGCACAAGGCCGGGCATGACGTTGAAGCAAGATTGCCTGACTTCATTGGCTGCATTGTTCGGCCAGACTCTCAGCATGAGGAGTCAGTGAACTGGCAACGGCCCTATGGCTTCAAGCAATAGATGAAACGCTTAGTTGGCGCCGAGTAGCGACTGCACCGGGCGCTGGCTCGACGGCAGCAGCAGCGAGCGCAGCTTGGCGAATGCGCGGACCGCTAATCCGACCAGCTTCGGCTGGGTTCGGCGGCAGAACGCGATTTTGCGGACGTGGCCCTCGACGTGCCAGCGCGCGCTGGCGCCGTCCTTGAAGAAGATCACGTCGCCCGGCCCGTAGCGGGTCGCCGGCATGCCTTCGCTTTCGATCACCACCGAGCCTTCGAGAATGCAGATGGTCTCGTCGATGTCGTAGTGCCAGTCGAACCTGCCTTCGGTGCACTGCCAGATGATCGTCGAGGCCATGCCGTCGGCGCTGCGCGACAGCGTCGCGTTGGTCGCGGTCGGATTGCCCTCGATGATCCAGGACGGCTCGATCGGAGCCGGCTTCAGTTCGACATCGGTCTTGGAGGTGAGGATCAGGTTCGTGGACATCGGGTCGACTCCTGGTGGGATGTGCTACGTTGACTGTGCTGATCGATCTGCATCCGGCGCCGGCGCGATCAGGCCGCCTGCATCTGCAGACGCGAAAGCACGAGGCGCTCGATGGTCTCGACCGATGTGAAATTCTCGGGCGTGATATCCGACTGCGGCAGCGTCATGTCGAACAGGGCTTCGACGCCGAGCATCAGGTTCACCATTTCCATCGAGGTGAGGCCGGCGTCGGCGAGGCGCGTATCGGGCTTCACGCCGCCGGGCATCGCATTCTGCGCGAGGATCGACTCGACCAGCGCGAGGATCCTGTTCTGAACCGTGGCGTCCGTGCCCTGCATCGCAACCTCCTGATCGTTGTTGGTGTCGGCGCCGCGCGTCGTCGCGGTGCATCGTGTTTCATTCGAGATGTAAGCGCAGAAAATTAGCGGAAACAATCGCGGCGGATTGCCGGCCGCGACGATTCGAATTTTAACGCTAACGGGAAACCGGAGAATTGCGCCTATTGGTGCAATCCCGGATTAACCGTCGGATTCGAATCCAAATTGATTCACTTTGATAGTTCTCGACGGGCGCGGCCGCCCTCCCATAGCTTGCAGCCGCGATCGCCGACCAACAGAGGCGCGAACCATCAGCGCCGTCGCGATCGAGCCCGTCCAAGGCCCCGAGGAGCGACCGACGTCATGGCGATCATCACAGACAACAGCGTCCGCAATGCCGCGACCGTTCCATTCCGGCGCGAAACCGTCCCGCTGTCGCAGCGCGTGGCACAGGTCGCCGCGATCGCGGCCGCCGATGCCGATAGCGTCGACAAACAATCGCGGTTTCCGCGCGCGGCGATCGACGCGGCGAAGGCGCATGGCCTGCTGGGCGCGCAGATTCCGGTCGAATTCGGCGGCGAGGGCGCGACCATCCACGACGTCACCGAGATGTGCTACGCGCTGGGACGCGCCTGCGCCTCCACCGCGATGATCGTCGCGATGCATCAAACCAAGGTTGCGTGCCTGGTGCGGCACGGCCGCGGCGGCGACTGGCACGAGCAGTTGATGCGACGGATCGCCGCCGAACAGATGCTGCTGGCGTCGTCGACCACCGAAGGCAACAACGGCGGCAACATCCGCGCCAGCGCCGCGGCGATCGAGGTGACCGACGCCGGCGTATCGCTGGTCCGCAACGCCACGGTGATTTCCTACGGCGCCGAAGCCGACGGCGTGATGACGATCGCGCGGCGGGCCTCCGAGGCGGCTGCGTCG
Organism: Rhodopseudomonas palustris; assembly: GCF_034479375.1. Taxonomy (NCBI): domain Bacteria; kingdom Pseudomonadati; phylum Pseudomonadota; class Alphaproteobacteria; order Hyphomicrobiales; family Nitrobacteraceae; genus Rhodopseudomonas; species Rhodopseudomonas palustris. The sequence continues at coordinate 3,433,397 of NZ_CP140155.1, read as the reverse complement.
GATCAGGTGCTGGTGGTGTTCACCAGGGACGACTACACGCTGACGCCGACGCTGGGCTGGGAAACCCTCGGCATGCGCGGCACCTGCAGCGCCGGCTTCGAACTGAAGGCCAATGGCCTCGCCGCCCAGGTGTTCGCCGAGCCGTATGAACGCATTCACGCGCAGACCATGACGCCGGTCGCGCATCTGTCGTGGTCGTCGGCCTGGGCCGGCATCGCGGCGGCCTCGGTCGAGCGGGCGCAAGGCTTCATCCGCAAAGCGGCGCGCGGCGCGGGCGGCCAGATGCCGCCGGGTGCTACGCACTACAACGGCGCGAAGATGTCGCTGCTGAAGCTGCGCGCGCTGATCGCCGCCAATCTCGACGCCTATGCGGCGCACGAATACGACGAACGCGGCCTCGGCTCGCTGGAATTCCAGTCGGCGATCAACCTGCTGAAGGTCGAGGCCTCCGATCTCGCGGTGGCGACGGTGATGAGCGCGCTGCGCGCCTGCGGCCTGTCCGGCTATCGCAACGACGGCGATTTCACCATCGGTCGGCATCTGCGCGACGTGCTGTCGGCGCCGCTGATGATCAACAACGACCGCATCCTCGCCAATATCGCCACCGCCAGCCTGATGAGCGCGGTGCCGGCGAGCCTGCGCGACTGAACGCACCGTCACCGATCTTTCGAGGAGGCCACCTCATGAACGTCGCGATCCGCAAGGTTCCGTCCCAAGCCGAAGCGAAGCCTGTCGATGCGCTCGATCATCTCGCCGAGCAGCTGTTCCATCGCATGGGCGCCGACGGCGTCTATGCCCGCACCGCGCTGTACGAGGGCGTGGTCGAGAAGCTCGCGGCGCTGATCTCGCGGCATCGCGAGGCCGGCACCGAAGTGATGCGGTTTCCGCCGGTGATGAGCCGCGCTCAGCTCGAGAAGTCCGGCTATCTGAAGAGCTTCCCGAATCTGCTCGGCTGCGTCTGCGGTCTGCACGGCAGCGAGCAGGAGATCAACGCGGCGGTGAGCCGGTTCGACGCCGGCGGTGACTGGACCAGTTCGCTGTCGCCGGCCGATCTGGTGCTGTCGCCGGCGGCCTGCTATCCGGTGTATCCGATCGCCGCGAGCCGCGGCCCGCTGCCGGCCGGCGGTCTGCGCTTCGACGTCGCCGCCGATTGTTTCCGCCGCGAACCGTCGAAGCATCTCGACCGGCTGCAATCGTTCCGGATGCGCGAATATGTCTGCATCGGCACGTCGCAGGACGTCGCCGATTTCCGCGAGCGCTGGATGGGCAAGGCGCAGGCGATCGCCCGCGACCTCGGCCTCGCCTTCCGCGTCGACACCGCCTCCGATCCGTTCTTCGGCCGCGTCGGCCAGATGAAGGCGATCAGCCAGCAGCAGCAGGCGCTGAAATTCGAACTGCTGGTGCCGCTGCGCTCGGAAGACCAGCCGACCGCCTGCATGAGCTTCAACTATCACCGCGAGCATTTCGGCGTCACCTGGGGCATCGACGATGTCGCCGGCCAGCCCGCCCACACCGGCTGCGTCGCCTTCGGCATGGATCGTCTCGCGGTGGCGCTGTTCGCGACGCATGGGATCGACACGGCGGCGTGGCCGGCGGGCGTGCGGGAGATGCCGGCGCTGTAAGTCCGCGGATTGAGCCTCGGTCTCAGCGTTTGTCATTCCGGGGCGCGCGAAGCGCGAACCCGGAATCTCGCCGCAAGCAAACCCTCTCCCTTGTCATTCCGGGGCACGCAGCGAAGCTGCGTGAACCCGGAATCCGACACGAGCAGAACATCTCGGGATTCCGGGTTCGCGTAGCTGTGCTACGCGCCCCGGAATGACGACGGGGGGTGAACCGCCCCGGGACTACGCCGTGTTCCCGGCGTCGATGGTCTGCACCGCGCCGGTGATGTTGCGGCCGCCGTCGCCGAGCAGGTACTCTACCATGCGGGCGACGTCGTCGACCTCGGGCAGGCGGCGGAGCGCGCTGCGGCCCGCGATCTTGTCGCGGCCGTCGCCGGCGAGGCCCTTGGTCAGTTCGGTGTCGATGAAGCCCGGCGCGATCGCGTTGACGGTGATGCCGAGCCGCCCGACTTCGCGGGCGAGCGAGCGGGTGAAGCCGAGGGTGGCCGCCTTGGTGGCGCCGTAGACCGACAGGCCGTTGTAGCCGGTCGAGCCGATGATCGACGACATGTTGACGATGCGGCCGCCGCCGTCGGCCATCATCTGGCGGACGACGTATTTGGTCAGCACGATCGGCGAGGTGACGTTGATGCGGATCAGCGCCTCGATCTGCGTGTTGTGCATCGTCGCCAGCACGCCTTCGGTGCCGATCCCGGCGTTGTTGATCAGCCCGTAGATCGAGCCGAACTCCTGCCGCAGGCGCTTGACGAAATCCGGAATGGCGTCGATCTCGCCGAGATCGAACGCCTTGAAATGGATCGCGCCGGGGCCGGGCGCGGCGGCGGCGATCGCCGCGCTTAGTTCCTCGCTCTCCCGCCGCGCCACGGCGACGACGCCGTAGCCGGCCGCGGCGAGCCGCTGCGCGATCGAAAGCCCGATGCCGCGGCTGCCGCCGGTGACCACCACCTTACGCATGGCGGGCCAGCTTGCCGGAGGCGGTGACGTCGAGCTGCTGGACGAAGTTCACCATCGCCGGGACCTTGTGGGGCGGCAGCGACGCCTTGCAGTCGGCGAGGATCGCGTCGCGGATCTCGCCGGTGCGGCCGGAATCGGAGACGCTCGCCAGCATCACGTCGGCGACCACCAGCGCGCCGGTGATCGGGCTGCGCCGCGCGCGAATCCGCGACATCCGCACCGCGGGGTGGCGGTTGATCACGGCCTCGACTTCCTCCGGATGCACCTTGAGGCCGCCGACATTGATGATGCCGTCGCGCCGGCCGACGAAGTAATAACGATCGTCGCGCAGTTCGACCATGTCGCCGGTGTCGACGAAGCCGTCGGAATCGGTCAGCATCGGCGCGCTGCGCCCGACATAAGTATGCGCGGTGCGCCCGGACCGGATCCGCAGCGAGCCGTCGATCACCTGCATGTCGACGCCATTGGGGCCGGCGCCGATCATCGCGGCGGGAAAGCCCTCGCGGCCGTCATTGACGGCGAAGCCGACGCCGGCCTCGGTGGAGGCGTAAGCATGGCCGATCGAGGCGCTCGGGAAGGCGCGGCGCAGGCTGTCGAGCACCGCCTGATCGGCGATCTCGCCGGACAGCCGGACGTAGTCCGGGCTGAACGACGCCAGCGCGGCGCTCATCAGCGCCTTGCGCCAATGCGACGGCGTGCCGGAAATATGCGTGACGCCGCGCGCGGCGAGCCGTGCGAGATGATCCACGATCGCCTCGCCGGGGGAGGACAGCACCATCGAGCCGCCGCCGAGCACGGCGCGGAGGAAGATCTGCAGCCCGCCATAACGGCGGATGTCGTAGAACGTCGCCCAGGTCGGCGGCGCGCCTTGTGCGGGGCCGTCGGCGACGATCGCGCCGGTCAGCGCCGCCAGCGTATGCGCCACGATCTTCGGCGCGCCGGTGGTGCCGGAGGTCAGCATCAGCCATTGGGTGGCGTGCGTGAGTTCGATCGGCGCGGCAGGCCGCAGCGGCAAAGCGGCGGTGACGATCAGCTCGACGCCGAGATTTCCCCAGCGCGCCGGATCGTCGGTGACGACGGCGTCGACCTGCGCGTCGGCGATCAGCGACGGCGCATGCTTCATGTCGAAATCGGGCGGGCACAACAGCATGCGGCGCGCGACGCCGTCGAGCTCGATCATCGCGATGCCGCTGATCAGTTGCGTCGACAGCGACAGCACCACGGAGCGGCCCGCCAGCTCCGGCAGCCGTCCGCCGAGCGCGGTGCCGTGCGCGATCTCCGCCAGCGCTACGCTGTCGGTCGGGTCCGAGAGCGTGCGGTCGCTCGGGCCGGCTGCGAGATAGTTGCGCAGCGCAACGGGTTCACGCCGGGACATTCTCGTAGGCCTCGATGAAGTCGCCCAGCGTCACCGGAAAGATCGCGTCGTCGGCGGCGGTGAACGGATCGATGCCGAGCTGGTCTTCCAGCCGTGCGACCAGGATGGCGAAGCACAGCGAATCGAAGCCGGACTGGTGTAGTACGAGATCGTCCGTCAGCTCCGGCAGCTTGCGATTCTGCTCAGCGGCGATCTCCCGCATCATCGTGACAATCGTTAACCGTACAGACATCGATATTTCGCCTTCCTGTTCGATCCGTGAGACAACTACCATATGGCTCAAAGATGAATTGAATCTACGTGCCGAGCCGTCAAATCGGGTCGATTGGTAAACGACGATGGATGCCCGCAAAGTTCGCTGCCGCGAGATCGTCGAGGCGGATATCGAAGCCGTTTCGGAGTTGCTGACGTGCGGTTTCGCCGGCCGCACGCGCGATTACTGGCTGCGCGGCCTGCACCGGCAGGGTGAACGCGAAGTTCCGCCCGGATGCCCGCAATACGGTTATTTGCTCGAAAGCGACGGGCGGCCGGTCGGCGTGCTGCTGCTGCTCTACACGCAACGGATCGAGGCCGGCGAGCCGAACATCCGCTGCAACGTATCGAGCTGGTACGTCGCGCCGGAATTCCGCAACTATGCGACGCTGCTGACGTCGATGGCGCAGAAGCACAAGCACGTCACCTACATCAACATCTCGCCGGCCGCCAACACCTGGCCGATCATCGAGGCGCAAGGATTCCGCCGCTATTGCAGCGGCATGTTGTTCTCGGTGCCGCTGCTGTCGCGCGGCGAGCGCGGCATGACGGTCGAAGTGGTGACCGGCGCGACGGCCGCCGTCGCAGGCCTGCCCGAGGCCGAGCTCGACCGGCTGCGCAGCCACGCCGATTACGGCTGTCTGTCGCTGGTGTGCCGGATCGGCGGCGAGGCGATCCCGTTCATCATGCTGCCGAAGCGGATGAAGAGCGGCCGGTTTCCGATGCCGGCGATGCAACTGGTGTATTGCCGCGACATCGCCGATTTCGTGCGCTGCGCGCGCGCGCTCGGCGGCTTCCTGATCCGGCGCGGCCGGCCGCTGGTGGTGGTCGACGCCAACGGCCCGGTCGCGGGACTGACCGGCATCTACACCGAGACGCGTGGACGCAAATACTTCAAGGGCCCGAACCCGCCGCGGCTCGCCGACCTCACCGAGACCGAGCTCGTGCTCTACGGGCCCTGACCCGAAGCCGGGCGCCGCAACGAGAACACAGGGAAACGCCATGCATCAACCGCTCAAGAGCCGCACTGCCGCCGAGGCGCTGGTCGATCAACTGGTGATCAACGGTGTCAGGCACGTGTTCTGCGTGCCGGGCGAGAGCTTCCTGCCGGTGCTGAACGCGCTGCGCGATCGCGACATCACCATCACGGTCTGCCGCCACGAGGGCGGCGCGGCGATGATGGCGGAGGCGATCGGCAAGGTCACCGGGCAGCCGGGCGTGTGCTTCGTCACCCGCGGCCCGGGGGCCACCAATGCGTCGGCGGGCATCCACGTCGCACGGCAGGACTCGACGCCGATGATCATGTTCGTCGGCCAGGTCGAGCGCGGCGTCAAGGAGCGCGAGGCGTTTCAGGAACTGGACTATCGCGCCGTGTTCGGCAGCATGACGAAATGGACCACCGAGATCGACGATCCCGATCGCGTCACCGAGCTGGTGTCGCGTGCGTTCTACACCGCGACCAGCGGCCGGCCGGGGCCGGTGGTGATCGCGCTGCCGAAGGACGTGCTGAGCGAGCGCGTCACGGTGGCCAATGCGCCGGCGTTCAGGCCGGTCGAAACCTCGCCCGGCGACGAGGAGATGGAAGAGCTGGCGGCGCTGCTCGCCGGCGCGGAGCGGCCGCTGATCGTGCTCGGCGGCAGCCGCTGGAGCCTGAAGGCGCGCGAGCAGATCGAGCGGATCGCGACACGCACCGGGCTGCCGGTCGCGACCAGCTATCGTCGCGGCACGCTGTTCGATCCGCTGCATCCGCGCTACGCCGGCGACCTCGGGCTCGGGCCCAATCCGAAGCTGGTGGCGCGCGCCCGGGCGGCCGATCTGCTGGTGCTGATCGGCGGGCGGCTCGGCGAAATCCCGTCGCAGGGCTATGCGCTGCTCGACAGCCCCGCGCCGCTGACGAAGCTGGTGCATATCCATCCCGGCGCCGAGGAGCTCGGCCGGGTGTATCGCCCGCAGCTCGCGATCCACGCCTCGCCGGCGCGCTTCGTCGCGGCGTTGGCGAAACTCGACATCGTCGCGCGACCGGAATGGCAGGAGGCCGCCGACGCGGCGCATGCCGACTATCTCGCCTGGACCGAGACCGCGACGCCGCAACCCGGCGACGTCAATCTCGGCGAGGTGATGACTTGGCTGCGCGACAACGTGCCGGCCGACACCATCCTGTGCAACGGCGCCGGCAACTACGCGTCTTGGATTCACCGGTTCTATCGCTTCCGCAACTACATGACGCACGTCGCGCCGACCTCGGCCTCGATGGGCTACGGCATGCCGGCCGCGATCGCGATGCAGCGGCTGTATCCGGAACGGCTGGTGCTGTCGGTCAATGGCGACGGCGACTTCCTGATGAGCGGGCAGGAATTCGCCATCGCCGTGCAGTATCGGCTGCCGATCGTCGTGGTGGTCTGCGACAACGGCATGTACGGCACCATCCGGATGCATCAGGAGCGCGAGTTTCCGGGCCGCGTCGCCGCCACCGAGCTGCACAATCCGGATTTCGCCGCCTATGCGCGCGCCTTCGGCGGCTTCGGCGCCAATGTCGAGAAGACCTCGGATTTTCCGGCGGCGTTCACGGCGGCGCGCGCCTCGGGCCTGCCGTCGATCATCCATCTGAAGATCGACCCCGACGCGATTCTGCCCGGCGCCACGCTGTCCGGCATCCGCGAGGCGGCGCTGGCGAAGGCGTGACGGACGGCCTGTTCGCCACCATCGAGCGGACTCACCCAGTCCTCTCATGCGTCATTCCGGGGCGCTCACGCCGTGAGCGAACCCGGAATCCCGAGGTGGGTCGGCACGGCGGATGAACAGCTCCGGATTCCGGGTTCGCGCCTTCGGCGCGCCCCGGAATGACCCGTGCATTGAGTGGTCCGCGCTCTGCGCGGCGCGGCGGGCCTCGAAGGATGAGCCGCTCACTCCGTCGCCGCATCCTTCGAGGCTCGCTACGCTCGCTCCTCAGGATGACGCTTCCAGCGCGCGTGGATGACGCTTGCGGCGCTCACCCGTGCGCGAACTCCCAATACAGCTTGCGCGCTTTGGCGAACATCGGCCCCGGCTGCAGCGCGCGGTCGTCGATCTTCACGATCGGTTGCACCTTGGCGAAATTGCCCGAGGCGAAGATTTCGTCCGCGGTCTCGAAGTCGCGATAGGTCAGCGTCGATTCGACCACGGTGACGCCGTCGCCGCGCAGCAGTTCGATCACCCGCTGTCGCGTCACGCCGTTGAGGAACGTGCCGTTCGGGGCCGGCGTGTAGACCACGCCGTCCTTCGCCATGAAGATGTTGGAATTGCCGAGCTCGGCGATGTTGCCCAGCATGTCGCGCATCAGGCAATTGCCGAAGCCGCGGCTCTGCGCCTCGATCATCGCCCGCGAATTGTTCGGATAGAGGCAACCGGCCTTGGCGTCCACCACGGCGCAATCGGCGCTCGGCTTGCGGAACGGCGACAGCGTGATCGACAGCCCGGTCGGCTTCGGCATCGGCGCTTCGTAGATGCACAGGCACCAGTTGGTCGTCTCCGGATCGAACAGCACGCCGCCGCCGGCGCCGGTCTGCGGCCAGTACATCGGCCGGATGTAGAGTTCGGCGTCGGCGTCGAACCGCTTCAGCCCGTCCTGCACCAGGCCGTGCCAGGTCTCTTCGTCGATCATCGCCTTGAGCTTGAAATTGGTCGCCGACCAATTGACCCGCGCGATGTGGCGGTCGAGATCGGGCGTCACGCCTTCGAAGGCGCGGGCGCCGTCGAACACCATCGAGCCGAGCCAGGCCGCGTGGGTGCGCGGCCCCATGATCGGCACGTTGCCGTCGTGCCAGTCGCCTTCGAAGAAGGTCCAGGTCCTGGAGAAGCTGATCGGTGCGGGTGCCGGAGTCATCGTGCTGATCCATCGTTCGAGCGGTCGAGCCGCGCCTGAAAACTCATTCCAACGTTCCTGCTCGTCGGGCGCGGGCCTCAGAGCCGCAGCTCGCCTGCGGCGATGCGGCGGTGCAGGTCGGCGCCGAGCGCGACGTAGCGCGCGGTCTGCGCCGCGCCGACATAGAGCGGATCGTTGACCACGCGTGGATCGAATCCGTCGCGGATCAGATCCTGCTTGTTCTGCTTGAAGGTGCCGGTGATCTCCAGCGCCGGGCGGAGCCGCACGAACAGTGGGCGCGCATAAGACGGCAGCCGATCCGCCAGATGGCGATGCAGCGCGTCGATATCGAACCGCTCGTCGACCACCACCGCGGCCATGCCGGCGCGGCCGTCGTGCTGCGGCACGCTCACGCCATAGACGCTGGCGTCGATCACGCCCGGGCAACTCGTGATCACTTCGGCGACTTCGCTGGCCGCGACGTTCTCGCCCTTCCAGCGGAAGGTGTCGCCGATGCGGTCGACGAAATGGAAGAAGCCCTTGTCGTCGAGCATCATCAGATCGCCGGTGCGAAACCAGGCGTCGCCCTTGGCGAACACGTCGCGTAGCACCTTGTTGTCGCTTTCGGCGTCGCTGGTGTAACCCTCGAACCGGCCGCCGCTGGCGGCGGCCTCGCCGATCCGGCCGATCGCTTCGCCCGGCTCATTGCGCGCGCAGCGGATGCACAGCCCGTCGTCGCCGCGAAGCGGAAGCCCGGTGACGACGTCGAACCTGACGATCGCGGCCGGAAAGCGATGCGCCAGAAACGACGGAATCCGGCCGATCGCGCCGGGCTTGCCCTCGACATTGTAGAGCGAGAAATTGCCTTCGGTGGAGGCGTAGAATTCGAGAATGCGTGGGATCGCGAAGCGGTCCTGGAACGCCTCCCAGATGTCGCCGCGCAGCCCGTTGCCGCAAGCCAGCCGCAGCCGGTGGCCGGTGTCGCGCGCCGACGGCGGCGCCTGCAGCAGATAGCGGCAGAGCTCGCCGATATATTGAAACAGCGTGCAGTCCCAGCGGACGATATCGTCCCAGAACCGGCTTGCCGAGAATTTCTCGGCGATCACCACCGAGCCGCCGGCCATCAGCATGCTGCCGGTGGCGACCACGCCGCCCACGCTGTGATAGATCGGCAGGCAATTGTACATCCGGTCGTCGGGCCCGGCGTCGGTGAGCCCTGCGAACCAGCCGGCCCAGCTCATCACCCGGCGATGCGTGACGCGGGCGGCCTTCGGCAGCCCGGTGGTGCCGGAGGTGTAGATCAGCAGCGCCAGATGCTCGATCGAGACGTCGCGCCGTTCGTGCGGCGCCAGCGGGCCGCCGTCGAGCGAGGCGAGCGCGTGGTCGATCGAACCTTCGTCGCCGCCGCCATGCGTCCATACGCGTGGGCTCGATGCGAGCTGCCCTCGGGCACTCGCGAAGGCGTCCGCCAGTACGTCGCCGACGATGATGTGGGTCGGCTGCGCGACCTCGATGCAATGCGCCAGCGAGGCGCCGACGAGCTGGGTGTTGATCAGCGCCGCGACGCCGCCGACCTTGGTGATGCCGAGCCAGGCCGCCAGCGTGTCCGGCCGGTTCGGCATCAGCAGGCACACCACGTCGCCGATCCCGATTCCGTTCGCCAGCGCCCAGCGCGCGTAGCGGTCGACGCGTTGCGCCAGCGCCGCGTAGCTGAAGGATTCGCGATCCGACACGACCGCCGGCTGCTCCGGCGCGCGGGCGGCCCATTCGTCGATCACGGATGCGAGCAGCCGTCGCGGTTCGGTCTCGATCCGCGACGTCATCTCGATCGCCCGCAGCCAGCTCTTGGCGACGGAAGGCTTCGCGCGCGCCTCCGGCACCGTGTCCGCCATCGCAGGTCTTGCTTGGAAATTCATCAACGCGAGCCCGACAACATCGAGAAAATTGTCGACGCAACTTACGCGAATGCGATCGAAGATCGAGTGTCGGGGCGAGCACAAAGCGTCGGCAAGGTAAACGAACTCCGATGCGTCGGATTCGATTCAAATTGTCATCGATTTATCATCTGAAATTAGGGTTAGTTTGTCGTCATTTTCGAAATTTGTTGTCGATTAAAGATCTCCGCTCTAGCAAAGACGACGCCCACGGACTGCGCGAGAAGTCGCAGCCTCGGCAATGCGGAGGTGAGCCCATGCGTAGCGAGACGATTGCCATTCACGCCGGCTACGATCCCGATCCGACCACCAAGGCGGTCGCGGTCCCGATCTATCAGACCGCCTCCTACGCGTTCGACAGCGCCGATCACGGCGCCGCTCTGTTCAATCTCGAGACCGAAGGCTATCGCTATTCGCGGATCGCCAACCCGACCAGCGCCGTGCTGGAGAAGCGCGTCGCCGAGCTCGAGGGCGGCGTCGGCGCGCTCGCCGTCGCCAGCGGCCAGGCGGCGCTGCACTACGCGTTCGTCAACGTCGCCGATCACGGCGGCAACATCGTCTCGGTGCCGCAGCTCTACGGCACCACGCACACGCTGCTGTCGCACATCCTGCCGCGCCAGGGCATCCACGGCCGCTTCGCCGACAGCGACCAGCCCGACGCGATCGAGCGGCTGATCGACGAGAACACCCGCGCGGTGTTCTGCGAGACCATCGGCAACCCCGCCGGCAATGTCTGCGACATCGAGCGCATCGCCGAGGTGGCGCATCGGCACGGCGTGCCGCTGATCGTCGACAACACGGTGGCGACGCCGATCCTGCTGAAGCCGTTCGACTACGGCGCCGACATCGTGGTGCATTCGCTGACCAAGTTCCTCGGCGGCCACGGCACCACGCTCGGCGGCATCATCGTCGACAGCGGCCGGTTCGACTGGGCGGCGCAGCCGCAGCGCTTCCCGGCGTTCAACCAGCCCGATCATTCCTATCACGGCATGGTCTATGCCGAGCGGTTCGGCCCGACCGCCTATATCGAGCGCGCCCGCAGCATCTATCAGCGCACGATGGGCTCGGTGCTGTCGCCGTTCAACGCGTTCCTGCTGCTGCAGGGCATCGAGACGGTGGCGCTGCGGATGGAGCGCCATGTCGAGAACGCCCGCAAGGTGGCGGAATTCCTGCGCGACGACCCGCGCGTGGAATGGGTGAACTACACCGGATTTCCGGACAGCCCGTATTACGAGCTGGTGCAGAAATATCTCGGCGGCCGGGCGTCGTCGCTGTTCACCTTCGGCATCGCAGGCGGCCTCGAGGCCGGCAAGACGTTCTACGATTCGCTGAAACTGATCACCCGGCTGGTCAATATCGGCGACGCCAAATCGCTCGCCTGCCACCCGGCATCGACCACGCATCGGCAGATGTCCGCCGAGCAGCAGCGCATCGCCGGCGTGCTGCCGGAGACGATCCGGCTGTCGATCGGCATCGAGCACATCTCCGACATCATCGCCGACCTCGATCAGGCGCTGGCGCAGGCCGGCGGCCGGCGAACGCAACTGATCGCGGCGGAATAGTGCGGCGAGGCGGCGTGTCCCTGCTGTTCGACAACGTCGATCCGATCGACAGCCCGACGCTGGTCCCGCTCGGCCGGAACGACGGCGGCGGACAACGCGGCGGCTCCGAACGTCCCGCGGCGATCGAGATCGGTCTCGTCAACAATATGAGCGACGCTGCGCTGCGCGCTACCGAGCGGCAGTTCGCGCGCCTGCTCGAGGTGGGCGCGGGCGATCGTCCGGTGCGGCTGCACTGCTTCTCGCTGCCCTCGGTGCAGCGCTCGCCGGCGGCGCGTCACCGCATCGACAGCCTCTATGCCGGCATCGCCGACCTCGGCCACACCAAGCTCGACGGCCTGATCGTGACCGGGGCCGAGCCGCGCGCCGCCACGCTGCGCGAGGAGCCGTATTGGGACGAGATGCGCGCGCTGGTCGACTGGGCCGAGGCCAACACCCGCTCGACGATCTGGTCGTGCCTCGCCGCGCACGCGGCGGTGCTGCATCTCGACGGCATCGAGCGGCAGCGATTGCCGAAGAAATGCTCCGGCATCTATGCGGGCGAGCGATTGCAGGACGATCCGCTGCTGGCCGGTCTGCTGGCGCCGATGAAGGTGCCGCATTCGCGCCTGAACGACCTGCCGGCGGACCGGCTCGCCGCGAGCGGCTACGAGGTGCTGACGCAGGCGCGCGATGCGGGCGTCGACGTCTTCGTGCGCCGCGGGCGCAGCCGTTTCGTGTTCTTCCAGGGCCACCCCGAATATGACGTCGCCTCGCTGCAGCGCGAGTATCTGCGCGACATCGGCCGCTTCCTCACCGGCGAGCGCGACGCCTATCCGGAAATTCCGGTCGATTACTTCGATATCGAAACCGAGGCCGCGCTGAACGCGTTGCGCGTCGAAGCCGAGGCCGGGCGCGATCCGGCGCTGATCTCCAGGCTGCCGCATTTGGCGCTGCGCGCCGGAATCGCCGACGACATCGAGGCCGCCGCGACGACGATCTTCCGCAACTGGCTCGATTCCCTCGCAGGCCGATCATGAACGTCCGGCCCGCCTCGCTGCATCGCGCGTCCGCCGCCGACGGCTTCAAGGCGGCGATGCGGCATCTCGCCGGCGGCGTCGGCATCGTCACCAGCGGGCAGGGCGCGGAGCGCAACGGCGTCACCGTGACGTCGGTGAGTTCGCTCTCGGTCGAGCCGCCGTCGCTGATCGTCTGCATCAACCGGAGCTGTTCGATCATGCCGGTGCTGCGCGATCAGGGGACGTTCGGCGTCAATATCCTCGCGGCCGGCCATCGCGAGCTGGCTGATCGCTTCGCCGGCCGCCACGGCGTCCGCGGCGCGGAACGATACGACAGCGGCGACTGGATCGAACTGGTGACCGGCGCGCCGCTGCTGAGCGATGCGTTGGCGGCGATCGACTGCACGGTCGACAGCATCATCGACTGGAACAGCCACGCGCTGGTGATCGGCCGGGTCGACGCGGTGCAGCTCGGCGACGGCGCGCAGGCGCTGGTGTATTGGCGCGGCGGCTATCTCGACATCGGCGGCGAGTAGCCGCCGTCACGCCGCGCCCGCGCCCCGCCTCGGGCCGATGCAATCTCTTCAGAACCAAAAGCCGCCGCCGCTCCGGCTCATTCCGGGCGCAGCGACACCGGGCCGCGCCGCAGCCGCGTCAGCAGCCGCAGCACCGAGCCGTCGATTCCGGTGGTGCTGATGGCGGAGCTGCGCAGCAGCACCGCCATGGTGACGAACGAGATCGTGGTCGCCGCCACGGCGCCGGGAATGCCGAACATCGGGATCAGCACGAAGAAGCCGACCGCGCGCATCAGCACCGTGCCGCCGATGATCGCGAGATAGCGGCCTTCGTGCCCCGTCAGCATCAGGATCGAGCCCGACGGGCCGGTGGCCGCGACGGCGGCCGTTCCCGCGGTGAGCAGCGCCAGCATGCCGTAATACGAGACGTAGTCGGGGTTGAAGGCGTACAGAATCCAGTGTCCGCCGCCGAGCACCACCAGCAGGCCGCCGACCACGATGGTCAGCGTCACCAATGCGACCGAGTCGAGCAGGCTGTCGAGTTGCCGGTGCTGCTGATTGTAGTACAGATGCGGAATATGCCGGGTCGAGAAGATGTAGACCGCGCCGGTCGCCATTGCGAAGGCGTTGGCGATTCGCGTCGTCACGAAATACGCGCCGGCGATCGACGGCGTCGTCAGATAGCCGATGATCACGACGTCGGCATATTGATTGGCGGCTTCCAGCCCGCCGGACACCCACAGCTTGGCCGAGCGGGTGATCCATGTCCGGAGATCGAAGCTCGCGCGCGAGCGGCCGAGCGCCGGGAATTTCGTCCGGACCCTGCGTCGCAGCAGGATCATCTGCACCAGCACCGTGAAGGCGGACGCGCCTGCCATCGCCAGGAAAATTCGATAGATCTCGATCGGAGCGCCGAGCAGATAGCATCCGATCAGATAGGAGATCGGGCACGCCGCCACCAGCAGATAGGTGAGGCCGTCGCCGACGCCGACCCCGACTGCGCTGCGCGTGACGTGCGCCGAGGTCAGCATCAGCGAGTAGGACACCAGATAGAGCGTGGCCGACAGCGCCAGCGTCGTATCGTGCTCCGCGGCGAACCAGAAATAGAACGGCAGACCGATCATCGCGACGCCGGCGAAGCAGGCGAGCGCGCTGAATGTCATCGCGCCTTTCAGCATCCCCTCGTCGCCGGCGGCGCCGAATTCGCTCCACGAGCGCATCACGAAGATCTGCTGGCCGAATGTCGCGATTACGCTGAGCAGGCCGGCTGCGCTGAACAGCATCGAGTAGGTGCCGAAATCGTGCCTGCTCAGCATCCGCGCCGCGAGCGTCACCAGCGCCAGATTCACCACCGTGATCGCGACGCGCAACGCGAACGCGCCGGACATCGCGCGAACCGTCGAGTCGTTGCGAAGCTGGATGACCTTGCCGATCGCGACGCTGAACTTCACTCTCACTCAACCTGGTCGGTGCGATACTGGTACGGATGCCGCGCGTTCGCCGGATTGCCGGTCTACCTTATGCGCCGGCGCTCTGGCGTATGACGGTAACTTACCCTATCTGGGGACCGATCGTGAAAATTCGAAATGATATTTGCGTGTGAGGTTAAGACTGAGCCGTGGTTCCAGTTCGCTTAGCAATGGCGGAATTCTCGACTTGTTAACCATACACGATCCGATGCGACGAGGACTTGATGACTGAACTTTCGGTAAGGTACGCAACTGTGCTGCGCGGAGCGGCGTGGCTCAGCCTGGCGTTCATCGCGATGGCGACGCTCAGTCCGCTCGGTCTTCGGCCGACGACGGGTTGGCCGCCCTCGATCGAGCGATTTCTCGCGTTCGCCGTGGTCGGCGGTTTGTTCGCCGCGGCCTATCCGCGTTACATCCTGTTCGCCGCCGCGATCGTGCTCGGCGCGGCGATGCTGTTCGAAATCCTCCAGGTCCTGGAGCCCTCGCGGCACGGCCGCCTGTTCGATGCCGGCGTGAAGCTGTCCGGCGGCACCGTCGGGCTGATCGCCGGCTGGCTGATGGTGCGGTGGATGCCGCGGCATTGACGCGCTATGCAGCCTCAGCGGCTTTGGGCGTCGGCCACGGTGCCGAGCTTGTCGGGCAGCCGTAGCGCTTCGATCTTCGGCTGGATGATGGTGCCGTCGATCAGTTCGAGCCGCCCGCATCGATTCAGCGTGTGCAGCTTGCGGCCCGGCCAGCGCGGCCCGGGCGAGATGGTGTGGTGCACGGTCTGGGCGAAATCCGTCGGCGACAATGCGGTGATTTCGGCGAGACCGAGCGCGCCGCCGTAGCCGTTGGTGCAATCCTGCACCGGCCGCCACAGCCGGCCGTTGCGTTGGACGAAATGCCCTCCCGGCCGCGTGGCGGCGCGATCGACCAGCACCGGCCGTTGCGCGTGCGGCGTCCAGCGCCCGAACAGATTGTCCGCATAGTAGATCGACAGCGTGTCCGAATAGCCGCCGGCGCCGTCGCGCGTCGCGCCGAACATGTAGTGAAGCCCGTCGTGCTGCACGATCGTCGCGTCGGCGAGTTCGACGCCCGACAGCAATGTCGCCTGCCGCTCCCAGCGATCCGGAAACCGCACGCATTTGTAGATGTTCACCTCGTGCTTGGCGCTGCTTTCGGGGATCATCCACAATTCGTCGTCGTGGACGATCAGGAACGGATAGGACAGGTGCCAGGGCTCCTCGAGCACGGGGATCGCCGTGCCGATCGGCCCGTCGTCTCCGAATTCGATCGCCGCGATGGTGCCCTTGCCGACGCGATGGTCGAGATCTTCGAAGAACACGAAGGTGCGGCCCTTCCAGGTGATCGGAAACGGGTCGGCGTAGAACCGGTTGCCGGGGCTCGGCACCGCGCGCCAGGCCGGGCCGGAGAGATCGGCGGAAGCCCAGATGCCGGCATCGTCGGTGTTGCGCCATCCGATCCGCCAGTGCGGGGAATAGCAGCACAGCCGGTAGATGCGCCTGACGAGATGTGCCGCGAGGCCGCGCAGAACATAGGCGGAGGGCGTTCGCAGGCTGCGCCGTCGAGCGGATTTGGGTGGCGCGGTCGTGCGCGGCCCGCATTCGATCACGCCCTTCAGCAAGGTCGCGGTTCGCGCCATCACGGTGTCGAGCGCGCCGCCGAGGCCGTCGGCGGTCTCCGCTGAGGGTTTGCCGGACCACACGATCGCGCCGCTGACCTCGTCGAGAATTTCGATCAGCGGCAGATCGTCGCCGAGAATTGCGGCCAGCGCGGCGTCCTCGCCGGCGGCGCCCTCGAACAGCGGCCGGAGATAGAGTTGCGCCGCACGCGACGAATCCCGCGGCATCGCGGTGAAGTCGATCACGATGTCGGCGCTCTGCGGCGGCGGGCCTTCGCTCTTCAGCGCCGGATCGGCATCCGCGCCGCACGGCCGGCCGCGCCGCAGCAGCATCCGTTCGATCTCGAGCAGCGATTCGAGCCCGGCCGCCCGGCGCGCATCGGTCCGCACCCAGGCGATCTGAAGTTTGCGCTGATCGGAGCCGAGCAGCGCGATCAGATGGCGCATCCACCGGCGCGGGCGCTGGTCGTCGAAACGGAGCTCAACGATCACGGCGCGTTCCTCCGCTCCGATGCCGGGTCACGTCGCGTCCTCGATGAGGCGAACATATTCGTCCACCATGGCGTCGACCGAGTAGCGCGACTTCAGCCCGTCGCCGGCGCGGCGAAGTCGCGCGCTGAGCGCGTCGTCGTCGAGCACCCGGGCGACCGCGTTCGACATCGCGGCCGGGTCCGACGCATCGACGAACAGCGCCGCCGGTTCGCCCTCGACCGACAGCACTTCGCGCAGCACCGGCAGATCGTTGGCGACCACCGGCACGCCGGCGTGGGCGGCCTCGACCGCGGCGAGGCCGAAGGTCTCGGCGAGCGACGGAAACACGAAGACGTCCAGGCACGCCAGGAAGTTCGCGACCTGCTCGGGAGAGATCTCGCCGACGAAATGCACGCGGTCGGCGACGCCGAGGCCGTCGGCGATGTCGCGTAGTCGTGCTTCGTCGGGGCCCTGGCCGGCGAGAGCGAGCGTCCAGTCCGGCCGTTGCGCCAGCACGCGCACGGCCGCGTCGAGCTGCTTGAGCGGATGCAGCCGCGCCGCCGAGCCGAGAACGACGGCGTCCGGCCTCAGTCCGAATTCCCGGCGCGCGTCCGCCTTGCTCAGCGTCGCGTGCTTCTGGTCGAAGCCGTGCGGAACGTGCTGCAGCCGCTTGCGATAGCTTTCCGGATAGCGCGAATAATCGCGCAGCATGTCGTGCGAATTGACCGTGATGGTCTTGAAGACTCCGAGCTGGCCCATGATCCGGTCGATGCCGCGCAGCCAGGCCGGCATTGTCAGCCGCGCCGACACCTGATTGGCGATCACCGGCCCCGGGCCGGCCAGCCGCGCGGCGACCCCGCCGATCGCATTGCCGTAGTGCTGGAAGGTCAGAACGATATCGGGGCGAAGCCGCCGGATGCGCGCATGCAGCGCGCCGAGGAAGCGCAGGAACGACAGCGGATCGCCCGGCCGGCGCGGCGCGCAGTAGGTCGTCTGCGCCGGCTCGTCGAACGAGCGCGACTGACGGAAGAAGAACAGATTGTGGACGTCGTAGCCGCGCGCCGCGAGGCCGGCGCCGACCAGCCGCGAGATCTCCTGGGCGCCGGCGTTCTCGGCCTGGGTCTGGATCACGACCACGCGCGTGCGTCGCGCCGGCGCGGCCTCCGCGACCGGCGCAGGCCGTCGCGCGATATCAGCGCCGCCTTCGTGAATCCGCGCGTGTTCGGTCCGGTCGTCCGTGGTGATCGTCATGGCCAAAATTTTCAGCAACTCGCTTCAGTTTTCATTGTCGACGTCGCCGCATGCGCGCTGCTGGTTAACGAAGCGTGTACGCCGCGCGCGTCCGCCTTTTACACGTTTCCAAGCATTTCGGGGGGCGGTTCCGGCGGAAGCGGTTAATGGTGTGATCTGTCTCCGGTGGGATCGATCATGATCGTCGGCGCCGCGTTAACCTTTCGCTAACTCCGTGCTCTTGTGCGGAGGCGTAACCGCCGATTAACCGTAGTTCTTTACTTTGTAGTCAGTGTGCGAAGGCGGCTCGGGCTTCCAGTTCGCCGCATGCGTCGCTCCGCCGCTCGACGGCCGCGCGAGGCTTGCGGCACGAGGCCGCGCTTCCATCATCGGCCGGCGCGGCGGATGATCCGAGTATGTAGACAAGCGAGTGTGTACCGCATCATGTCGCCCAGGCCGTCCTCACCCACCATCCCCGAAGGCCGCGATTCCGACGGGGTCGATTTCAGAAACGTCGTCGGCATTCTGGCGCGGCGCAGGAACTGGGTGTTCGGCGTTCCGCTGGCGCTGTGCGCGCTGGTCGTCGCCTATCTGCTGGTCGCGCATCCTGCCTACACCGGCACCGCGCAGGTGTTCGTCGACCCGCGCGATCAGTACACGCCGAAGGACGATCCGCTGCAGAATTCGGTTCCCGGCGACGGCCTGCTGCTGGTCGAGAGCCAGCTCAAGATCATCACCTCGAACGAGGTGCTGAACCGCGTCATCGAGCAGATGAACCTGCAGAACGATCCGGAGTTCAACGGCGAGCGCGTCGGCCTCGGCCGGCTGGTGAAGGCGCTGATCGGGCTCGGCAAGCCGGAGGATCGCGCGCTGGTCACGCTGCGAAATCTGCGGAAGAAAGTCACCACGCGGCGGATCGACCGCTCCTTCGTGATCGACATTCTGGCGTCGGCGGACACCGCGCCGCGCGCGGCGGCGCTCGCCAATGCGGTCGCGACCTCGTATCTCGAAGAGCAGGCCGGCGCCAATTCGGCGTTCCAGCGCCGGACCTCGGAGGCGATCTCGGCGCAGCTCGGCAAGCTGCGGCAGGAGGTCAAGCGCGGCGAGGAGGCGGTCGCCGCCTACAAGGCCGCCAACAATCTGGTCGGCGCGCGCAGCCGGATGGTGAGCGAGCAGCAGCTCGACGAAGCCAACACCCAATTGACCAACGCCAAGACGAGGCTCGCCGATGCGCAGGCCCGCGTGCGGCTGATCGAAACCATCGAGCACGGCGACGCCGGCCTCGACGCGGTGCCCGAGGCGATGCAGTCGGCCGCGATCGTGCAGTTGCGCGGGCGGCTCGCCGACGCGTCGCGCGAAGAGGCGCAGCTCGCGCAGATCGACGGCCCCAATCATCCGGCGCTGCAGGCGGCGCGCGCGCAGGTCCGCGACGTCCAGGCGGCGATCCAGCGCGAATTGAAGACGATCGCGCGATCGGTCCGCAACACCTACGCCAGCGAACGCACCAATGTGCAGACCCTGCAGGCCAATTTCGACGCGCTGAAGACGCAGTCGCAGGCCAACGAAAAGCTGCTGGTGCCGCTGCGCGAACTCGAGCGCAAGGCGGAGTCGAGCCGGATCGTCTACGAGAGTTTCCTCGCCAAGGCCAAGACCGCCGAGGAGCGGCAGGGCATCGACACCACCAACATCCGGCTGATCTCCCGCGCCACGACGCCGGAGAACAAGAGCTGGCCGCCGGCGATGATCATGCTCGCCGCCGCGATCTTCGCCGGGCTCACCATCGGCATCGCGCTGGCGCTGGCGCGCGATTACTTCGATCGTCAGGACCGTGGACCGGAGCCGGACGCCGTCGCCGAACCCGACGTTCCGGCGCGCGCCGCGGCCGAGCCGGCGCCGGCGTTCCGCCCCGCGGTGATCGCGCAACATCACGCCGGCCGGCTGAGCGCGCTGAGCGAGGATCTGCTCGCGGCGCCGCAGGGCCACACCATGGTGCTGGTGCAGGTGCAGCGCGCCGCCTGGCTCGACGACGTCGCGCTGCAGCTCGCGCGCGCAGTGATCGCCAACGAGATGGACGTGATGCTGGTCGACGCCGATCTCGCGCGGCACCGGACGACGTCGCGGCTCGGCTTCGACAAGGCGCCCGGCCTGCGCGACGTGATGGCCGGAATCGCCGCGATCAACGAGGTGGTGCAGTTGCACAAGCCGACCGCGATGCGGATCGTGCCGGTCGGGCTGTCGGCCGTCGCCGAGCGCGACCCGCGCGCCCGCCAGGCGCTGTCGCTGGCGTTCCGGCAGTTGCGCGACTTCGACCGCGTCATCGTCGACGGCGGCGAGATGGGATCGACCGCGTCCGAATTCGGTCTGTACTATTTGGCCGACGAAGTCGTGTTCCTGGCGCAGGGACCCGGCGGCAAGAGCGAGGACGCCGCCATCCTGGTCGATCTGCTGAAGCTGCGTCAGGTGAAGGCGCGGGTCGTCTTCGTCGAGCCGGACGTCTCGGTGGCGGCATGACCATGGGCGGTCACGGCGCGCCGCATCCGCCGGTCGCGTTCGCGCCCGCCGCCCCGGCCGCCTCGACGATCCGGCTGCGGCTGCCGTTCGCGCCACCGCTCGTCCAGAAAATGATGGCGGTCTATATCGTGCTGCTGTTCGTGGTGTCGGCCAACGTGCTCGACCTGATCGGCTACGACTACAGCGCGATCGGCGGTTCGCCGATCACCAAGATTCACGTCTCGACCTATTTCATCGTGCTGCTGTTCGCGGTGTTCCTGATCACCTATCCGCAGAAGGGCGATCTCGCGCGCTATTATCTCGCGACCAGGCTCGGCACGATCTTCTTCTTCTGCGCCGCCACCTTCGCGGTGATCAACATCGTCGTCGACGGCCGCAACGGCTTCGGCATGTATTTCGACACCGACCTGCATCTGTTCCTGTGCGCCATGCTGCTGCCGTTCGTGACGCCGGACAACATGGACCGGCTCGAGCGCTTCCTGCACTGGTTCTTCCTGGTCAATGCGGTGCTGGCGGTGGTCGAGCTGGCGATCGGGTTCAACATCTTTCCGCTGATCACCTATTCGCCGGACGGCATGACGACGGTCGAGCCGCGGGCGACGGCGTTTCTCAGCCACCCGCTGCACGCCGCGACCATCACCTGCGTCTACATCGTCAGCCTGCTGTGCGGCGCGGGCAAAGCGCTGCGGCCGAATCTGCGGATGCCGATGATCCTCCTGCAATGCGCGGCGTTGCTAGCCTTCGGCGGGCGTACCGCGTTCCTGCTGACCGGACTGATCATGGCGGGCATGCTGCTGTGGGGAATGTTCCGCGTCGCGGCAGGCATGAAGGTGTCGCAGCGCGGCCTGATCGTCCTGTTCTCGATCATCCCGGTCGGGATCGCGGCGATCGCAGTGCTGGCGGCGATCGGCGCGTTCGATCCGCTGCTCGACCGCTTCACCGAGGACGGCGGCAGCGCGCGCACCCGCTGGCTGATGGTGCCGCTGCTGTTGTCGTTCGATTGGGGCGACCTGTTGTGGGGCGCGCATACCGACTATGTGCGGTCGCAGGTCTATTCGTACGGGCTGGAATGGGGCGTGGAAAACCCGTTCATCCAGATGAGCGTGTTCCAGGGCGTCATCGTCGCGTCGCTGATCATGCTCGGCATCCTGCTGCTGATGTGGGAGGCGTATCGGCGGATGACCGCGAAGGCGGTCTTTCCGATCGCGGTCTTCTTCTTCCTGTGCAGCACTTTCGGCTCGTTCGCCGGGCGGTTCTTCACCTTCGCGATCTTCCTGATCGTGGTGGCGACGTTGTTCCGCCGGCCGGATGCGCCGCCGAACTATGTGAGCTGAGGAGGGCGCGATGGACGCCGCCGTGCCGAACCACCTCGCCGATCCGCCGGCGATCGTCCGGCAGGCCGCCGATCTGCAGCCGGCGGGCCGCGGCGGCATGCTGCTGCCGCGCGGCTGGCTCAGCACGCGCGGCAGCCAGATCATCGACGATGCCGGCCGGCCGATGCGGATCGCCTCGATCGGCTGGAACGGCACCGAAGGGCCGCCCGGCGCGGCGCCGTCGGGGATCTGGAAGGTCAGCTACCGGACCGTACTGGATTCGATCGTCGCCGCTGGCTTCAATGCGGTGCGGATTCCCTGGACCGATATCGGCCTGACCACGCCGCTCAACGGCTACAGCGACCGGCTCGGCTGGATCAACACCACGCTCAATCCGGAACTCCTGGCGAGCGACACGCCGAACGCGCAGGGGCGCTATCGCTACGGCACGACGCTGGTGGCGTTCCGGCGCATCGTCGACTACGCGCAGGACATCGGCCTCAAGGTGATCTTCAATCACCACACCAATCAGGGCACCGCCGGGCAGCAGCGCAACGGGCTGTGGTTCGATCTCGGCCCGGGCACCGACAACACCGACGGCCTGGTGCCGGGCCGGGTCACGGCGGAGCAATTCAAGCAGAACTGGCTGTTGGTGGCGAAGACCTTCGCCAATAATCCCACCGTGATCGGCTACGATCTGCACAACGAGCCGAACGGCGATCGCGGCCGCATCACCTGGGGCGGCGGCGGGCCGACCGACATCAAGGCGATGTGCGAGGACGTCGGCTCGGCGATCCAGGACGTCGAGCCGCGGGTGCTGATCATCTGCGAAGGCCCGGAAACCTACAGGCCGCCGCCGGAATCCTCGGGCATGGATCCGCGCCATGCCGCCCCCGCGGGCAATCTCACCGCGGCGGGCGCCAATCCGGTGCGGCTGAAGATTCCGAACAAGCTGGTGTACTCGATCCACGAATATCCGGAAGAGATCGCCGACACCAAGCGCTGGGGCATTCCCGAAACCGGCAAGGGCTTCATCGACCGGATGAACCACACCTGGGGTTATCTCGTTCGCGACGACATCGCGCCGGTGTGGATCGGCGAGATGGGCGCGTCGCTGCGCACGCCCGAGACCCGCGAATGGGCGCGCAATCTGATCGACTACATGAACGGCAAATACGGCGGCGAGGGCGGCCCGACGTTTTCGGGCGATCAGCAGCCGGTCAGCGGAAGCTGGTGGCTGATCGGGCCGTCGAACGATCCGCCGTTCGGCCTGCAGACCGAATGGGGCGTCGGCCATTATCGACCGGATCAGATCGCGATCACCGACGAGATGCTGATGCGGCCGCGCAAGTAGAGCAGGTCAGCCGCTGAAGCCCGTGTCCGTCATGCCCGGCCTTGTGCCGGGCATCCACGACCTGCAGTGGTGCTGGGTCCGAAGACGTGGATGGCCGGGACAAGCCCGGCCATGACGACATCGATCAGTGAACCGCATCACCGCGTCTGCGTCAGCAGCAGATACATCGCGTAGGGGTTGGTCTTGAGATAGCGCATCCCGAGCCGGCGCGGCTCGAGCGCCATCCGCCACAGCCATTCCAGGCCGATCCGCTGCATCCACTGCGGCGCCCGCGGCTTCGATCCCGACAGGAAGTCGAACAGGCCGCCGGAGGTCTTGATGACGCCGATCGTGGTGAGGCGGTGACGATGCCTGGCGATGAACACCTGCTCGCGCGGCACGCCCATCGAGATCCAGAGAATGTCCGGCGCGAGTTCGGAGATCCGCTCACAGGCGGCGATCTCTTCCGCCTCGTCGGCGAAGTATCCGTTGCGGCGGCCGACCAGGCGGACGTCGGGATATCGCCTCGCGACCAACTCGGCGGCGCGCTGGTTCGAGGTCTCGTCGGCGCCGAGCATGAACATCGTGGCGCCGCGCGCGCCGGCTTCGCGCGCGACATCGTGGAACAGGTCGGTGGTGGCGACGCGTTCCGGCAGCGGCACGTCGCATTTGAAACGCGAGACGAAGACGTGCGGCATGCCGTCGGCATGGATCGCATCGGCCTGCAGAAACATCGCGTGCTGGGACGGATCGACCGCACAGCGATAGGTCACCTCGCCGTTGGTCGAGGTCATGTAGGCGGGATGGCGCCACAGCCCGCGGCGCTTCAGCGCCTCGTCGACCATCGCGGTCGCGGTCTCGGCGCGGTCGGCGACCACGATCGGCAGCCCGCCGATGACGTTGCGCTTCCATTGCGGAAATCGGTTGCGCCGGCGATCGCCCGCGACGCGACGCTCGCCGAACGTCAGATCGGCGAGCGAGTCGGGGATCGAGAACGGCGCGACGCGGCGATCCGAATCCCGTCGTTCGCCGGGCGCATGGTTCGGCTCTCGGCCGGCAACTTGCACGTGGGGCATTGCGGATTCCGCTGGTCGATGCTGGTTCAAGACGCGCTGTTCGATCATTTCGAATAGAACAATTAGCTCATCTTAACGGCCGTGCA
The DNA here is from genome assembly GCF_034479375.1 of Rhodopseudomonas palustris. Lineage (NCBI taxonomy): Bacteria > Pseudomonadati > Pseudomonadota > Alphaproteobacteria > Hyphomicrobiales > Nitrobacteraceae > Rhodopseudomonas > Rhodopseudomonas palustris. The sequence goes on along the minus strand of NZ_CP140155.1, from coordinate 3,409,234 downwards.
ATCGCTGCTTAACCGCATCCGTTCAACAAGGTAAAACGGTTAACTGCCCGGTTGAAAATAGGCCGGCAATTTCGCCCGGATGTCCCGCGATGTGGCAGGCCTGTGCCGGCGCGGGCCGGCGTGCCGCGATGACGCATCGGCGGACGCACCGCCTCAGGCGGGGAGGCGGCGTTCCCAGGCGAGCGCGTGGCGGACGATGGTCTCGAGATCGTCGTAGCGCGGCGTCCAGCCCAGCAGGCTCTTCGCCCGATCGTTCGCGGCCACCAGCGCCGCGGGGTCGCCGGCGCGGCGGCCCTTGATGCGGACCGGGAAATCGACGCCCGAGACGCGCTTCACCACGTCGATCACCTCCAGCACCGAATAGCCGTTGGCGTAGCCGATGTTGCAGGTGACGCTGGGTTTGCCGGCGCGCAGATAGCGCAGCGCGTCGAGATGGGCCGCGACGAGGTCGGCGACATGGACGTAGTCGCGGATGCAGGAGCCGTCCGCGGTCGGATAGTCGGTGCCGAACACGTCGAGGCCGTCGCGCTTGCCGAGCGCGGCCTGCACGGCGATCTTGATCAGATGCGTGGCGTTCGGCGACGACTGACCGGCGCGGCCGTCGGGATCGGCGCCGGCGACGTTGAAGTAGCGCAGCGCCGCGTAGCTCAGCGGATGGGCGCGGGCGACATCGCCGAGTATCCATTCGACCATCAGTTTCGAACGGCCATACGGATTGATCGGCTGCGTCGGCTGATCCTCGCCGATCGGATTGCGGTCGGGCTCGCCATACACCGCCGCGGTCGACGAGAACACGACATGCGGAATCTTCCGCTGCACCGCGCAGTCGATCAGCGTGCGGGCGTTGGCGGTGTTGTTGCGATAATAGGCCAGCGGGTTCGCCACCGATTCCGGCACCACGACGCTGGCGGCGAAATGGATGATCGCTGCTATCGGGTGGCGCTCCATGATGTCGCCGACGAAGCCGGCATCGCCGACCGAGCCCTGAAAGAACGGCACGCCTGCGGGCACGGCGCCACGCAGCCCGGCCGAGAGATCGTCGATCACCAGCGGCCGTTCGCCGGCGGCCTGCAGCGCCAGCGTCATATGGCTGCCGATATAGCCGGCGCCGCCGGTGACGAGGATGTAACTGTCCATGTCGGGCTTCTCGTCGCTGCGTTTCACAGGGTCGCGGATGTCAGGGCCCGGCGTTGCTCTGGAACCGGATGCGACTGCTCGCAATTGCGACGCCCCAGGTCAAGCCGATCAGCATGAAATAGTGCCGCCAGTGATCGGTATCGATAATGAAGCTTTCCAGTAGCGTCACGATCAGGGTCGCGACGATGGCGATGTAGGTGCGCTGCCACGGCGTGCGGACGAAGACGTTGCGCAGGCCGTAGGCCGCGGTGATGAACACCAGGGCCGGATACAGGATGCCGCTGATCCAGCCGCCGGACATGAAGGCGTTGAGGAACGAATTGTGGGTGTCCTCGGGAAAGAACCGCCGGAACTGCAGCGGCCCGATCCCTGTCGGATAGTCCAGCGCCATGCCGGCGCCGAGCAGATGCCGGCCGAACCGGCCGAACCGGCCGCTGTCGTAGGGCTGCGAGAAGCTGGCGCGCTCCTTGAACAGCGCGTCGATCCGGTCGAACGACAGCAGCACCGCGATCGCCGCGACCAGCAGCAGGCCGGCGAGCGCCGCCAGCATCACGATCCGCAGCCGCCGCTGCTGCGTCGGCGCGGTGACGAACATCAGCGCGATCGTCAGCATCGATGCGCCGGCGAGCGTGCCCCAGGCGGCGCGCGAGAACGCCAGGAAGATCGCCAGCGCGATGATGCCGAACGCGATCGCATTGCGCATCGCGCTCCAGAACGAGCCTTCGATCACCCGCTGCAGCGCGTAGACCGCCGGAAAGATCAGGAACGCGCCGAGCACGTTCGGGTCCTTGAAGGTGCCGCGCGCGCGCCCCGCATAGGTCAGCAGATCCGTGGCGCCCGGGATCAGGTTGAAATAGCCGGCGATCCCGGCCAGCGACGCGATCAGCCCGCCGACCAGATAGCCTTTGGCGAGCGCCTCGATCCGGTCGCCGGTGTTCTCGAGCGTCACCAGCGCGAAGAATATCGCGGTGATCGCCATGTACCACGACGTCAGCAGCCAGTTCAGGATGATCGGATCGTCGAGAAGGGAGCTGGCGCCGACGGTGTAGCCGAGCTCGACGCCGATCAAGAGCGCGATCGGCACGATCAGCGCCGGCGTGATCCGCAGGCCGGAGGCGAAGAACACCACGATCGACAGCAGGATCGCGAATTCATACGGGCTCGGCTCGATGAAGACGATCGCGCCGCTGGCGCCGACGAACCACAGCAAAGCGAGCTGCAGGGCTCGCAGCCGTGGCGCCGTCGCCGGGGAAGGGGCGGCCGTGATGGCAAAGTCGGTCATCGCTGCAACCTTGCGTCGACGGCTGGAACAGTCCGTGTTTGCGGGCGCACGGCACGCGGTGCGGAGGCGCGCGGTCGCTCGCATCGGGCTGTCCGCCTCGCGGCGAGTGTAGGAAACCGAGATTAACGCTGGATTATCGCGAAGCGCGGCGCGGGGGCAGGGCGCGGCCCGTCGGCTTGCAATTGGCCCCCGGGGTGCCGATATTTCCGGTTGCGCTGATGCACAATGGAGACGCCGGATGCCTTCCTTGCCCGAATGGAATGTGCCGGCCGCGATCCGGCCGCGCGCTTCGGACTTTCCGTTCGACCTCGACCGCGTGCTGTCGGCAGTGCTCGGCCTGCACGCCATCATTCCGCCCGACGCGTTCACCGCGAACACGCTCGGCACCGAACGCGCCGGCAACGCCGTCCTGATCGACGACGGCTTGCTGCTGACCATCGGCTATCTGATCACCGAGGCGGAGACGGTCTGGCTGCATCTCGGCGACGGCCGGGCGGTCGAGGGCCACGCGCTCGGCATCGATTCCGACAGCGGCTTCGGCCTGGTGCAGGCGCTCGGCGCGATCGACCTGCCGCCGCTGCGGCTCGGCAATTCCAGCGCGGCGAAGACCGGCGATCGCGTGATCATCGGCGGCGTCGGCGGCCGCGTTCGGTCGGTCGCGGGGCGGATCGCGGCGCGGCAGCCTTTCGCCGGCTATTGGGAATATCTGATCGACGACGCGATCTTCACCGAACCGTCGCATCCGAACTGGGGCGGCACCGGATTGATCTCCGCCGCCGGCGAGCTGATCGGCATCGGCTCGCTGCAGATCGAGCGCAGCGGCAGCGACGAGCACTACAACATGGCGGTGCCGATCGATCTCTTGAAGCCGGTGCTGGGCGATCTGCGCAAATTCGGCCGGGTCGACAAGCCGCCGCGGCCGTGGCTCGGGCTGTATTCGACCGAGATCGAGGACCGGATCGTCGTGGTCGGGATCGCCCCGAAGGGGCCCGCCGCGCGCGCCGAATTGAAATCGGGTGACGTGATTCTCGCCGTCGCGGGCGACAAGGTGACGAGCGAGGCCGAATTCTATCGCAAGGTGTGGGCGCTCGGCGAAGCCGGCGTCGAGGTCCCGCTGACGCTGTTCAGCGGCGGCGCCACCTTCGACGTCGTGCTGCATTCGGCGGATCGCGCCAAGTTCCTCAAAGGGCCGCGGATGCATTGAGGGCCGGCGCGGCGCCACATTGCTCGTGAGCCGTCATCCCCGCGAAGGCGGGGATCCAGTACTCCGGAGCATCTGCGGCGAGCGCACGTCGATGAGCTGGCGCTCTGGAATACTGGGTCAGCCGGGCGATGACGGCGCGGCGGTCCGCGACGCTCGCCAGTCTCGCGGGACTACTTGCCCGGCACCTTGTCGTCGATTCCCTCGACGAAGAAATTCATGCCGAGGATCTGGCTGTCGTCGAGGCGGTCGCCGCCCTTGCACTCGATGTCCTTGCCGTCCTGGTCGCGGATCGGGCAGGCGAACGGCTTGATGTTGCCGTCGATGATGCCGGCTTCGGTCTCGGCCGCGAGCTTCTTCACGTCCTCCGGCATGTTGGTGTAGGGCGCCATCAGGATCATCCTGTCCTTCAGCCCGCCCCAGGTCGCGCCCGACTTCCACTCGTTCGCGAACACCGCCCGGACGCGCGCGAGGTAGTACGGCGTCCAGTCGGCGACGATGCCGGTGAGCTGGGCCTTGGGCCCCAGCTTGATCATGTCGGCATTCTGCGCGAAGGCCAGCGCGCCGCGCTCGTTGGCCACCTGCATCGCCGCCGCGCTGTCGGTGCTCTGCATGATCACGTCGGCGCCCTGATCGAGCAGAGCCTTCGCGGCGTCCGCTTCCTTGCCGGGATTGAACCAGGAGCCGACCCAGACGATCCTGATCCTGATGGCCGGGTTGATCTTCCGCGCCGCCAGCATCGTGGCGTTGATGTCGGAGATGACCTCCGGCACCGGGAACGAGCCGACATAGCCGATCACGCCCTTCTTCGACATCTTCGCGGCGATCGTCCCCTCGATGGTCCGCCCCTCGTAGAATCGGCCCGAATAGGTCGCGACATTGGCCTCGCGCCTGGTGCCGGTGGCGAGCTCGAATCTCACATCGGGATATTTCTTCGCGACCTTGATGGTCGGCTCCATATAGTCGACCGAGGTGCTGAAGATCAGCCTGTTGCCGGCGCGCGCGAGCTGCTCGATCGAGCGCTCGGCGGCCGGGCCCGCGCTGACGTTTTCGAGGGAGGTGGTCTCGACCCTGTCGCCGAATTCCTTGACGATCGCCTTGCGCGCCTGGTCGTGCTGATAGGTCCAGCCGAAATCGCCGACCGAGCCGATATAGACGAAGCCGATCTTGAGCCTGGCGGGCTGGTCCTGCGCCGCGGCGCCGGTCGCTGCTGCGCAGCCCGCCGCCAGAATCAGAACCGCGGCTGCAATCGACGCTCTCATCGGTTTCTCCAGTTTCGCCCGCGGCCGGGCCCACCTACGCAGACCGCCCAACCTACCCGAAAAATGCCGCCGGCGCGATGCGTCATCCGATCGTCGGCTTCACGCGCTACGCCAAAACCTGTACCAAGGGAATCAGAATGGCTGTTCGCTTGATCATCTTCTGGCTGGTGTTGGCCGCGGGCTTCGGCTGGGCCGCGTGGTTCGTCGCGCGCGCGCCGCGCCGGGCGCTGTGGGTGCGGATCGGCGTCGCCGCCGTGCTGCTGGTCGCCTGCGCCGTGTCGTTTCTGATGTACGGCGCCGATCTGGAAAAGAACCTTGGCTCCGTGATCCTGTATTTTGTGGTGTGGAGCTCGGTGTTCGGCCTGTCGGCCGCCTGCGCCGGCACCATTCTCGGCACCCTGGCCGCCTTGCTGATCGGCTGAGCGCCGCCTTCATCCGCTCCGCCCGTTGCTCTATGCTGCGATCGATTCCGATCGCGGAGCAAGAACGATGGCCAGCACGATTTCTTCAGCCTCCGCCACGATCGCCGCCGAACCGGCGCCGATCGCGCTCGACTGGGCGGCGACCGCTCTACTGATCATCGACATGCAGCGCGACTTCCTGGAGCCGGGCGGCTTCGGCGAGACGCTGGGCAACGACGTCTCGCGGCTCGGCCGCGCGGTCGGGCCGATCGCGTCGGTGCTGGCGGCGGCGCGGGCGATGGGGCTGCTGGTGGTTCACACCCGCGAAGGCCATCGGCCGGACCTCGCCGATGCGCCGCCGGCCAAGCTCGAGCGTGGCGCGCCGTCGCTGCGGATCGGCGACCCCGGGCCGATGGGCCGGATCCTGATCCGCGGCGAGCCGGGCCACGACATCATCCCTGCGTTGTATCCTCGCGAGGATGAGATCGTGATCGACAAGCCCGGCAAGGGCGCGTTCTACGCCACCGAACTCGGCGACATCCTGCAGAAATACGGCATCGAAAATCTGCTGGTGTGCGGCGTCACCACCGAGGTCTGCGTCAACACCACGGTGCGCGAAGCCAACGACCGCGGCTATCGCTGCGTGGTCATCGGCGACGGCTGCGCGTCGTACTTTCCCGATTTTCACGACGCCGGGCTCGCCATGATCAAGGCGCAGGGCGGTATCTTCGGATGGGTTGCGGACTCCGCCGCGGTGCTCGCGGCGATGGCGCCGATCGTCGATGACCGGGCGATCACCGGCAATTGACGAAACCGGAACGGTCCTTCGCGGTTGTTTCCCCCGGCGTTCGCACTGAAAGGAACCAACATATGAGAACTCATTCCGCTGCGCGGCTTCTGTCCGTTGTCGTACTGTCGGGCTCGTTCGCGATGCTCTCCACCACGAGCTTCGCAGCCGGCGCGTTCGACGGCATGGCCGGCTATTGGGACGGCAGCGGCAAGGTGGAGCTGTCCGACGGCTCGGCCGAACGCATCCGCTGCCGCGCGTCCTATGCGGTGGCCGGCGGCGGACGTCTGCTGCAACAAACCCTGAAGTGCGCCAGCGCGAGTGCAAAGTTCGACATCACCAGTCATGTCGAGGAAAGCGGCGGCCGGATCTCCGGGACATGGACCGAAGCGAGCCGCAACGCCAATGGGCAGGTCACCGGCACGGCGCGCGGCGGGCGCGTCGACGCGCAGGTCGGCGGCCCGGGTTTTTCGGCCGCGCTGTCGGTCGCGACCCGCGGCGCGTCGCAATCGGTGTCGATCGTGCCGCAAGGTACCAATGTGCGCAACGTCTCGGTGTCGCTACGCAAACGCTGAGGCGCGGTGCGAGGAGCAGGCACGCGCTGCCGCTCCATCACGTCCCGAGTTGATACCAATGACAACACCCACGTCATGCCCGGGCTTGTCCCGGGCATCCACGTGTTGGGACCGTGCGAGGCGATAAGACGTGGATGGCCGGGACGAGCCCGGCCATGACGAAGACACGGATTTCCAAAGACTACGGATTCAAGCTGCTTCAGCTGAGTGAGTTCGCTGGCTGCCGCGTTGGGTCTGCCTGCTTCGTTGCGCTCCGTCCGCCTCTCTCGATCTCCTGCTCTTCATGAAATTTCGGACAGGTCGTTCGCGCGCGCCGCGTAGTCGTGGACGCATCGATCTCATTCGGCGGCCCTCTCTGTCCAAAGATTAATTCGCCAAACAGCTTCGCGTAATGTCGGCTCTCTATATTCCAGCGAGTAGTTCACGCCCCGTTCACCACTCACTGGAGCCTCGCCATGAATCAAAATGAGACGGATCGCAACGACATCGACTACACCCCGAAATCGGATTTGCAGCTCCGCCGGATCATGAAGCCGCGGCGCTTTGCTCTGCTGGCGTCCGCCGCAGCCCTGAGCGCGGCTCTGGTCACCGGCGGATATATGACGCACGAGTTTCCGTCGTTCGCGTCGCCGGCGCTCGCGGCCGAAGCCGCATCGCCCTCCGGTGCGCCCGCCGGCTTCGGCGATCTCGTCAGCAAGGTGAAGCCGGCGGTGATCTCGGTGCGCGTCAAGATCGACGAGGACAGCCGCACCACGCCGCTGATCCGCAACGACGGCAGCGACGACAACGGCAATCAAGGCATGGATCGCGACCTCGACCAGCAGCTCAGTCCGTTTCTCCGGCAGTTCGGCTTCCGCGGCCAGCAGGGCGTGCCGCAGCGCCATCACATGGTCACCGGCGAAGGCTCCGGCTTCTTCATCTCGCCGGACGGCTATGCGGTGACCAACAACCATGTCGTCGATCACGCCAAGTCGGTGCAGGTCACGACCGATGACGGCACCGTCCACACCGCCAAGGTCGTCGGCACCGACAAGAAGACCGATCTGGCGCTGATCAAGGTCGACGGCAAGAACGACTTCACTTACGTGAAATTCGCCGATCAGCCGGCGCGGGTCGGCGACTGGGTGGTCGCGGTCGGCAATCCGTTCGGTCTCGGCGGCACCGTCACGGCCGGCATCGTCTCGGCGCGCGGTCGCGACATCGGCTCCGGCCCGTATGACGACTACGTCCAGATCGACGCGCCGATCAACAAGGGCAATTCCGGCGGGCCGGCGTTCGACACCAGCGGCAACGTCATCGGCGTCAACACCGCGATCTATTCGCCCTCCGGCGGCTCGGTCGGCATCGGCTTCGACATTCCGGCGGCGACCGCCAAGCTCGTCATCGCGCAGTTGAAGGACAAGGGTGTGGTGACGCGCGGCTGGCTCGGCGTGCAGGTGCAGCCGGTGACCGCCGAGATCGCCGACAGCATGGGGCTGAAGCAGGCCCGCGGCGCGCTGGTCGACAGCCCGCAGGACGGCAGCCCGGCCGCCAAGGCGGGGATCGCCGCCGGCGACGTCATCACCGCGGTCAACGGCGCGGAGATCAAGGACTCCCGCGCGCTGGCGCGGACCATCAGCATGATGGCGCCGGGCAGCTCGGTGAAGCTCGACGTGCTGCACAAGGGTGACAGCAAGACGGTGACGCTCAGTCTGGCCGAGATGCCGAACGAGAGCGCGAAAGTCGCCGACAGCGGCGATGCCGGGCGCGAGTCCGGCCGGCCCTATCTCGGCCTGCGCGTCGCGCCGGCGGGCGAGGTCGCCGGATCCGGCCAGAAGGGCGTCGTCGTCACCGGCGTCGACCCGCAAGGCCCGGCGGCCGATCGCGGCCTGCGCAGCGGCGACGTCATCCTCGACGTCGGCGGCAAGGCGGTCGCCAATTCCGGCGACGTCCGCGACGCGCTGAAGCAGGCCAGCGAGCACGGCAAGAAGACCGTGCTGATGCGGGTCAAGACCGCGGATTCCGCCGCGCGCTTCGTCGCGGTGCCGATCGCCAAAGGCTGATCGTCAAGAACCGATCGAACTCGGCATCACCCGAAGGGCGGCCGCGAGGCCGCCCTTTGTTCGTGCCGCACGCCCAATGCGAAGCCGACGGGTGCGATGTCGTCGGCGCAGGCGTCTTCGATCCGGAGATGGAACTTTTCGGCGGGCCGCCACTTGGTCGGTTCCGAATTAACGTATCGGGAGTCGATGCCCGCGTCGGTCGGCGGCCACGTTGATCGACGCGACCGGGCTCGAGCCGAACCGACGGGATTGCCGTGAACGCGCGCCTTCGCAAGCTCTACGACGATGTCGCCGACACCTTCTGGCTGTTGCCCGCCTTGCTGGTGCTGCTCGGCTCGGTCGCGGCGTTCGGCCTGGTCGAGATCGATCGCAACGGCGGCGTGCCGGCCTGGTTGCTGGAGAACTGGCTCTACAACGGCGGCCCCACCGGCGCGCGCACCCTGCTGGGCGCGGTGGCGTCGTCGACGATCGGCGTCGCCGGCACGGTGTTCTCGATCACCATCGCGGCGCTGTCGCTGGCCGCGGGGCAGATGGGGCCGCGGCTGCTGCGCAACTTCACCCGCGACCGCGGCAACCAGATCACGCTCGGCATCTTCCTCGGCACGTTCTGCTACGCGCTGATCGTGCTGCGCAGCGTCCGCACCGCGGACGAGGGCGCCTTCGTTCCCCACCTCGCGCTCGGCGTCGGAATCGCGCTCGCCTTCGTCTGCGTCGCCACGCTGGTGTATTTCGTCGATCACATGGCGAGCCGGATCAACGTCGACACCGTGATCGGCCTGGTCAGCGACGACGTGCGCAACGTGATCAGCGAGCTTGCGGAGCACGAGCCGCAGCCGGTGCCGCCGCCGCCTCCGCCCGCGCATTGGCGCGACGCCGAGCCGATCCGCGATCGGCGCGCCGGATATCTGCATCATCTCGACGACGACGGGCTGGCGACCTGGGCGTGCGAACAGGAGGCCGAGATCCGCCTGCTGATCCGTCCCGGAGACTATGTCTTTCCCGGTGCGCCGATCGCGCTGATCAAGCCACCGCGCGAGGGCGCGGAACAGGCCGTCCGCAACGCGACGGCGCTCAGCCAGACGCTCACATCGTCGGACGATCTGCGCTTCGCGGTGCGGCAACTGGTCGAGGTCGCGGTGCGCGCGCTGTCACCCGGCATCAACGATCCCAACACCGCGCTCAGCGTGCTCAACCGGCTCGGCGCCGCGCTGTGCGAAATGCAGCCTCTGCAGTTACGAAACGGCGTTGTGGTCAAGCAGGGGCGCATCGTGCTGGTGGTGCCGCACGTGCAGTACGACGAGCTGGTCGACGCGATGTTCCACATGATCCGGCAGAACGCCGCCGGCAATCCCTCGGTGCTGATCGGGATGCTCGACGTGCTGACCCAGGTGGCGAGCGTCGAGCGCGATCCGCCGCGGCTCTCCAGCGTGCGCAAACATGCCGACCTGGTGATGGCCGACGCCGAGCGCGAGGTCGGCTCGAGGGACGATCTCGCGGATGTGCGCAGCCGCTATCGGGCGTTCATGGATGTCGTCGAACTCGGCCCGCTCGGTCCGTTCAGGCTGTAGCGACGCGCTCTGCGCTCAGCCTTCGGCGAGATCGAGAATGCGCTGGCGGCGGCGGCTGGTGGCGGCGTCGATCAGCATCCGGCCGGCCCAGCGGTACACGTTCCACTCGCGGATCTGCTGACGCATCGCGCGCATCCGCTCCTGCTGCTCGTGCTCCGGCATCCGCAGCGCGGTGTCGAGCGCGGTCGCCATTTCGTGGACGTGATACGGATTGACGATCAGCGCTTCGGATAGTTCGCGCGAGGCGCCGGTGAAGCTCGACAGCACCAGCACGCCGCGCTCGTCGTCGCGGGCGGCGGCGAATTCCTTGGCGACGAGATTCATGCCGTCGTGCAGGCTGCTGACGATGCAGACGTCGGCGGCGCGGAACAGCTTGAATACTTCGCGCGCGCTGTGATGCCGGATCAGCAGCACGATCGGCTGGTAGTCGTTCGTGCCGTGCCGGCGGTTGATGTCGTCGGCGAGCGCCACCGCGTCGTCCTGCAGCGTGCTGTAGCTCGACAATTTGCTGCGCGTCGGCGCGGCCACCTGGACGAACACCAGCCGCCGCTTCCATTGCGGCTGGCGGGTCAGCAGATCGTCGACCGCTTTCATGCGGTCGAGAATGCCCTTGGTGTAGTCGAAGCGCTCGATGCCGACCGCGATCTTGACGTCGGCGGCGAGACCGAGCTGCTGGCGCACCTCGCTGCGGCAGGTTTCGACCGGCGGCTGGCCGTCCAGCGCCGCCGGCGGCCATTCGATCGAGATCGGATAGGCGCGCACCATGGTTTCATGGCCCGACAGCGTGACGGTGGCGTGCTCGCGGTCGATCCGGCTCTCGACGAAGCGGTCGACGGTCTCGAAGAAATTGTTGCAGTGAAACTGGGTGTGGAAGCCGAGGATGGTGGAGCCGAGCAGGCCGTCGATGATCTGCTCCTTCCACGGACAGATGCTGAAGGTCTCGGCGTTCGGCCACGGGATGTGCCAGAAGGTGATGATGGTCGCCTTCGGCAGCCGATCGCGGATCATCCGCGGCGCCAGCGCGAAGTGATAGTCCTGCACCAGCACGATCGGATTGTCGGTCCGGGCCTCCTGGACGACGGCGGCGGCGAAGCGCTCGTTGATCTGCTGATAGGCCTTCCAGTCGGATTCCCGGAACGACGGCCGCACGAAGGCGATATGGCACAGCGGCCACATGCCTTCATTGGCGAAGCCGTAATAGAAGCCGTCCTGTTCCTCGTCGGTGATCCAGATCCGGCGGAGTCGGTAGGACGGATGATCGGGCGGCACCTCGATGCGGTCGTGGGAGTCGACGGTGTCGCGGTCGGCGTTGCCGCTGCCATGCGCGATCCAGGTGCCGCCGCAGGCGCGCATCACCGGCTCCAGCGCCGACACCAGGCCGCTCGCCGGAATCTGCACCTCGATCCGGTCGCCGTCGCGATTGTGGATATAGGGCTCGCGGTTCGAGACGATCAGCACTTCGGCGTCGGGCAGCGTCGAATGCAGCAATTGCTGTAGAGTCGCCGGCGACCATTCGATCTGCGCCGAGGAGATCGAATGGCGGCCGGTTTCGACTTCGCTCAGCAGCTTCTTGATCTGCAGGTCGATCGCCGACGGGTCGCGCGTCGGCCGTTGCGGCGCCGCGCCGGAGCGGACGTCGTCGACCGCGCGCCGCAACGCGTTCATCCAGCCGCGCAGCACCACCAGGACGAAAATCGCCGCGCCGCCGGCGATCATCAGCGCCACGCCGACCAGCGCCGCGATCATGAAGCCCTGGGCTTCGTTGGAGCGGACGTCGACGAAGCTGAGATCGTGCAGGATGATCAGATAGGATTTGTGCGCCCGCTCGACGACCGGGAAGGCGGCGACCATGACCCGGCGACCGTCGATCACGATGGTGGAGAAGCTCACGCCCTCCGAACGTGCCACCTTCTCACAGGAGAACGTCTTCGGCATCAATTTGGTCGGCGCGATCAGCCGGCCCTGATCGCTGCACAGCGCGACGGCGAGGATCCGCTGATCGAGCGCGACCGCCTCGAAGCTCACCGAGAGCTGAACCACATTGTCGTCGGCCATCGCGCCGACGACCTGATGCTGGATCGCGTTGTAGACCAGCCGCGAGCGCGCCTCGACGTCGCTGCGCGACCATTGCTCGACCAGGCGCTTGGAAAACGGCGCGATCGCCAATCCGAGAAGCAACGTCACCAGCAGGCCGAGACCGAGATATTTCAGAGCTGCCATATAGCGCGGCATCGACCGAAGTTCCCCCATGCGACCCGCTGCTGTTTACACCACGCGCCCCGCCGCGTCAGTCACGAATGATTCTCGGCAGAAAACCCGATCCCCCGTTCCATCGATGCGTTAGGTACGATGGGGCACGCAATGCGGGCGAATTGTCGCTGCAGGCGGGGAAAAACGGAACGCCGCGGATGGGCGGCCGTTAGCCCGGCAGACGCACATGAGGAAAGGAATTCGAAGATGAAGATGTCACATATGCTGCCGGCCATGGCGCTGATCGCTGGATCGCTGGCAGTCGCGACGGTCCCGGCTGCGGCCGCGCCGCTGATGGCCGCGGCGAAGCCCACCGTCACCACGTCCAACGTCGAGCAGGTTCAGTATCGCGGTCATCGCGGCGGCTGGCACGGCGGCCCGCGCTACGGCCACCGCGGCTATGGCTACGGTCATCGCGGCTACGGTCACCGGGGCTATGGTTATGGGGCCGGTGCGGCGCTCGGCGGTCTCGCCGCCGGCGCGATCATCGGCGGTGCGATCGCCAACAGCCAGGCGCAGGCCCGCGGCGGCGACGCGGTGGCGTATTGCTCGCAGCGCTTCCGGTCCTACGATCCGGCGTCGGGCACCTATCTCGGCTACGACGGCAATCGCCATTCCTGCCCGTAACGTCAGGGCATGACGAAATCGATCAGCCGCTCGGGATCTCCCGGGCGGCTTTTTGATGTGCGGAGATCGGTGATCAGTCGGTGATCAGTCCGCGGCTTCGTCGCCGTCTGCGTTGCGGCCGTCGATGAAGTACTTGATCGCGGCGATCAGCACCACGAAGGTCGCGATCCAGACGAGCCGCGCGCCGTAGCGGTCGTGCGGGCCGGAGATCACGCCGCAGATCAGCGCATTGCCGAGCAGCGCAGTGGCGACGAAGCCGGCGAACAGCGTCACGTCGTCGAGCTCGCGCCGCCAGGCCGCGCGGCCGAGGATCACGAGCAGCAGCGCCATCGAGCCGAGCGCCACCGGGATGTGCACCCAGTTCACCGCGTTGAAATTGATGTCCCAATGCTGTTGCCGCGCCGCGCGCATCGTCGTGGACTGATCGGGCAGATAGCGCTCGATGATGCCGTAGGTGTGCGGCAGCCAGCCGTTGGTGCCTTCGCCGGTGCCGACATGCACGAGCTGGTCCCAGGTCGCCTTGGCGGCGGCCTTGGCCTGCAGCCACGGATAGGCCTTCAGCGCCTCGCGCGAGATGAACTCCATCTCGCCGCTCAGCCCCTCGAAGCGGCCGAGCTTGTCGAACATGTTGTTGCCGCCCCACAGGAAGTCGTCGCCGGTCGGCGGCAGTTCGTTCTTGTAGGGGCAGAGCTTGAGCTTCACGGTGGCGCAATGGTCGTCGAGATAGCGCTTGACGAGGCCGTCCTGCAGCATCCGGCCGAACGCGACGCTGGAGCCGCCCGGCGTCCAGGCCACGGTGCCGGACAGCGCGTAGTTGGTGGCGAGCAGCAGCAGCGAGCCGGCGACGATGGTGATGCTGCCCTGCGCCAGTCCGACGGCGGAGAGCCGGCCACGCAGGAACGGCAGCAGCAGCCAGCCGGCGCAGCACAATCCGGTCAGCACGCCGAGCGTGGCGCTGTGGGTGGCGGCCGCAAAGGCGGTGAAGGCGATCAGCAGCGCCTTCTCGAGTCCCGAGGTGCGGTCGCGGCAGGCGACCAGCAGGTACAACGTCAGCACCGCGAGACCCGCGAAGATGTCGGTCAGCAGCATGCTGGTGATCCACGGCAGCGCCGTGGTGGCGACCAGCGCGACGCCGATCGCGGCGAGCCGGAACGGCCGGGTGATACCGAACACCCGCAGCGTCAGTTGCAGGATCCACAGCACGGCGATCGCCTGAAAGCCGAGGTTGATCCAGAACTGCGAGGATTCGCCGAGATGCAGATAGATGCCGTAGCTCGTCGACCGGCTCGGCACCAGGTAGCCCTCGTACCAGCGCGCCAGATAGCCGCCGGTGTCGTACTGGAGCAGCGGGTAGCCGTTCCACAAAGCGGGCGCGAGCAGCAGCAGCGGCAGCGCGAACATCGCGATCCGCGCCGATGTGGTGCGGCGCGACTGCGCGGCGATGAGCTTGGTCTGAACGGACGTTTCCATGTCGTTGAGTCTTGTCAGCCGTTGAATGCGGCGATCGCTCGGCTGGATCTGGCAGGCGCGTGGTTGTGGCCTTGCCGGCCCCTCGCTCGCAGCACCATACTCATTCCCGACGATCCTACAAGAAGGGCGAGATCAGCAGCTCGGCCGTCCGGCCGGTCATTGCGTCAAATTGAGGTCGCTTTGTGTCCGGCCCGCTCGCCGGATGGCTCCCTGATCAGACCAAACGGGTATACGCTACCGATCATGAACGAACACTGACTATTGTGGCCGACGTCGTCCGGGCCTGATCGGCCGCTGCCCGGTTGCGATGGCCGGCCATTTGTTTCGCCGGGCAGGCCGGACAGAGGCCCGGACGCGGAGTCGAAAGGACCGGAATGAAGATCAAGACCAAGCAGTTTCGCGTCGAGGAAGGCGCCAAAGTCGATCTCGATCAATGGCCCACGCTGGTCGAGCCGGCCTACGAGTCCAAGGAGAACTACCAGGAGATGCTGCGCAGCCATGTGGTGCGGTTGGCCGAGCAGCAGAAGCTGCTCTACGCCAGCAACCGGCATGCGATCCTGCTGATCTTCCAGGCGATGGACGCGGCCGGCAAGGACGGCGCGATCCAGCATGTGATGTCCGGGGTCAATCCGCAAGGCTGCCAGGTGTTCAGCTTCAAGCATCCGAGCCCCGCCGAGTTGAAGCACGACTTCCTGTGGCGGACCACGCGGGACCTGCCGGAGCGCGGCCGGATCGGCATCTTCAACCGCTCCTATTACGAGGAGGTGCTGATCGTCCGCGTCCACCCGAATATTCTGCTGAGCGAGGCGGTGCCGAACGGGACCAATTTCGGCAAGCAGTTCTGGCACAAACGCTATCGCTCGATCCGCGATCTCGAGCAGCATCTGCACGCCAACGGCACGCGGATCGTCAAATTCTTCCTGCATCTGTCGAAGGAGGAGCAGCGCAAGCGCTTCCTGGCGCGGATCGACGAGCCGGACAAGAACTGGAAGTTCAGCGTCGCCGACGTCGAGGAGCGCAAATATTGGGACGATTACATGGACGCCTATGCGCATTGCCTCAGCGAAACCAGCTCCGAGGATGCGCCGTGGTATGTGGTTCCGGCCGACGACAAGCACAACACCAGGCTGATCGTGTCGCAGATCATTCTGGAAACGATCGAAGCGCTGAAGATGTCGTATCCCGAGACCTCTCCGGCGCGGCGGAAGGAACTGATGAAATTGCGGAGCCAGTTGCTGAAATAGGCTGCGTGCCGGCTTTCCGCCGGGGTGCGGCATCTCACCATGGATCGATGGTCGAAGCGCGTCGGTCACGCCAATGACACACCGTCCGGGTTAGGGGAGTGCCCACAACGCGGTAAGGAAGACATGACGCTAAAAGGTAAAAAGGGGCTAGTGGTCGGGATCGCCAACGCCGACAGCATTGCCTTCGGCTGCGCCCGGGCCTTTCGCGACGCCGGCGCCGAGCTCGCCGTCACCTATCTCAACGACAAGGCGAAGCCCTATGTCGGGCCGCTCGCCGAGCAGTTGCAGAGTCCGATCGTGCTGCCCTGCGACGTCCGTGAGCCGGGCCAGCTCGAGGCGGTGTTCGCACAGATCGGCGAGACCTGGGGCCGGCTCGATTTCCTGCTGCATTCGATCGCCTTCGCGCCGAAGGAGGATCTGCACGGCCGGGTGGTGGATTGCTCGCAGGCCGGCTTTGCGATGGCGATGGACGTGTCCTGCCATTCCTTCATCCGGATGGCCAAGCTCGCCGAGCCGCTGATGCGGGACGGCGGCTGTCTGTTGACGGTCACTTTCTACGGCTCCGAGAAGGTGGTCGAAGACTACAATCTGATGGGGCCGGTGAAGGCGGCGCTGGAAAGCTCGGTGCGCTACATGGCGGCCGAGCTGGCGGTGAAGCGCATCCGCGTCCACGCGCTGTCGCCGGGGCCGCTGAAGACCCGCGCCGCCTCCGGCATCGCCCGCTTCGACGAAATGCTGGAGCGGACCCGCGCCCGCGCGCCTGCGCACAATCTCGTCGGCATCGAGGACGTCGGCCAGGTCGCGACCTTCCTGGTCAGCGACGGCGCACGCGCGCTGACCGGCAACATCGAATACATCGATGCCGGATATCACGTCGTCGGCTGATCGTCCGGCCGCCTGGAGACCATCATGGAGCAGATACAGAACCGCACCTTCGACGAGATCGCGGTGGGCGACACCGCGAGCCTGGTGCGGACGCTGACCTATCGCGATATCGAAGTGTTCGCGGTGATGTCGGGCGACGTCAATCCGATGCATGTCGACGCCGCCTTCGCCAAGAGCGATCACTTCCATCAGGTGGTGGCGCACGGCATGTGGGGCGGATCGCTGATCTCGACCCTGCTCGGCACGCAATTGCCCGGCCCCGGAACGATCTATCTCGACCAGTCGCTGCGCTTCGTCCGCCCGGTGCTGCTCGGCGACACCGTCACCGTCTGCGTCAAGGTGAAGGAGAAGAACGAGGCGAAGAAGCGGCTGCTGCTGGACTGCAGCGCCACCAATCAGAAGGGCGAGGAGGTGATCGTCGGCCTCGCCGAGGTGATCGCTCCGGTCGAGAAAATCTCGCGCCCGCGCGTGCAACTCCCCGAAATCGATCTGCATCCGGCGGCGCGGCGGCACGAGCGGCTGATCGAGATGACGCAGGGGCTGCAGCCGCTGCGGGTCGCGGTGGTGCACCCGGTCGATACGCCTTCGCTGCTCGGCGCCGTCGAGGCGGCGCACGCCGGCCTGATCGTGCCGGTGCTGGTCGGGCCCGCCGCGCGGATCCGCGCCGCCGCGGTGCAGGCCAATCTCGACCTGTCGGCTTTCGAGATCGTCGCCACCGAGCACAGCGACGCCGCGGCTGCCGAAGCCGTGGCGCTGGCGCGCGCCGGCAAGGTCGAGGCGCTGATGAAGGGCGCGCTGCACACCGACGAGATGATGCGCGCGGTGGTCGATCCGGTCCGCGGCCTGCGCACCGCGCGGCGCATCAGCCACGTCTACGCGATCGACGCGCCGGACTATCCGCGGGCGCTGTTCGTCACCGACGCCGCGATCAACATCTATCCGACGCTGACCGACAAGCGCGACATCATCCAGAACGCGATCGATCTGGTGCATGCGCTCGGCATCGCCCAGCCGAAAGTGGCGATCCTGTCGGCGGTCGAGACCGTCACCGAAAGCATCCGCTCGACGCTGGATGCTGCGGCGCTGTGCAAGATGGCCGAGCGCGGCCAGATCACCGGCGGCATCCTCGACGGCCCCTTGGCGTTCGACAATGCGGTGTCGGCCGAAGCCGCCAAGACCAAGGGCATCGTCTCGCCGGTCGCCGGCTTCGCCGATATCTTCGTGGTGCCGGACCTCGAGGCCGGCAACATGCTGGCCAAGCAGCTCGAATATCTGGCGCGCGCGCATGTCGCCGGCATCGTGCTCGGCGCGCGGGTGCCGATCGTCCTCACCAGCCGCGCCGACAACACGCTGGCCCGGCTCAGCTCCTGCGCGATCGCCCTGCTGGTCGCGCGCCACAGGACTGCGGCGCTGCCGAGCGTGTCGTCCGGAGGCGCCGAATGAACGACATGATGCTGGTGCTGAATGCCGGCTCGTCGAGCGTCAAATTCGCCCTGTACGAGGCGCATACCGAGCCGACGCAGGAGTGCCTGATCTGCGAGGGCGGCATCGGCAGCCTCGGCCATCGCCCGCACCACAAGGTGGTCGATCGCCACGGCGCGACCGTCCACGACGCCTATCTGGCCGACGGCGCCGGCCATGAGGAGGCGATCCGAACCCTGATGGGCTGGATCGCGCAGCGCTTTCCCGAACGGCGGCTCGCCGCGGCGGGGCACCGCGTGGTGCATGGCGGCGATCTGTTCGACGCGCCCGTCCGCGTCGATGCCGGCGTGATCGAGCGGCTGCGCAGCTTCATTCCCTTGGCGCCGCTGCATCAGCCGCACAGCATCGCGGCGATCGAGTCGCTGGCGAGGCTGGATCCCCGGCTGCCGCAGATCGTCTGTTTCGACACCGCGTTCCACCATCGCCTGCCCAACGTCGCCACATGGTTCGCGCTGCCGCGCGACCTCATCGCGCAGGGCATCCGCCGCTACGGCTTTCACGGCGTGTCCTACGAATACATCGCCAGCGCGCTGCCGGGCGTGGCCGGGCCGGGCGTCGCCGACGGTCGCGTCGTGGTCGCGCATCTCGGCGCCGGCGCCAGCATGTGCGCGATGCGCGGGCGCAAGAGCGTGGCGACCACGATGGGCTTCACCGCGCTCGACGGCTTGATGATGGGCAGTCGCACCGGCGTGCTCGATCCCGGCGTGGTGCTGTATCTGCTGGAGCAGAAGGGCATGACGCCCGCCGAGATCAGCGATCTGCTGTATCGCAAATCTGGCCTGCTCGGTGTCTCCGGCATCAGCGACGACATGCGCACGCTGCTGGCCAGCGACGATCCGCGTGCCGGCGAGGCGATCGCTCTGTTCGTCTATCGCATCGGCCGCGAACTCGGCTCGCTCGCCGCCGCGCTCGGCGGGCTCGACGCGGTGGTGTTCACCGCCGGCATCGGCGAGCGCTCTGCCGAGATCCGCAAGCGGGTATGCGCCCAGGCGGAATGGCTCGGCGTCACGCTCGACGACGCAGCCAATGCGGGCGTGTCCGGTGCCGGGCGGATCAGCAGCGCGGCCAGCAAGGTGTCGGTCTGGGTGATTCCGACCGACGAGGACCTGATGATCGCCCGCCATGTCTGGCGGCTGATCGAAGGCGGGCGGACGGCCTGATGCGCGATGTCGGCGCGCACGCCGATCAGGCGAGGCGCACCATTCAGCCAGCCGTCGCCCGCAGCTTGAAATGGCCGTAGCAGGACGCGATCGGCTTCGAGGGATCGGCCTGATAGGCCTGCGCCTCGAAGGCGACGACGCGGCGGCCCTGCTTGACGATCGAAACCCTGGCGTAGGTGTCCAGCGGGCGGCCGGAGCGCAGATAGTTCACCGTCAGGCCGATCGGCTTCGGCGCGGTGGACAGCCCGATCTCGCGGTGGACGCTGACGATCGCCGCCGTTTCCAGGAACGCGCCGATCACCCCGCCGTGCAGCGCCGGCAGAATCGGATTACCGACCAGCTTCGGATCGTAGGGCATCACCGGCTGCGCGTTCGCGTCGACGCGGATGCCGAGGAAGCGCGCGTAAGGGCTGATCGCCAGCGGCCCGTCGGCGCCGTCGGGATCCTCCGGGGCTTCGAGCGGCGGCAGCGTCTCGAAGCTCACCTTCGGCGTCTGTCGCAGCATGTCGGTGTGGTTGGCGCCGATCATGAACATCGCGGTGGCGCTGGCGATCGGGTCGGCCTCGGAATCCTGATAGGCGGTGGCGCGCACGAAGGCGATCGAGCGGGTGACGTGGTAGCAATGCGCGTGCGCGCGGATCGCCTGCCCGGGCGTCGCGGGCCGCAGATAGTCGATGCGCAGGTCGAGCGTGGCGATCGCCGGCGTGCTCGGCAGCGCGAGCTGCACCGCCATGCCGCAGCTCTCGTCGAGCATCGCGGTGACGACGCCGCCATGGATGACGCCGGTGCGGGTGTCGCCGACGAACACCGGATGGTACGGCAGGCTGCTCCAGGCCTCTCCCGGTTCGAACCGGTCGAGCTGCAGGCCGAGGATGCCGCCGTGAATCGAGCGGCGGAGCTGGATCATGCGCGCTTTGTCGGCGAAGGACATCGCGCGCGGTTCGTTGGCATTGTCGGTCATGATGCCGGTCTTGTAGCAAGCGATCCTGCCCACGGGAAGCGACCCGGAGTCGGACCCGCCATGCCGGCGGGCCGGGACGGCGCCGTTCAGGCGGCGCGGATCGAATGCAGGAAGTTCTCGACTTCCTTCTTCAGGCAGTTGCTCTCTTCCGACAGCGAATGCGCCGCGGCGAGCACGCTGGTGGAGGCGAGTTCGGTCTCGGTGGCGCCGTGCTGCACCTCGGCGATATTGACGCTGACCTGGTGGGTGCTTTCGGCGGCGTGGTGGACGTTGCGCGAGATTTCCCGGGTGGCGACGCCCTGCTGTTCGACCGCCGCCGCGATCGCCCCCGCGATCTCGGACAGTCGGGTGATGGTCTGGCCGATCGAACCGATCGCCGCCACCGATTCCCCTGTCGCGCTCTGGATGCTGCCGACGTAGCGGGCGATGTCGCTGGTGGCGGTCGCGGTCTGCTCGGCCAGCGCCTTGACCTCGGCGGCCACCACGGCGAAGCCGCGGCCGGCCTCGCCGGCGCGCGCGGCTTCGATCGTGGCGTTGAGCGCCAGCAGATTGGTCTGGCCGGCGATCTTGTTGATCAGTTCGACCACGCTCTCGATCTGCGCCGCGGCGCGCGACAGCTCGGCGACGTGGGCATTGGTGGTCTCGGCCTGGCTCACCGCGTCGCGGGCGATCTGCGCCGATTCCCGGACCTGGCGGCCGATCTCGCCGACCGACGAGGTCATCTCCTCGGTGGCGGAGGCGACCGATTGGACGTTGGTGGACGCTTCCTCCGACGCCGCCGCGACCGCGGTGGCGATGTCGAGCGAGCGGTCGGCGGTGGCGGTCAGCGCGCCGGCGGAGGCTTCGAGTTCGGTCGAGGCCGACGACACCGTCTCGACGATGCGGCCGACCGCGGCCTCGAACGATTCGGCGAGGCCGTGCATCTCCTCGCGGCGCTGCGCCGCCTGGCGTCGCCTCAGTTCGGATTGTTCGGCTCGCATCCGCTCGGTCTCGATCATGTTGGCCTTGAATACGCCGACCGCGTCGATCATCTGGCCGACCTCGTCGCCGCGCTTGTGCGGCGGCAACCCTATCGACAGATCGCCGCCCGCGAGGCCGCGCATCGCCTCGCACAGCGACAGGATCGGTCGCGAGATGCCGCCGGCGATGACGAAACCGGCGACCGCCGCCAGCACCAAGGCGACAATCGAGGCGAGACCGGCGAGCAGATAGGCGTTGGTGGCGGCGGCCGCGTATTCGCTGTTGTCCATCGCGATCTCGATGGCGCCGATCGGCCGGCCGGAGAAATCCTTCACGGGGCCGAGCAGCATCGCCACCGGCTTGCCGCCGGCGTCCTGGCCCTGCCGCGTCCCCACGGCGCCGCTCGCCGATGCCCGGATTTCGGCGGCGGAGAAGTAGCTCTGCCCGCCGATCGTGCCGATCGCCGGGGCGAGGGAGCCGTCCGGCCTGGCCAGATGCAGCGCGATGTCGACGCCACGCTCCTGCTTGAACTTGTCGAAGAAGCCCTGGCCGAAGGTCAGGCCGAATTCGACGGTGCCGGCATGCTTGCCGTCATGCGCCACCGGCACGACGCCGCGGATGCCGAGCCCGGCGACCCCGGACTCGAGGCCGACGATCGGCTTGCGCTCGCGATTGGCCTCGACCACGGTCTTGCGGAAGCCCGACAGATCGTCGCCGAATTTCTGGGCCTGGTGGATGCGGGCGAACGACGTCGCCGGCGGCACGTGAAACTGGAACTGATCGACGCCGTATTGCGATTTGAGAAACGGAAAGCCCGCCAGGAAGAGGTCGAACAACCCCTGGCGGTCGCCCCGCGCCAGCGCCTGCTGGGCGCTGGGCATCGATGCGACGACGGCGCTCATCGCCGCGGCCTGCCGCGCCTCCTGGGCGAGTTGCGAGATTACCGCGTCGTAGTGGCCGCGCAGTTCGCGGTCGTCGGCGCGGCGGATGATGTCGCCGATGGTGGTGATCGATCCGATCAGCAGGACGGCCGCGGTCAGCACCGAAGCGGCGATCAAAGCGAGCGTGATGCGCGTACGAAGACTCATGACGGCGATTCCGGATTGCGCCGCAGCCTTCGGCAACCCAGTGCTCCCGGTGGGAGGCTGGTGACGGCGCGGGCGTGCCAAAAGGGTCAGGGAATGAGCAGTGCCGACAGCATCCTGGATCGGGGTGAATTTGCGATACGCGTTCGGACACGGTCTTGGTTGACGCGGCGTCCGTGCCACAGTTTGAACGAGCCGCTCCCGGCCCGTTGCATCGGCCCGGACAATTCGAGTCGAATTGTTCCGATTGAGATTGCCGGGCAAACCTCGCCCAGTCGTTAATACGGCGGCTGGTACGAGTACGGGCCGCAGGTCGAGCGGCCGATCCGGCCTGCAAGCCGTCTGCAGGCTTTGTTTACGATATCGTGCGAGCGTGCTGCATCGGTTCGGTTCGGAGTAGCGTCGGTGCGTACAGTCCGGTTTCTGGTTCCTTTGGTTGCGGGTCTGGTGACAGCCACGGCGGCGATGGCCGCGGACTATCCGCCTCCGACCTATCGTCCGGCTTACCGCTCCGCGCCCGCGCCGGTCACCTATTACGCGCCGCGGCCGATCGGGATTCCGCAGGCGCCGCCGGTGATCTGGGTCGAGGCGCCGCCGCAATACGTCCAGCATCTGGTTCCGACCGGCGCCTGTGGCGGCTGCGGGCCGCAATACAGGGCGGTCGGCGAATGGCGCCGGACGCCGCCGCCGGCGTTCTGGGACTCGATCTATCGCGACTACGGCTACTGATCGACCCCACGCCGTCGATCCGATGCCGCTCCGGGTGGACGATGATCGCCGCAGGCGATCGTCGTGAATTGCGCTATGGCATTCTGATAGGGCCGCGATAAAACATGCCGCGGGAAGCCGAAGGCGCGGAGCGGGGCATGGTTGCGGTCATCGTTGCATTGGTATTGCTGTTCGGCGCGCCGGCCTTTGCGGCCGACGTGGTCGTCAAGGACGCTGCGACGCTGCAGCTCGGCGGCGCCACCTATCGGCTCGAGGGCGTCGACGCCCCCGAGCTCGACCAGCGTTGCCTGAGCGAATTCGCCGATCCCTCCGCCTGCGGGGTCGAGGCCCGCGACGCCGCTGCGAAGCTGATCGCCGGCCGCAACGTCACCTGCCGCGATCTCGGCCCCGATCCGGTGTTCAAGGGACGCCGAATCGGCGCCTGCACCATCGCCGGCGACGATCTCGGCCTGAGCCAGCGGCTGGTGCAGGCCGGGCTCGCATTCAATTCCGATTCCAATGGCCGCTTCGCTGCCGATCAGTCCAAGGCGATGGACGATCACACCGGCTTGTGGAAAGGCTGCTTCGTCGCGCCGCAGAACTTCCGGCGATGGGACAAGGACGCGCCGCTGCGCGGCGCCGCCTGCCGCGACGATCGCCAGGCCGAGACCCGTTCGGCGCTGTTTCCCGAGATGCCGGCGAGGCCGGAAGGCTGCACCATCAAGGGCAAGCTCGCCAAGCGCGCCCGCATCACCGGCAATGTCGGCGTCTATCAGTTGCCGGGCTGCCCGAGCTACGCCACCCTGATCAAGCTGAACCGCTGGTTCTGCTCGGAGGACGACGCCCGGGCCGCCGGCTTCCGCAAGGCGTATAACTGCCGGATCGGGGCCAAGCGCTGACACGCGCGCCGGGGACCTGCGGGGTCGTCCACATCCACAAACCGTCATGGCCGGGCTCGTCCCAGCCATCCACGTCTTGTTTCTCGATACGCGGTAAAGAGATGGATGCCCGGCACAAGGCCGGGCATGACGACTGAGTGAGAAAGTTCAGCTCGACGAAACGTCGGGCCGCTACTCGGCCGACACCAGCTTGATCCGCGGCGGCTTCGCCTTCGCGACCAAGCCGCGATACGCCGCGAGATAATCGAGCGCCATCCGCCGCGCGGTGAAACGCTCCTCGAACCGGGCACGGATCGCAGAGCGGTCGAGATCCGCGAGCTGATGCACGGCCGCCACCGCGCTGGTCTCGTCCTCGACGATGAAGCCGGTCAGTCCGGTTTCGATGATCTCGGGAACGGAGCCGCGATTGTAGGCGATCACCGGCGCGCCGCAGGCCATCGATTCGATCATCACCAGGCCGAACGGCTCCGGCCAGTTCAGCGGCAGCAGCAGGCCGAGCGCGCCCGAGAGGAATTCCGATTTCTGGTGATCGCCGATCTCGCCGACGAACTCGATCAGCGGATGATGCAGCATCGGCTCGATCACCTGGTCGAAATAGTCCTGATCGGCGCGGTCGACCTTGGCGGCGATCTTCAGCGGGATGTCGGCGCGGATCGCGATCCGGATCGCGCGGTCGACGCCCTTCTCCGGCGCAATTCGTCCCAGCACGGCGAGATAGTCCGTCTTGCGCACCAGCGGCTTCAGAAGATCCGCCGGCAGCCCGTGATGGATGGTGCGGATCCAGTTCGCCTTGGGAACGGGGCGCCGCTGCGAATCCGAAATCGAAACCACCGGGACGTCGGAGAAGGTCGAGAACACCGGCTGATGTTCGGGAAGGTCGAGACGGCCGTGAAGCGTGGTGAGGAAAGGTGTCGGCTGGCGGTGGAAGAGGGACCAGGGATAGTAATCGAGGTGAAAATGCAGGAGGTCGAATTCTTCGTTGTCACAACGTCGTCTGACCTGCTCCAGCATCACCATATGGAGGGCGTTCGGATCGCGGACCGCGCCGTCGAGGCGGAGCGCGCGAGGCCATGTGGCCTCCAGTTTTGCCGTCGTCGTCGAATCGCCGCTCGCAAACAGTGTCACGTCATGTCCGAGAGCGACGAGCTCCTCGGTCAACCAATGCACGACTCTCTCAGTGCCGCCGTAAAGCTTGGGCGGAATCGCCTCCGTCAGCGGAGCAACCTGCGCGATGCGCATCGACTGGTCTCCTATGTTTACTGTTTGTTGGAGCTTTGAACATGGGTTTCGGCGATAGGACGTCGACTTCAATCGAGTGGCACCGGCATTGCCGCGACGGGAACGATTTCGCAGATGCGAAGTTCCTTTGGAGCGTTAAGCTTCTTCCACGTTCCCGTCTCGTTAGTGCCACATCTCGGTGTCCTGTTGCGCTCCGTGCATGGAACTCGGTCGCCGTCGCCCGCGTAGTGATCTATCGCGCGCGACCTTGGCGAAGATGCGTTGAGGAGAGGGACTTTTATGGACACGCTTTCGGGTTACTCTCGGCGTCCCTTTGCCTTCATCCTGCGCTATGTCGCCCAACGTCCAGGCACTCATTCGATCATTCTCGGCAGCGTTCTGCTCGCAGTCGCCTGTTCGGTGGGCACGCAATACGGCGTGAAGTATCTGGTCGACGGCCTCACCAAGGGCCAGTCCGGCGTGGTCTGGCTCGGCTTCATCTTTCTGGTGTCGTTGATCGCCGCCGACAATCTGTTGTGGCGGGTCGCGAGCTGGGTCGCGAGCTTCACCTTCCCGGGCGTCACCGCCGATCTGCGGCGCGATATGTTCAGGCATCTGACCGGCCATGCGCCGAGCTACTTCTCCGATCGTCTGCCCGGCATGCTGTCGAGCCGCATCACGGCGACGTCGAATGCGGTGTTCACGATCGAAAACATGTTCGTCTGGAACGTGATGCCGCCGTTCGTCGCGACCTTTCTGGCGATCGCGCTGATCTCGACCGTCAGCGTGAAGATGGCGCTGGCGTTGTCGATCGCCGCGGCGCTGTTGATGGCGCTGGTGTTCAAGCTCGCCGCCGACGGCAAGCCTCTGCACGACGAATTCGCCGACAAGGCCGCCACTGTCGATGGCGAAATGGTCGATGTCATCAACAACATGCCGCTGGTGCGGGCGTTCTGCGGGCTGGGCTACGAGCACGCCCGGTTCGAAAATACGGTCAATCTCGAGGTCAATGCCCGCGGCCGCAGCCTGCGCTATCTGGAGCGGCTGCGGTTGCTGCACGCCGTGATCACCGTGATCCTGACGGTGGCGCTGCTGGCCTGGGCGATTCAATTGTGGCAGCGCGGCGGCGCCTCGACCGGCGACGTGGTGCTGATCTGTACGCTCGGCCTGTCGATCCTGCACGCCACGCGCGACCTCGCGGTGGCGCTGGTCGACGTCACCCAGCACGTCGCGCGGCTGTCCGAGGCGGTCGCGACGCTGCTGGTGCCGCACGAACTCAGCGATCATCCCGAGGCCGAACCGCTGGTGCGGGCCGGAGCGGCGATCACTTTCAACAATGTCTCGTTCCAATATCCCGGAGGCTCGAAGGTGTTCGATCGCTTCACCTTGCGGCTGAACGCCGGCGAGCGTGTCGGATTAGTCGGCGCGTCCGGTGGCGGCAAGTCGACGCTGTTCGTGCTTCTGCAGCGTTTCTACGACGTCGAGAGCGGCAGTATCACCATCGATGGTCAGGATATTTCACGCGTCACCCAGCACAGCCTGCGCGACGCCATCTCGGTGGTCCCGCAGGACATTTCGCTGTTCCAGCGCTCGATTCGCGACAACATCCGCTACGGCCGGCCCGGCGCGACCGACGAGGAAGTGCTGCGCGCCGCAGTCGCGGCGAGGTGCGATTTCGTCGAAACGCTGCCGGAAGGGCTCGACACCATGGTCGGCGATCGCGGCGTCAAGCTGTCGGGCGGTCAGCGCCAGCGGCTGGCGATCGCGCGCGCCTTCCTGAAGGACGCGCCGATCCTGCTCCTCGACGAAGCGACCGCGGCGCTCGATTCGGATTCTGAAGAAGCCATTCGCGAGGCATTGGCTCGGCTGATGCATGGGCGTACGGTGATTGCGATCGCGCACCGACTCGCGACCTTGCGCCATTTCGATCGGGTCGTCCTGATGCAGGGCGGCCGGATCATCGAAGAAGGGGCGCCGGAACGGCTGATGCAGGGCCAGGGCCCGTATCGTGACCTGGTTGCGCGCGAGATCAGCCGGCTGGCGACGAATGTCGCCTGAAACCGTCGCGTTTGCGTCTCCTGCGACTTCGGTCGCGTCGTCTAGACGCAGTTAGGGTCGATCGATGCTGTCCGACGTGATCCCGCTATCAATTCCCGAAGACGCTGTCGCTCCGGCGGCGGAATCGCCGTTCTACATTCCGATGACCGGCCCGTCGCGCCCGCGCACCGCGCTGAAACACGACGACACCTTCCTGGTGCTCGACAGCCACGGCGATATCGGCGCGGCGGCCGGCGGCAGCGACGGGCTGTTCAACGCCGATACGCGCTATCTCGCGCGGCTGCAGCTCCGCCTCGACGACATGCAGCCGCTGCTGCTCGGCTCCAATCTGCGCGACGACAATTCGGCGCTCACCGTCGACCTCACCAATCCGGACATCTATCGCAACGGCCGCCTCGTGCTGGCGAAAGATCTGATGCACATCGTGCGCACGATCTTCCTGTGGCGCGGCACGGCGTTTCAACGGATCGGGCTGCAGAACCACGGCGATGCCGAAGCCAGCTTCGAGCTCTCGCTCGATTTCGACACAGACTTCGCCGATCTGTTCGAGGTGCGCGGCAGCGTCCGGCGGCGGCGCGGCGAGCGCGTGAGCCGGCGGTTGTCGCCGTGCGACGTCGCGTTCGACTATCGCGGGCTCGACGACACCAGCCGCGGCACCGCGATGCACTTCGATCCGGCGCCGGCGCGGCTCGAGGTCAACCGCGCGGTGTATCAGTTCACGCTGGCGCCGCAGCAGACGGCGTCGGTATTCCTGGCCGTGAGTTGCAACAGGCCGGCGACGCAGAAGCTGATGCCGTTCTTCCAGAGCCTGCTGGCGCATCGGCGCGAGATGCGGCAGGCGACGCTGGGCGTCACCACCGTCGAGACGTCGAACGACATCTTCAATGAGGTGCTGTGCCAGGCGATGGCCGACCTCAACATTCTCACCACGGAGACGCCGCAGGGCCGCTATCCGTATGCGGGCATTCCCTGGTATTCGACCACATTCGGCCGCGACGGGCTGATCACCGCGCTGCAGATGTTGTGGATCGACCCGCGGATCGCGCGCGGCGTGCTGCGCCGGCTCGCGGCGCATCAGGCGACCACAGTCGATCCGCTCAACGATGCCGAACCGGGCAAGATCCTGCACGAGATGCGCGGCGGCGAGATGGCGGCGCTGCGCGAGGTGCCGTTCGCGCAATATTACGGCAGCGTGGATTCGACGCCGCTGTTCGTGATGCTGGCGGGCCTCTATGTCGAGCGCACCGGCGACGATGCGACGCTGAAGGAATTGTGGCCGGCGATCGAGAAGGCGCTCGGCTGGATCGACGGCCCCGGCGATCCGGATCGCGACGGCTTCGTCGAGTATCAGCGCGCCACCGATCAGGGTCTGCAGAATCAGGGCTGGAAGGACTCCTACGACGCGATCTTCCACGCCGACGGCAAGCTCGCCGAGGGCAGCATCGCGCTGGCCGAAGTGCAGGGCTACGTGTTCGCCGGCAAGCGGCTCGCCGCGCTCTGCGCCCATCGGCTGGGCCTGGTGGCGCGGGCCGAGCAGCTCGAACGGCAGGCCGAGCAGCTCGCGGCGCAGTTCGAGCGGGCTTTCTGGTGCGAGGAGCTCGGCACCTATGCGCTCGCGCTCGACGGCGCCAAGCGGCCCTGCAAGGTGCGCAGCTCCAATGCCGGGCAGTTGCTGTTCACCGGCATCGTCCGGCCCGATCGCGCGCGGCTGGTCGCGACCGATCTGATGCGGCCGCATTTCTTCTCCGGCTGGGGCATCCGCACCATCGCCTGCGGCGAGGCACGCTACAATCCGATGTCGTATCACGACGGCTCGATCTGGCCGCACGACAACGCCCTGATCGTGCTCGGGCTCGCCCGCTACGGTTTCAAGGCCGCGGTCGAGAGAGTGTTCAAGGGGCTGTTCGAGGCCGCGTCCTATATGGAGCTGCGCCGGCTGCCGGAATTGTTCTGCGGCTTCCAGCGCGAGCGCCGCCGCGGCCCGACGCTGTATCCGGTGGCCTGCGCGCCGCAGGCCTGGGCGAGCGCGACGGCGTTCACGTTGCTCGAGGCCGCGCTCGGCGTGCAGTTCAACGCCGACCGCCGCGAGATCCGTCTGGTCAATCCGCGGCTGCCGGCGTTCCTCAACGAGGTCGTGTTGCGCGATCTGCGTCTCGGCGATTCCAGCGTCGATCTGCGGATCCGGCGGCACGGCGAGGGCGTTTCGATGGAGGTGCTGCGCACCGACGGACGCGTTCAGGTTTCGATCGTCCTGGCCCGCTGAGGGCCGCGGTCGGTTCGCTCAGGCGCCCGGCGCGCCATCGTGGAGAGGCTCGATGCACATCCGGTTCAGTGCTGCGTTCGTCATCGTGGTGATCACCAGCGTCGTCTCGGCGGGACTACGCGCCGATCCGGCCGAGCCGGCGAAACCGCCGGAGCCGCCCAAACAGGCCGAGCCGGTCAGGCCGGCCGCCCCGGCGAAGGCCGATCCGCCGTCGGTGACGGTGATCAGTTCCGACGATGCCCGCGGCGTGCTCGGCCGCGAAGTCCGCAGCGCCGCCGACGAGGACATGGGCCGCATCGTCGATATCGTGGTCGACAAGGACGGCAAGCCGCGCGCCGCCATCATCGATTTCGGCGGCTTCCTCGGCGTCGGCAGCCGCAAGATCGCGGTGGACTGGGCCGCGCTGAAATTCGCCGCGATTGCCAGGAAGGAGGACAAGATCTCGCTGGGGCTGACGCGCGATCAGGTCCGCGCGGCGCCGGAATACAAGGACGATCAGCTCGTCGTGGTGCTCGGCGCCTCGGGCAAGCTGTCGCCGCTCGAGTTCGGCCCGGAGAAGTAGGCTGGGCACGCCGCTTCCCGATCACGAGGCCGCGCCGCGCGCCGACGATAGCGCCGCGCGCGAGGTTGCGCCGGATCCACCGCGCGCGCCGTCGCAACAGAGCCAGCGCGGGCTCGACTGGTTCATCTTCTTTCTCGCCGACGTGCAGACCGGTTTCGGCCCGTTCATCGCGGTGTATCTCACCACGCAGAAATGGACCCAGGTCGAGATCGGGCTGGTGCTGTCGGTCGGCGGCATCATCTCGCTGATCGGGCAGATGCCGGGCGGCGCCATCGTCGACGCCGCGCGCGACGAACGGAAGGTCGCAGGCTTTGCGGTGGCGGCGATCGGCGTCGCGGCGCTGGCCTATGCGGCGATGCCGATCTTTCCGGTGGTGATGCTGGCCGCGACGCTGCACGCGGCCGCGAGCTGCGTGCTCGGGCCGTCGATCGCGGCGATCAGCCTCGGGCTGGTCGGCCGCTATGCTATTGGAGAACGTCTCGGCCGCAATGCGCGCTGCGCTTCGCTCGGCAATGGCGTCGCCGCCGCGGTGATGGGCACGGTCGGCTATCTGCTGTCGAGCCGCTCGGTGTTCTTCGTCACCTGCCTGCTGGTGATCCCGACGCTGATCGCGTTGTCGCGGATCAGGGGACATGAAATCGACTCCGCCCAGGCGCATGGCGCGGCAGCGCGGCAGGCGCCGGCGGGCTTTCGCACCGCGGGCCTCGCGAGCCTGCTGCGGCAGCGGCCGTTGCTGGTGTTCGCCGGCGCGATGCTGACGTTGCAACTCGCCAATGCGGCGATGCTGCCGCTGATGGCGAGCGCCGTCACCACCCGCTCGAGCGACTCCGCGCCGGCGCTGATCGCGTTCTGCATCGTGGTTCCGCAGGCGATCGTCGCGCTGTTCTCGCCGACGGTCGGGCGCCTCGCGCAATCGATCGGCCGCAAGCCGCTGCTGTTCGCCGGCTTCGGCGCGCTGGCGATCCGCGGGCTGCTGTTCGCGACCGTGACCGATCCGTATCTGCTGGTCGCGGTGCAATTGTTCGACGGCGTCACGGCGGCGGTGTTCAGCGTGCTGGTGCCGCTGATCATCGCCGATGTCGCGTTCGGCAGCGGCCATTTCAGCTTCGCCCAGGGCGTCGTCGGCACCGCCAGCGGCATCGGCGCGTCGCTCAGCACCGTGACCGCCGGCTTCGTCGCGGACAAGTTCGGCAGCCCGGCGGCGTTCACCGGGCTGGCCGCGGTCGCTGCGGTCGGATTCCTCGTGGTGTGGCTGCTGATGCCGGAAACCCGGCGGGTCGAGCCGGCGCGGGACTGAGGCCCGCGTCGGCACTCAGCGCGTCACGCCGCGGCTCTGCGCAGGCTGCGGCTCTCCTCGGCGCAGCGCATCGCGGCCTTGTGCGCAGCGACCAGCGAGCCGAACGACTGCCGCTCGAGGCTGTCGAAGTCGCGATGTGCGGCGAAGAAGCAGAAATTGCGGCCGTCGCGGACGACGATGCCCGCGGTGCGTGAGCTCACTTCGATGACGTAGGCGTCGGACATGATCAGTCACTGGCAAAGCCAGCGCTCCCGGAAATCTGCGATCGATGAATGGTGATGACGCTTGCGCGCTTTGGACGTCAGTCGAGTGAGCCTCGACAGCGGCAGCAACGCAGACAATCGGCAGATAGTTCCGTTCCGCTCGCGTGATTCGTGCGACCTTCGGTCATGCGTGCATCTCCAACAATCAGGAGCCCACGAACCACGTCGTGGCGCTTTAGCGATTCAATCCGCGGCGCAAGCTGCTCCGTCAAATCCCGCGATTCGACCCGAACCGGATCGAACACGGAAATCCTGCCAGATGTCGGCGTGCAGTCAATCGGTTCAGGAAAATAAGTGCGTTATGCCCTGCAGGGTTGCATCGGCGAAACGTCGCGGACGGGACGATTTCGTCGCGGAGAATTTTGTGTCGGATCAATGCAGGCCGTCGACGCGCGTGCGCGTCGCGGTGCGGATCGAAGCTGCGACCGCGGGGCGGTCGAGCGGTGCGCTCAGCGCGCGACGAACACCAGCAGCACGCCGTTGGCCGCACGCGGCGGCACCACCAGACGGTCGCCGATCCTGACGCCGGCGGCGCCGATCGCCTGTTCGGTCGCGGCCAGATCGGCGACCGCGATGATCAGCCCGGCGCCGCCGCGCTCCGGCACGCCGTCGAGCGACACGCCGGGATATTGCTGCGCCAGCACATCACGCGCCACGAAGGCGAATTCGGCGCGGTCCGAGCCGGACGGCACCACGACGCTGCCGTCGGGTTCGGAAAACTGCTCGCCGTCGATCAGCCGCAGCAGGTGGCGGGCGTCGCTCTCCGGCCGCGGCGCGGTGACGATCACCCGGACGAGACCGGTCGCGCCGTTGGCGTGGCGCTGCAATTCCGGAATCCACACGGTATCGCGGGTGTGGTGCTGGCAGGCGAAGATCCGCAGCCCGGCGGGCGCCTCGGTCAGCGGCCACTGGAAGATGCTGAACCGCGCCTCGCCCTCGCCGCCGCCCGGCAGCGGCACCGGCCGGCCGAAATCGATCGGCCCGACGGCGTCGAGCCCGAGGTCGCGCAGCTCGTCGGCGCCCTTGGCCGCATCGGTGGTGGTGAAGGCGATCCGCTCGATGCCGTCGCCGCGTTCGGCGAGAAAGGCGCGGCTCGGCGCGTTGTGCTCGGTCGGGCTCAGAATGCCGAGCAGCTCGATATAGTCCTGCCCGAACATGATGGTGTAATTGCCGGAGCCGAGCGCGGGGCTGTGGGTGCCGCGCGGCGACAGCGTGAAGCCGAGCCGCTGCCAATTAGCCGCAGCCGCATCCAGATCGCCGACCATGACCACGGCGTGATCGATTCCAATGACATATTGCAGTGACACGCTGGCTCAACTCCCCAAAATTCTTGCATATAAGGCTAGCGAGATCGCCGCGGTGCCGCAACCCGACGCAGGTCGGATGCCCGATCAGGCGCTGTTGAAATGTTGGAAGGAATCCGAGCATGACGACTGAATTCCGCTGGCCGGACTCACTCTGGCATGCGGTGACGCCGCCGGGGCCGGAGCTGCCCGAGCTGCGCGGCACTGAAGCGGCCGATGTCGTGGTGATCGGCGCCGGCTTCAGCGGGCTGTCGACCGCGCTGCATCTGCGCGAGGCCGGCATCGACGTCGCCGTGGTCGAGGCCGCCGAGCCGGGCTGGGGCGCGTCCGGCCGCAACAACGGCCAGGTGATCCCGACGCTGTCGCGGCCCGATCCGGAGGACATCGTCGCCAAGCACGGCGCCGCCGGCGAGCGGCTGGTGGGCCTCATTCGCGACAGCGCCTCGATCCTGTTCGACGTGGTGAGGCGCCACGGCATCGACGCCGAGCAGGAGCAGAACGGCTGGGTGCAGCCGGTGCATTCGCCGGGGCGGATCAAGATCGCCGAGCGCCGCGTCCGGCAATGGTCGAAATTCGGCGCGCCGGTCGAATTGCTGTCGCGCGACCAGATCCGCGCCATGCTCGGCTCCGACGCCTGGTTCGGCGGCTTCCAGAACAGGACCGGCGGCCATATCAATCCGCTGGCGCTGGCGCGCGGGCTGGCGCGCACCGTGCTGGCGCAAGGCGGCCGCATCTTCGCGCGCTCGCCGGCGCTGAGCATCGAACGGCAGGGCGACCGCTGGATCGTCACGACCGCGCAGGGCGAACTCAGCGGCCGCGCGCTGGTCGTCGCCAGTAACGCCTATACGGGCGAATTTTCGAAGACGCTGGCGCCTTCGATCGCCGGCGAGGTGATGCCGGTGCGGTCGTGGCAGATGGCGACGCAGCCGCTTAGCGACAACGTGCGCAAGAGCATGATCCCGGGCCGGCAGGCGATGTCGGATACGCATGGCGAGCTGATCTTCGGCCGGTTCGACGCGCGCAACCGCTTCGTCACCGGCGGCGCGATCATCCGGCCGTTCAATCAGGCCGCGACCTTGCGGGCGCGGGTCGGCAAGCGGCTGCAGAATCTATGGCCGCAGATCGGCGAGGTGCGGTTCGACTACGTCTGGAACGGCTTCATCGGCATGACGACGGACTACCTGCCGCACATCCACCGCCTCGGCCCCAATGCCTATGGCTGGACCGGCTGCAACGGCCGCGGCGTCGCGCTGTCGATCGCGCTCGGCGACGAATTGTCGAAAGCGGTGCGCGGCGTACCGGATGGCGAGCTGGCGCTGCCGTTCACCGAGCCTGTGCCGATCCCCGCCAACGAGCTGCTCCGCCCGTTCGCGCCGCTGATGATGGTGTTGTACCGGCATCGCGACAGCAAGGAGATCGCGTAGTTCGCGTAGCGTTGAGAGGCAGGCCCAGATGCGATTCTGCGCCCACCTCTCAACCGTCATGCCCGGGCTCGTCCCGGGCATCCACGTTCTCGAGCCGTGCAGCGTTGGAAGACGTGGATGGCCGGGACAAGCCCGGCCATGACGGGTGGAGAATGCGACCCTGAGTTTACAACAGGCACAACCTCATGGTGAGGAGGCGCGAAGCGCCGTCTCGAACCATGCGCCGCCGGCACCTGCCTCCTCATCCTTCGAGACGCCCGGCTGCGCCGGGCTCCTCAGGATGAGGAGGCAGTGTGCGCTCAAAAGCTGCCTGGCGATCCGATCAATCGGTAAGCGCGCTACACCACCGGCTCGACCGGATGGCTTCGCGCGAAATCGCCGCCCGGGATCGAGGCCAGCAGCGCCTGCGTATACGGGTGCTGCGGCGCGTTGAAGATGTCGCCCGCCGGGCCGTGTTCGACGACTTCGCCGTCCTTCATCACCGCGACGAGGTCGCAGATCTGCGCGGCGACGCGCAGGTCGTGGGTGATGAAGATGATCGACAGACCGAGCCGCTCGCGCAGGTCGGCGAGCAGCCGCAGCACCTGCGCCTGCACCGAGACGTCGAGCGCCGACACCGCTTCATCGGCGATCAGCACGTCGGGCTTCAGTGCGAGCGCGCGGGCCAGCCCGATGCGCTGGCGCTGGCCGCCGGAGAATTCGTGCGGCAGGCGGTCGCCGGCCGATGGATCGAGCCCGACCAGCGCGAACAGCTCGCGCGCCTCGGCGATCGCCTGCTTGCGCGGCGTGCCGTGGATGATCGGGCCCTGCGCAACTAATTCCTCGGCCTTGTGGCGCGGGTTGAGTGAGGCGAACGGATCCTGAAACACCATCTGCATGTGGCGGGTTTCGCGGCGGACGTCTTCGCGCGGCATCGTCGCCCAGTCGCGGCCGTCGAGCAGGATCGAGCCGCCGTCGGGATCGAGCAGCCGGATGATGCAGCGCGCCAGCGTCGACTTGCCGGAGCCGCTTTCGCCGACGATGCCGAGCGTGGCGCCGCGCGGCAGTTGCAGCGAGACTGACTTCACGGCGTGGGTGACGCGCGTGCCGCGGCCGAGGAAGCCGCCGGTGCGGAACGTCTTGGAGACGTTGTCGATGCCGAGAATAGTCTCGGCCGCGATCGGCCGCGGCGGCGGCGCCGTCAAGGGTGGCACCGCGGCGATCAGTTGCCGCGTGTAGGGATGCTGCGGACGGTGCAGCACGTCGTCGGCCGCGCCCTGCTCGACGATGACGCCGTGCTGCATCACCGCGACGCGATCGGCGATCTCGGCGACGACGCCGAAATCATGGGTGATGAACAGCACCGCGGTGTTGCGGCGATGCTGCAATTCGCGGATCAGCGTCAGGATCTGCGCTTGCGTCGTGACGTCGAGCGCGGTGGTGGGCTCGTCGGCGATCAACAGCTTCGGGTCGAGCGCCAGCGCCATCGCGATCATCGCGCGCTGGCGTTGCCCGCCGGAGAGCTCGTGCGGATAGGCATCGGCGGCGCGCGCCGGATCGGGGATCCGCACGTCTTCGAGCAGCGCCAGAACCTTGGCGCGGATGTCCTTCTTCGACAGATTGGTGTGGATGCGGAACATCTCGCCGATCTGGTCGCCGATGCTGCGCAGCGGGTTGAGCGCCGTCATCGGCTCCTGGAACACCATGGCGATGCCGGCGCCGCGCACCGCGCGCATCTCGGCGGCGCTGGCCTGCGCCAGATCGCGGCCCTCGAACAGCACGCGGCCGCCGTCGAGGTCGACGCCGCCGGGCAGCAGCCGCATCACCGCATTCGCCATGATCGATTTGCCGGAGCCGGACTCGCCGACGACGCAGAGGATTTCATCGGCGGCGATCGACAGCGAGGCGTCGCGCACGGCGTGGCTGCGGTCGGCGCCCTTGGGCAGCCGGACGCTGAGCTTGTCGAGTGTCAGGACGGCGGGCCTGGTCTCCGTCATCGTCCCTTGAGCCTCGGATTGAGCGCGTCGTTGAGGCCCTGTCCGACCAGCGACACCGCCAGCACGGTGAGCAGGATGGCGATGCCGGGGATCGCCGCGACGTACCATTGCACGCGCAGCACGTCGCGGCCGAGCCCGATCAGATTGCCCCACGAGGCGACGTTGGGATCGGACAGCCGCAGGAACGCCAGCGCGCTTTCCAGCAGGATCGCCACCGCCATCACCACGCTGGCATAGACGATCACCGGGGGCAGCGCGTTGGGCAGGATCTCGCCGAGGATCAATTGCAGATCTTTCATGCCCAGCGTGCGGCCGGCCTGGACGAATTCGCGGTTGCGCAAGCTGAGGAATTCGGCGCGCGTCAGTCGCGCCGGCGCCGGCCACGACACGATGCCGACCGCGATCGTCACCGTGGTCAGCGTCGAGCCGAACACCGCGACCAGCACAAGTAACAAAACGAAGTTCGGCAGGATCTGGAACGCCTCGGTGATGCGCATCAGCACGGTGTCGACCCAGCCGCCGAAATAGCCCGCGAAGGCGCCGATCAGCACCCCGATCACTACCGCGATCACGGTGGCGGCGCCGCCGATCAGCAGCGCGATCCGGGCGCCGTGGAAGATCTGGGCTGCGATGTCGCGGCCGGAATTGTCGGTGCCGAGCAAAAAGCGCGGATTGCTGAACGGCCAGATCAGCGGCCGGCCGGCGAGCGACAAGGGATCGCGCGGGTAGAACCAGCCGGCACTGATCGCCATGCCGATCACCACCAGCAGCAGCAGCAGGCCGACGATCGCGGCGGGGCTGCGGAAGTAACGCTTGATCGCATCCATCGCTTTACGTCCCGGCCGAGATGCGCGGGTCGAGCCGCGCATACAACAGGTCGACCAGGAAGTTGACGGCGATCACCAGCAGCGCCGAGACGAACACGATGCCGAGCAATGTGTTGAGGTCGCGCTGCACCACCGATTCATAGGCGAGCCGGCCGAGGCCGGGCAGCGAGAACACGCTCTCGACCACCACCGAGCCGCCCAGCATGGTGCCGGCCTGCAGCCCGATCAGCGTCACCATCGGCAGCAGCGCGTTGCGCAGCACGTGGCGCACCACGATGCGGGTCTCGTCGAGGCCCTTGGCGCGGGCGGTGCGGACGAAATCGAGGTTGAGCACTTCCAGCATCGAGGCCCGCATGATGCGTAAGTAGATCGCCAGAAAGATCAGCCCCAGCGTCAGCGTCGGCAGCACCAGATGGCTGGCGATGTCGAGCGTCCGCGCCAGCCCGGTCGAGGCCGCGCCGATGTCCTCGAAGCCGCCGGCCGGCAGCCATTGCAGATAGACGGAGAACACCACGATCGCCATCAGGCCGAACCAGAAGGACGGCGTCGCGTAGAAGATCAGGCCGAGCGTCGAGATCAGCGTGTCGGGCCATTTGTTGACGCCGCGCGCGGCGATCACGCCGAGCACGAGGCCGGCGAAGAACGCGAACGACAACGATGCGGTCATCAACAGCAGCGTCGGCGGCAGCCGCTCCAGAATCACGGTGGCGACCGGCTTGCCGTAGATCGACGAGAAGCCGAGATCGAACCGCACCAGCCGCCACAGATAGTTGCCGAGCTGCATCGGGATCGACAGGTCGAGCCCGTAGAACTGCCGCAGCTCGCGCGCGGTCGCGGCGTCGCCGCCACCCATCTGCGCCATCATCGCGTCGACGGTGTCGCCCGGCGCAAATTGCAGCAGCAGGAAGATGCCGATCAGGATCAGCAACAAGGTCGGGATCGAGGCGGCGAGTCGCCGCCCCGCAAGATTCAGGATACGCATGACTCTATCTTGGCGGAGTTGGTGCTATTCGGCCAGCCAAAGATCGTGCCAGGTCGACGACGCCCAGCGCGGATTGTTGGAGGCATTGCGTGCCTTCGCCGAGATCACCGTGACGAATAATTGTTCAATCGGCATCCACAGCGGCAGCTCGCCATTGGCGCGGGTGACGAAGTCGGCATACAGCGCCTTGCGTTTGACCGGATCGACTTCGGTGGCGGCGTCGTCGATGATCTTGTCGATCGCCTCGTCCTTCCAGCCCCATTGATTGGTCCAGGGCGCGCCCTTGGGCTGGCCGGAGCGGTACCACACCGTGGTCGAGACCGCCGGATCGTTGCGATACTGATGCCAGCCGGTGGCGAGGTCGAAGGCGTGCTCGTCATAGACCTGCTTGAGGAAGCCGCCGCCGTCGTTGCGCACCACCTCGACCTGGATGCCGACTTCGCCCAGCGACTGCTGGATGAAGGTCGCCCACAGCGAGATGTCCTCGCCCCACGGCGCGGGCAGCAGCCGCAACGTGAGGCGGTTGCCGCCGGCGGCCGGCTTCAGCCCGGCCTCGTCGAGCAGCGCGATCGCCTTCTTCTTGTCGTAAGCGTATTGCGGCGTGTTCGGGCCGGGATAGAAGTCGGTCGAGGTCGAGGGGATCGGGCCGGTGCCGAGCTTGGCGAAGTCGCCGAGGAAGTTCTCGATGAAGAACGGCACGTTGATCGCGTGCGCGATCGCCTGGCGGACGCGGATGTCCGACAGCTCCTGGCGGCGGAAGTTGAACTCCAGCGTGTTGGTGCGGGCGTTGCCCTCGTTGCCCTTGGTCGAGACGATGAAGCGCTTGTCCTTGCCGAGCCGCGCCATGTCGGAGATCGTCAGACCCGAGAACGGGCTGAGATGCAGGCTGCCGGCTTCGAGCTGCGCCGCCGCCGCGGCGCGGTCGGTGATCACACGCCAGACGATGCGGTCGAGATAGGGCGCGTTCGGCCGCCAGTAATTGTCGTTGCGGTCGGCGATGATGTACTGGCCGCGCTCGTATTTGTTGAACTTGAACGGGCCGGTGCCGATCGGCGCGAGATTGACCGGGTTCTGGCGGATATCGCCGGTCTCGTAGATGTGCTTCGGCGAAATGTAGCCGAGGTCCGGCAGCGCGCGCAGCAGCAGGTTGAGCGGCATCGGCCGCTCGTAGCGGAAGATCGCGGTCTGCGGATCGGGGGTGTCGACCGCGGTCAGGAACAGTTGCAGCGTCGATCCGTAGTTCAGGATCTTCTTCCACATGTTCAGCGCGGTGAAGGCGACGTCCTCGGACGTGAACGGCTTGCCGTCGTGCCAGGTCACGCCCTTGCGCAGCCGGAAGGTGATGGTCTTGCCGTCCGGCGTCGATTCCCAGCTCTCCGCCAGCACGCCGACCGGATTGCCGGCGGCGTCGAGATCGACCAGCGGCTCCTGGATCTTGCCGCCGATGATGTAGACGCCGGTCGAGGCCTGCAAGCTGGGGTTGAGCTGGCGCTGCTCGGCGCCGTAGTGAACGTTGAACACCCCGCCCTTGCGCGGCGTTTCCTGCGCGAAGGCCCGCATCGGATTGATCACGTTGGCGGCGATGGCGGCCGACGTCATCAGGACGGTCCGGCGGTTGATCTCGATGCGCGACAAGGCCATGCGGTCTCCTGGAGTGATGCTGCAGTGCGGGGCGGACCCATCAAACGATAAGGGGCCGCCGCTGATCAAGCCATTTCTAATTGCGGCCGGCCCCGGCAGATTTCTGCTGCCGGATGCGGATGGCGTGAATGATCAGTTTCGGCGGGCCGAAGACGATCAGATATTCGCGGCGAGATCGACAAGTTCGTCGACCAGCACGCCGCTGCGCGCCAACATCGCCTCGATCGTGTCGGCGGCCTCGGCCACGGTCAGCGCCGAGGTGTCGATCACCAGTTCGCTCGCGGTCGGCGGCTGATAGTCGTTGCCGATCCCGGTGAAATTCTGCAGCGCGCCGGCGCGCGCTTTCGCATAGTGCCCCTTCGGGTCGCGCTGCTCGCAGATTTCGGCCGGCGTCGCGACATGGATTTCGCGGAAGCGATCGCCGGCGATGCGGCGCGCGGCGGCGCGATCATCCAGCGCCGGCGACACCGCGGCGACGATCGCGATATGGCCGTTGGCGGCGAGATGCGCGGCGATCTCGGCGAGGCGGCGGATGTTCTCGGCGCGGTCCTGCGGCGCAAAGCCGAGGTCGCTGTTGAGCCCGGCGCGCAGCGTGTCGCCGTCGAGCAGGATCGGCGAGCCGCCGCGATCGAACAGCCGCCGCTCCAGCGCTTTCGCCAGCGTCGACTTGCCCGAGCCGGGCAGGCCGGTGAACCACAGCACCGCGCCCTTGTGCCGGAAGCGCGCAGCGCGCTCGTCCGGCCGCAGCGCGGATTCCACCGGCACGATGTCGGCGGTGGCGGCGCGCTGGCCGCTATCGACGCTGAGCACCAGCCCGCCGCCGGCGATCCGGCCGCCGACCTCGATCACCAGCCGGCCGCTGCGCGGGAATTCGTCGGCCTGATCGGCCGCCACCGGCTGCGCCAGCGACAGGTCGATCTCGCCGACATGATTGCGCTTGATCGCGGTGGCCGCCTCGCTGGCGAGATCGCCGGGATCGACCGCCTTCTCGATCGCCACCACGGTGGCGCGGGTTTCGCGGGTGCCGAGCCGCACCAGGATCGACGCGCCGGCTTCGAGCGGTTGATCGTGCAGCCAGAAGATCCGCGCGCGCAGCCGTCGCGTATCACGCGGCGCCGAGCCCGCATGCGCGATGACGTCGCCGCGCTCGATGAACAATTCGCGGTCGAGCGTGATGCCGACCGAACGGCCGGCGCCCTGCGGGCCTTCGACCGGCGTCGCCGGCCAGCTCTCGACGGTCTTGATCTTCGCGATCTTGCCGGCCGGCATGATGACGATGTCGTCGCCGGCTTGCAGCTTGCCGGACTCGATGCGGCCGGCGACGATGCGGCGATCGTCGAATTTGTAGATCGCCTGCACCGGCAGCCGCAGGGCGAGCTGATCGAGCGGCTGCGATGGCGTCAGCGAATCCAGCGCCTCGACCACGGTCGGGCCGATGTACCAGTTGATATTGTCGGTGCGCTCGGCGACGCCGTCGCCGTCGCGCGCCGAGATCGGGATCACCGCAGTGGGCGTGACGCCGAGCCCGATCAGATGGGCGCTGATCTCGTCGCTGATCGCGCCGAAGCGCTCGGCCGAGAAGTCGACGCGGTCCATCTTGTTGACGACGACGGCGACCTGCTTGATGCCGAGCAGTTGCAAGAGATAGCCGTGCCGCCGCGTCTGGTCGCGGACGCCTTCCAGCGCGTCGATGATCAGCACCGCGCCGTCGGCCTGCGAGGCGCCGGTGATCATGTTGCGCAGGAATTCGGCGTGGCCGGGCGCGTCGATCAGCACCACGTCGCGCGAGCGGGTGCGGAACGAGATCTGCGTGGTGTCGATGGTGATGCCCTGGTCGCGCTCGGTCTGCAGCGCATCCAGCAGGAACGACCATTCGAACGGCATGCCGCGCCGGGCGCTGACTGCCTTCAGCATTTCGAGCTTGCCGTCGGGCAGCGAACCGGTCTCGTGCAGCAGGCGGCCGACCAGTGTCGATTTGCCGTGGTCGACATGGCCGACGATGACGATGCGCACCAAGGGGCGGGTGGTGCCGTTCGGCGTGGAAAGCGTGGCGGGCGGGACGGCGATGGTCATGGCGTCACTCATTGTCGGGAATCACTTGGTGCGAAGTCACAGCTCACAGATAGCCGGCGACGCGCAGCCGCTCGAACGCGTCTTCGGTCTCGTGATCGAGCGCGCGGCCGGCGCGTTCCGGCACCTTGGTGGTCTGCAATTCGTGCAGGATCTCGTCGATCGACGACGCATTCGACGACACCGGGAAGGTGATGTCCTGATCGCCCAGCGAGCGATAGCGCTTGCCGTTCTGCGACAGATACAGCGGGATGATCGGGATGTTCTCGCGCTTTGTGTAGGCCCAGATGTCGGCCTCGGTCCAATGCAGGATCGGGTGAATACGCAGATGAGCGCCGGGCGGCGGCGAGGCGTTGAACTGATCCCAGAATTCCGGCGGCTGGTCGCGCACGTCCCATCCGCCCTCGGTGCCGCGCGGCGAGAACACGCGCTCTTTGGCGCGGGTCGCTTCCTCGTCGCGGCGGATGCCGGCGATCAGTCCGTCGAAGCCGTATTTGGCGAGCGCGAGTTTCAGCCCTTCGGTCTTGCGCGCCGCCGAGCGCGCCGCCGGCGGCAAAGTCGGGTCGACGCTGTCGATCGGCGGGCAGGGATCGACCCGCAAATCGAGATCCCACTCTTTCGCGTAGTGCTCGCGGAAGGCGTACATCTCGGGAAATTTCTTGCCGGTGTCGACGTGTAGCGCCGGGAACGGCACCTTGCCGAAGAACGCCTTGCGCGCCAGCCAGATCATCACATTGGAGTCTTTGCCGAGCGACCACAGCAGCGCCAGCTTCTTCAGCCGGGCAAAACCTTCGCGGAAAATGTAGATGCTCTGCGCTTCCAGCGCGTCGAGATGATCCATCGGGCGGAGCCGTTCGCGCGGGTCGAGATCGGCGAAGGACACCGGCTCTGGGATGCGTGTTTCGCGTGCGGCAGAGGTCATTCGCGGCTCCCGGAATGGCAGTCCCGGATTGCGCCGGGATGGTCGTGATGGCGCGGCCGGGACGTCGCCTTGATCATCAGGAGAACGATCATCTCTGCCGCAGGCTGGTAAGGGATAGAATTTCTCTCAAGAAAGCCGCCAATAGGAAGAATAATTTTCTATCAATCTGGCTTGCAAGATACTTAGATAGAAAATAATTCTAGTCAATCCTCCTTCGGATCATTCGGCACCGGCAGTCGCGGTTTTGCTGTTTGAATGGCTGCCGCGGCGATCAGGACGTAACGAGCATGAGTGAATTGGCGCAGTCCCTGTCTTCGCGATCACCGAGTCCGTCCGAGATCCGCGCGCGCGATCTGGATGCGGCGCTGCGCAGCGCGTCGCCGCCGGAGATCATCGCCGCGGCGCTGCGCGAGGTCGGCCGCGACAGGCTCGCGCTGGTGTCGTCGTTCGGCACCGAATCGGCGGCGCTGCTGAAGGTGATGGCCGACGTCGATCCGGCGATCCCGGTGGTGTTTCTCGACACCGGCTGGCTGTTCGCCGAGACGCTGGCCTATCGCGACACGCTGATCGATCAGTTGGGGCTCACCGACGTCCGATCGATCAAGCCGCTTGACGCCGATCTCGACCGCGACGATCCGGCGCGCGATCTGTGGTTCTCCGATCCGGACCAGTGCTGTTTCATCCGCAAGGTCGAGCCGCTGCGCCGCGCGCTGGCGCCGTTCGATGCGTGGCTCAACGGCCGCAAGCGGTTCCAGGGCGGCGTGCGCGCCGAGATCCCGGTGGTCGAAGCCGACGGCGTCCGGCTCAAATTCAATCCGTTCGCCAACGTGTCGCGCGAGGACATCGCCGCGATCTATGCGCTCGGCAGGCTGCCGCCGCACCCGCTGCTGGCATCGGGCTTTCTGTCGGTCGGCTGCATGCCGTGCACCAGCCGCGCCGATTCGGACCAGGATACGCGCTCCGGCCGCTGGCAGGGCCGCGGCAAGACGGAATGCGGCATTCACACGATGAAGACGTCGTAGCAGATTGCTGTCGCAACGACGCCAACATTGAAATCCGGTTTCGTTGACTTGATCGGGTTTATTCCTGAGTTTCGCAGCTCCGCCGCTGACGACGACGGCGTCGTCCGGTCCATGGAGATCTGAAATGTTTCGCCGAATGATGGCTCTGTTCGCCGGCCTTCTGGTCGCGAGCTCCGCGCATGCCGCGGACGTGACGCTGCTCAACGTGTCGTACGATCCGACCCGCGAGCTCTATGCCGAATTCAACAAGGCGTTCATCGCGTCCTACAAGCAGGAAGCCGGCAAGACCGTGCAGATCAAGCAGTCGCATGGCGGCTCCGGCTCGCAGGCGCGCTCGGTGATCGACGGCTTGCAGGCCGACGTCGTCACCATCGCGCTGGCCTACGACATCGATGCGATCGCCAACAAGGGCTTGCTGGCGAAAGATTGGCAGAAGCGGCTGCCGGACAACGCTTCGCCTTATACCTCCACCATCGTGTTCCTGGTGCGCAAGGGCAACCCGAAGGGCATCAGGGATTGGGACGATCTGATCAAGTCCGGCGTCAGCGTGGTCACGCCGAATCCGAAGACCTCCGGGGGCGCGCGCTGGAACTATCTGGCGGCCTGGGGCTACGCATTGAAGACATACGGCTCGGACGACAAGGCGCGGGAATTCGTCGGCAACATCTACAAGAACGTCCCGGTGCTCGACACCGGCGCCCGCGGCGCGACGATGACTTTCGTCCAGCGCGGCGTCGGCGACGTGCTGCTGGCCTGGGAGAACGAGGCGTTCCTGGCGGTCAAGGAATTCGGCAAGGACAAGTTCGAGATCGTGGCACCATCGCTGTCGATTCTCGCCGAGCCGCCGATCGCGGTTGTCGACAGCGTGGTCGACAAGAAGGGCACCAGGGTGGTGGCCGATGCCTATCTGAAGTATTGGTACACACCGGAAGGTCAGGAAATCGCCGCACGGAACTTCTATCGTCCGCGCGATCCCGAGGTGGCGAAGAAGCACGCCGATTCGTTCGCAAAGGTCGAGCTGTTCACCATCGACGAGACCTTCGGCGGCTGGACCAGGGCGCAGGCCGAGCACTTCGCCGAAGGCGGCGTGTTCGACAAGATCTACAAGAAC
Source organism: Rhodopseudomonas palustris (assembly GCF_034479375.1). NCBI lineage: Bacteria > Pseudomonadati > Pseudomonadota > Alphaproteobacteria > Hyphomicrobiales > Nitrobacteraceae > Rhodopseudomonas > Rhodopseudomonas palustris. The sequence goes on along the minus strand of NZ_CP140155.1, from coordinate 3,364,308 downwards.
TGAGCGGCGCGCGGGTCGCAACGCGATCGCTCATTGGGGGTGACATGCTTCGCAGCAACGGCAGCGCGCTCCCTCTCCCCCGCGGGGAGAGGGGTGGGGTGAGGGGGCGTCTCGACGAGTCTGAGCCTATGCGGGCGATCTTCAGCGCCTCCCCACGTCATTGCGAGCGGAGCGAAGCAATCCAGAAGCCTCACGCCCGAGACTGGATTGCTTCGTCGGCTTTGCCTCCTCGCAATGACGGCGCAGGTCGCAATGACGGCGCGCAGGTGACACTGTGAGCGCGATCGCACGACGACGGTCGCTGCCCGGGTTCGGCCTCACCATCGGCCTGACCCTGATGTGGCTGTCGCTGATGATCCTGATTCCGCTGGCCGGGCTGTTCGTCAAGACCGCCGAACTCAGCCCCTCGGAATTCTTCGCGACGGTGACGGCGCCGCGCACGTTGCACGCGTTGAAGATCTCGTTCGGCCTGGCCTTCGCCGCCGCCTGCGTCAACCTCGTCGCCGGGGTGCTGATCGTCTGGGCGCTGGTGCGCTATCGTTTCCCCGGCCGGCGGATCTTCGACGCCATCGTCGATATTCCGTTCGCGCTGCCGACCGCGGTGGCCGGCATCGCGCTGACGACGCTGTTCGCGCAGAACGGCTGGCTCGGCGCGCCGCTCGCCGAACTCGGCATCAAGGTGGCGTTCACGCCGCTCGGGATTTTCCTGGCGATGGTGTTCATCGGGATTCCGTTCGTGGTGCGCACCGTGCAGCCGGTGCTGATCGACCTCGATGTCGAGATCGAGGAAGCCGCCGAATCGCTCGGCGCGTCGCGTTGGCAGACCATCCGCCGCGTCATCCTGCCGTCGCTGGCGCCGGCGGTGATGACCGGCTTCGCGCTGGCCTTCGCCCGCGCCGTCGGCGAATACGGCTCGGTGATCTTCATCGCCGGCAATCTGCCCAACGTCTCGGAGATCGCGCCGCTGCTGATCGTGATCCGGCTGTCGGAATTCCGCTATGCCGACGCCACCGCCATTGCGGTGGTGATGCTGATCTTCTCCTTCCTGATCATTCTCGTTCTGAACCGGCTGCAGCATTGGGCGCAGACCCGGTCGCTGGCCGGAGCGTGACGCGATGACGCTGGTCGCGACCACGCCGGTGCGGCGCTCCGCCCGCAAGCCCGCCGCCGCCACCGCAGCAGCCGCTGCCGGCACGGGACATTCGGCGCGGCGCCCGACGCACAGCGAGCCGGCCTGGGTGCGCCTGCTGATCATCGGCTTCGCCGTGAGTTTTCTCACCGTCTTGGTGGTGCTGCCGCTGATCCTGGTGTTCTCGGAGGCCTTGTCGAAGGGCGTTTCGTTCTATCTCGATGCGCTGGCCGAGCAAGAAGCGCTGGCGGCGATCCGGCTGACGCTGGTCGCGGCGGCGATCTCGGTCGGGCTCAACCTGGTGTTCGGCGTGATCGCCGCCTGGGCGATCGCGAAGTTCGAATTTCGCGGCAAGACGCTGCTGATCACGCTGATCGATCTGCCGTTCTCGGTCAGCCCGGTGATCTCCGGCCTGGTGTTCGTGCTGCTGTTCGGCGCGCAGGGCTTCGTCGGCCCGTGGCTGATGGCCCACGACGTGCGGATCCTGTTCGCGCTGCCGGCGATCGTGCTGGCGACGACCTTCGTGACCTTCCCGTTCGTCGCGCGCGAACTGATCCCGCTGATGCAGGAGCAGGGCCAGCACGAGGAGGAAGCCGCGATCTCGCTCGGCGCCAGCGGCTGGCGAACGTTCTGGCGGGTGACGCTGCCGAACATCAAATGGGGCCTCTTGTACGGCGTGCTGCTGTGCAATGCGCGGGCGATGGGCGAGTTCGGCGCGGTGTCGGTGGTGTCGGGTCACATCCGTGGCGAGACCAACACCATGCCGCTGCTGGTCGAAATTCTCTACAACGAGTATCAGATGGTCGCCGCCTTCGCGATCGCCTCGCTGCTGGCGCTGCTCGCGCTGGTGACGCTGATCGTCAAGACAATCCTGGAAGGCCGTATCGAGGAAGGGCTGCACACCGATGACCATTGAAGTCCGCAATATCGTCAAGGAATTCGGCAGCTTCCGCGCGCTCGACAATGTCGACCTGCGGGTCGAGACCGGCGAGCTGATGGCGCTGCTCGGCCCGTCCGGCTCCGGCAAGACCACGCTGCTGCGGATCATCGCCGGGCTGGAATGGCCCGACGCCGGCTCGATCGCGTTCGACGGCGAGGACGCGCTGGCGCGCGGCGCCGCCGAGCGCCATGTCGGCTTCGTGTTCCAGCACTACGCGCTGTTCCGGCACATGAGCGTGTTCGAGAACGTCGCCTTCGGGCTGCGGGTGCAGCCGCGCAAGATCCGCAAGAGCGAGGCGGAGATCAGGAAGCGGGTCGGCGATCTGCTCGATCTCGTCCAACTCGGCTGGCTCGCCGACCGCTATCCGAACCAGCTCTCCGGCGGCCAGCGCCAGCGCATCGCGCTGGCCCGTGCGCTGGCGATCGAGCCGCGCATCCTGCTGCTCGACGAGCCGTTCGGCGCGCTCGACGCCAAGGTGCGCAAGGAACTACGCGCCTGGCTGCGCAATCTGCACGAGGAGATCCACGTCACCTCGATCTTCGTCACCCACGATCAGGAAGAGGCGCTCGAAGTCGCCAACCGCGTGGTGGTGATGGACAAGGGCCGGATCGAACAGATCGGCTCGCCCGGCGACGTCTACGAGCGCCCGGCCTCCGCCTTCGTGCACGGCTTCATCGGCGAGTCCATCGTGCTGCCGGTCGAGGTGCAGGATGGTCGCGTCCGGCTCGGCGATCGCGTGCTCGACCTCGCGCCGACCGACACGGCCTCCGGCCCGTCGAAGCTGTTCGTCCGCCGCCACGACGTCGCGGTCGGGCCGAGCGGCAGCGGCGTGTTCGAGGGCGCCGTCAAGTCGGTGCGCGCGTTCGGCCCGATGCAGCGCGCCGATATCGTGCTGCAAGGCGTCGGCGGCGACACGCTGGTCGAGATCGACGCGCCGCGCGATCACTCGCTCAAGGTCGGCGACCGCATCGGCCTGCAGCCGCAGCGCTACCGGATTTTTGCCGACCGCTGAGAGCATGATCCCGAAAAGTCGCCGCAGGCACAACCTCATGGTGAGGAGGCGCGAAAGCGCCGTCTCGAACCATGCGCCGCCGGCCATCATCTGTCGCCCCATCCTTCGAGACGCCCGGCTTCGCCGGGCTCCTCAGGATGAGGGGGCAGTGCATCTGGCAAGGGCCATACCGCTTCGATCAATCGATGAAACGCTCTATCCGAGCAGGAATTCGCGGATCAGCCGCAGCACCTCGTCGGGCCGGTCGTGCTGCAGCCAGTGGCCGGCGCCGGCGACGGTTTCGGCGCGGGCCTGCGGGAAGTAGTCGGCGATGCCCGCGGCGGCCGCGTCGCCGAGAAAGCTCTCGCCGGCGAACAGCAGCAGCGTCGGGCAGGCGATGCGGCCCCACAAGGCGACGTGATCGTCCGGCCACAGCCGGTGCGGCGCCATCACCCGCTGATACGGATCGAACTTCCAGGAGTAGCTGCCGTCGTCGTTCTGCTTCACGCCGTACGTGGCGAGATGCAGCGCCAGCTCCGGCGCCAGCCGCTTGTTGTGCGCCTGCATCTGCGCCGCGGCCTCGGCGATGTCGCGATAGCGCCGCGGCTCGCGCTGTTCCAGCGCCTCGAGCTGGCCGATCCATTTGCGGGTGCGCTCGTGCACCGGCGGCTTCGCGGCATTCGGCAGCACGGTGACGCCGTCGAGCACCACCAGCTTGGCGATCTGCTCCGGAAAGGCGCCGGCATAAATCAGGCTCACCATGCCGCCCATCGAATGGCCGATGATCGTGATCGGCCCGCGGCCTTCGAACGCCGGCAGCCGCGTCAGGTCGTAGACATATTCCGGCAGGCTGTAGCTGCCCCCCAGCGTCCAGTCGGAATCGCCGTGGCCGCGCAGATCCGGCGCGACGACGTGGAAGTCCGGCCGCAGCGACCGCGCCAGATGATCCCAGCTCCGGCCGTGGTCGCGGCCGCCATGGATCAGCAGCAGCGGCGGCGCGGTGTCGTTGCCCCAGTCGGCGTAGTGAAGCCGCAGCCCGTGCGACCGATAGAAGCGACTTTCCGGATTCTGCATGGTCTCTCGCGGGTGAATCTGCCGGGCCGTCGCGCGCGGGGCGCGATGACGCGCCATGGTGGCGCGACAACAGGCTTGCTCGGACGACAATGTGTTGCAACATCGGATCGATCGTCGGATTATCCTGCGAGCGGTGAATTTCCAACTCCCTATTCCTGCAAGAGGCGAACTTGATGTCCGTGCCGAAGCGAGCCCGAAGGCCATCGACCGATGGGCTGAGGGATGTCGACACCAGCGATCTGCGCGACAATGCGAGGGTCGCCAGCGAATTTCTCAAGACCTTGTCGAACCCGTCGCGGCTGGTGATGCTGTGCCTGCTCGCCGAGGGCGAGAAGTCGGTGTCGGAACTCGCCGCGACGCTGGACGAGCGTCAGCCGACGGTGTCGCAGCAGCTCGCGCGGCTGCGCGGCGAGCGGCTGGTGGAGACCCGTCGCGACGGCCAGCAGGTGTTCTATTCGCTCGCGAGCGAGGAAGTCCGCAGCCTGATTCTCGCGCTTCACGCGATCTTCTGCGCCAAGCCGCGGAGCAAGGCGGCCAAGGTCACGGTGCTGCGGCCGGTCAAGGCGGTCGCCGCGAAGAAGACCTCCGCGCGCCGGTAGTCCGGATCGCGGTGACGATCAGTCGGTGTTGCCGCCGAACAGGCGCTTGAACAGGCCCGGCGGTTGCGGGCCTTTGACGGTGTCGAAGCCGGCCTTGCGCCACGCCAGAATGCCGCCGCCCAGCACATAGGGCTCGCAGATTCCGTTAGCCTTGGCGGCGATCTGGCCGGCATACATCCGCGTCCGGCCGCCGGAATGGCAGAAGAAGATCGCCTTGCGGCCGCGCGCGTCGTGCAGGTCGCCGTGCCTGAAGCCGGTCAGCGGCAGTTCGATCGCGCCGTCGATGCGCTCGCGCTCGATCTCGTGGCGCTCGCGGACATCGACCAGCACCGCGCCGGCGTCCAGCAACCGCTGCGCCTCGATCGGCGATATCGTTTTCACACCCATCATCGGCTCCCGGCGGGCTGCATCAGCGGAACGTCGTCAGATAATGCCGTTCGAACAGCCGCTTCAGCCAGTGGAACAGCTTCATCTTCGGCCCGACGAAATTGAACTTCTCGTTGCGGAACACCAGCATGCCGGAATCCAGCGTGTCGACGATGCACACCAGCTCCGGCTTGAACCGCGTGGCGGGCTCGGCGCCGGTCTCGACCGCGGCGATGTTCGCCGCCACCGCGAGCGCCTGCAGGTCGGCCTGATGCGCCTGCTTGGGCATCCAGTCCGGGCCGGGGAACGACCCGGCGTCGCCGGCCACCCAGACGTTCGGCAGCCCCTCGACGCGGCAGCATTCGTCGGCCTTGATCATGCCGCCCGGCGACAGCGGCAGTTCGGTATTCGCCAGCCATGCCGGGCCGGTCAGGCCCGGCATGAACAGGATCAGATCGGCGTCGATCTCGCCGCCGCCGTCGAGCACGACCTTTCGCTCCTCGATGCGCAGGATCTTGCGGCCGAGCTGCGTGGCGATGCCGCGATCCTTCATCTCCCGCAGCAGGCCGTCGACGGCGCGTTCGCCGAGCCGCGCGCCCGGCCGTGCCGCTGGGCTGAAGAACACGATCTGGAACCCCGGCCGCTTGCCGCGCTGGCGCAGCAGCGTGTCGATGATGAACAGGAACTCGAACATCGGCCCGCCGCGCATCGCGCCGGGCTCGTCCGGATTGGTGGCGAAGCCGACCGCGATGGTGCCGCCCTTCATCGCGTCGAGCCGCCGGCCGATCTCCTCGCCGACCGCGATGCCCTCGCACGGGATCAGCGCATGCTCGATGCCGGGCAGCTTGCGGATGAAGCGGGCGCCGCTGGCGACGATCAGATGATCGTTCGCATAGTCGCCACGATCGGTCTCGACGACGCGGCCGCCGTCCTTCAGTCCCGTCACCGAGCCCTCGACGAAATCGATCCGGTGCTTTTGGAAGAAATGCGCCAGCGGCACTCTCAGCCGCGCGCCGCTGCGGATGCCGGCCGGAATCCAGATCGTGCTCGGCAGGAAATGCAGCTCGCGCCGCGGCGAGATCATCGTGATCGTCGCATCGACCTTGCGCTTGCGCAGCGCGCGGGCCGCGGTGAGCGCCGCGAAGCCCGAACCGATGATGGTGATGTTGGTCATCCCTGGCATTCCCATTGGCGTCGGCGGCCTCCGCCTCTGCGCCCGGTTGCTCGCATGGCCGCGCCAAAGCGTCTGTGACGATGTCACCGCGGCCGCGTCCGATGGCTGCCATCGACGGATCGGGGATTGCGCCGGACCGCCGGCGCGGCCTAGCCTGCGCTGCGTGCTTGCGTGATGGGAAAGTCGGGACGCTGATGGCATCGGACGAATTCAACCGCTGGGAAGGCCGGTTCGCGGTCGAGGACTATGTGTTCGGCACCGCGCCGAACGCGTTTCTGGCGTCGTGCCGGGACATCCTGCCGAAGCAGGGGCGGGCGCTGTCGATCGCCGACGGCGAGGGCCGCAACGGCGTGTTCCTGGCGGAGTGCGGATTGTCGGTGCTGTCGGTCGACTTCTCGCCGGCCGCGCAGGGCAAGGCGCAACGGCTCGCCGCCGAGCGCGGCGTCACGATCGAGACGCAGACCGCCGATCTGCTGAGCTGGGACTGGCCGGGCGGCTTCGATATGATCGCCGGGATCTTCTTCCAGTTCGTCGAGGCAGAGCAGCGCCCGCGAATCTTCCAGGCGATCCGCGACGCGCTGAAGCCGGGCGGGTTGCTGCTGATCGAGGGCTATCGGCCGAAGCAACTGATCTACAAGACCGGCGGCCCGAGCCGCGCCGACAATCTCTACACCCACGAACTGCTCGAAGTCGCATTCGGCGATTTCGACAATCTCAGCATCCGCGAGCACGACAGCGAAATCGCCGAAGGCAGCGGCCATGTCGGGATGTCGGCGCTGATCGACCTGATCGGCTGGAAGCCGAAATAACGGTAGGCCCGCCGCGAACTACTCCATTGCGCAGCGATCGGTCACCGGAATGTCGGTGTGTTTGAGGCCGATCCAGGCGTCGACGGTCGGCTGATCGAAGCCGGACTCGCGGCGGTCGCCGGCCTGCAGCAGCGGCCGGCGGATCAGCAGCGGGTCGGCGATCATCAGCGCCAGCGCCGACTCCTCCGTCAGTGCAGCAAAGTCGATCGCGCCGGCTTTCACTTTCGGCGACGACGCGTTGAACCATTCAGCCAGCGGCTTGCTGCCGAAGAACGGCCGCAGCGTCTCCGGCGTCCAGGTCTCGCTCAGCAGATTGCGCACATCGAGCTCGTGGCCCGACGCGACCAGCAACGCCTTCTGCAACGCGTTGCCGACGCAACCGGGCTTTTCGTAGAACACCAGAACAGCCATTTGCTCGCTCCCTCAGCAGATCGTTCGCCACAGCCAGTCACGGTCGTCGGGCTGCCGGTCGGTGGTGCCGGTTCGGCCCTGCGCGCAGAGCGCTGCGGTGCGCTCCGAACTCGCCTCGCGCCACCACGCCTCGACGGCGGCGCGCGTGCACGGCAGTTCGGCGCCACCATCGCCGATGAAGTCGCGCCAGGCCTCGGCGCATTTCTCCGGCACCGCGGTCAGCAGCGGCCGCCCGGCGACGATCGCCTCGGCGAACTCGCTGCGCAGCCCGTGGCCGGTGGCCTCCTGTTTGGAGAATTTGTTGATGACGACGAGCGCGACCTCGGCCGCGACGGCGCGGCTCACCGCCTGCGCCGACTCCGCGAGCCCGGCGGCGTCGAGCTTGCACGATCCGGCGCCGCCGCCGAGCGTCTGCGAGATGCCGATCGCCTGCCCGGTCATCAGGTCGATCAGTTGCATGTCGGTCCTGCGGCCGGACGCGTCCTTGACGTTCCGCTGCACCACGCCGCCGAGCCGGTCGCCGGCGCGCAGCCGGTCGAACGCGAACGCCGCCAGCAGGCCGTCGACGTCGTCCTCGGCGCGATAGACGATCGCGGCGATGCGCGGGGAGTCTGCCTCGGGCGGGGTCTCGGTCATGGCCTGCGTCCTTCGGTCGGCGGGGCGGGTCGCCGCTGATAGCAGATCAGCAATCTCCATGCCGGACGTTCCGACCATCGGGGGAGCGGCCAGCACGTTGATCCGACGGGTTTATTCGCCGTGGAGCGACATGATACCGCCGTCGCAAACCCGACAGCGTTGTATAATCATAGACACAACGGTCGCGACCGGGAATGGTCCTGACCCCTCCATTGCCCGCCTGAAGGATGACCCGATGCCCGCGGCCACCACCACCGAACTGGAGCGCCTGCTCGACGACGACGTCCCGCATGGCGACCTCACCACCGAGTCGCTCGGCATCGGCGCAGAAGCCGGGGTGATGGAGTTCACCGCGCGCGACCCGATGGTGCTGGCGCTGGCCGAGGATGCGGCGGCGATCCTGCGTCTGTGCGGCTGCGAGGTCGAACAGATCGCCGCGTCCGGAGACCGGCTCGCGCCCGGCGCGCCGATCCTGATTGCGCGCGGCGCGGCGTCCGGCCTGCTGCGCGGCTGGAAGGTGGCGCAGACGCTGATCGAGATCTGGTCCGGCGTTGCGACCGCCACCCGCGAGATCGTCGAGGCCGCGCGCGCGGTGTCGCCGTCGATCGCCGTCGCCTGCACCCGCAAGAACACGCCCGGCACCAAGCGCTTCGCGGTCGCCGCGGTGAAGGCCGGGGGCGCCGGCATGCACCGGCTCGGCCTGTCGGAAACCATCCTGGTGTTCGCCGAACATCGCGACTTTCTCGACGAGCCGCTGGGCGCCACCGTGGCGCGGCTGCGCTCCGCCGTGCCGGAAAAGAAGCTGGTCACCGAAGTGTCCTCGATCGACGCGGCGCTGGCTGCGGCGGTGGCCGGCTTCGACGTGCTGCAGCTCGAGAAATTCGCGCCCGCCGATGTCGCGGCGCTGGTCGCGCGGCTCGCCGAGACGCCGCTGCGCCCGGTGATCGCCGCCGCCGGCGGCGTCAACGCCGCCAACGCCGCGAACTACGCGCAGGCCGGCGCGCAGGTGTTGGTGACATCGGCGCCCTACATGGCGAAGCCGCGCGATGTGCAGGTGCGGATCAGGCGGGAAGCTACAAAGTAACGAGTTGAGACCCCAGGCACAGCGCGCCCCCTCTCCCGCCTGCGGGAGAGGGCCGGGGTGAGGGCGCGCCGAGCACCGCGCGCTCCCTCTCCCGCCTGCGGGAGAGGTTGCGCCGCGGCTGGGCGAAGGCGGTGTTGTGCCGTCATTGCGAGCGCAGCGAAGCAATCCAGAGGCCGCGCGTGCCGTGCTGAATTGCTTCGTCGCTGCGCTCCTCGCAATGACGGAGAGGCGGAGGTGATTGTGGGCGCGCGGACGAAGTAACAATCACAATCGTCATTGCCGGGCTCGACCCGGCATCCATCCTCTTTCCAAGAGATATGGATGCGCGGGCCTACGCCGCGCCGAAGGGGCTACGGCCCCGCAGGCGGGTCAAGCCCGCGCATGACGATCCGTGGCGGTGAGAGTCGGTGCGCACAACCTGCGTCGACTAGGCCCGTGCGTAGCTCGCCGCCCGCTCCGCAATCGTCTCCCGCAGCACCGTCTTCTGGATCTTGCCGTTGGCGTTGCGCGGCAGTGGCTCGGAACGGATGATGATGCTTTCCGGCACCTTGTAGTCCGACATCCGCGCCGCGCAGTAGGCGGCGACGTCGCGCTCGCTCAGCCGCGCATCCCCGTTGGTCACCACGATGGCGTTGACGCGTTCGCCGAGCACGGGATCCGGCGTGCCGATGATCGCGGTCTCCAGCACGCCGTCGATGCCGCAGATCACGTTCTCGACCTCGGCCGAGAAGATCTTGAAGCCGCCGCGGTTGATCATGTCCTTCTTGCGGTCGAACACCCGGACGAAGCCGTCGGCATCGATCGAACCGATATCGCCGCTGCGCCAGTAGCCGCCGACGAACTCCCTGGCGTTGGCATCTTCCCGCTGCCAATAGCGCGGCACCACCATCGGCCCCGCGATCAGCAACTCGCCGGGCTCGCCCGGTGCGACCTCGCGATCGTCGGCGTCGACGACGCGGACCTGCGCATAGGGGATCGGCTGGCCGACGCTGTCCATGTGATCGCGCCAATGGGCCTGCGGCATGATCGTGGTCGGCGACGTCGTCTCGGTCGCCCCATAGGCGTTGCGCAGTTGCAGTTGCGGCAGCCGCTTCGTCAGCATCTCGATGGTCGGCACCGGCATCGGCGCGCCGCCGAAGCAGCCGATCCGCCACGCCGACAGATCGTAGCGGTCGAACTCCGGATGCATCGCCGCCAGCGTGTAGATCGCCGGCACCAGGATCGACCAGGTGATCTTCTCGCGGCTCGCCAGCGCGAGGAAGTCCGCGGTCTTGAACGCCTGCCGCATCAGCACCACGCAGCCGCCGGCGGCGAGCGTGGCGTAGGTGACGCCGACCAGGCCGGTGACATGCGACAGCGGCACCGCGACCAGGCCGCGGTCGCGTTCGGTCAGTTCATGCGCGCGGGCGAAGGCGTAGGCCGAATGCAGGATGCTGAGATGCGTCAGCTCGGCGCCCTTCGGTTTGCCAGTGGTGCCCGAGGTGTAGAGGATCACCGCGGTGTCGTCCTCGTGCATCGCCACAACAGGTGCGTCGGCGGGTGCGGCCGTCAGCAGATCGTCGAACGACCGCGCGCCGTCCGCCTCGCCATGCGCGGCGAAGCGATGCGTCAGCGTCGGGACGTCGACGGCCTCCGGAATCTCCGCGGCGAGTTCGGCCTCGAACACCAGCACCTTGGCGCCGCTGTTGCCGAGCAGGAAGTCCAGCTCGGCCTTGCGCTGCCGCGTCCCGATCGGCACCAGCAGCGCGCCGATCCGGTTGCAGGCCAGCGCGCAGGCGACGAATTCCCGGCAATTGCCGAGAAACAGCGCGACCCGGTCGCCCGCCGTGACGCCGAGGCCGGCCAGCGACGCCGCGATCCGGCGGACGAGGTCGTCGAGTTCGCGATAGGTCAGCGTGGCGTCCTCGTCGACGATCGCCGGGCGGTCGCCGAATTTCGTCACCAGATCGTCGACCATCGCCGCCAGCGTCGGCGGGCGGTCGGCGAAGCACAGCATCGTCCGGTCACCGTAATGCGTTTCGCGGCGCAGCGATCCGCCGATGCCGGAAGGGGCCCAAAAAGTCATGCGCGTGTCCTCGTCGTCGTTTCGTCTTCGTTTCTTGGGGCGCCGCGGTGCGTCCGCGATCAGCCCGGCGACGGCTCTGCGTCCGCCGCGGGCAGACTATCCGCCCGACGCGCCTGCCGCCAGTCGCAACGCGCATGTCCGCCGCACTCGCTCTGCGGCGTGGTACGTTCTATATGCTGCGCAAGCAGTTTCATGCAGCGGACGAGGATGTGACCTTGCGGGCACCAGTGCTGGCAGCGGGCGGGATTGTATTGCGGCGCGGCGGTGAGCCGTTGTTCGCCGTTGTCCACATGCGCAAGCGCAGCGATTGGGTGCTGCCGAAGGGCAAGCTCGACGACGGCGAAACGCCGCGCGACGCCGCCGAGCGCGAGGTGGTGGAGGAGACCGGGCATCTCGTCGAGGTCCACCAATTCGTCGGCACGCTCGCCTATGAGGTCGGCGGCCGCTCCAAGGTGGTGCATTTCTGGCGGATGGAGGCGGCGCCGGTGCAGACCCGGCCGCTGATGAAGGACATCCGCGCGATCGACTGGCTGCCGCTGGACGAAGCGGTCCTGCGGCTGTCGCGCAGCTACGAAAAGGCGTTTCTGGCCCATGTCGGGCCGCTGGTGCTCGACTCCGCGGCGCGGACCGTGTCGTCGCCGCCCGCGCCGGCACCCCATCCCGCGCCGCCGGCCGATGACGAACCGGTCGCCGAGCTGACCGTTTCACCGTCGCTGGCGCTGGAGCAGCCGGGCGATGCGCAACCCACCATGCTGCAGCGCATCCGAGCCTGGTGGCGCGGCCGCTCCCGCGCGTGACTGCGCCGGCGGCCCGCCGCTGATTTGATCCAGCTCAATCCCGGGTTCCCGCCTCCGCATATCGTTCGCGAAACGCGGCCGCACGGCCGCGATCGGAAACGATCAGGAGGGGACGGCCATGAATCAGGCTGTGGCGCGCGAACGCATCGGCGCCAAGCGCGAAATCTTCGGGACGCCGATCTTCGGCCCGGAGGCGGCGCAGAAGGGCTACGCCCTCAACAAGATGTGCTTCTCCTTCAATTCCGCCGCCGCCCGCGCCGAGTTCGTCGCGGACGAAGCCGCCTATTGCGCCCGCTACGGCCTCACCGCGGCGCAGACCGACGCGATCCTGAAGCGCGACCTGCTGAAGCTGCTCGCCGAGGGCGGCAATGCCTACTACCTCGCCAAATTCGCCGGCATCCTCGGCCTCAACATGCAGGACATCGGCGCGCTGCAGACCGGCATGAGCGTCGAACAGTTCAAGGCCAAGCTTCTGGCCGCCAGAGATTCGTGAAGGGGGAGCGCTCATGGCGACGATCATCGGCGGCCTCGCCGCCTCGCACGTGCCCGCGATCGGCGGCGCGATGGCCAGGGGCCTGCAGAAGGACCCCTATTGGGCGCCGTTCTTCGACGGCTTCGACGCCACGCATCGCTGGCTCGACGCGGTCAAGCCCGACGCCGCGGTGGTGATCTACAACGATCACGGCCTCAATTTCTTCCTCGACAAGATGCCGACCTTCGCGGTCGGCGCCGCGCCGGACTATCGCAACGAGGACGAAGGCTGGGGCATTCCGGTGATGGCGCCGTTCAGGGGCGACACCAGATTGTCGTGGCACATCATCGAGACGCTGGTGGAATCCGAGTTCGATCCGGTGACCTGCCAGGAGATGCTGGTCGATCACGCCTTCAGCCTGCCGATGGAATTGTTCTTCCGCGAAAGGGCGCACGACATTCCGGCGGTGCCGGTGGTGGTCAACACCGTGCAGCATCCGCTGCCGAGCCTCCGCAGGTGTTTCAAGCTCGGCCAGGCGATCGGCCGCGCCATCGAGAGCTATCCGGAAGATCTGAAAGTCGTGGTGATCGGCACCGGCGGGCTGTCGCACCAGCTCGAAGGCGAGCGCGCCGGCTTCATCAACACCGCGTTCGACCGGCGCTGCATGGACGCGATGACCGGCGACATCGACAGCCTGCTCGGCATCGACCCGCACGAACTGGTCGAACTTGCCGGCAGCCAGGGCGTCGAGGTGATGAACTGGGTCGCGATGCGCGGCGCGCTGCTGGGCGACGTCCACGAGCTGCACCGCAACTATCATTTGCCGATCTCCAACACCGCGTCGGGAATCATGCTGCTGGAGAACCGGCCGAAGCTGGCGCAGGCGGCGTAGCGCTTCGTTGATCCGCTGAACTCGCCCCACAACAACCGTCATGCCCGGGCTTGACCCGGGCATCCACGAAGCCAAGCAGCGCGGTGCCTGTTGCCGTGGATGGCCGGGTCAAGCCCGGCCATGACGCGGTGGGAGGAGCGGCCGCTACAACACCCGAGGAAACACCGCAATGTTCAGCTTCGATCCCTACTCCCCCGCGGTCGATGCCGACCCGTTTCCGTTGTACAAGACCCTGCGCGACGCGCATCCGGTGTATTGGAGCGAGCCGGCGCAGATGTGGGTGCTGTCGCGCTATCTCGACGTCGCCGGCGCCGGCACCAATTGGCAGGTGTTCTCCTCGGCCAAGGGCAATCTGATGACCGAGCTGCCGGGCCGCGCCGGCGCCACGCTCGGCACCACCGATCCGCCGCGCCATGACCGGCTGCGTGGTCTCGTCCAGCACGCCTTCATGAAGCGCAATCTGGAGGCGCTGGCCGAGCCGATGCGCGACATCGCGCGCGACGCCGCCGAAGCGCTGCGCGGCCGCGAGCGGTTCGACTTCATCGCCGACTTCTCGTCGAAATTCACCGTCCGGGTGCTGTTCGCTGCCCTCGGCCTGCCGCTCGGTGACGAGCAGACGGTGCGCGACAAGGCGGTGCTGATGGTGCAGAGCGATCCCGTCAGCCGCGCCAAGGGGCCGGAGCATCTCGCCGCCTATGCGTGGATGCAGGACTACGCCGCGAAGGTGATCGCGCAGCGCCGCGCCGAACCGCAGAACGACCTGATCTCGCATTTCTCGATGGCCGAGATCGACGGCGACAGGCTCGACGAGCGCGAGGTGTTGCTGACCACCACGACGCTGATCATGGCCGGCATCGAGTCGCTCGGCGGCTTCATGAGCATGTTGGCGCTCAATCTCGCCGATTTCGCCGACGCCCGCCGCGCGGTCGCCGCCGATCCGGCGCTGCTGCCGGACGCGGTCGAGGAATCGCTGCGCTACAACACATCGGCGCAGCGGTTCAAGCGCTGCCTGCAGAGCGACCTGACGCTGCACGGCGTCACCATGAAGGCCGGCGACTTCGTCTGTCTCGCCTACGGCTCGGCCAATCGCGACGAGCGGCAGTTTCCGGACGCCGATGTGTACGATCTCAAGCGCAAGCCGAAGGGCCATCTCGGCTTCGGCGGCGGCGTCCACGGCTGCCTCGGCTCGGCGATCGCCCGGATGGCGATCAGGATCGCGTTCGACGAATTTCACAAGGTGGTGCCGGACTACACGCGGGTGCAGCCCCGGCTCGACTGGATGCCGTCCTCCACCTTCCGCAGCCCGCTGCGGCTGGAGATGGCGGTCGAAAGCCGGGCGAAGCAGGCCGCGGCGTAGCTCGGTCTGATGAAATCGGCGTTCGTCCCAAGCGCCGCGTCATCCTGAGGCACGGCGTGCGCGGCACGCCGTGCCTCGAAGGATGAGCCGCCAGCGCGCGCGTCCGCATCCTTCGAGGCGCGCTACAGCGCGCACCCCGGATCAAGTCCGGGGCAGGCTCTCGGGATGACGGCACCTGCCACGTTTCGAGCTAATCGTCTTCGCTCGAGATCAGCGCCGCTCCGGTCAGCGTCGTGACGATTCCGAAGGCGAGCGCGCAGGTGATGGTGAAGTCGGCGAGCCGGAAGCCTGAGGGATCGAGGGCCATCAGCACCGGCCGGACGCCGTAGGCGGACCACGTGGCCAGCAGCGCGAAGCCGAGGCCGAGCGCGACGCCCATCATACCGTGGCCGGCGAGCGCGATCGCCCGGGTGACGGTCTGGGCGGATAATCTGCGGATCCGTGGCGACGGTTCGGGCATGCGGCGCCTCCTCGATGAGGCGGCAACGCGTCCGTCCGCGCGACGTTCCTCGGCAGGCCGACCGAATTGCAAAGCCTGCTATCAGCCGCATCGGCGGCCTGAATCGACCATCCTGAGGGACCTCGGTTATTGCGCCGTCGATCAAAGCAAGGGCTTCCCCCACGTCATGCCCGGGTCGAGCCCGGCCATGACGGGGCGTGAGTGGACGATGACTTACGGCTTGGCGATGTGCCAGGCGCCGTTGAGGAAGCCGTCGCCGGTGGTGTCGCCGGGCTTCATGTCCTTGGCGAACGTATACAGCGGCTTGCCCTTGTAGGCCCACATCTTGGAGCCGTCGTCGCGCGTCACGATGGTCATGTCGGCGGTCGGCTTGGCGCTGGCTTCGGCTGCGAGCGGCGGCCAGTTGGTGGCGCAGGGGCCGTTGCACATCGACTTGCCGCCGGCATCCTTGTCGAACGTGTAGAGCGTCATGCCCTTGGCGTCGACGAAGGTCTTGCCGGCCGGGGTGTCGGCGGTCTTGAGCGTCATGGCGGAGGCCGCGGACGCGGCGAGCGCGAAAACGGCGGCGGTGAAAAGCGTGAGCGTGCGGGACATGGTGACTCCTGGTGATCGGGGCGACGCGGGGCGCGTCGTCCTCACCAACAGCGCCGCGCGCCGATTATTCCCGTGCCGTGTCGGTGCTGATCGCGTCGCCCCAACTCAGCCTTCGGAACCGCGCATAGGCCGGCTTGTCGCGGCGCGGCGCGACGACGTGCGCGAGCCCCTGCGGCGTGCACAGTTTCGCCGTGATCGCCGCCTTGGTCAGCTCCGGCTGCGTCAGCACGCGCGAGGGCCGCGACGGCGGCGGGCTGCGGCTCAGCGCGACGTAGATGAATTTTTCGTCCTCGTAGGGAAGTTCGGCGCCCTTGAGGTGTTGATGCAATCTGGACCGCGGCAGCCGCTGCACGAAATGGCACCAGTCCGGCGGCTGCAACGGGCAGGCATTGTCGTGCGGGCACGGCGCGATCACGCGCGCGCCCTGTGCGATCAGCCGGGCGCGGACCGCGAGGATGCGGGCGTAGCCGGCCGGCGTGCCGGGCTCGATGATCAGCAGCGTATCGCCGGTCTTGCGCCACAGGGCGTCGGCGAAGCCGTCGCGCGCGCTGTCGTCGAGTTCGTTGATGACGTAGCTCGCGATCACCAATGCGGCCTCCGGCGCGTCGCCGAGCAGTTTGCGCGCGTCGCCGAGTTGGTAGTTGGCTTTCGCGAGCCGGCTGTCCTGCGCCAGCGTCAGCGCCAATGTACGCAGCGCGCCGTTCGCATCGAGCAGCGTGAAGCCGCTCAACGACTCGAATGCCTGCGCGGCGGCCCAGCTCGCGGTGCCGGGTCCGGCGCCGACATCGAGCAGCGTCGCGGGCGCGAAGTCCGGGCGGATCTCGCGCAGCGCATTCAGGCTCGCCGCCACCGCCGCATAGGTCGCGGGCATCCGCGCCCCCGCATAGGCCAGCGCGTCGGTCGCGGTCCTGATCGGCGACGAATTCCCGCCGTCGCGATAGGTCTGTGAGATAGCAGCCGCCCGCGTCGCCGCCGCGTCGCGCTGCAGCCCGTGCAGCGCCTGCTCCAGCGCGGCCTTCAATTCGGCGGGGAGGGCGGGGGAGATCATGTCTTACCCTCCCCTGGAGGGGGAGGGTCGCTCGCGTAGCGAGCGGGGTGGGGTGGCGAAGAGTTCATCCGCCGTGCCCGCTTCTCACCCCACCCCGTCACGCATCCCGCACAGCGGGCTGCGTGCCGACCCTCCCCCTCGAGGGGAGGGTGAAGAAAGCGCCGGCGCGATAGCCCAAGATATTCCATCGACGATCGCCTCGCCCCTGAGAGGGGAGCTCACGCCACGTGCTGATCCAGGATCTCCACCGCGCCTTCGAGGTCGACGGAGACGAGTTGCGACACGCCGCGCTCCGCCATGGTGACGCCGAACAGCCGGTTCATCCGCGCCATGGTGATCGGGTTGTGGGTGATGATGATGAAGCGGGTTTCGGTGGTCGAGGTCATCTCGTTCAACAGGTCGCAGAACCGTTCGACGTTGTGGTCGTCGAGCGGCGCGTCGACTTCGTCCAGCACGCAGATCGGCGACGGGTTGGTGAGGAACACCGCGAAGATCAGCGCCATCGCGGTCAGCGCCTGCTCGCCGCCGGACAACAGCGACAGCGATTGCGGCTTCTTGCCGGGGGGCTTGGCGATGATCTCGAGGCCGGCCTCGAGCGGATCGTCGCTCTCGATCAGCTTCAGCTCGGCCTCGCCGCCGCCGAACAGCGTGGTGAACAGCCGCTTGAAATGGCCGTTGACCACTTCGAACGATGCCAAGAGCCGCTCGCGCGCCTCCTTGTTGAGGCTCTGGATGCCGGTGCGCAGCTTCTTGATCGCCTCGACCAAATCGTCGCGCTCGGCGGCGAGCGAGCCGTGCTGGGTCTCGACTTCGTTGAGCTCTTCCTCGGCGCGCAGATTGACGGCGCCGAGCCGCTCGCGGTCGCGGCGCAGCTTTTCCAGATCGGCCTCGATCTCGGCGAGCGGCGGCAGCTCCACGCCCTCCTGGACCTCGGCGAGCGAGGCGGCGGCCTGCGGCTCGACTTCGAGCATGTCGCGGATCTCGCGCTCGACGTCTTCGAGCCGGCGTCGCGCCGCTTCCATCCGTTCCTCGGCGCGGGCGCAGGCTTCGCGGGCGCTGGAGAGAAGTTCGAGCGTCGCTTTCGCGGCGCGGTCGGTGTCGGCCATCGCCCGTTCGGCGGTGGCGAGCGCGTCGGCGGCGGTGCGGCGGTCGCTCTCGGCGTATTCGATCTCGGTGATGATCGCGCTGCGCTTCTCGGCGAACACGGTCGGCGCGTTGTCGAGTTCGGCGCGCTCGGCGGTCAGCTCGGCGACGCGCTCTTCGACGGTCGCGATCTGCGACGCCGCGCTCTGCTTGCGGTGGATCCACTGGTTGCGCTCGGCGACGATCGCCTGCAGCCGCTTGTCGGCGAGCTCGGCTTCACGCGCCAGCGCCTGCGCCTCGGCGCGGACCTGTGCGGCGAGGCGGCGGTGGTTTTCGATGTCGCCGCGCACGGCAGACAGCCGCTGTTCGGCATCGTCGTTGGGCGCGAGATCCGCCAGCGCGTTCTCGGCGGTCTCGCAGGCCATCTCGGCTTCGAGCCGGTCGGCGGCGAGGCGCGAATGCGCCTCGGTCAGCGCCGAGCGCCGCGCGGCGTGGCGGTTGATCTCGCGTTCGGCGGCGGCGTGGCGTTCGCGCGCGGCATCGACCTCGCGGCGGGCGCCGCGGAGCGACTCGCGCGAGGCGGTTTCGGCCTGCGCGGCGTTGCGCAATTCGGCCTCGGCCATCTCCAGCGCGTCGCGCTTGGCGGCGGCGTCGATCCGCGCCTGTTCGAGGTCGTTCTCGATATCCACGAGGCGGGCGCGTTCGGCGAGGCGCCGCGCCGCGCCGGTCGGCGCGTGGGCCGAGGCGACGAAGCCGTCCCAGCGCCAGACGTCGCCGTCGAGCGACACCAGCCGCTGGCCGGTCTTGAGGAGCCCGACCAGCTCGCCGCCGCGCTCCTTCGCCACCACGCCGATCTGCGCCAGACGCCGCGCCAGCTCCGGCGGCGCGTTGACGTGGCTACTCAGCGCCTCGACGCCGTCCGGCAGCGCCGGATCGTCGGCCTGCACGCCGATATCGGTCCAGCGCATCGGCGCGGTCGGGTCGACCGGCGCATCGAGATCGTCGCCCAGCACGGCGCCGATCGCCTTTTCATAGCCCTTGGCGACCGTGATGCCGTCGATGATCGGCGGCCACAGATTCTTGGTCTCGCCGTTGAGGATCTTGCTGATCGTCTTGGCTTCGGTCTCGAGCCGCTGCACCCGCTTGTCGGCTTCGGTCACCGGGCCGCGCGAACCCTCGAGCTTCTGCCGGGCGCCGACATGCGCGGCTTCGGCCTGCTGCACCGAGGCTTCGAGTTCGGCCAGCGTCTCCTGCGCCATCGCCACGGCTTCGGCGAGTTCGTCGACATTGCCGGCGCCGCTGGTCTCCGCCGTCAGCCGCTCGATCTCGCTGTCGACGTTCCTGATCTCGGTGTCGAGCCGGCCGAGCCGGTCGCGATGGCTGCGCACCGCCTGCTCGAACTGGTTGCGCCGCGCGGTGAGCTGGGCGAGCTGGGTGGTGAGTTCGGCGAACAGCCGCTCGGCTTCGCCGAGGGCTTCCTCGGCGAGGCCGACGCGCTCGTCGACGCCGCCGCGCTTCTCGACCCGCTCCAGAATCTCTTCGCGCAGTTCGATGTCCTCGGCCTGCAGCCGTTCGAGTGCCGCGTCGGCGTCGATCGCCTGTTGCTGCTCGCGCGCGACGTCGGAGGAAAACTGCGCCAGCCGGCGCTCCAGCTCGACGACGCGCTCCTTGGCGCGGGCCTCTTCGCGGTCGAGCAGTTCGCGGGCGTTGACCAGCCGCTGCAGGCCGGCGGCGGCGCGCGCCTCGGACTCGCGCAGGCCGGGCAGTTCGGAAGCGCGGTCGGCCTGGATGCGGGCGGCCTCGGCCTGCTCGCGGGTGCGCTCGGCGAGTTCGCGGACGCCGAGATCGTGCACCTGCGCCGCGGCGGCGACCTCGGTGTTCGCGTCGCGCCAGCGCAGATGATACAGCATCGCCTCGGTCTTGCGGACCTTGGCGGCGACTTCGCGGAACCGGATCGCCTGCCGCGCCTGCTTCTTCAGCCCGTCGACCTGCGACGACAATTGCCCGATCACGTCCTCGACGCGGGTGAGGTTGGTTTCGGCCGCCTTCAGCCTCAATTCGGCCTCGTGGCGGCGGGCATGCAGGCCGGCGACGCCGGCGGCGTCTTCCAGCACGCGGCGGCGCTGCTCGGGTTTCGCCTGAATGATCTCGCCGATCTTGCCCTGGTGGACCAGCGCCGGCGAGCGCGCGCCGGTGGCGGCATCGGCGAACAACAGCTGCACGTCGCGGGCGCGGACCTCGCGGCCGTTGATGCGATATTGCGAGCCGGCCTCGCGCTCGATCCGGCGGGAGATTTCCAGAATCTCCGAATCGTTCAGCGCCGCCGGCGCAGTGCGGTCGGTGTTGTCGATCGACATCACCACTTCGGCGTGGTTGCGCGACGGCCGGTTGCCGGAGCCCGCAAAGATCACCGCGTCCATGTCGGTCGCGCGCAGCGATTTGTGCGAAGTCTCGCCCATCGCCCAGCGCAGCGCCTCGACCAGATTGGACTTGCCGCAGCCGTTCGGCCCGACCACGCCGGTCAGCCCCGGCTCGATCATGAAGTCGGTGGGCTCGACGAACGACTTGAAGCCGTGAAGGCGGAGACGCGTGAGTTTCATCTGGTCCGATGCTCGTTTGGCCGCGATTCGGGCGGCGCGTGCGAATCTCTCAAGGGCCACAATACCATAGCGGCATCACGGCGGCGCGATTCGCTCGCAACCGGCGGCATATTCAGCCGGCGACAATGGCCGCCCGGAACAGAGTGAGCAACCGCGGAACCGGGCTTTTCCACGGGGGGATTTGCGGGAAAGGCGCGAGAAAGCTGGGGATTTCGAGGGGCGGCGAGCTCCGGAGCGGCTTCCGTAAGGACGCTGCGCCATTCAGCGCGCGCGGCGCGATCATCTCTCGTTCGTCATTCCGGGTCGCTCACGGAGTGAGCGAACCCGGAATCTATAGCCCCTGGACTCGCGGTGACGCACCGTGGCGGCGCCGCGCGCTTCGCCAGCGCGGTGGTTATGGATTCCGGGTTCGCGCTGCGCGCGCCCCGGAATGACGGAGGCGAGAGGTTTTCCGGGGCGATCGTCAGGAGCGATGTCCTCAAGCGCTGACCACGATCACGCCCGATCACGCTCGGCGCGGATCACGTCGGCCGGCGCTACCGACAGGGTCGTCTCGGGGCGGCTGCGCAATCGCGCGCGCAGAGATGCGTTGGCTTGACGTTTGCTGTGCCAGATCACGCCGGCGGTCATCAGCATTGCGACAACCGGAACGGCAAGTAAGTAGAGGATGTCGGTCATCGGATCCTCCGCAGCGCACTGCGACCCAACAAATGTAGGGCCGCTCCCAGCACTGCGCAACCGAGGCCTTGGTGTCCCGCACGATCGCCTCTTGACAATAATCCTATTATGATTATAGTCCGCGTCGTCCTGTCCGTGAGGGGCGCTTCGCGAGGCGTCGTACAAGCGGGACAGATCGCGAAGGCCGGGCAACCGACCGGAGTGATAGTCCGGGATAGCCAGCTTTGCTGGCGAAGCCGGGTGGACGCGGCGTCCTGCGCGTTGCGGCTCGCACCCGCACGTCCGGGAGGCAGAGGTCACCGTCCGCCGCTACTACGAGCGGCTGCCGCTTTCGTGGCTGGACGGGCGCAGCAAGGCCGGGGAGATCCCGCTCCGCTGTGTTCCCGGAAGAACGGTCCCGATGCCCAAAACCGCCGCGGTGGGCGCGCCGGAACGGCGTTGCGCGGTCCTTCGCAAGAAGTGATCGCGAGAACCACCACCAACCCGCGCCGACCGGCGCGCCCCCACCCCTCGCTGTGACAGCGACGGGTGCACACCTCGGGCTCGATGGAGCCGCGAGAAGAATTTCGCTTGGCTGTTTGATAGTTGAATCGGAGATCGTGGAGAGGCAGTGCGCTTGCCACCTCCACTCCCGTCATGCGCGGGCTCGACCCGCGCATCCATCGCGCGCGTCAGCGCGCTACGACGAGTCTTTGCGAAGAGGATGGATTGCCGGGTCGAGCCCGGCAATGACGTTGTTCGATGACAATGACGCGGTTCAGCGACACGATGTGGGGAGACGCCTCTTTCCCCTCTCCCCTTGTGGGAGAGGGTGCCTGAGACGCGAAGCGTCGAAGGCGGGTGAGGGGTGCCGCGGGCAGTGCGCAGGAGAGGCGCGCAACAGCCCCCTCATCCGTCGCGGACTGCGTCCGCGCCACCTTCTCCCACGAGGGGAGAAGGAAGAAGAGCCTCGGCGCTCCCGCCTCAGCTCTTCAGCAGC
Organism: Rhodopseudomonas palustris; assembly: GCF_034479375.1. NCBI lineage: Bacteria > Pseudomonadati > Pseudomonadota > Alphaproteobacteria > Hyphomicrobiales > Nitrobacteraceae > Rhodopseudomonas > Rhodopseudomonas palustris. The sequence continues at coordinate 3,342,070 of NZ_CP140155.1, read as the reverse complement.
GGGTCGATGCGCTTGGCGAATTCTTCCAGCGAGGTTTCGCCGCGCAGCATCTCGCCGTTGATGAAGAAGCTCGGGGTCGAGTTCACCTTGAGCACTTCGTTGGCGTATTTCTGGTCGGCGGCGATCTTGTCGAGCAGCGCCTGGTCCTTGAGGCAGGTCTCGACTTCGGCGGCGCTGAGGCCGGCCTGCTTGCCGATCCGCTTGAGCTGCTCGGTGGTGTCCTTCATCACCCAGTCGGCCTGGGTCTTGAACAGCAAATCGGTGACGGCGAAGTACTTCACCGAATCGTCCTTGGCGATGCAGCGCGACAGCATCGAGCCGGCGGCGGCCTTGATGTCGAGCGGGAACTCGCGGAACACGTAGCGGACCTTGCCGGTGTCGATATAGGCAGCCTTCAGCTTCGGGAACACCTCCTCGGCGAAGGTCGCGCAATGCGAACAAGTCAACGAGGCGTATTCGGTGATGGTGACGGCGGCGTCCTTGGGGCCGAGCGCCATGTCGGGCAGCGCCATCGGCTTGGCGACGTCGGCGGCGGTGGCGGCCTTGGTGCTCTGGGCGAAGGCGTCGTCGATCAGGCGGAACGGCGAGACGCCGGCGAAAGCGGCGAGGCCGGTCAGCGACAAGGCGGCGGTGAAGGTGCGGCGCGTGATCATCAAGGTGCTCCAACGCGGCGGTCGCGCCGCCGAGGCATGAAGGGGCGCGGCGCGTTCGCCGCAGACAGGGCCGTTGGCTAGCTTGAAACCGCAATTGTGGCAATGCCGGGCCGAAACCGCGCCGCTCGCAAAAGCGTCAATTCCGCTTGATCGTGGCGCCGAGCCGGGCCAGCGCAATGCGCAGATCGTCGTCCTCGACGGCGTCGAGGCCGGCCGCGACCTTGGCGACGGCGGCGGCGTCCGGCGGCTTCGGCAGCGGCTTGCGGATCTTGCGCGTCAACGGCGCCTGGCGCAGCGCCAGTTTGCCGACCGCGGCCCAGCCGAAGAAGCGGTTGACCCGCTGCAGGATCTGGTCGGACGAATGCTGGATCTCCAGCGCCATCGGCCCTTCGACCCGCAGCACCAGCGTCGCCGGTTCCTGCTTCTGGCCCTCGACCGGGCGCGGCCATTGCATCTTCAGCGGCTCGCAATGCGCGGCGATCTGCGCGCCGGCGATCTCCGGCCAGCGGGTGACGAGTTCCCGCGCGGCAAAACCCTGTTTGGCGAACGCCTCGTTGAGCGTCGCGCCGAGCAGCCCCGACAGCGGCTTGGCGCTGATCGGGCCGGGCTTGTAGATCGGGGCGGGCTTGCTCATGGCATGATGCTTTGCGACGATACGGCCCATGAGTCTAGCAGAGAGTCCGGCGGCCGCGGCGCCGCGGCGGAAACGATCCCCGGTCATCACAGCGGAAGCGAGCGACGGCCCCGGCCGCCCGGCGGCGCTGCTGGCCTGGTACGACCGCCACCGCCGCGTGCTGCCGTGGCGCCCGCCCGCCGGCGCCGCCGCCGACCCCTATGCGGTGTGGCTGTCCGAAATCATGCTGCAGCAAACCACCGTCCGCGCAGTCGGTCCGTATTTCGAAAAGTTCCTGGCGCGCTGGCCGACCGCGAAGGCGCTCGGCGACGCTTCTCTCGATGACGTGCTGCGGATGTGGGCCGGGCTCGGCTACTACTCGCGCGCGCGCAATCTGCACGCCTGCGCGGTCGCGGTGGCGACGCAGCACGGCGGCCGCTTTCCCGATACGGAAGACGGCCTGCGCGCCTTGCCGGGCGTCGGTCCGTATACGGCGGCGGCGATCGCGGCGATCGCCTTCGGCCGGCAGACCATGCCGGTCGACGGCAATATCGAGCGCGTGGTGTCGCGGCTCTACGCGGTCGAGGACGAGATGCCCAAGGCGAAGCCGCGGATCCAGGAGCTGGCGCGCACGCTGCTCGGGCCGGCGCGCGCCGGCGACAGCGCCCAGGCGCTGATGGATCTCGGCGCCACCATCTGCACGCCGAAGAAGCCGGCCTGCGCGCTGTGCCCGCTCGACGACGGCTGCGCGGCGCGGCTGCGCGGCGACGCCGAGACGTTTCCGCGCAAGGCGCCGAAGAAGACCGGCGCGTTGCGCCGCGGCGCGGCCTTCGTGGTGATCCGCGGCGACGCCATCCTGCTACGCTCGCGCGAAGCGAAGGGTCTGCTCGGCGGCATGACCGAAGTGCCGAACTCCGAGTGGCTCGCGGGATACAGCGACGCCGCGGCGCGCGCGCAGGCGCCAAAGCTCGCCGGCGTCACGCGCTGGCATCGCAAGGCGGGACACGTCAGCCACGTGTTCACGCATTTTCCGCTCGAGCTCGTGGTCTACACCGCGCAGGCGCCGGCCGGGACGCGCGCGCCGAAGGGGATGCGCTGGGAGAAGATCGCCACGCTCGCCGGCGAAGCGCTGCCCAATCTGATGCGCAAGGTGATCGCGCATGCGCTCGACTAATCACGGTTCTAGCTCGTAGCATTCCGGATGCGGCGGATTTTGTGGATTTCCGCCGATGGTATTTTAAGCCGTCCTTAATCCGGCTGCTCTTAAGGACGGTTGTCACGTCAATCACATCGGAGACCGGCGATGGCCACAAAAATCCGGCCCACCGGCAAGGAAGTCGTGTTTCCCGCCGCGGAACTAATCGTCTCCAAGACCGATCTCAAGGGGCGCATCACTTACGCGAACCGGACGTTCTGCCGGATCGCCGGCTACAGCGAGGCCGAACTACTCGGCCAGCCGCACAGCATCATCCGCCATCCCGACATGCCGCGCGCGGTGTTCCGCCTGCTGTGGGAAACCATCGCCGCCGGCCGCGAGATCTTCGGCTACGTCAAGAACATGGCGCATTCCGGCGATCATTATTGGGTGTTCGCGCACGTCACTCCGTCGTTCGACGATGCCGGCAAGATCATCGGTTATCATTCCAATCGCCGCGCGCCGGACCGCAGCGTGATCGACAACGCGATCGCCCCGCTCTACGCCGAGGTGCTGCGGATCGAGAACAGCCACGCCAACGGCAAGGACGCGGTCGAGGCCGGCTATCGGGCACTGGTGGATTTCGTCGCTTCCAAGAAGGTCAGCTATGACGAACTCATGTTCGCTCTCAAAAGCGCAGCTTAACATCGCGATCGCGATCGCCGCCGCGACGATCGCAGCGGGGCTGGCCTGGATGAACTACCCGACGGTCGCGTCGGCGTTTCAGGCGGTCGCGCTGATTGCGGCGGTGCTTGCATTCGCCAGTGTGGCCACGGCCACGCGGCTGATCGAGCAGGCGCGCGACGTCTGCCAGCGGGTCGCGGACGGCGATTTCGAGGCGCGCATCCTGCACATTCCCACGTCGGGCCGCATCGGCGGTCTGCTCGGCGCGATCAACGACGTGATCGACGATTGCGACGCCTTCGTGCGCGAAGCCACCGCGTCGATGCGCGCGGTGCAGCAGCGCCGCTATTTCCGGCGCATCCTGCCGGGCGGGCTGCACGGCGCGCTGCTGCGCGGCGCCGCCACCTTCAACGACGCGACCGACAGCATCGAAGGCCGGATCCGGAGTTTCGAGCAACAGGCCGCGCGGCTCGAAGGCGCGGTCAGCACCGTGGTCGGCTCGCTCGATGCCGATTCGAAGGACATGCGCGAAACCGCCGGTCATCTCACCAGCGGCGCCTCGACGACGCGCGAACGCCTCACCGCGGTCGCCGGCGCGTCCGAACAGGCGAGCGGCAGTATGCGTCACGTCGCGGATGCGACGGCGGGCCTGTCGGCGAGCGCGCGCGAGGTCGGCGCCGACGTCGCACGCTCCGCCGAGATCGTCGGCCGCGCGGTGGCGCGGGTGTCGGAAGCGACCAGCAACGTCGCGGCGCTGCGCAGCGTCGCCGAGCGGATCAGCGAAGTGGTGAAGTCGATCGAGGCGATCGCCAGCCAGACCAATCTGCTCGCGCTGAACGCCACGATCGAAGCGGCGCGGGCCGGCGATGCGGGACGCGGCTTCGCCGTGGTCGCGCAGGAGGTCAAGGCGCTGGCCGAACAGACCGCGAAATTCACCGGCGAAATCGAATCGCAGGTCGATCACGTCCACGGCGCCGCCGACGTCGTCAGCCAGTCGATCACCGATATCGGCGCGGTGATGACCGAGGTCGAGAGCATCACCACCAAGGTCGCGGGCGCCGCCGAAGCGCAATCGGACGCGACCGCCGACATCGCCCAGACCATCGAGCAGGCCTTCGCGGTGGTCAGCGACATCGCCACCAGCATCCAGGCGATCGCCGCGAACGCGCGCGACACCGAACGCTACGCCGAATCGACCATGACGGCGTCGACGCATCTGTCGTCGAATTCGGAGACCCTCGCGGAGCAGATCCGCGGCTATCTCGGCCAGGTGCGCAAGGACCTGATCCAGCAGAACGCGGCGTGAGGTCGATCGAGTGACGAGCTTCGGATCGGAGCGGTGCTGTCTTGGCGTCGCTGAGTCGCGGTGGAGTCAGCCCGGATCAACTCATGGTAGCTCGCAACTGATTCCGTCATGGCCGGGCTCGTCCCGGCCATCCACGTCCTTCTCGCGGCTTCGGCTGCAAGACGTGGATGCCCGGCACAAGGCCGGGCATGACGGGTTGAAGCAAAAGCGCTCGATTTCATTGATCGCTTTTTGAGTCAGGCTCTGAGGAGCCCGGCGAAGCCGGGCGTCTCGAAGGATGAGTTGGTGAAGGCCGGGCTTGCGCCGAATCCGCAGAGCCGTCAGCCCGCCGCCATCGCGCTGCGCACTTCGGCGCGCAGTTCGTCGATCAGCCTGAGGCCCTTCGGCGTCTCGAGGTGCCAGAAGGTCCAGCCGTTGCAGGCTTCGGAACCTTGCGCCACCGCGCCGATGCGGTGGATCGAGCCGACCTTGTCGCCGAGCATAATGGCGCCGTCGGCGCGGACCAGGGCGCCGTGGCGCTTCTTCGAATCGACCAGCTTGGCGCCCGGCGAAATCATGCCGCGCTCGATCAGTTCGGAGAACGCCACCCGCGGCGCGTCGCGCGCGGTGAGGAACGGCTTCAGCGTGTCTTCCGGCAGCGGCTCGATCGCGTCGATCCGCGCCCGCGCCGCGTCGGCGTAAGTGCGGTCGCGCTCGAAGCCGATGTAGTTGCGGCGCAGCCGTTTGGCGACGGCACCGGTGGTGCCGGTGCCGTTGAACGGATCGATCACCAGATCGCCGGGTTTCGACGAACTCAAGAGCACGCGCGCCAGCAGGCCTTCCGGCTTCTGCGTCGGATGCACCTTCTTGCCGTCGGTGCCCTTCAGCCGCTCGTCGCCGGTGCACAAGGGAATCAGCCAGTCGGAGCGCGCCTGGACGTCTTCGTTGGAGGCCTTCAGCGCCTCGTAGTTGAAGGTGTAGCCCTTGGCGTTCTCGTCGCGCGCCGCCCAGATCATGGTCTCGTGCGCGTTGGTGAACCTGCGGCCGCGGAAATTCGGCATCGGATTGGTCTTGCGCCAGACGATGTCGTTGAGCACCCAGAAGCCCAGGTCCTGCATGATCGCGCCGACGCGGAAGATGTTGTGATACGAGCCGATCACCCAGATCGTCGCCGACGGCTTCATGATCCGCCGAGCGGCGAGCAGCCAGGCGCGGGTGAAGTCGTCATAGGCGGCGAACGACGAGAACTTGTCCCAATCGTCGTCGACTGCGTCGACCTGCGACTCGTCGGGGCGCTTCAGCGCGCCCTTGAGTTGCAGATTGTACGGCGGATCTGCGAACACCAGATCGACCGATTTGGCCGGAAGCTTCGACATCTCGGCGACGCAATCGCCGACGATGATCCGGCTGTCCGGAGCGGGTTCGAATTGAGTGCGGGGCGCCCTTGCAGACGCCCCGCGACGCGACAAAATCATGACTCAACTACTCTGACTCATGTGACGCCGTCGGAGACGCGGGACTAAACAACCGACTGGCGTCACCTTGCCCCGGCAAAGTAAAAATCGACTTAATTGAAATCGAATTCGTTGTTACCGGAACGAGAACGAGTGGCGGGTGTTTTCCCGGTCGCTCGCTGCCGGTTGCACCGAGGGGGTGAGATTGCGCTTCGTTTCAGGGGATCGGGTGCGTTCTGCCGTCTCGTCGATGCGCTGCGAACAGGCTTTTGATGTGCGCACTAGGCAATATTTGCCGGGCGGGTTATTTCTAATTGTCGCGGATGTGTTCGTGTCGGCCGTATCGTGCGGGCGGCGGTCCGCCGTGAAGCCGAGGAAAAACTGATGCGTGACGATGACTTCCGTCGCAGCGACAACATCGACGACCGGCGTGACAGCGGCGGCGGGGGCGGCGGCTTCGGGTTTCCGACCGGCGGCGGCGGCCTCGGCATCGGCGCCATCGTCGTGCTGGGTCTGGTCGGCTGGGCGTTCGGCATTGATCCGCGGCTGCTGATCAGCGGTGCCGAGGTTCTGACCGGCGGCGCGCCGACTCAGCAGAGCGAGCGGGCCTCGCCCGGCAAGCAGGGCGCCCCGACCGACGATATGGGCAAAATGATCTCCGGCGTGCTCGGCGAGATCGACGATCGCTGGACGGAGATCTTCAAGGCCAGCGGCCAGACCTATGTCGGGCCGAAGATCGTGCTGTTCCGCAATTCCACCAATGGCGGCCGCTGCGGCATGGCGCAATCGGCGATGGGGCCGTTCTACTGTCCGCCGGACAAGCAGATCTTCATCGACACCAATTTCTTCAAGCAGGTCGAGACCCGCTTCAAGGGCTGCTCCGGCAGCGCCTGCCGGTTCACCGCGGCCTACATCATCGCCCACGAGGCGGGACATCACGTCCAGAACCTGCTCGGCATCCTGCCGCGCGTGACGCGGCTGCAGCAGCAGGCGGGCTCGCGCGCCGAATCCAACGCACTGCAGGTGCGCGTCGAATTGCAGGCCGATTGCCTGTCCGGCGTCTGGGTCAATCGGGAAGAAAAGAAACGCCCGAACTTCCTGGAGCCCGGCGACATCGACGCGGCGCTGACCACGGCGAGCGCGATCGGCGACGACACGCTGCAACGCAACGCCGGCCGCGACGTGGTGCCGGATTCCTTCACCCACGGCTCGGCCGCGCAGCGCAAGCGCTGGTTCATGACCGGCTATCAGCAGGGCACGATCCAGTCGTGCAACACCTTCGCGGCGGAGAGGCTGTAAGAGAGGCCGAGACGCGCACAGCGTCATCCTGAGGTGTGCGCCCGACGGGCGCACCTCGAAGGATGGAAAACACGCACAGCATCATCCTTCGAGGCTCGCTTCGCTCGCACCTCAGGATGACGGTCGTAGCGTTGAGATGCAATTAGGATCGACAATGGCCTCCTCCGAACAGCCGAAGACTTTCATTCCTCTCAACATCGCGGTGCTGACCGTGTCCGACACCCGCGCGCTCGACGACGACAAGTCGGGTGCGACGCTGGTGGAGCGGCTGACGGCGGCGGGACATTTGCTGGCGTCGCGGGAGATCGTGAAAGACGATGTCGAGGCGATTCGCGCGATCGTGCGGCGCTGGATCGCCGACGCGAGCATCGATGCGATCATCACCACCGGCGGCACCGGCTTCACCGGCCGCGACGTCACGCCGGAGGCGATCGAGCCGCTGTTCGAGAAGCGCATGGACGGGTTCTCGATCGCGTTTCACATGATGAGCTACGCCAAGATCGGGACCTCGACGATCCAGAGCCGCGCCACCGCCGGCGTCGCGGGCGCGACCTACATCTTCTGCCTGCCGGGCTCGCCCGGCGCCTGCCGCGACGGCTGGGACGGCATTCTCGCCCCGCAGCTCGATTACCGCACCCGCCCATGCAACTTCGTCGAGATCATGCCGCGACTCGACGAACACCTGCGCCGCGACAAGGCCTGATCTCACAGCATCCGTGGTGAGCGGCTCCGCGGCTTGACAGTTCCGCCGGCTCACGAAACCATCCGTCCAAACGACAGCCGCGACCACGCGGCGATGATGGAGGATGCCGTGGGAGAAATCGTTTCGCTGCAGCAACTGGCCGCGCAGGTGCGCGACGGCATGACGGTGGCGCTGTCGTCCGACAATGCCGGCGTCGCGATGGCCGCCACCGCCGCCATCCTCGCCAACCGCCCGAAAGACCTGCACCTCGTCTGCGTTCCGATCAGCGGCATGCAGGCCGACATGCTGATCGGCGAGGGGCTGGTCGGCACGCTCGAAACCAGCGCGGTGACGCTCGGCGAAGCCGGCGGCGCGCCGCGTTTCGCCGACGGCATTCGCAACGCCGCCTTCAAGATGATGGACGCGACCTGCCCGGCGATCCTCGCCGGCCTCGTCGCCGGCCAGAAGGGAGTGCCGTTCATGCCGATCCGCGGCATCATCGGCAGCGATCTGCTGGCCTCGCGGCCGGACTGGACGATCATCGACAACCCGTTCGCACAGGACGATCCGATCGTCGTGGTGTCGGCGATCCGGCCCGACATCGCGCTGTTTCACGCCCCCGAGGCCGATCGATTCGGCAATGTCCGGATCGGACGGCAGGCCGAGCTCGCGGCGATGGCCTATGCGGCGAAGACCACGCTGGTGACCGTCGAGCGCATCGTCGAGACCTCGCTGCTCGCCGACGAGCGCAGCGCCGCCGGCGTGTTGCCGGCGCTGTATGTCGGCGCGATCGCCGAGGCGAAGCACGGCGCATGGCCGCTGGGGCTCGCCGGCGAATACGTCACCGACTCGGCCGAAGTCGCGCGCTACGCCAAGATGGCCCGCTCGGCCGACGGCTTCGCGGCTTACATGAAGGGCTTCGCGCAGGCGTTCGAGGCCGTGGCATGAGCGCGCTGCCCGCGAGCCGACGCGAAATCCTGATCGCCACCATCGCCGATCTGCTCGACGGCGTGCGAACCGTCGCGGTCGGCGCGTCGTCGCCGATGCCGGCGGCCGGCGCGATGCTGCTGCGCGCCCGCAACGAACAGCGCGGCCGCGAGCGCGTGCGGGTGATCGTGCTGGGTTCGCGCCAGCATAATTTCTTCACCAACGGCTCGTTCGAACTGTTCGACGCCACCGCGCAGGGGCGGATCGATGCGTTCTTTCTCGGCGGCGGTCAGATCGACGGGCAGGCCAACATCAATCTGGTCGGCACCGGCGACTATCCGTCGAGCACCGTGCGGTGGCCGGGCTCGTTCGGCTCCGCCTTCATGTACTATCTGATCCCGCGGGTGATCCTGTTCCGCGAGGAACATTCGCCGCGGGTGCTGGTCGACAAGGTCGATTTCGTCAGCGCGCCGGGCTCGAGCGACGGTATTCATCGCAGCGGCGGGCCGCACGCCTTGCTGACTGGTCTCGCGCTGTTCGACTTCGACAAAGAGAACAAGCGCTTCCGGTTGCGCAGCGTGCATCGCGGCGGCTCGGCTTCGGATGTCCGCGCCGCCACCGGCTTCGACTACGATTCGCCGGACGAGGTGCCGTTCACGCCGGAACCCGATGCCGAGACGCTGGCGCTGCTGCGCGGCCGGGTCACCACCGAACTGGCTGAGTGCTATCCGCAATTCGTCGAGACGATGGTGGCCGATCGCGCCGCGTGATGCGGCCGGTCAAAGGCGGCGCCGGCCCAGCGCCGCGCGCAGCCAGCCGATCAGTGCTCGCATGGCCGCATAGATCGCGGCAAGCTGAAGCGCCCGCCCACGCCGGGCGTGGAACGCGATCAGCTCGGAGGTGACCTGCCGCGACTGGTCGCGACGCGGCGCCATTACAGCGTCAGCTCCCAGGTCTCGCCGATCAAGTCGGGGCCGAAGCTGCGGTGCGGCTCGGTCGCGACCAGCACGAAGCCAGCGTCCTGATAGATTTTTCGCGCGGCGACGAGGATGCTTTGCGTCCACAGCGTCACTTTACGATAGCCGCATTGCCGGGCGAAGCCGATCGCCTCCTGCACCATCCGCTGTCCGAGCCGATGGCCGCGCGCCTGCGGCGTCACCAGCAGCAGCCGCAGCTTGGCGACCTCGTCGCTGGCCCGCACCAGAAACAGCGAGCCGGCCTGCGCGCCGTCGAGTTCGGCGATCCAGCAGCGCTCGCGCCTGGGATCGTGCGCGGCGAGAAACCGGCCGGCGATCTCGGCGACCAGCGCCTCGAACGAGGCGCCGAAGCCGTATTCGGCGGCGTAGAACGCGCCGTGGCTCTGCACCACCCAGCCGATGTCGCCGGGCTGCGGGCCGCGCAGGATCGGGCCTTGCGACGGTGCTGCTCGGAGCAATCGCTCGATGGTGGTCATCGCCGCCACCACCCGCGACCGCTCGGACGGCTGCAGGCCCGCGAGCATCGCCGCGATCTCCTGCTGCGAGCGCTGCTCGAGGCGGCCGTAGGTGGTGCGGCCCTTCGCGGTCAGGCCGATCCGCGACTGCCGCCGATCGTCCGGCGACGGCTTGCGGCTGATCAGGCCCTGATCGTCGAAGCTTTGAAGGATCCGGCTGAGATAGCCGGCGTCGATGCCCAACTCGGCGCCGATCTCCTTGGCGAGCGGGGCGTCGCGATGCGCCAGCTCGTACAGCACCCGGGCTTCGGTGAGCGAAAAAGGCGTATTCAGCAGGTGCTGCTCGAGCACGCCGAGCCGGCGGGTATAGAAGCGGTTGAAGCCGCGGACGCTGGCGACCTGATCGGGCGGGACGGGGTTCGACATGGCAACTCTTCAATGGTTGCCATTGTCAAATAAATGGTTGCCTTTGGCAAGTGTCTCGGCGGTCGGCGGCGGTCGCCGCGGCGGTTCACTCGGCCGGGACCATCGTGCTCCGGCGCCGCGCCACCGCGATCAGCGGCACCCCGGCCAGCAGCACCGCGAGGCCGATCAGCGCACCCAGCCCGGTGTGCATCAGGCTGGCGTAGAACAGGTAGCCGCAGGCGGCGCAGAACAGCGCAGGCACCAGCGGATACAACGGCGCCGGCAGCAGACGTGGCTGCGCCTGGTCGCGGCGCCGCAGCACAAAAAACGAAATCCCGACCAGCAGCATGAACAGCCAGAATGCGGGGGCGGTGTATTCCACGATCGCCTGAAAGCCGTCGCGCTGCATCGCGCCGAACATCACCAGCAGCAGCGCCACCGCGCCCTGAAGCAGCATCGCGCGGCGCGGATTGTTGCCGCGCGGATCCCACGCGCCGAGCCGGCGCAGCGCGGGCAGGTCGGAGCCGAGCGCGAAATACACCCGCGCGCCGGTGAAGATCGACGCGTTGAGCGTGCTCAGCGCGGCGATGCAGACCGCGAGGCTGAGCAGAAGCGCCCCGGTATCGCCCGCGGTCAGCCGCATCAGGTCGGTGGCGACCGCGCTGGAGCGACGCATCGCGTCGAGCCCGAGCACGCTCAGATAAGCGAGATTGGTGAGAAGATAGATCGCGGTGATCGCCAGCGTCCCGAACAGCAGCACTCGCAGCATGTTGCGGCGGCCGTCGCGGACGTCGGCGGAGATGTAAGCGATCTCGTTCCAGCCGCCGTAAGTCAGCAGAATGAACACCATGGCGAGCCCGGCAGCGCCGCCGGCGGCCGTTTCGCCGTCCCCGGCCGCAGGCCGCGGATCGGCCGGCACCTGCTCCGGCGCGAGAAACAGCGCGGCGATGATGATCAGGACGATCACCGTCAGCGTCAGTCCGCTCAGCAGGTTCTGCGCGGTCTTGCCCTGATGGGTGCCGCGCAGATTGACCGCGGTCATGATCACAAGCACCGCCGCCGCGTAGATCGCCACGCCCGAGGAGCCGATCGGCACGATGGCCTGGGCGTAGTCGCCAAATACGAAGGCGACCGCGGCGATCGCCCCGGTCTGGATGATCGAGATCCGGCCCCATGCGAACAGCAGCGCGATGTTTCGCCCCAGCCCGCGATCGAGGAAGGTGTACTCGCCGCCCGCACTGGGATAGCGCGCGGCGAGTTCGGCATAGACCAGAGCTCCGGCCAGCGTGATCAGCCCGCCCAGCAGCCACAGCCCGATGAACTCAGCCTCGCTGCCGACATTGGCGGCCACCAGCGACGGGGTCTTGAAGATCCCGATGCCGACGACGACGCCGATCACCATCGAGATGCCGTCGAGCAGAGACAGGCTGGGCCGCGGCGCGGCTGAGGTCGAATCGGTCATGACAGGCTCGCTGGCGGACTCGCTGTGAGGCGGCGCCATGACGGCGTCCGGCCGTAAGGAAAGCGCGTTGGTCAGATACGCTCGGCGCGCCAGTCGCCCGTGCCCGACGGGACGATGCTGTTGCCGTCGACTTTGCCCTGATAGGTCTGCCCGCCGATCCGGAAACTCAGCTCTGCTCCGCGCAGGCTGACCTGCTCGATCGGCAAGGGCTTGCCTTCCATCGTGGCGGTGCCGGTGACGACCTGGTATTTCTGTTTCAGGCTGAGATTCACGACGGCTTCGGAGCCGTTCTGCAGCCGCCATTCGCCTTCCACGCGGGCCGGCACGATCCAGAAATAGACGTCACGCCCGCCCACCGTTTCGTGGCGGTCGGCCGTCCAGTCGCCCATCGAGAAACTATGCGACACCACGCGTGTGCCGGGACGCAGTTCGTTCAGCAGTCGTGGCCGCAGCTTGGCGTTCAGCGTCTGCAGCAGATACAGCGTGACGATGTCGGCCTTGCTGATGTCGGTCTCGAACAGGTCGGCTTGAATGAATTCGACCTTGTCCTGAACGCCGGCGCTCTTGGCGTTGGCCTCGGCTTCGGTGATGCGGACCGGGTCGATATCGACGCCGTGGCCGCTGATCCCGAAGCGCTTTGCGGCCGCGATCGGAATCCGCCCGTCGCCGGATCCCAGATCGATAAGGTACTCGCCGGGCTTCGGCGCGGTCAGTTCCAGCATGCGGTCGACGACGTTCTGGGGGGTCGGCACGTAGTGCACATCGGGCGTTCGGGCCGGCGCGGAGACGATCGTGGCGCCGGTGGCGAGGACGATGGCGGCGAGGCCGGCGAAGGAGCGGATCGATGCGTGCTGCATGGACATGTTTCCCTGTTCGAACTCGTCCTGCAACACCGCGGCGCGCGACCTGATCCCGGCGCAACGACGCGACGGATTGCCTCCCGCAATGTGTCGCGCGACATCGACGCGCGGAGCCGGGATGGAGTTCGCGAGTTGTGAGTTGAAACGCGGAGCCGCGCTCAGACCAGCACGATCCGGCTGCGCAGCAGCGTGCGGGAGGAGCGGCCGAGCTGCCGCAGCAGCCGCGCTTCGGAGCGCTCCGGATCGTGGCCGCCGAGCTGGTCGTAGTGATCGCGGGCGATCAGCAGCCCCTGATCGGCCCGCGGTCCCGAGATCTGCCGGCGAAGGGCGTTGAAGGTCTCGCGCCAGCTCGGCTCCGCATAGGGCGAGCGCGCATAGCGGAAGATCCCCGCGCGCGGCCGGCCGCTGAGCGAGACGCCCTGGATGAACTGCGAGGTCTCTTCGATCCAGCCGGAATCCAGCACCGCGCCGGCATGCAGGAACATCAACCATGGCGACCGCGACTGCTGCGCGCCCGCCGCCAATGCCGCGGCGCGGCTGCCCTGCACCGCAAGAAATCCGCAGCCGGCGACGTCCGCGACCCGTTCGATCACGCCGTCGTCCTTGCGATCGACCAGCACCACCTCGCGGACAACGCCCGCGGCCGCGCCTGGAACCAGCGCCGCCAATGTGGCGACCGCGGTCCGTTCGACACCTTCAGTAGGGATGATGACGCTCAGCATGTCCGCCGACGGCTTCGATTGCGACAGTGCCATGCACGCTTAGCATCTCGTGGCGTCGAAATCAGCACGGAATTGCGGTCTGCCCCGAAACTAGGCTTGGGCCTGGGTTGTGTGATTCATGAGTTTGTTCTTGATTTGTTCCTTCGACTCGCTATCTTCGAGCCATGAGCAGAGCATCCAGCAGTGCCCTCAAGCGCCCGCCGGTCACGGCGCCCTCCGAGCCGGTGGGCGCGCCTTCTCCTTTTCCCGCCATCGAAATTGCTATCGACAAGCAACGTCGTCGCGGCCGCGGCGCGCAATCCAACGACTCGGGTCGGTTCGAGGCCGAAGCGCGGGTCGCGTTCGACGACGGCTGGCAGAGCCTCGACGAACTGCCGCCGTTCAAGACCACGGTCGCGCTCGACACCGCGCGAAAAGTCATCACCCGCAACGACTCGCCGGATATCGGCTTCGACCGTTCGATCAATCCGTATCGCGGCTGCGAGCACGGCTGCGTCTACTGTTTCGCGCGGCCGACCCACGCCTATCTCGGCCTGTCGCCGGGGCTGGACTTCGAGTCCCGGCTGTTCGCCAAGCCGGACGCGCCGGCGCTGCTGGAGAAGGAACTCGCCGCCGCCGACTACGAGCCGAAAATGATCGCGATCGGCACCAACACCGATCCGTACCAGCCGATCGAGCGCGAGCACAAGATCATGCGCGGCGTGCTCGAAGTGCTGGAAAAGACCGGGCATCCGGTCGGCATCGTCACCAAATCGGCGCTGGTCACCCGCGATATCGATATTCTGGCGCGGATGGCGAAGCGTCAGCTCGTCAAGGTCGCGCTGTCGGTGACATCGCTCGACCCGAAACTGGCGCGCACCATGGAGCCGCGCGCCTCGACACCTGAAAAGCGGCTGGAGGCGTTGAAGCGGCTGTCGGAGGCCGGCATTCCGACCACCGTGATGGTGGCGCCGGTGATCCCGGCGCTCAACGACGTCGAGATCGAGCGCATCCTCGACGCCGCCGCCCATGCCGGCGTCAAGGAGGCGAGCTACGTAATGCTGCGGCTGCCGCTGGAAGTGCGCGACCTGTTCCGCGAATGGCTGATGGCGAACTACCCGGACCGCTACCGCCACGTCTTCACGCTGATCCGCGATATGCGCGGCGGCCGCGACTACGATTCGCAATGGGGCACGCGGATGAAAGGCACCGGCCCGATCGCCTGGATGATCGGCCGGAGGTTCGAGACCGCCTGCGCGAGGCTCGGCCTGAACAAGCGCCGCTCCAAGCTGACGATCGATCATTTCGAGAAGCCTGAGCGCGCCGGGCAGCAGTTGAGTTTGTTTTAGGTGCCGATCCGTAGGATGGGTTGAGCCTACGGCGAAACCCATCGCCCCACGGTGCGCCGCTCGATGGGTTTCGCTGCGCTCAACCCATCCTACGGGAAGATGCGGGGAACCACGCTCCCTTTGAATTGGGGGCATGGCGGGGATTTCGGGTTGCGCGTGCCGGCGCTTGCCCGCAGCATCCCGGCATGATTCGAGACACCAAGAAGCCGGCGAAAGCCGCGACGGCCAGACCGTCGAAGGCTGTGGCCAAAGCCGCCACTGGAAAGGCGCAAGCCGCAAAAGCGGCGCCCGCCAAAGGCCTCGGCCGTGGCGTCATCGCCGTCGCGCCGCCGGGCTTCCGGCGCGAACGGGCGCTGATCAAGCGCGGCGTCTGGCCGGTCGCCGGCTGCGACGAGGCTGGCCGCGGGCCGCTCGCCGGCCCGGTGGTTGCGGCTGCCGTGGTGCTCGACCCGAAGCGGGTTCCAAAGGGCCTCGATGATTCGAAGCGGCTGACCGCCGAGCGGCGCGAGGAACTGTTCGAGGAAATCTGCGCCACCGCGCAGGTCGCGGTGGCGTGCGCCTCGCCGGAACGGATCAATCGCGACAACATCCTGCGCGCCTCGCTATGGGCGCTGACCCGCGCCGTCCATGCGCTGCCGGATCTGCCGCAACACGTTTTCGTCGACGGCCGCGACCGGCTCGCAACCCGCTGCGAGAGCGAGGCGGTGATCGGCGGCGACGGCCTGATCGCCTCGATCGCGGCGGCCTCGATCATCGCCAAGGTCACGCGCGACCGGCTGATGTGCCGGCTGGCGCAGGACTGCCCGGGTTACGGCTTCGAGCAGCACAAGGGCTACGGCGTGCCCGAGCATCTCGCGGCGCTGGCGCGACTCGGTCCGACGGAACATCACCGCCGGTTCTTTGCGCCGGTCGCCGCCGCCTGGCGGAAGATCGAAGGCGTGCCGGCGGAGGTCGCCGCCCTCAGCGGCGATCTGTTCGACACACCCGCGGATTCCCCGATTGAGGCCGCCCTTTAGGCGCGGCCAAGCCGGTTGCCTGGTCCGCCGGTGGGCTCTATCACGGGCGAACCGAACTCCGCTGGCCCCTTATGCGCTTTACCTCCCTGATCATCGAATTGATCCGCGCCCGGCCGCGGCTGATGTTCTGGCTGGTGGTGTCGGCGCAGGCGCTGCTGTGGGTGGTCGTGCCGCTGCTGGTCTATGCCGGCCCGCCGGACGGCGTCGCCACCGTGCTCGCCTATGGCCGGGAATATCAGGTCGGCAGCGACCTCGGGCCGCCGCTGGCGTTCTGGCTCGCCGACATCGCGTTTCGCGCCGCCGGCGGCCACATCGCCGGCGTCTATGTACTGGCGCAGCTCTGCTTCATCGTGACGTTCTACGGGCTGTTCCAGCTCGCGCGCAGCATGGTCGGCCCGCAGCATGCGGTGATCGCCGTGCTGCTGACCTCGACCATCACCGCGTTCGCGGAAGCGGGCGTCGAATTCGGACCGCTGGTGCTGGCGCGTCCGCTGTGGGCGCTGGTGCTGTGGCATAGCTGGGAGATCATCGGCCGCCGCCGGCGCAATGCCTGGTTCGCGCTGTCGATCGAGGTCGGGCTGTTGCTGCTGACCACGGTGGCCGCACCGGCCTTGCTGCTGCTGCCGATCGGCTTCGCGCTCGCCACCGCCCGGACCCGCCGCGCGCTGATGTCGCTCGATCCGCTGTTCGGCCTGCTGGTGATCGCCGTGCTGGTGCTGCCCTACGGCATCTGGCTGGTGCGCGCCGACATCTTCGCGCTGCCGCCGCTGCCGGCGACCGCCGAGTTGACCGAACGCGCGATCCTCGCCGCCGCGCTGTTCGGCGGCCTGCTGGTCGCGCTCGGCGGCGTGGCGCTGCTGGCGTTGCTCAACGCCAGGTTCGATCGCAGGGCGGACGATGCGCCGGTGGTCTATCGGGCGCCGGTCGATCCGCTGGCGCGGCAGTTCGTATATTTCTTCGCGCTGGCGCCGGCGCTGCTCGGCAGCATCGCCGCGGCCTTGTTCGGCCTGCCTCACGTCGTCGGCGGCGCCGGCATCGCGCTGCTGCTGGTCGGCCTCGCGGTGGTGGTGGCGACCGGGGACCTGATCCGTCTGCGCCGGCAGCGGGTGCTGCGCGCCGCCTGGGCGGCGCTGGTGGCGGCGCCGGCGGTGGCGGTGATTTTGATTGCGGTGGTGCAGCCCTGGGTCAGCCCGACCGAACGCGCGACGTCGCTGCCGGCCAGGGATATCGCGCGGTTCTTCGGCGACAGTTTCGAGCGCCGCACCGGCCGGCCGCTGCCGGCGGTCGCGGGCGATCCCGAACTCGCCGGACTGATCGCGATGGGCCGGTCGCGGCCGCATCTGTTTCTCGATGCGACGCCGGCCCGCACGCCCTGGGTGACACCGGCGACGTTCAGCGAGCGCGGCGGCGTCGTGGTCTGGCGCGCCGCCGACACCGCCGGCAAGCCGCCGCCGGACATCGCGCAGCGGTTTCCCGAGATCGTGCCGGAGCTGCCGCGCGCGTTCGAGCGGATGATCGCCGGGCGCCAGCCGCCGTTGCGGATCGGCTGGGCGATCGTGCGGCCGAAGGCCGCGCAGTAAATCCGATCGCGATCAGTTCGCCGGCGAGTCCGTTGCGGCGAGCGCCGTGGCGATCGCGCGCAAATCCTGCCACGCCAGCCGCTTGTAGGTCGGCTGCCGCAGCAGATAGGCCGGGTGCAGCGTCGGCATCGCGCGGATCATGCGCGCGCCGGCGTCGTAGTCGAACCAGCGTCCGCGGGTGCGCGTGATGCCGTCGCGGGTCGACAGCAGCGTCTGGGTCGAGGGATTGCCGAGCGTCACAAGGATCGCGGGGTTCACCAGCTCGATCTGCCGTTTGATGAAGGGCAGGCAGATCTGGGTCTCCTGCGGCGTCGGCGTGCGGTTGCCCGGCGGCCGCCACGGAATCACATTGGCGATATAGACCTTGTTGCGATCGAGTCCGATCGCCGCGAGCATCAGATCGAGCAGCTTGCCGGAGCGGCCGACGAACGGCAGCCCCTCGATATCCTCTTCGCGGCCCGGCGCTTCGCCGACCAGCATGAGGCGCGCCTGCGGATTGCCGTCGGCGAATACCAGCCGCGTCGCCGTCGCTCGCAGCGCGCATCCGTCGAACTGCTCCATCAATGCGCGCAGCGCGTCGAGCGTCGGCGCCGTCGCGGCGGCCTCGCGGGCCGACACGATCGCGGCTTCCGGCGAAGACGGCGCAGCGCCATGCGCCGCCGCCGGCCGCGGCGCAAGCGGTCGAATTGTTTCCGGACGCACGACCGGGGCGGCGATGCGCGCATCGGCTTCGACCGGCGCGACGATCTCGTCGTCGAGCATCCGGTTGACGGGCTCGTCGTTGAGCGCGCAGTCCACCCCGGCCTCGAGGTAGAACGCCAGCAACTGCTGCAGGCTCGGCGCGGGTTCAGGCATCATGATGAGCGGTCGATCAGGGGCTGGTGAGCAAGTCCGGACATCGCCGGCGGTTTCGCAGAGCGGACTCTGCCCGAGAAAAACCCCGCATGAAAGCCGGAACGATCGGGCGGCCGGTACATTTGGGAGGTTGTCCTTCGCGGAAAAATAAGAAAGAACACCGGCTGGAAACGTTCAAGAGTGTCCCTGCGAGAAAATAAAATGAGCGACGAAACGCTGCCGCCCCGCGAATCGATGGAATTCGACGTTGTGATCGTCGGCGCAGGACCCTCGGGACTGGCTTCCGCCATCCGCCTGAAACAGCTCAATCCGGAGCTGTCGGTGGTCGTGGTCGAGAAGGGCTCCGAAGTCGGCGCGCACATCCTCTCGGGCGCGGTGATCGACGTGACGCCGCTCGACGCATTGATGCCGGGCTGGCGCGAGGACGAGACCTGTCCGCTCAAGACGCATGTCGAGGACGATCATTTCTACGTCATGACGGCGGACAAGGCCTACAAGGTCCCGGGCATCATGGTCCCGCCGATGCTCAACAACCACAAGAACTTCATCGGATCGCTCGGCGATCTGTGCCGCTGGCTCGGCCCCAAGGCCGAAGAGCTCGGCGTCGAGATCTATCCCGGTTTCGCCGCGACCGAAGTGCTCTACGGCGACGACGGTGAAGTGCGCGGCATCGCCACCGGCGACATGGGCATCGGCCGCGACGGTCAGCCGAAGGATTCCTACACCCGCGGTATGGAGCTGCTCGGCAAGTACACGCTGTTCGCCGAGGGCGCGCGCGGCAGCCTGGCGAAGCAACTGATCGCGAAGTACAAGCTCGACAAGGACAGTGATCCGCCGAAATTCGGCATCGGCCTGAAGGAAGTCTGGGAGATCGATCCGGCGAAGCACCGCAAGGGGCGGATCGCGCATTCGTTCGGCTGGCCGCTCAGCAACAATATCGGCGGCGGCTCGTTCCTGTATCACTACGGCACCAACCTGGTCGCGGTCGGCTTCGTCGTGCATCTCAACTACGACGATCCTTATCTGTCGCCGTTCGAGCAGTTCCAGAAATTCAAGACGCATCGTTCGGTGGCGCCGACCTTCGAGGGCGGCAAGCGGATCTCCTACGGCGCGCGCGCCATCACCGAAGGCGGCTGGCAGTCGGTGCCGCGGCTGACGTTCCCGGGCGGCGCGCTGGTCGGCTGCGCGGCGGGCTTCGTCAACGTGCCGCGCATCAAGGGCGTCCACAACGCCATCGGGTCCGGCATGCTGGCCGCCGAGCACGTTGTCGCGGCGCTCGCCGAGGGGCGCAGCAACGACGAGGTCAAGAGCTACGAGGAATCGTGGCGCGAGTCCGCGATCGGCCGTGATCTGTTCAGGATCCGCAACGTCAAGCCGCTGTGGTCGAAGTTCGGCACCGCGGTCGGCGTGGTGCTGGCCGGATTCGAGATGTGGTGTTCGACGCTCGGCTTCTCGGTGTTCGGCACGCTGTCGCATGGCAAGCCGGACCGCTCGACGCTCGATCCCGCCAAGTCGCACGAGCGGCATCCGGCCGCGAAGCCCGATGGTAAGCTCACCTTCGACCGGCTGTCCTCGGTGTTCCTGTCGAATACCAATCACGAGGAAGACCAGCCGGTGCATCTGAAGGTCGCCGACATGGACCTGCAGAAGAAGTCGGAACACGACGTCTTCGCCGGCCCGTCGGGGCGCTATTGCCCGGCCGCGGTGTACGAATGGGTCGAGGAACCGTCGGGACCGCGCTTCGTGATCAATGCGCAGAACTGCGTCCACTGCAAAACCTGCGACATCAAGGATCCCAACGGCAACATCACCTGGGTGCCGCCCGAAGGTGGCGGCGGCCCGAATTATCAGGGCATGTAGCCACGATGTCGTGAGCGCCGGCGCGCTGCGAGCGACGCGCCGGTCACGATGCTGCCATGTTGCGACCGTCTCAATCGGATCGAGGGCCGCGCCGCGACACTTTGCGGAGCGGTGCGGTGGATGTGTGCCTGGTCCGATCCTTGCGATCGGTCGCCAAACCCGGCATTGTCATCGGCCAGACGCTGCCGGCTCGGCGGCCGGGATATCCGAGCCCTTTCCTGGAGCTAGGCATTTGATGCTCGTTCACCGATTCCGTCGTTCGATGTTTGTCGCCGTCACCGTGGCGGCGCTGCCGATCGCGGGTCAGGCGCTGGCGCAGACGCCGGACCATC
The DNA here is from genome assembly GCF_034479375.1 of Rhodopseudomonas palustris. Taxonomy (NCBI): domain Bacteria; kingdom Pseudomonadati; phylum Pseudomonadota; class Alphaproteobacteria; order Hyphomicrobiales; family Nitrobacteraceae; genus Rhodopseudomonas; species Rhodopseudomonas palustris. The sequence goes on along the minus strand of NZ_CP140155.1, from coordinate 3,321,486 downwards.
CGGCCGACAATTCCGCGCAGTTTCCGACCAGTCAGGATCTGCGATCGATGACCACGGCCGGCAGCTATCTCGCCGCCCGCCATGCCAGCGTTGAACGCGATGCGGCTTCCGCCGCGGCGTTCTATCGATCCGCGCTGCGCACCGACCCGAAGAACAACGAGCTGCTCGACCGCGCTTTCATCTCGTCGCTGGCCGAAGGCAATATCGAGGAGTCGGTCAAGCTCGCCGACCGGATCCTCAAGATCGACAAGACCAACCGCGTGGCGCGGCTGGTGATCGGCGTTCGCGATCTGAAGACCAAGAAATACGCCGCAGCGGTCCAGAACGTAAATCTGTCGGTCCGCGGCCCGATCACCGACCTGGTCGCGACCCTGCTGTCGAGCTGGGCGATGGAAGGTGCCGGCGACGTCAAGGGCGCGGTCGCCAATATCGACAAGCTCGCCGGTCCGGAATGGTATCCGATCTTCAAGGATCTGCATTCCGGCATGATGCTCGAGCTTGCCAACAAGCAGAAAGACGCCGGCGTCCGCTTCGAGCGCGCCTACAAGCTCGACGATTCCGCGCTGCGGGTGACGGATGCCTATGCGCGCTGGCTGTCGCGCAACAAGGACGACGGCTCGGCGGTCGCGATCTACGAGGGCTTCGACAAGAAACTGTCGCGCCATCCGCTGGTGCTGGAAGGATTGCGCGAGGCCAAGGCCGGCAAGAAGCTGCCGCCGCTGGTCGACAGCCCGCAGGCCGGCGCCGCCGAAGCGCTGTACGGCATCGGCGCGTCGCTGACCCGCCGCGGCGGTGAAGACCTCGCATTGGTCTATCTGCAGCTCGCGCTGTACCTGAAGCCCGACCACGCGCTGGCGCTGCTGGCGCTCGGCGATCTGTACGAATCGGTCAAGAAGCCGCAGATGGCGGTGAAGGTCTACGAGCGCGTGCCGGCGGATTCGCCGCTGAAGCGCAACGCCCAGATCCAGCTCGCCACCGATCTCGACGCGACCGACCGCAGCGAGGAAGCGATCAAGATCCTGAAGACCGTGATCGCCGAGGACGGCAAGGACCTCGAGGCGATCATGGCGCTCGGCAATATCGAGCGCGGCCGCAAGAAGTTCGCCGACTGCGCCGTGACCTACACCAAGGGCATCGAGTCGCTCACCGGCAGCGAGAAGAACAGCTGGGTGTATTACTACTTCCGCGGCATCTGCGAGGAGCGCTCCAAGCAGTGGGCCAAGGCCGAGGTCGACATGAAGAAGGCGCTGCAGCTCCAGCCGGAGCAGCCGCATGTCCTCAATTATCTCGGCTATTCCTGGATCGACCAGGGCATCAATCTCGACGAAGCGATGAAGATGATCCGGCGCGCCGTGGACCAGCGCCCCGACGACGGCTACATCGTCGACTCGCTCGGCTGGGCGTATTTCCGCATCGGCAATTACGAAGAGGCGGTGAAGACGCTGGAGCGCGCGATCGATCTGAAGCCGGAAGATCCGACCATCAACGATCACCTCGGCGACGCCTATTGGCGCGTCGGGCGAACGCTGGAGGCGCGCTTCCAGTGGGCGCATGCGCGCGATCTCAAGCCGGATCCGGATGAGCTGCCGAAGATCGAGGCCAAGCTCGCCAACGGCCTGCCGGAAGACACCTCGTCGGCAGCCTCGGCGGACAAGAAAAAAGAAGACGACAAGGGCGGCTGAGTTGAGCGACGCAATGCCAACGACGGCTTTGAGCGATCAGGCCCGCGCCAAGGTCAACCTCACTTTGCGCGTGGTGGGCCGCCGCGTCGACGGCTATCACGACCTCGAAAGCGTGGTGGCGTTCGCCGACTGCGCCGACCGCCTGACGCTGCATCCCGGCGCCGAGCTGAGCCTCGTCACCTCCGGCCCCGGCGCGCAGGACTGCGGCGATACGGCCGACAATCTGGTGCTGAAGGCGACCCGCCTGCTCTCCGAGCGCGTTCCGAAGCTGCGCACCGGCGCCTTCGTGCTCGACAAGCATCTGCCGGTCGCGGCCGGAATCGGCGGCGGCTCGGCCGACGCCGCGGCGGCGCTGCGGCTGCTCGCCCGCGCCAACGATCTGTCGGCCGACGATCCCCGCGTCGTCGAGGCCGCCCGGCTGACCGGCGCCGACGTGCCGGTCTGCCTGCCGTCCCGGCCCTGCATCATGACCGGCGTCGGCGACAATCTGACGCCGTTGCCGTTGCCGAGGCTGCCGGCGGTGATGGTCAATCCGCGCGTGCCGGTGGCGACCAAGGACGTGTTCAAGGCGCTCGGCCTGCGCGCCGGCCAGCTCAATGTCGGAATCGTCGACGTGCTGAAATCGACCGGCTGGCCCGCGGGCGATGCCTCGGCCTCCGACTGGATTGCGGCAGTGAAGCGCGGCACCAACGATCTCGAAGCGCCGGCGCTGAAGGTCGAGCCGATCGTCGGCGAGGTGCTACAGGCGCTCGCGGCGCTGCCGGGCGTGCGGCTGTCGCGGATGTCGGGCTCGGGCGCGACCTGCTTTGCGCTGTTCGCCGGCGACGACGACGCTTCGGCCGGCGCGCAGGCGCTGCAGGCCGCGCATCCCGGCTGGTGGGTCCACGCCGGCGCGCTGAGCTAGATCGTTTCATCGATCGATTGAAGCGATTGGCCCTTGCCAGATGCACTGACCCCTCATCCTGAGGAGTCCGGCGAAGCCGGGCTTCTCGAAGGATGCGGCGACGCAGTGCCACCAGCGCATGGTTCGAGACGGCGCTTCGCGCCTCCTCACCATGAGGCTGTGCCTGTGGTCAGAGTCCCTGAACGCCAGTGCTGATTCCATCGGAGACAGAACGGCTCTAGTTCCTGCCGCGCAGCCCACGCCACGACCGGACTGACCATATCCGCAGCGTGATGCTGGGCCGAGCGCCAAGACGGCGGGCTTCGGGGCACCACGCTTGCGTTGTCGGCGGATCGGCGCGCCGGCGCTTTCGATGGTGGTTGAACTAATACAATCTAAATTACCAAGGCGTTGGTCATGTTTACCCGCCATGGTGGTCGTCGGAGGAAACTCCGGCGCATGACAAGGCCAGCCCGAGATAGGCGGCTGCGCGCCGACGACAGACGACCGGACAATTCGCGATCTCGGCATCCCGCATTCAGGGATGACGCGGGCGGATTCGCCGCTCTGAGTTGAGACCCGGCGACTGCGGGCGCCGTTTCGGACATCCGCAGCACGACCCCGCTCAAATCCAATGGAGGCTTGTCATGACCAATCGTGTTCTCTCGCCGCGCGCTGTTCTCGCCGCTCTCACTTTGTCGATGCTCGGCCTCGTCGCCGTCGATGCCAGGCCGGCGGAAGCCGTGGTGGCCTGCGGACCGCGCGGCTGCGCCGCAGCTAACGTCGGCGCACCCGTCGCGCGCGCCGCGGTGGCCGGGCCGGTCGGTGTCGGTCGCGTCGGTGTCGGTCGGGCTGGCGTTGGTCGTCCGGGCGTCGGTGTCGGCGGCGTCGGGCGCAATATGGGCGGTCCGGTCAATCGCGTCGGCCGTCGCTAAATCGCCGTCGACGGCGCGCCGCGTCGGATGAGCAGCGCGCCCTACGGGGCGCGCGTCTCGATGGATCGTGATGCCGGTGACGGGCTGGCAGTCCCAGCGCCGCTGCAGCCTAGTGCGACCTGGCCAGGCAGAACGCCACGACCTGCTCCAGCGCGGTCTTCATCGGCGACGGCGGGAACAGCGCCAGCGCGTCGACCGCCATCGCGCCGTAATGATGCGCGCGCTGGATGGTGTCTTCGAGGGCGCGGTGCTTGGCCATCAGGGCGATCGCCTGATCGAGATCGGCCTCGGTGATTTCGCCACGCTCCAGCGCCTTGACCCAGAAGGCGCGCTCGGAATCGTTGCCGCGGCGGAACGCCAGCACCACCGGCAGCGTGATCTTGCCCTCGCGGAAATCGTCACCGACATTCTTGCCGAGCTTGGCGGCCTTGCCGCCGTAGTCGAGCACGTCGTCGACCAGTTGGAACGCGATGCCGATATTCATGCCGAACGAGCGGCAGGCCGACTGCTCGGCTTTCGGCCGCTCGGCGATCGCCGGGCCCACCTCGCAGGCTGCGGCGAACAGTTCGGCGGTCTTGCCGCGGATCACCGCGAGATATTCGTCTTCGGTCGTCGCGGTGTTCTTGGCGGCGGCGAGCTGCATCACTTCGCCTTCGGCGATCGTCGCCGAGGCCGCCGACAGAATGTCGAGCGCCCGCAGCGAGCCGACCTCGACCATCATCCGGAACGCCTGGCCGAGCAGGAAGTCGCCGACCAGCACGCTGGCCTCGTTGCCCCACAGCATCCGCGCCGACTTCTTGCCGCGGCGCATCTCGCTCTCGTCGACGACGTCGTCGTGCAGCAGCGTCGCGGTGTGCATGAATTCGACCGCGGCGGCGAGCTTGATGTGGCCGTCGCCGGCATAGCCGGTGAGGTTGGCCATCGCCAGCGTCAGCATCGGCCGCAGCCGCTTGCCGCCCGAGGAGATCAGATGGTTCGCGACCTCGGGGATCATCGTGACGTCCGAGCCGGTGCGCGACAGGATGGTGGCGTTGACCCGCTCCATGTCGGCCGCGACAAGTCCGACCAATTGGTCGATCGAGGCGGACGGGGGGCCTTCGAAGGGTACGACTACGGCCACGCTCAGTCTCCAGATTCGGGAGGTTTCCGGCACATCGAGTCCGCGCGAAAACTCCCTGATTTCGTTGCTCGGGGCGAAGTGGGACGTCGCCGCGCTGCCGGTCGGCGATTTCGCTCTTCGTCCAGGTCCCGACTATAACATGGGACCGGCCGGCTCACGAGACGAGCATTCGCCCAAGTCGGTCGCCCAAGTCGGTCGTCCAAGTCGGTCGCCCATCTCGGTCGCCGGGAGCTATAATGCAGGGATCAGGGGAGGCGCAAGGTTGCGGGAACTGGTGAGGACCAATGACGTGGTGTTGATCTCGGCGGTCGGGGCTCTGCTCGACGGCGCCGAGATCGACTATCTGGTGATGGACCAGAACATGAGCGTGCTGGAGGGGTCGGTCGGGGTGATTCCGAGGCGCGTTCTGGTCCATCCGGACGACCTCCGCTCCGCGCGTCAGGTTTTGACTGACGCGGGTCTGGCCCACGAACTCCGCACCGATGACTGATCCTGCCCCGACCACCGAGGACGGCTTTCTCGGCGGGCGATTGCGGCTACGGCAGCCGGTCTCCGGCCACCGTGCCGGCCATGACGCTATCCTGCTGGCTGCGGCGACCAGGGCCCGGCCGGATGACCGGGTCGTCGAGTTCGGCGCCGGCGTCGGCGCGGCCGGGCTGGCGCTGGCCGCGCGGGTCGGGGGTCTTGATCTGGTGCTGGTCGAGCGCGATCCGTTCCTCGCCGGTCTGGCGCGCGCAAACGCCGCAGCCAACGGCATCCGCGCCGACGCAATGGTGCTGGATGTGCAGGCCAGCGCGGACGACTTCGCGGCACTGGGCCTGTCGCCGGACAGCGTCGATGTCGTGCTGATGAATCCGCCGTTCAACGATCCCGCCCGGCATCGCGGCTCGCCCGATGGCGCGCGGCAGATCGCGCATGTGGCGACCGCCACGACTTTGGAATCCTGGGTCCATGCCGCGCGGCGCGTTCTGAAATCGGGCGGGGCGCTGACGCTGATCTGGCGGGCCGACGGACTGGCCGACGTGCTGGCGGCGCTCGGCCGCGGCTTCGGCGGCCTTTGGCTGCTACCAGTCCACGGCAAGCCGGACGAGCCGGCGATCCGGGTGCTGATACGCGCCGTGAAGGGCGGGCGGGCGCCGCTTCGAATCGACGCGGCGCTGCATCTCAACGAGGCCTCTGGAATACCGACAAATTCGGCCCGCGCGGTCCTGAACGGTGAGCAGATATTGCCGGCCGCAATCACATAATCGCGAGTGCCCGGCAAGAATTGCGCATCGGCGATTAGTGCGGCGTCGGGTTGGTTTGCCGATCCGGCTTGGCGGTGAAGTGAGCCGAGGCCAGAATGGCCCCCATCAGCAGCATCAACAAATAGATTTTCATCTTCCCCTCCGCTGCGTCGTCGAAGCCGCGTTCCTATATGAAACTCGGTCATGAAACCGCTCATGAAACTCGGTGCTGCAAAACGCGTTCCAGACCACGACGTAACAGGTAGTGAAATGATCAACTCTCGGGTGAACGCATGAACGAACCGGTGACCGCTGGTCGAAGCTCTTCGGGGCTGCTCGATACTTTCGGCAAGTGGATTCCGGACAGGTTCCGCTCCGACATCCCGGTTGTTCCCGTGGTGCGGCTGTCGGGCGTGATCGGCGCCGTGACGCCGCTGCGGCCAGGGATGTCGCTGGCGGGCGTCGCCAAATTGCTGGAGCGCGCGTTCGCGACGCGCAACGCCAAGGCGGTGGCGCTGGCGATCAACTCGCCGGGCGGCTCGCCGGTGCAGTCGCGGCTGATCTATCTGCGGATCCGCGCGCTGGCGGCCGAGAAGAAGCTGCCGGTCTATGCCTTCGTCGAGGACGTCGCGGCGTCCGGCGGCTACATGATCGCCTGCGGCGCCGACGAGATCTATTGCGACCCGTCGTCGATCGTCGGATCGATCGGCGTGGTCGGCGGCAGCTTCGGCTTCCAGGAGCTGATCAAGAAGATCGGCGTCGAGCGCCGGCTCTACACCGCCGGCGAGCACAAGGCGCAGCTCGATCCGTTCCTGCCCGAGGACCCTGGCGATGTCGCGCGCGTCAAGGCGCTGCAGCAGGAGATCCACGCGCTGTTCATCTCGCTGGTGAAGGACAGTCGCGGCGCGCGGCTGAAGGGCGACGAGGACAAGCTGTTCTCCGGCGAGTACTGGGCGGGCGGCACCTCGGTGGCGCTTGGTCTTTCCGACGCGATCGGCGACCTCCGTGCGGTGCTACGCGGAAAATTCGGCGACAAGGTCCGCACCCCGGTGATCGCGGCGCCGACCGGCCTGCTGTCGGGCTTGATGCGCAAATCGTCGGGCGCGGGCGCGGAGGCGTCGCTCGACGGCTTCGCGGCGCTGCCCGATCAACTGATCTCGGCGCTGGAAACGCGCGCCATCTGGGCGAAATACGGCTTTTAGAAGGTATCGAGCGCGCTGTTTCGCCCCGCCGGATGCGATTGCAGGGCGGGCGCGATTCAGCGAGACTATCGCCGGGGCGTGACGTGACCGAGACGAGGATCGACCAATGCCGCCGCTGCTTGTACTTGCCGGAAGTCTGGTAGGGATCGCGCTCGTGCGCTGGGCCTTCCGGACCGCCGGCCGAATCAATCAGGAACTGGACGACGCGCGCTCCGCGATCTTCGCCGAGCCGCAGCCGGCCGAAATTCCGACGCTGCGCAAGGACCCGGTGACGGGCGCGTATCGGCCCGGTTGATCGCTCGCAGCTCCGGGGGACCGGCCGGATTCCGGTGCCGGCCCTGGGGCGGGGCATCGCCCGCAAGGCCGGCACGCAACCTTGGAGGTTGCAATCGCTCGGGCGCGCTGGCGCCCCGATGCCTATCGACGGTCGCGGATTCCGCCGCTCAACAGCGGCACGATGGTGAGCGCCACCATCAGCGCGCCGATCATCTGGATGGTCGTCATTCCCGGTCCCGTCGCGTTCGCCCACGGCTCCCCAGCCGCGGGCTAATCCCATGCTCCGATCGTTACCCGGCAGTTGCTAACGAATTTCAGCGCCGCGCCCGGGCCTCCCGATCGTGGTTAACGTCGGGTAAATGCGCGGCCGCGACGCCGGTTTGGCGGCCGTCGCCTTGATTTGGCGGGGCCGCCTCGATACGGTCCGCCCGCTTTCCGAAAACCCTTGTGAATCCAAAGCCGCTCATGGACCCGACGCCTCCCCACATGCGCCCGGAACGATCGTTCCAGGGCCTGATCCTGACGCTGCAGCGTTTCTGGGCCGATTACGGCTGCGTGATCCTGCAGCCCTACGACATGGAGGTCGGCGCCGGCACCTTCCATCCGGCGACCACGCTGCGCGCGCTCGGCCCGAAGCGCTGGAATGCGGCTTACGTGCAGCCGTCGCGCCGGCCGAAGGACGGCCGCTATGGCGAGAACCCGAACCGGCTGCAGCACTATTACCAGTTCCAGGTGATCCTGAAGCCGTCGCCGCCGGACCTGCAGGACCTCTATCTGAAGTCGCTGAAGGCGATCGGCGTCGATACCGATCTGCACGACGTGCGCTTCGTCGAGGACGACTGGGAGAGCCCGACGCTGGGCGCCTGGGGGCTCGGCTGGGAGTGCTGGTGCGACGGCATGGAAGTCAGCCAGTTCACCTACTTCCAGCAGGTCGCCGGCATGGAATGCGCGCCGGTCGCCGGCGAGCTCACTTACGGCCTAGAGCGGCTGGCGATGTACGTCCAGGGTATCGACCGGGTCTACGACCTCAACTTCAACGGCCGCGGCGGCGAAGACAAGGTCACCTATGGCGACGTCTTCCTGCAGGCCGAGAAGGAATATTCGAAACACAATTTCGAGGTCGCCGACACCGAGATGCTGTTCGAGCAGTTCAAGATGGCCGAGGCCGCCTGCAAAAAGTATCTCGACGCCGGCTGGACCAGCGATAAGCGCGAAGCCCACGCCATGGCGCTGCCGGCCTACGACCAGTGCATCAAGGCCAGCCACGTCTTCAATCTGCTCGACGCCCGCGGCGTGATCTCGGTCACCGAACGCCAAAGCTACATCCTCCGCGTCCGCGAACTGGCGAAAGCCTGCGGCGAAGCCTGGGTGCACACCGAAGCGGGCGGGGCGGCGGCTTAGTTCTTTACCCTCCCCTGGAGGGGGAGGGTCGCTCGCGCAGCGAGCGGGGGCACGACAACGAGGACGCTCCTGCTCCCCTCCCCCTTGCGGGGAGGGGTCGGGGGGCAGCGAACACGACCAATCACCCTCCCCTGGAGGGGGAGGGTCGCTCGCGAAGCGAGCGGGGTGGGGTGACAGCGGTTGCGACATGGTCAAACGCCGGATCAGCGACTTCAAGCGCGCCACCGCGCACAAACTGCGGGCGAGCAGCACCGCTGCCGAAGACATCCTGTGGCGGCGTTTGCGACGAATGAATGTGGAAGGAAGTCACTTCAGACGGCAGGTGGTGATCGGGCCCTACATCGCCGATTTCGCCTGCCTCGCGAAGCGACTGATCATCGAGGTCGACGGTTCGCAGCACGGCGACGAAGACGGCCTGAAGCGTGACGAGGTTCGGACGCGATGGCTGCAGTCGGAAGGCTACCGGGTAATCCGATTTTGGAACAATGATGTGATGAGCAAGACCGAAGCCGTGTTGGACGCAATCTATAACGCGATCGCTGTCACCCCACCCCGCTCGCCGTCGGCGAGCGACCCTCCCCCTCCAGGGGAGGGTGATGCCGTGCGTGGGGAGAGCCGATAATGCCCGATCTCCTCCTCGAACTGTTCTCCGAAGAAATCCCCGCGCGGATGCAGGCCAAGGCGGCCGACGATCTGCGGCGGCTGGTGACCGACAAGCTGGTCGCCGAAGGCCTCGTCTACGAGGGCGCGAAAGCGTTCGCGACGCCGCGGCGGCTGACGCTGACGGTGCACGGGATTCCGGCGCGGCAGCCGGATCTGAAGGACGAGCGCAAGGGCCCGAAGGTCGGCGCGCCGGATGCGGCCGTGCAGGGCTTTCTGAAAGCCACCGGGCTCGCCTCGCTGGCAGAGGCCACGATCCAGAAGGACCCGAAAAAGGGCGACTTCTACGTCGCGCTGATCGAGAAGCCGGGCAAGCCCGCGATCGACGTGCTGGCCGAGATCCTGCCGGTGATCGTGCGCACCTTCCCGTGGCCGAAATCGATGCGCTGGGGCGAGCGCTCGGCCAAGCCCGGCGCGCTGCAATGGGTGCGGCCGCTGCACTCCATCGTCGCCACTTTCGGCATCGACACCGAAGAGCCGGATGTGGTGATCTTCGAGATCAGCGGCATCAAGGCCGGGCAAATGACGCGCGGCCATCGCTTCATGGCGCCGGACGAGATCAGCGTCCGCCGCTTCGAGGATTACGAGGCGAAGCTGTACGCCGCCAAAGTGGTGCTCGATCCCGCCCGCCGCAAGGACATCATCCTGGCCGACGCCAAGACGCTGGCGCAGGCGCAGAACTACGAACTGGTCGAGGACCAGGGCCTGCTCGACGAAGTCTCCGGGCTGGTCGAATGGCCGGTGGCGCTGATGGGCTCGTTCGACGAAGCCTTCCTGTCGATCCCCGGCGAAGTGATCCGCGCCACCATCCGCGCCAATCAGAAGTGCTTCGTGGTCAGCGATCCCTCAACGGGCAAGCTCGCCAACAAGTTCATCCTGACCGCGAACATCGAAGCCAGCGACGGCGGCGCCGCCATCACCGCCGGCAACGAGCGCGTGATCCGCGCGCGATTGAGCGATGCGAAGTTTTTCTACGACACCGATCTGAAGACCAAGCTCGAAGACCGGCTGCCGAAATTCGACCAGATCGTGTTCCACGAAAAGCTCGGGACGCAAGCCGAACGCATCGCCCGCATCGAACGCCTCGCCGCCGAGATCGCGCCCTTGGTCGACGCCGATGTCGAGAAGGCCAAGCGCGCCGCCAAGCTGTGCAAGGCCGACCTGCTGACCGAAGTGGTCGGCGAATTCCCCGAGCTACAGGGCCTGATGGGCAAGTACTACGCGCTGGCGCAAGGCGAAGACGCCAGCGTCGCCGCCGCCTGCGAGGAACACTACAAGCCGCAGGGCCCGGCCGATCGCGTCCCGACCGATCCGGTTTCGATTGCCGTGGCGCTCGCCGACAAGCTCGACACCCTGGTCGGATTTTGGGCGATCGACGAGAAGCCGACGGGCAGCAAGGACCCGTATGCGCTGCGACGCGCGGCGCTGGGGGTGATTAGGTTGATTGTTGAAAGCAATCTGCGACTAAGTATCTTCGATGTTTTGGCGCTGCGAGTCTTGCAACGATCACTGACCGACGTGGAGCGTTGGTATTTCACGAGTGTATCGTCGCGCTCGACGATCGATGTGGTGAAGAACGTCAAAGCACTAGAGCTAAGTAGGTTTGTTGAAGGTGATGGCAATCTCCTTTCCTTCTTCGCCGACCGCCTGAAAGTCCAACTCCGCGATCAGGGCGCCCGGCACGATCTCGTCGATGCGGTGTTCGCACTGGAAGGGCAGGACGACATCCTGATGATCGTCCGCCGCGTCGAGGCGCTGGCGGCATTCCTCGCCACCGACGATGGCAAGAATCTGCTGGCCGGCACCAAGCGCGCCGCCAACATCCTGCGGATCGAGGAGAAGAAGGACGGCCGCCCCTTCGACGGCGCGCCGGATGCGTCGCTCTACGCGCAGGACGAGGAGAAGGCGCTCGCGGCTGCGATCGATCGGGCGCGGGCGGAGGCGACCGAGGCGGTGGCGCGCGAGGACTTCGCCGCCGCGATGAGCGCGATGGCCGGCTTGCGGCCGGCGGTCGATGCGTTCTTCGAGCACGTGACTGTCAACGCCGACGACAAAGCCGTCCGCGAAAACCGCCTGAAGCTGCTGGGCGAAATCCGCGCCGCGACGCGTGCGGTGGCGGACTTCTCGAAGATCCAAGACTAACAGCTCGTCATTCCGGGGCGCTCGCGTCAGCGAGCGAACCCGGAATCTCGAGATGTCCCTGAACCTCTGGATTCCGGGTTCGCGCGTTTCACGCGCGCCCCGGAATGACTGCGGAGAGGTGACGCAGCGCCGCATCGGCGGCTTTCTCCTCGCCCCGCTGTTGCGGGGGAAAGGCTGGTCTGGGCGCGTCTGTCCGGCCGCAGCGCGCCCCGCATACTCTCAGTATCGCTCCGGCACGTACATCTCCGGCGGGATCGGGGTGCGGATGTAGTCCGGGTGGTGGATCCGCGGCGGCAGCACGACGCGTTCGCTCGGAACTTCCTCGTACGGCACCTGATCCAGCAGATGCGCGATGCAGTTCAGCCGCGCCTTCTTCTTGTCGACCGCCTGCACCACGTGCCACGGCGCCTCGGCGATGTGGGTGCGCTCCAGCATCTCTTCCTTCGCCTTGGTGTAGTTCTCCCAGCGCGCGCGCGATTGCACGTCCATCGGGGAGAGCTTCCACTGCTTCAGCGGATCGTTGATGCGCATCATGAAGCGCAGCTGCTGCTCGTCGTCGGTGATCGAGAACCAGTATTTGATCAGCACGATGCCGGAGCGCACCAGCATGCGCTCGAATTCCGGCACCGAGCGGAAGAACTCCTCGACCTCGGCCTCGGTGCAGAAGCCCATCACCCGCTCGACGCCGGCGCGGTTGTACCAAGAGCGGTCGAACAGCACGATCTCGCCGGCGGCCGGCAGATGTGAGACGTAGCGTTGGAAGTACCATTGGCTGCGTTCGCGCACGCTCGGCGCCGGCAGCGCCGCGACGCGGCAGATCCGCGGATTGAGCCGCTGGGTGATGCGCTTGATGACGCCGCCCTTGCCGGCGGAGTCGCGACCCTCGAACACCACCACCACCTTCAGGCCCTGATGCTGCACCCAGCTCTGCAGCTTCACCAGTTCGCCCTGCAGCCGGAACAGCTCCTTGAAATAGATGCGGCGGTCGACGGTGTCGGCGGGCGAGTGGTCGGCGAATTCGTTGGTCAGCGCGTCGAGGCGATCGTCGTCGATTTCGAGTTCCAGCTCCTCGTCGAACCCGTCGAGCATTTCCGCCTCGATCCGCTGCCGCATCGTCGGCGCGGCTGCGAGGGGCTGCTTGCGCGTCGGCCGGGAAGGCTGGGTCTGGGAAGGCTTGGTCTGGGAAGACTCTGTCCTGGAAGAATCGGTGTTGGAAGGCTTTGTCCTGGAAGGCGCTGTCCTGGAAGATTTGGGCTTGGACGGCTTCTTGGTCGCCTTGGCGGCGGGTTTGCGGGCCATTTGGTTCTCCGGGCGTGGCTTCGCCGGCAAATACCGCCCGGTGTTTGTCGTGCGTATGACGGCGCCCGGGGTGCGGTGATTTGGCACGTGTGCGCGGAAAACTGAGCGTTCGTCATTCCGGATTGCGTGCGACGCGCTCGCCGCGGATCGCTGTGCTCGCGGCGAGGCTGATTGGAGCCGTTCTGTCCCTGATGGAATCAGCACTGGCGTTCCGGGACATTCACCACAGGCACAACCTCATGGTGAGGAGGCGCGAAGCGCCGTCTCGAACCATGCGTCTCGAACCATGCGCTACGGGCCCTGCGTCGCCGCATCCTTCGAGACGCCCGGCTTCGCCGGGCTCCTCAGGATGAGGAGTCCGTACATCTGGCAACGGCCATATCGCTTCAATCAATCGATGAAGTGCTCTACTCGCGCCGCACCGAAACGCAGCACTGCATCGACCATCCGGTCGACGTCCTCGAACCGGGTGCGGTGATTGACGATCGCGGCGCGGATCGCGAGGGCGCCGTCGATCATGGTCGAGGACGGCGCGGCGATGCCGGATTCGTGCAGATCGGCGACGATCTCGGCGTTCAGCGCATCGGCGTCGCCCGAGGGTGCGCGATAGCGGAAGCAGACGATGTTGAGCGCGACCGGCGCCAGCATGTCGAGCTTCGATTCGCCCAGCACGCGCGCTTCGAGATGCCGCGCCACCGCGCAAGTGTTGGCGATCATGTCGCCGAGGCGGTCGGCGCCGTAGGTCTTCAGCGTGAACCAGGTCTTCAGCGCGCGAAAGCCGCGCGACAGGTCCGGCCCATAGTCGCACGGCCAGGGCGAGCCGCCGGCAAGCCCGCGGGTCTCGCGGCGCAGATAGGCCGCGGGCGCCGCGAAGGTCGCGCGATGCTGGTCGCCGTCGCGCACGATCAGGAAGCCGGCGTCGTAATTGACCTGGCCCCATTTGTGGAAATCCAGCGCGACCGAATCCGCTTCGCTCAGCCCCGCGAGCATCGGCGCGATCTGCGGCGACAGCATCCCGAGCGAGCCGTAGGCGCCATCGACGTGAAACCACAGCTTCTCCTCGCGGCACAGCGCGGCCAGCGCGGCGAGGTCGTCGATCGCGCCGACGTCGACGGTGCCGGCCGAACCCGTCACCAGGAACGGCGCAAAGCCCGCGGCGCGATCCTGCGCGATCCGCGCGCGCAGCGCGGCGATGTCGATGCGGTGGGCGGCGTCGAACGGAATCCGTCGCAGCGCGCCGCGGCCGAGGCCGGCGAGATCGGCGGCCTGGATCACGCAGCCATGCGCCGCCGCCGAGGCGTAGGCGGTGAGCGGCGCGCCTGATAGTCCGCCCTCGCGCACCTGCGGCCCGAGCGCGGCGGTCCGCGCCACCAGCAGCGCCATCAGATTGGCCATCGACGAGCCGGTGACGAATACGCCGCTCGCGGTCTGCGGAAAGCCGAACAGTTCGCGCACCCAGCGCACGATCTGGCGTTCGACCTCGATGCCGATGTGATCGCGGCCGCCGCAATTGGCGTTCAGCCCCGCCGCCAGCATCTCGGCGAGCATGCCGACGGCTGTGCCGCCACCGTGCACCCAGCCCATGAAGCCGGGATGCACGTTGCCGGTCGCGTAGGGCGCGATGCTGTTTGAGAACTCCTGATACACCTCGCCGAGCGGCGTTTCGCCGCGCGGCAGCGTTTCGCCGAAGCGCGCCCGCACCTCGGGAGGGATCGGCTGCCACACCGGTCGCTCGCGCACATCCGCGATGTAGTCGATAATGTCGTCGAGCATCCGATGCGCGTCGGCGCGCAGGCCGTCCCAGTCGTCGGGATCGAGGCTCGACGCGCCGGCATGCCCGCCGGCGCGCTCCGCCCCACTCACGCGACGCTCTGTCGACGCGACGCCGCGCGACGCTCCAGCATCGCCGCGAACGCCTCGAAGATCTTGATCATCTGCGGCGGCTTGTAGGGATACAGCTCCGCGCTGTCCATGTTGTGCACCACCGCGGTGTTGTCGATCTCGAACACCAGGAGATCGCCGGCCGGCGTCTGCGCGCAGTCGATGGTGAAGTAATCGAGCCCGATCCGTTCGATCATGCCGTCGAGCGCGGTGCGATGGCGCCGCGCGAAGCCGAAGTCGAAGGTGTGGAAGAACGCCGCCTCTTCCAGCCGCTTGCTGGCGCTCTGCGCCATCCCGGCGTTGAGGTACCAGATGTCCCAGCGGTCGGCGATCGCCATGTGGCAGGCATAGGGCTTGCCGTCGACCACGACGATTCGATATTTGCGAAACAGCCCGTCGTCGCTGGCGTAGTCGACATAGCGCGCGACGAAATACTCGTCCTCGGTGCGGTCCTCGAGATAGGCGGCGAGCGCGGCCTGGTCCTCGATCCGCGCCAGGCCGAAGCCGGCATGGGAGCCGCGCGGCCGCGCGATGATCGGATAGCCGACGCCGTTGGTGACGTCGGCGAGCGCCGCGTCGCCCGCCGCCACCGCGGCGAGTGCGTCGCGACCGACCGGAACGGTGGCGGGAATGTCGAGGCCTTCGACGTCGCCAATCAGCCGATACAGCTTGTCGCGGTCGAGATGGCCGATCAGTTGCGGCGGGTTGAGCAGCGGCGCCGGCCAGTCCGGCGCGCGCGCCGCGATCTTGGCCAGCGCGCCGCGGCATTCCTCGGAGTCGGAGGCGATCACGATCGCCAGATCGTGCGCCGGCAGCGGATCGGGCAGCGGCACGCCGTCGACCACATACAGCGTCAGCAGCTCGATGCCGGAGGTCTCCAGCAGAAATTCGATCGGCGTGTTGCCGCCCATGTCGATGTCGGCGGCGAGCGCCAGCACCCGCATCCGCGGATGTTCGCTCGAACACGGCGAGCGGAACAATTGATGCTGCGCCAGCGTCTCGGTCTGCACCGACAGCCCGGCCTGCTTGTGGCCGAACAATTGCGTGATCAGCGCCAGATCGAGCTGCTCGCCGGCGGTCGCGGCGCCGTCGTCGACTTTGGTCATCAGGCTCTGCCACAGCGGAAACAAATTCTCGCCGTCGAACGCCCGCTTGGTCAGGCGCGCGAAGCCGATCCGGTCGGCGATCGGCTGCGGGGCGGGCGGCTGCTGCGTCTCAGTTGGCATGTTCGTCCTTGGTCACTGCGATAGGGCCGGCTGCTGCAGCAGCGCGTCGATGCTGGCGACGATGGTCGCGGCGTCGTCGAGAATGCGGTCGAGCGCACCGTGCGCGAGGTCGGGATCCGCGGCGTAGGCGTCAATGACATGGCGGGCGCTGATGCAGATTCGCAGCGCTGCCACCGCGTCTTCGTTGACGCCGCCCCAGCCGACCGGCTGTCCGATCAGGCACGGCGTGGCGCCGGGCGCGCCGTCGCGCAGCGCCGCATGGATCGCGCGGCATTGCGCCAGCGACAGCGGCGCGCCGCCGGGCGCGAGGGTGAAGGCGAAGATCGAGGGCGCGGCGAATTCGTCGCCGCGTTCGGGATGCGGCTGCGGCGGCAACAGCCGCAGCGCCGGCGACGCCGCGATCAGCCTGGCGATGCCGTCGCCGAGCGTGCGCAGCGCGGCGCGGCGGAAGTCGTCGGGAACGGCGGTGTAGGCGCGAATTTCCTCCATCGCCGCTTCCCAGCGCAGCCATTGACCGAAATTCGGCGCGGCCGAGAATTGCGCGCGCAGGGTCCGCCAGCGCATCGGCCAGTCGCTGCGGCCGGAATAGTCGGCCAGGCCCGGGGCCAGTTGCGTCAGCGCGCCGATCTGCGCGCCGAACCGCGGCGGCACCAGCAGCGCGCCGCTGAACGCCGGGCCGGCGTAGTATTTCGAGCCGGTCAGCAGCACCAGATCGCCGCGCGCGAGACAGCGCGCGATCCGCCGGCGGCCGAGCCGCATCTGGCAGGCGTCGACCACGATCTGCACCCGGCCCGGCCAGCGCCGCGCGATCTCCGCGGTGCAGCGGTCGCTCGGCGCCTGCAGGCCGAGCTTGGAGCAATCCATGATTTCGAGCATCACCGTTTCGGCCTGGGCGACCAGCGACTCCACCGTCTCCAGCAATTCTGCATCGATCGCCGAGGGCGACCGCAGCCGGCCGTCGGCGTCGCGCAGCCGCAGCGCGAGGCTGCGCACCGGGCCGAGCCCGGTCACCGGCGTGCCTTTGGCCACCTTGCAGTCGTTGGTGCTGCGCTCGCTGAAATGATGGCCGCGCGCGGTGTGCACGGTGCCGGTGCCGGTCTGGTCGGCGGCGACGATCAGCGTCGTCACCTCGCCGCCGGCGAGCGCGCGGGTCAGCGCCAGCGCCTGCAGTTGTGCGTCGGTGCCCGATGCCGAGAACACGACGTCGGCGCCGCTGTGCTCCAGGCCGAGCAGCGCTTTCAGTTCGTCGCGCATCGCCTCGATCCGGGCGTCGAAACACTCGATCAGCCCGTGCAGCATCGCCGACGACATCAGCGCCGTGCGGGCGCGCTCGGCCGCCTCGTAGCCGCGCTGCGAGATCGTGGTCGCGGTGCAGGACGAAAAGCTCGGTATCTCGGGGGTCGGAGTCGGGCTGCAGCCATAGGCATTGCGGCCGGTGGTTCGGTCGACCGCGAGCCGGGCGTCGCCGCCGCAGGCCAGAAGCTGTTCGAGCGGAGCGAACAATTCGCGCAGCGGCGAGGGGGTACGGAGCCCTGGCTCCGTCGGGGTTCGGCGGTCGGCAGCGGTGCGCGGCAGGCTCCGGGTGTTCGACATCGCTCAGCCTCTCGCCCGGCACGCCGGGCGGTCGTCGGGCGCCGCGGCCGGATGCCGGGCGCTGTCCTCAACAAGACGTAAACGAACTTGGTTAATGCCGGCTTTACTTTTGGCCTCGGATGGTCCCGAGGCGGCCCCAAAAACAACCGGCGCCTTGCGGCGCCGGCCGGTCATGCGTGCCGCGGTCCGCTCAGGCGGCGCGGACGTTGTCGAGGAACTTCGACACTTCGAGCTTGAGGCGGTTGCTGTCCTGCGACAGCGATTTCGCCGCCGACAGCACCTGGCTCGAGGCCGAGCCGGTCTCGGTGGCGCCGCGCTGCACGTCGGTGATGTTGACCGACACCTGCTGGGTGCCGATCGCCGCCTGCTGGACGTTGCGCGAGATCTCCTGCGTGGCCGCGCCCTGTTCCTCGACCGCCGAGGCGATGGTGGAGGAGATTTCCGACATCCGCCCGATGGTCCCGCCGATCTCCTTGATGGCCGTCACCGACTGCTCGGTCGCCGACTGGATGCCGTTGATCTGCTGGCTGATCTCGCCGGTGGCCTTGGCGGTCTGCTCGGCCAGCGCCTTGACCTCGGCGGCCACCACGGCGAAGCCGCGACCGGCCTCGCCGGCGCGCGCCGCCTCGATGGTGGCGTTGAGCGCCAGCAGGTTGGTCTGGCCGGCGATGGTATTGATCAGTTCGACCACGTCGCCGATCCGCGCCGCCGCCTTGGCGAGTTCTTCCACCCGGCCGTTGGTGGTGCGGGCCTGCTCGACCGCCTCGTGGGCGATGCGGGCGGAATCCTGCACCTGGCGGCTGATCTCGTTGACCGACGAACTCATCTCCTCGGTCGCCGACGCCACCGACTGGACGTTGGTGGAGGCTTCCTCCGACGCCGCGGACACCATGGTGGCGAGGTGCTGCGAGCGCTCTGCGGTCGTGGTCAGCGTCGTCGCCGAGGCTTCCAGTTCATGCGAGGCCGAAGACACCGTCTCGACGATCTCGCCGATCGCCCGCTCGAACTCGTCGGCGAGGCGCTTGGTGTCGGCCTTGCGTTGCGCCGCCGCGCGCGCTTCCGCCTGATGTTGCTCGGCCTCGAGCCGTTGCCGCTCGATCGCGTTGTGCTTGAACACTTCGACCGCGCCGGCCATCTCGCCGATCTCGTCGCGACGCCCGATCCCGGGGATCTCGGCGTCGAGCCGGCCGGCCGCGAGATTCTTCATCGCAGCCGTGATCGCGTCGATCGGCCGGGTGATGCCGCGCGCCACGATGATCGAGACCAGGGTGATGATCAGCAGCGCGAATGCCGCGGCCATCAGCAGGCGCTGCGTCGCGCTCCAGGTCTGGGCGTCGAGGTCGTCGATATACACGCCGGTGCCGACGATCCAGCCCCACGGCGCGAAGCCGGCGACATGGGTCAGCTTCGGATAGGGCGTGTCCGAGCCCGGCTTCGGCCAGGCGTATTCGACGAAGCCGCTGCCGCTGCGGCGGACGGTGTCGACCATGTCGGTGAACAGCGGCTTGCCGTTGGGATCGCGGGCGTTCGACTGATCCTTGCCGATCAGTTGCGTCGCGATCGGATGCATCAGCATCATGCTCTGCATGTCGGTGATGAAGAAGTACTCTTTGCCGGCGTAGCGCAGCTTGGAGATGCGCGCTTGCGCGCGCTTCTGTGCCTCGTCGGCCTTGATCTCGCCGCGCTGTGCCGCGTCGTGCTCGTCCTTGACGATCGCGATCGCGAGGTCGGTGAGATGGGTGAGTTCGATCTGCTTCTGCTGCTTCAGACCCCCGCCGATTTCCTGCGAGGCCATGAAACTGGTGCCCAGCAGCCCGAGGAATCCGAGGCCGATCAGCAGGTAGATGCGGCGACCGATGGTCATGTGCATTTTCGATAGCATTCGTGATCTCCGGTTGTCGCACCCGGGGCGGCCCGCTGAGGACGGTGCGCCGTCAGGTACGATCTGCGCATCGCGTTCGGCCTTGCGACGCCCGACAGCAGGCGCCGCGCAGTCGATCGCAAGTTGTGAAGTCTCACCACACTCGGGGAGCCGAGGGCGCCGGATGAATCCCCATATTCGGCCGTGCCCGCTATGTGGAATATGAAGGTCAAATGATAGCGATTAGTAAAATTGCGTATCACCAGATATCCAGCCACGGTACCAGCGGGCATATTTTTCGCCGATTGCCTCACCGTCATACCGGCAGGGAGAGTCATTGGCCTAGTATTAGTACGTTGCGGCAACGCGCCGCAGTCCTCCGGGAAATTCAATCATTCGTCGCGAGGGGAATTTCCTCTGCCGCCGTACTCCCACTGTCGGCCGGTGCAATACGCCGGGAGTCCGGGAGCACAGCAGAAGGGATCCTCACCATGCGAACAGTTTTGACCATTGCCTTCCTCGCCGCTGCGGCGCCCGCGGCCCATGCCGCCCCGCTGGTCGCGCCGGATGCGATGCGCACCGCCATTGCGGCGGCCTCGCCGGTCGAAACCGTCGCCTGCGTCCGCGGCGGCTGGCGTGGACCGGGCGTCTATCCTGGCTGCCGCGCCTATCGGCCGGGCTATCCGGTGCGGCCGTATCGGTACTACGCGCGGCCGGTGGCGCCGTATTACGTCGCCCCGCGGGTGGTGGTGGCCGGGCCGCCGGTGGTGGTCGCGCCGCGGAGCTGCTGGATCGCGGGCGCCTGGCGGCCCTGCTGATACGATGCCTGGAGGCCCGGCGGTCGCGCGTGCACGATCGGCCAGGACGTTGGCCGGGCCAGGGGCGGCGGTGATGGACGAGGACAGCGACGAAGCGTTGATGACCGCCGTGGTGGCGCGGCGGCAACAGGCGTTTCGCGTGCTGATGACGCGCCATATGCCGCGCGCCATCCGGGTCGCGCAGCGCATCGTCCGCGATCCGGCCGAGGCCGACGATATCGGCCAGGAGGCGTTTCTGCGGGTCTGGAACAAGGCCTCGTCGTTCGATCCGCAAATCGCGCGGTTCACCACCTGGCTGTACCGCATCGTGCTCAATCTGGCGTTCGACCGCGCGCGCAAGCCGAAGCTCGCGCCGATCGAGGAAGCCGCCGAAATCGAGTCCGGCGAGGCCGGGCCGGTGGAGACGATCATCGCCGCCCAGCAGCGCCGCGTCCTGAAGCAGGCGATGGCCGCGCTGCCCGATCGCCAGCGCGGCGCGGTGGCGCTGTTCCATATGGAAGGTTTGAGCGGCGAGGAGGCGGCGCGAGCGATGAATCTCAGCGCCAAGGCGTTCGAATCGCTGCTGGGGCGCGCGCGGGCCGCGCTGCGCAAGGAAGTCGAGAAACTGGAAGGTCACAGGAGGGACGCATGAATCGCGAACAGTTCAGGCAACTGGCAGAAAGCTGGGGCGGCGACATCGGGCGCTGGCCGCCCGAATTCCGCGATGCCGCGCGGCGGCTGGCCGATCGGGACGGTGAGGCCGCGGCGATGCTGCGGGCGCAGTCGGAGTTCGATCGCCTGCTGGCGATCGCGCCCGAGGTCGACGCCGCCCGCGCCGGCCGCGCCGGACTGTCGGTGCTGCAGCGGATCGCCGCCGAAGAGGCCGAAGCGGTTCGTGAGCCCTGGTATCGCCGGTGGCTGCGGTCGGAATCGCTGCTGCCGGCCGGCAGCCTCGCCTGCTCGGCGCTGCTCGGCGTCTGGATGGCGAGCACGCTGCCGTATCATCCGGACGCGCAGGCGCTGGAAACCGTCAGCGCGGTGTTCGACGCCTCCGCCTTCACCTTGTGGAGCACACAATGAGCATCCGGTTGGGTCCGTTCACCGGCGGCCGCCTGCTGTTGCTGGCGTCGCTGTGTCTCAACGTCGCGCTCGGCGCCTATGTCGGCGTGCAATGGTCGCAACCGGAATGGAAGCCGGCGAGCCCCGGCATGCCGCTGCGGATCATGGAGCGCGTCGCGTCGCGGCTGCCGGAGCCGGATGCCGAGATCCTGCGCCGCAATTTCGAGGCGCGGCAGGCCGAACTGCGTCCGCTGCAGCAGGAGTACACCGCGGCGCTGCTGAAGACGCTCCGTCTGATCGGGCAGGCCGATCTCGACAAGCCGGCGCTGCGCGCGGCGATCGATGACGCCCGCGACAAGCGCATCAAGATGGGCAATGCGCTTGCCGAAACCTTCCTGGAAACGCTCGAGCAGGTTTCGGCGAAAGGACGGCGTCAACTCGTCGGCGGGTTTCTTCCCTGACGGACCACGCCGCAGCGAGGGATCGCGCAGTCTGGAGCGTATCATCTACATCCGTCCCCGAGACGCAATTCTCGACCGCAAGGAGCCGACATGCGAATGACTTCGAAGACCCCGCTCCGCCGCAAGGCCCTGCTGCGCGTCAGCGACGCGATGGTGCGGGCCACACTGGTCGCGGCCTGCGTGATCGCCGCGCTGGCCGTGTCGCTCTCGCTGGCGAGCGCGCAGGACCAGGGCAAGGCGCGCGAAGCCTGCAAGCCGGACTATCAGAAATTCTGCAGCGGCATGATGCCGGGCGGCGGCCGCATCAAGAAGTGCCTTGTCGAAAACCGCGACGCGCTGTCGGCCGCCTGCAAGCAGGTGCTCGATGACATGAAGTAACCGGCGCGCCTGCGACCCACAAAGGCTGCTACCCACGCGCCCGTCATCGCCGGGCTCGACCCGGCGATCCATCCTCTTCGCAAAGTGCTTTCGACGCGCTTGGCGCGATGGATGCGCGGGCCTTCGCCGCGCCGAAGGGGCTTCGGCCCCGCAGGCGGGTCAAGCCCGCGCATGACGGCTGAAAGCATTGAAGCCGCGCAGCGCTGTCTCGAACATGGCGACGAGTGCGCGGCCTCAGCTCACAGCCTGTACGCCGTCCGGAAGCCGCCCCAGTGTCGGCCGCGGACTTTCACCGGGACGTCGATCTCGCGCATCATCACCATGTTGCCGCCGCCCATGTCGCGGGCGTAGCTCTGGATCAGGAACGACCGCGTGTTGCGGCCGGCGGCGAGGCCGGCGGGATCGTTGAAGATGCGGCGGTTGCGGGCATTCGCCGTATTGAAGGTGACGTCGCCCGGGCGCTGCGGCTGCGAGTAGATCCGGTTGTGGACCGGCAGGTAGCCGTTGCGGTCGATCATCGCGCAGAACGCCATCCGCTTGTCCTTGGCGAGGAACGCTTCCTGGAACGGCGGCAGCGCCTGATCCGCCCAGGTCAGAATCCGGGTGCGATATTGCGTCGGGTTAGTGCCGGCGATCTCGACATAATTGTCGTCGAACATGTCGTCCACCGTGATCGCGCCGGAGGCGATGCCGCGCTCGAAGATGTCCGTCAAGGCGTGGCCGGCTTCCAGCGCGCGGGTGACGAATTCGGTATTCTCGTCGCGGATCGCCCACAGCCGGTCCTCGATCCGCGTCCGCAGCGCGGCGTCGGGCGCCACGAAGCTCGCCTGCGCGCCGGCGCCGGTGTGTTCGGCGATGCGGATCTTGCAGATGCCGATGTCGGGGAGTTCGGCCGCGAGCGGCTGCCGCAGCGGCAGCGTCGCGGCGCCGGGCCCGGCGATCAGCAGCCCGTCCTGCGAAATCTCGTAGACCGGCGCGTCGACCCGGCCGCGCGGCGTGTCGATCGTGATCGACAGATGGCACGGCAGCTTCTCGCGCTTGCGCGCCGCTTCGCGGTCGCCCTGCTTCAGCAGCACCGCGGTGCGCGCGCGCAGTTTCTCGGCATACATCGTCACCGCCTGGCCGGCCTTGGCGACTTCGCCGCCATGCTGTTCGGCTTCGCGGGTGGCGCTGTCGATCTCGGCGGCGCTGTCGCCGACCGAGACGATGAAGTTGCCCGCGGTCGTGGCATTGCCGGCGATGTCGCCGGTGGTGGTGTTCTGTTCGGCGACCGCGCCGTTGACGTTCTCGAACACCGGCCGGATCGCCGCGATCGCGCTGGTGATGCGGTGGACGGCGTCGGCCGAGCTCGAGGCGTCGCGCTGCAGCGTGTCGATCTTGCGCTTGATCTCCTCGGTCGCCTCCTGGGTCTGCACCGCGAGCGCCTTCACCTCGGTGGCGACCACCGCGAAGCCGCGGCCGGCGGCGCCGGCCCGCGCCGCCTCGATCGTCGAATTCAGCGCCAGCAGCGTGGTCTGCCGCGCGATCTGCGCGATCAGATTGACGACATTGCCGATCGCCCCGGAGGATTCGCGCAGCCGCTCGACATTGACGGTGGCCTCGTCGGCCGCGGCGCTGGCGTCGTCGGCGAGCCGCGCCGCCTGCCGCACCTGGGCGCCGATGCCCTGCGCCGAATGGGTGAATTTGTCGGCGGCCTGCGAGAACGACGTCGCGGTGTCATGCGCGGCGCTGGTCCGTCCGGTCAGCGCATCGGTGCGTTCGCGGATGGTGTGCAGCGTCGAGGTGGTCGATTGCACGCCGGTGGTCACCGACTGCGCGGCGCGTTCGAGCTGGCGGATCAGCGAGCCGAGTTCGAGTTCGAGCAGTTCGAGGATTTCGGACGTCGAATCGGTCTCGGCGGCGGGCAGTAGCGTCGGTTCGAGCGCCGGAGCCCGCGCGACGTCGGGCGCGGCCGTCTCCGGCTGCTGCTTTCGAAAGAGGCCGAACGCCATAAATCCTCCCGCAGAACGCGAAATTTGCCCGCTACTCTCGCAAGCCTGCGTGAAATTACGGTTAAATTTCTCGATGCGGAAATCCGGTTCCTTTGATTGATCTTGGGCCAGGTCTTTGATTTCGGCCTCTTGGCCGCTTATAACCCCGCGCCGCAGCCCGAAATTTTCCCGATCGACCGCGAGAGAGACCGCATGGCCGGACATTCCCAATTCAAGAACATCATGCACCGCAAGGGCAAGCAGGATGCCCAGAGGTCCAAGGCGTTCAGCAAGCTGGCCCGCGAAATCACCGTCGCCGCCAAGCTCGGCACGCCGGACCCGGCGATGAACCCGCGGCTGCGCGCCGCGGTGATCGCCGCGCGGCAGGAGAACATGCCGAAGGACAATATCGAGCGCGCCATCAAGAAGGCGATCGGCGGCGACAGCGAGAACTACGACGAGATCCGCTACGAGGGCTATGGCCCCGGCGGCGTCGCGGTGATCGTCGAGGCGCTGACCGACAACCGCAACCGCGCCGCCTCCGACATCCGCTCGTTCTTCACCAAATCCGGCGGCAATCTCGGCGAAACCGGCTCGGTCTCGTTCATGTTCGACCGCACCGGCGTGATCGAATACGACGCCGGCGTCGCCTCCGCCGACGACATGCTGGACGCCGCGATCGAGGCCGGCGCCGACGACGTGCTGTCGTCCGAGACCGGCCACGAGGTGTTCGCCTCGCAGGACACGTTTCGCGACGTCGCCAAGGCGCTCGAAGCCAAGTTCGGCGAGGCCCGCAAGGCGGCGCTGATCTGGAAGCCGCAGAACACCGTCGCGGTCGACGACGAGACCGGCGAGAAGCTGTTCAAGCTGATGGATCACCTCAACGACCACGACGACGTCCAGAACGTCTACGCCAATTTCGAAGTGTCGGACGCGCTGATGGCGAAGATGGCGGGGTAGGCGGCCGCCTATCCTTCCTGTTTCTGTTTCGTTCACGTCTGTATGGCGTTATCACTGCGCCATGACGCTTCCGCCGATTCGCACCGCTGTCCGTATTCTCGGGATCGACCCCGGCCTTCGCCGCACCGGGTGGGGCGTGGTCGAGAGCGAGGGCAACCGGCTGGTATTCGTCGGCTGCGGCTCGGTCGAACCGAAGGACACGCTGCCGCTGGCGGAGCGGCTGCTGGCGATCCATCATGGTCTGGAGAAGGTGCTGGTCGAGTACGCGCCCGCCGAGGCCGCGGTCGAGCAGACCTTCGTCAACAAGGACGGCGCCGCCACGCTGAAGCTCGGCCAGGCGAGGGGCGTCGCGATGCTGGCGCCGGCGATGCACGGCATTCTGGTCGCCGAATACGCGCCGAACCAGGTCAAGAAGACCGTGGTCGGCGCCGGCCATGCCGACAAGACCCAGATCCAGATGATGCTGAAGATCCTGCTGCCCAAGGCCGATCCGCGCACAGCGGATGCCGCCGACGCCCTCGCCATCGCCATCACCCACGCCCACCACCGCGTCAGCGCGCAGCGGCTGAAGGCGGTGGGGGGATGAGGATAGAGGCGCTGATCAACATGTTCATCCTCACGCCTCTCCCCGCGCACAGCGCGCTCCCTCTCCCGCTTGCGGGAGAGGGCTGGGGTGAGGGCGAGCCGAGCACGGCTCTGGTGCGTGCGACGACCTCCACAAGCTCGGTGCCCGCGGCCCCCCACCCCCGACCCCTCCCCGCAAGGGGGAGGGGAGAACAGGCGCGTCGCTGCTTTGTAAGATCGCAGCTCCCCGGAGCCCGCGCATGATCGGCAAGCTCAAAGGCGTCATCGATTCCTACGGCGAGGACTACGTCGTGCTCGACGTCCACGGCGTCGGCTATCAGGTGCATTGCGCCAGCCGCACGCTGCAGGCGCTGCCGGCGCCGGGCGAGGCGGCGACGCTGTCGATCGAGACCTATGTGCGCGAGGACCAGATCAAGCTGTTCGGCTTCCGCACCGATACCGAGCGCGAATGGTTCCGGCTGCTGCAGACGGTGCAGAGCGTCGGCGCCAAGGTGGCGCTGGCGGTGCTCTCCACGCTGCCGCCGAACGAACTCGCCAACGCCATCGCGCTGCGTGACAAGGCCGCGGTGGCGCGCACGCCCGGCGTCGGCCCCAAGGTAGCCGAGCGCATCGTCACCGAGCTGAAGGACAAGGTGCCGGCGTTGAGCAACGTCGACCCCGCGGTGGTGCATCTGTCCGGCGCGCTCGACGATAACCGCGCGCCGCGCCCGGTTACTGATGCGATCTCGGCGCTGGTCAATCTCGGCTATGGCCAGCCGCAGGCCGCCGCTGCGATCGCGGCCGCGTCCCGCGCCGCCGGCGAGGACGCCGCGACCGCGCAACTGATCAAGCTCGGGCTCAAGGAGCTGTCGAAGTGAGTATCACCGATGCCGACCGCGAACTGATCGCCAGCGCGATCGACGCGATCACCAAACGCTATCGCAACGACTGGCAGGAGGTCGGCGCCGCGCTGTTGACCCGCTCGGGTCAGCGCTTCGTCGCGGTCAATCTCGACGCCTATTTGGGCCGGATGGCGGTGTGCGCCGAAGCGGTCGCGCTCGGGCAGGTGATCACGCAGCTCGGCGAAGCCGGCATCGATACCATCGTGGCGGTGCGCCACCCCAAGCCGCACGAGACCGATCGCGAAGTCCGCGTGGTGTCGCCCTGCGGCGCCTGCCGCGAACTGATCTGGGACTACGACCGGGGCGCCCGCGTGCTGGTGCCGGGCCCGGACGGCGCCGTCGAAGCCGTCGCGATCAGCGAATTGCTGCCGAACAAATACAGCCGGGAGCGGGTGTTGTGAGTTTGTATTTGGGAGTGAGTCAGACACGCGCACGGCGAGCTCCCTCCCCCCTTGCGGGGGAGGGTTGGGGTAGGGGGTGCCACGAGGATGGCGTCCCGTTGTGGCCCCCCACCCCCACCCCCGACCCCTCCCCGCAAGGGGGAGGGGAGAAGAGCTCAGTGCGCCCCCTCTCCCGCAAGCGGGAGAGGTTGCGCCGTGCCGGTTGGCGCGCCCCCATGCTATCCTCGCGCCATGACTGATCCCTCCCGCCTCGTCACCCCCGAGCGCCGCGGCGACGATCTCGGCGATGCGGCGTTGCGGCCGCAGAATCTGTCCGAGTTCGTCGGCCAGCAGCAGGCGCGCGCCAATCTGCAGGTGTTCATCGACGCCGCCCGAAAACGCAAAGAGGCGCTCGACCACGTGCTGTTCGTCGGGCCCCCCGGCCTCGGCAAGACAACACTGGCGCAGATCGTCGCGCGCGAACTCGGCGTCGGGTTTCGCGCCACCTCCGGCCCGGTGATCGCCAAGGCCGGCGATCTCGCCGCGCTGCTCACCAATCTCGAAGAACGCGACGTGCTGTTCATCGACGAGATCCATCGCCTCAGCCCCGCAGTGGAAGAAGTGCTGTATCCGGCGATGGAGGATTTCCAGCTCGATCTGATCATCGGCGAGGGCCCGGCGGCGCGCTCGGTCAAGATCGAGCTGTCGAAATTCACGCTGGTCGGCGCCACGACGCGCGCGGGCCTGCTGACCAATCCGCTGCGCGACCGCTTCGGCATTCCGGTGCGGCTGAATTTCTACACCATCGAGGAGCTGGAGAGCATCGTGCGGCGCGGCGCCCGCGTGCTCGGCACCGGCATCACCGCCGACGGCGCCAACGAGATCGCCCGCCGCGCCCGCGGCACGCCGCGCATCGCCGGGCGCTTGCTGCGCCGCGTCCGCGACTTCGCCTCCGCGGCGGACGCCGAAGCGATCGACCGCAGGATCGCCGACCATGCGCTCGGCGCGCTCGAAGTCGACGCCGCCGGCCTCGACGCGATGGACCGGCGTTACCTGTCCACCATCGCGCTGAACTACGGCGGCGGCCCGGTCGGCGTCGAAACCATGGCGGCGGCCTTGTCGGAGCCGCGCGACGCCATCGAGGACATCATCGAGCCCTATCTGATCCAGTGCGGCTACCTGCAGCGCACCCCGCGCGGCCGCCTGCTCACGCCCCACGCCTTCAAGCACTTGGGCCTCGCCGAGCCCGCGCGCGAGCCCGGGCAGTTCGGGCTGTTCGGCGGGGAGGAGGAATAGCCATGATGGCGGCGGATCTGCTCGATCGGATGCGCCGCAATCCGGCCGCGGATGGACGATCGCCGATGTCGAGAAGGTCTGCCACGATCACGGCCTGCTGTTCCGGGCCGGCAAGGGATCGCACTGCCACGCCAAACACCCGGCCGCGACGGAAATCCTGACGATCCCGGCGCGCCGGCCGATCAAGCCGGTCTACATCCGCAAGCTGGTGCACTATATTGAGGCGCACGGAGGCTCACGATGAAACTCGAATACAGCGTGCAGATCGACCGCCTGGGCGAAGCCGATGGTGGCGGCTATCTCGCGACGGTCCCTCAACTCCCGGGCTGCATGTCCGACGGAGCGACGCCGGAGGAGGCGCTGCACAACGTTCAAGAGGCGATCGGGTCCTGGATCGAGGCCGCCAAAACATGGAATCAGGACGTTCCCCGGCCGGCGCCGCCATTGGCGCGGGCCGGGTAAAGTCTCACGGACTCACCACCCGTCATGCCCGGGCTCGTCCCGGGCATCCACGTCTTGCGGCAGACGTTGCGTGAAGAACGTGGATGGCCGGGACGAGCCCGGCCATGACGACGTTGATAGCTTCCGCTTTTGCAATACAGGTAGAACAAGTGTCCCATCCCCTCGACGGCGCCATCAGCGACGGCGCCCATCACATGCAGGTCCGCGTCTATTACGAAGACACCGACTTTTCCGGAATCGTCTATCACGCCAACTATCTGCGCTTCATGGAGCGCGGGCGGACCAATTATCTGCGGCTGCTCGGCGCGGCGCAGAGCGAATTGTTCGCGGAGGCCGAGAGCGAGACGCCGGGCTTCGCCTTCGTGGTGCGGGCGATGCAGCTCGATTTCCTGAAATCGGCCAAGATGGACGATCTGCTCGACGTGATCACCCGCCCCGTAGAAGTCCGCGGCGCGTCGATCACGATGCATCAGCAGATCAGGCGCGGCGACGTCGTCTTGATGGAAGCGAGCGTCAAGGTCGCCTTCGTCTCCGGCGGTCGCGCCCGCCCGATCCCGGTACCATTACGGGTGGCGATGAAGGCCGACGTCGCCTGATCCTGGGCGCGGCGTTAGGGCGTTGCTAGGGAGACCCGGGCTTTGATGCTACACGGAACGCACCGGCGATCCGCTAGATTTGGATGCATCATGACCGACTCCACGCCCCACAGGATCGTCATCGTCGGCGGCGGCGCCGGCGGGCTCGAGCTCGCCACCGCGCTCGGCGACAAATACGGCAACTCCGACAATGTCCGCGTCACGCTGGTCGACCGCAGCCGCACCCACATCTGGAAGCCGCTGCTGCACGCGATCGCCGCCGGCTCGCTGCGGCGTTCGCAGCACGAGCTGAACTATCTGGCGCAGGCGCATTGGCATCATTTCCATTATCGCCTCGGCGAAATGGTCGGGCTCGACCGCGCCGCGAAGACGATCACGCTCGGCCCGGTGATCGACGAGGAAGGCCGCGAGATCAATCCGGCCAGCACCCTCGGCTACGACACGCTGGTGATCGCGGTCGGCAGCGTCACCAATGATTTCGGCACGCCGGGCGCCAAGGACTATGCGGTGCCGCTGGAGACGCCGGAACAGGCGACGCGGTTCAACCGCCGCATGGTCAATGCCTGCCTGCGCGCGCAGCATCAGCACGCGCCGATCGCGCCCGGCCAGCTTCATGTCGCGATCATCGGCGCCGGCGCTACCGGCACCGAACTCGCCGCCGAACTGCATCACACCGCGCGCGAAATCATCGCCTACGGGCTCGACAAGATCGATCCCGAGCACGACCTCAAGATCGTGCTGATCGAGGCTGCCGATCGCATCCTGCCGGCGCTGCCGCCGCGGATTTCGCAGGCGACGCTGCAATTGCTGCGGGATCTCGGCGTCGAGGTGCGGACACAGGCGCGCGTGGCCGAGGTTCTGGCCGACGGCATCCGGCTCGCCGACGGCGAGGTCGTTCCATCGGAACTGGTGGTATGGGCCGCCGGCGTGCGTGCGCCTGATTTCCTCAAGGAGATCGACGGGCTCGAGACCAACCGCATCAACCAGATCGTGGTCAGGCCGACGCTGCAGTCGAGCCGCGACGATGACGTGTTCGCGCTCGGCGATTGCGCGGCTTGCGCGATTCCCGGCTACGAGAACGGCATTCCGCCGCGCGCCCAGGCGGCGCATCAGGAAGCCGAGTTCATGCTGGCGCAGATCGAGAAGCGGCTGAAAGGCGAAGCGCTCGGCGAGTTCCAGTACCGCGATTTCGGCTCGCTGGTGTCGCTCGGCAAATACTCGACCGTCGGCAGCCTGATGGGCTCGCTGGTCAGCAAGAGCTTCATGATCGAAGGCTATTTCGCCCGCTTCATGTATCGCTCGCTGTACAAGATGCACGAGGCGGCGCTGTACGGCCGCGGCCGGACGCTGCTCAGCACGCTGTCCGGCAGCACCCGGCCGACGCCGACGGTGAAATTGCATTGAAGCCTGTTGCGGCGGGCGGCTCGATGCAGGCCGCCGCAACGACCACCGGGACTTTCACGCCGCATCGCGCAGGGCGCGAATGTCCGTGGCACGCGGGACACACGCGATCCTTTGTCGCTCGGATCACAGGGGAGCCGTGGCGCGGGTCGGAATAGATTGCCCGGCGTGAGATGATTCGAGCCGAGACAACGGGGGAGGGCAGGCGCGTGGAGGCAAGCAACGAGACGCCGCGCAATTCCGCGGCCGGCCCCGGCGAACGCGATCTCCGGCTCGATTTCCTGCGCGGCGTCGGCCAGTGGATGATCTTCGTCGATCACATCCCCTACAACGTGCTGAGCTGGTTCACGCTGCGCAATTACGGCTTCTGCGACGCCGCCGAATTCTTCGTCTACATCTCCGGCTATTCGATCGGCTTCGCCTATGGCCCGGCGGTCCGGCGCGGCGAGATGGTCGCCGCAATCAAGCGGCTGTGGACCCGCGCGGCGCAGCTCTATGTCGCGCACGTCTTCCTGTTCCTGTTCTTCACCGCGCAGATCGCGCGCGCCGCGCGGCGCTTCGACAATCCGATGTACAAGGACGAGTTCAACGTCGCGCAATTCCTCGCCGCCCCCGACATCATGATCCAGCAGGCGCTGCTGCTGACCTACAAGCCGGTCAATCTCGACGTGCTGCCGCTGTACATCGTGTTCGTGGTCGCGGCGCCGCTGGTGCTGTGGGGGCTGCTGCGCCGTCCGCACTGGACGCTGGCCGCCTCCGGCCTGCTGTATCTGGTGTCGCGTCATTTCGGCTGGAACCTGCCCTCGTTCCCGGACGGGCATTGGTACTTCAACCCGTTCGCCTGGCAGTTCCTGTTCGTGTTCGGAATCTGGTGCGGCTTCGGTAACGGCCCGAAGGTGCGGCCGTGGGTGAAATCCTGGCCGAACCAGACGCTGTCCTGGGTGATCGTGCTGGTCGCGTTCGTGATCGCGATGTCGTGGAATTTCGAGGCGCTCTACGGGCTGGTGCCCGAGTCCGTCGGCAAGCTGATCTATCCGATCGACAAGACGAGTCTCGCGCCGCTGCGGCTGATCCACTTCCTGGCGCTGCTGGCGATCGTGGTGAAGCTGCTGCCGCCGGATCTGCCGGCGCTGCGGTCGCGGCGGCTGTATCCGATCATTCTGTGCGGCCAGCGCTCGCTGCCGGTGTTCTGCGTCGGCGTGATCCTGTCCTTCACCGCGCACTGGATTCTGGTGCAGATCTCCGGCGGCATCGCCATGCAGATCTTCGTCAGCGTCGCCGGCATCGGCCTGCTGGTCGCCGTCGCCTGGGTCGCGACCTGGTATCGCAGCCTGCCGACGCTGTTCACCGTGCCGGTGACGATGCCGGTGGAGGAGGAGCGGCCGCCGGCGGCGAAGGCCGGCGCGGAGGACACGGCGCGCGCTTGACTCGCTGTACCGATCGGTACAATCTCGGCGGCGTCGCAATCGCCTCGGAGAAGATCGATGTCGCGCCCGCCATTGCCGCCGTTCACCCGCGAGACCGCCGCGCAGAAGGCGCGGATGGCGGAGGACGCCTGGAATTCCCGCGATCCGGTGAAAGTATCGCTGGCCTATACGCCCGACAGCCGCTGGCGCAATCGGTCCGACTTCTTTCAGGGCCGCGACGCGATCGTCGATTTCCTCACCCGGAAATGGGCGAAGGAGCACGAATACCGGCTGATCAAGGATCTGTGGGCGTTCGACCGCAATTTCATCGCGGTGCGGTTTCAATACGAATGGCACGACGATGCCGGGCAGTGGCATCGCTCCTACGGCAACGAACAATGGGAGTTCGACGACGCCGGCCTGATGCGCCGCCGCGAGGCCAGCATCAACGACGTCGCGATCGAGGACAGCGACCGCCGCTTCCACTGGCCGGCGCCGGGGCCTCGCCCGGCCGAGGTGCCGGGACTGGCGGCTGAGCCGTTTTGAGCGCCGACGCGCAAGTGATAATAACAGCGCCTACCCCCCTTCGTCATGCCCGGGCTTGTCCCGGGCATCCACGTTCTTCGGCGCGCGCGACCGGAAAGACGTGGATGGCCGGGACGAGCCCGGCCATGACGGGGGTGGGATGACCGATCGCGCCGCGCTGCTGCCGCTGCTCGGCGAGGTGTTCCGCGCCCACGGCTACGAGGGCGCGTCGCTGGCGCTGATCTCGCAGGCGACCGGGCTCGGCAAGGGCAGCCTGTATCACTTCTTTCCGGGCGGCAAGAAGCAGATGGCCGAGGAGGTGCTGGCCGAGATCGACGGCTGGTTCGAGACCCACATCTTCGCGCCGCTGCGCGACACCGACGATCCGCGCGCCGCGATCGCCGCGATGCTCGCCGGCGTCGACGATTACTTCCGCTCCGGCGCCCGGGTCTGCCTGGTCGGCGTCATCGCGCTCGGCCACGCCCGCGACGACTTCGCCGCGCCGGTCAACGATTACTTCCTGCGCTGGCAGGAGGCGCTCGCCACAGCACTCCGCCGCCACGGCCTCGGCGCGGCCGTCGCCCGGCGGCGCGCCGAAGATGCCGTGCTGACGATCCAGGGCGCCCTGGTCCTCGCCCGCGCCCGCAACGACGCGAAGGTGTTCACCCGCGCGCTGGCGGAACTGAAAGTAAGGTTGCTAGCCTAGACGTCCCGTTCGCCTCGCCGTGAAGTCCTTCAACGAGCACCGCGCAACCTCTCCCGCCTGCGGGAGAGGTCGGATCGCGCAGCGATCCGGGTGAGGGCACTCCCATCCGCGGATCGCAGACTCCGTGCCCTGTTCAACCGGCATGATTCCCGACACTTTAGACCGGGATGATTGTCGACAGGTCTTTGTCCGCGTGTTGCGGCGCGTAGCGCAGCCCCTCTCGGGGCGGAGCGAAGCGACGGAACACGCGGAGGCGATCGATCAGGCCGATGTCGTAGTGGCAGAACCGCACGATCTGGTCGCCGTTGTCGAGTTCGGCGATGCCGATCGGTTCTCCGATCAGCGCCTCGCTGATGAAGATGCGCTCGCCGTGCCACATGATCTCGCCGGAGCTGCGGACCCGCCGCACCTCGTGGTCGGCGTCGTACCAGGGGTCCGCGATCCGGTCCGGCATCTGCCGCGTCGAGACGGTGTAGAGTTCGGCCGGCGGTCGCTGGCCGAGCGCCTCGTGCGGGCGCTCCCGATTGTAGTGATCGCGGAAGGCATCGAAGCGGGACTGCTGCTGGGTCGCCGTGGCCGCCGGCGGGCGCGAGGTCTGTGCCTTCAGGGTCCGATGCATCCGCTCGTGACGGCCGTTCTCCTGCGGCGAGGCTGGATGCACGAAATGCGGCTCGATCCCGAGCTTGAGCCACCAGGCCGACAGCCGGGTCAGCCCGCAGGCGCCGGTCGAACCGAACGGCGAGCCGTTGTCGCAGCGGATCGCCCGCGGCAGGCCATGGCGGCGGAAGGCATCGAGAAACAACGGCATCGTGGCGTCGATGGTTTGCGGCGTGATGGCGATGTCGAACAGATAGCGGCTGAAACCGTCGGTCAGCGTCAAGGGATCGATCCGGGTGCCGTCGCGGGTCCGAAACCAGCCCTTGAAGTCGGCCGCCCATTCGTCGTTCGGCGCGCTCACCGCTGCAAACGGTCGTTGCTGAGCCAGCGCCGGCCGCCGCCGCCTGACCGGCGCGATCAGCCCGGCCTGCTTCAACAATCCGCCGATCGTCGAGGCCGAAGGCCACGCGTTCTCCGGATGCTTGCGCCGCAGGATCGCCAGAAGCTTGCGCGGACCCATGTGCGGAAACCGGCGCCGCAGATCGACGATCGTCGCAACCAGTGCGGCATCGGTCCGCTGCGGGCAATGATGCGGAGCATGCGAGCGGTCCACGAACCAGTCCTCGGCCCCGCTGTCCCGACGCCGCCGCCACTCGTAGAACGTGTCTCGACTGACCCCGTAGCGCCGGCACAGATCCGACACGCTCCAATGGCCGCTCGCATGCTCCGACAGCATCCGCACCCGCTGTTCCATCCGACAGGTCTCCACAAAAGGCATCGGCGGTCCTCCCTCCGATGCAGTGTGAACTGTCGACAATCACCCCGGTCTGAACTGTCAGGAATCTATCCGGTCCGTACCCCCGGCTCGCCCTCACCCCAGCCCTCTCCCGCAGGCGGGAGAGGGGGCAGGCGGTGCCCGCGGGGGCCGCCAGAAAAAGTCGCGGCCGCTGTCGGCAGCGCCGCGCTCCGTTCGTCCTGCGGAGGCTCATCAGCCAGGAGACTCCCATGACCGCGCCCCAGATCGTCACCCCGCATCTCGTCGTCCGCGACGCCAATGCGGCGATCGAGTTCTACAAACAGGCGCTCGGCGCCAGCGAGGCGGTGCGGATGCCGGCCGAGGACGGCAAGCGGCTGCTGCACGCCGAGATCCAGGTCGACGGCGCGCGGATTTTTCTCGCCGATCATTTCCCCGAATATTGCGCCCAGCATGGCGACGAGGCGGTGATGCCGCCGAACGAGCTGAAGGGCACCGCGGTGACGATGCATCTCGAGGTGCAGGATTGCGACGCCGCGGTGGCGCGTGCGAAGGCGGCCGGCGCGATCGTGACGATGGAACCGTGGGATGCGTTCTGGGGCGCGCGCTATGCCCGCGTCGTCGACCCGTTCGGCCATTCCTGGAGCTTCGCGCATCCGCTGCCGGCGGCGACGTAATCGTCATTGCGAGCGAAGCGAAGCAATCCAGAGAAGCGGGCACTGCGCTGGATTGCCTCGTCGCTGCGCTCCTCGCGATGACGGATCCGCCAGGCTTGGCTGCTGCAACTTTGTCGGCCATGCTGGCGGGCCACGGCGACGTCGATCGTCGTGCAAAAGGGAGACTCGTCCGCATGCTCTACGCCATCCTTTGCTATCACGACGAGGACTTCGTCGGCTCCTGGAGCCGCGAGGAGGACGCGGCGGTGATGGAGAAGCTGGCCGTCGTGCACGGCAAGCTCGCCGGGCAGGGCCGGCTCGGCCCGGTGGCGCGGCTGCTGCCGACCACGGCGGCGACCACGCTGCGCAAGGATTCCGAGCCGCCCGTGGTGATCGATGGCCCGTTCGCCGAGACCAAGGAGCAGTTGCTCGGCTTCTATGTAGTCGACTGCGCCGACCTCGACGGCGCGCTCGATGTCGCGCGCGATCTCGCTTTGGCCAATCCCGGCGGCGCCTATGAAATCCGCCCGATCGGCCTGTTCATGCCCGGAGCCGCGCAGCCATGACCGACCTCGCCTGGATCGACACCGCGCTCACCGCGGCGCGGCCCCAGGCGGTCGGCGCGCTGCTGCGCTATTTCCGCGATCTCGACACCGCCGAGGAGGCGTTCCAGAACGCCTGCCTGCGCGCGCTGAAAGCCTGGCCGCAGAACGGCCCGCCGCGCGATCCGGCGGCGTGGCTGATCATGGTCGGCCGCAACGTCGCGATCGACGACATCCGCCGCAGCAAGAAGCAGCAGCCGCTGCCCGACGACGAACTGATCTCCGATCTCGACGATGCCGAGGCGGCGCTCGCCGAGCGGCTCGACGGCTCGCATTATCGCGACGACATCCTGCGGCTGTTGTTCATCTGCTGCCATCCCGAACTGCCGCCGACCCAGCAGATCGCGCTGGCGCTGCGCATCGTCTCGGGGCTGACCGTGCCGCAGATCGCGCGCGCCTTCCTGGTGTCGGACGCCGCGATGGAGCAGCGGATCACCCGGGCGAAGGCGAAAGTCGCGCGCGCGCGCGTGCCGTTCGAAACGCCCGGTGCGCCGGCGCGCAGCGAGCGGCTGGGCTCCGTGGCGGCGATGATCTATCTCGTCTTCAACGAGGGCTATTCCGCTTCGGGCGACGCCGCCGGCGTGCGCGCGCCGCTGTGCGAGGAGGCGATCCGGCTGGCGCGGCTGCTGCTGCGGCTGTTTCCGTCCGAGCCCGAGATCATGGGGCTGACCGCCTTGATGCTGCTGCAGCATGCCCGCGCGCCGGCGCGGTTCGATGCCGGCGGCGAGATCGTGCTGCTCGACGAGCAGGACCGCAGCCTGTGGAACGTCGCGATGATCGCCGAGGGCTTGGCGCTGATCGACAAGGCGATGCGCCATCGCCGCCCCGGCGCGTATCAGATCCAGGCCGCGATCGCCGCCCTGCACGCCCGCGCCAGCAGGCCCGAGGACACCGACTGGACGCAGATCGATCTGTTGTACGGCGCGCTGGAGATTTTGCAGCCGTCGCCGGTAGTGACGCTCAACCGCGCCGTCGCGGTGTCGAAGGTCCGCGGCGCCGACGCCGCGCTGGCGATGATCGCGCCGCTGGAAGACAGACTGTCGAACTACTTCCATTATTTCGGCGCCAAGGGTGCGCTGCTGCTGCAACTGGACCGCCGCAACGAGGCCCGCATCGCCTTCGACCGCGCCATCGCGCTGGCGCGAACCACCGCCGAGGCCGCGCATATCCGGATGCATCTCGACCGCTTGAAACGAGAGAGCGAGGCGGCTGGAACGTAGTCTCTGGATGTCGGTCGGACGCCCCTAGGATCGACTGCACTGCTCGCGTCGCCCTCACCCCAACCCTCTCCCGCAAGCGGGAGAGGGAGACCTGCCGAACGCGGAGAGATGCCGTGCATCAAATCGAATGATGTAGCATCGCGCATCAAACGGTTTCAGAATCTCATCTCCTTCGAGATGATCCGTCATTCTCGCCCCAAGCACAACGCGCCCCCTCTCCCGCTTGCGGGAGAGGGTTGGGGTGAGGGCGAGCCGAGCGCTGAGCTCGCGTTCGCTGACTACCCGTTCCGCCGCTCGCCGCGCAGGGTCGGCAGGCCGATGCCGGCGGCGTCGAAGCCGCCGTCGACGGCCAGAATTTGCCCGGTGATGTAGCTGGCGCGCGCGCTGCACAGGAAGTGGATCGCCTCCGCCAGCTCTTCCTCCAGCCCGTAGCGGCCGAGCGGGATCGCGTCGCGATAGTCGGCGCGGATCTCCGGCGTGTGCACCGCCTTGGCCATCGCGGTCTCGACCGGTCCGGGGGCGACGCCGTTGACGCGGATGCCGAGCGCGGCGAGCTCGACCGCGCATTGCTTGGTGAGATGCGCGAGGCCGGCCTTGCTGGCGCCGTAGGCGACCCGCAGCGTCGAGGCGCGCAGCGCCGAGATCGAGGTGATGTTGACGATCGCACCGCCGCCACTGTCGCGCAGCAGCGGCACCGCGGCCTGGATCACCAGGAACGGCCCGGTGAGATTGACCTCGATCACCCGCTGCCATTCCTCGGGCATGGTGTCCATCAGCGGCTTGAACACCGCAATGCCGGCATTGTTGACCACCGCGTCGAGCCGGCCGAACCGGGTCGCGATCGCGTCGACGCCACCCGCGACCGCGCCGGCATCGGAAACATCGCAAGGCAGCGCCAGCGTCCGCTCCGGCTCGGCCAGGTGGGCGATCGTTGCGGCCAGCCCGTCGCCGTCGATATCGAGCAGCGCGACGCGCCAGCCGTCCGCGAGAAAGCGCCGCGCCGCCGCGAGCCCGATGCCGCGCGCGGCGCCGGTGACGAGTGCGACTTTTTGCATGGAAGCGATCATGAATGGTCCTGTGATTTCCGTTGTCGAGCCGGCGGGTGCATCCGTTAGCACAGCGCCGGATGACGGAAAGTGGCGTTGTTACCGCGCAGTGGGGATTTTCCTGACGCGGCCCGCCGCCGGCCTGCGCGCGAATATCGCAGCGGGATCTCGTCAGGAACCAGTTGCTGACATCAGGATTACACCAAACTGAAATAGAGAAACCTGCGCGTTGCACGCAACGCATCTGACCGGAGGCAGCCATGGACGACGAACTGACGCAGCGTATCCGACACCGTGCCCGCGAGAAGTGGGAATTGGCCGGCTACCCGGAGGACCGCAGCGAGGAATTCTGGCTGGAAGCGGAAAAGGAAGTCCGCGGCGAGCAGGAGACCTACACCGAGATGAAGTCCGATCCGAGCGTGACGACGAATAGCTGATCAGCCGTTTCTTCGTCGGATCTTCGGCATCCGAGCCGCCAACCGCTGTCGTCGCCTGAGGCGTGACGACAGCGGTTGAGGTGTCGGCGGTTGAGGTGTCGGCGTTCGCGACGGCGGACCGGTGCCGTCCGGTCCGCATTCACTCCGCCGCGCTTTTCCCCAGTTGCGGATGCTTGCGGCCGAAATCGGCGGCGGCTTCGTCCTGACCGATCTCGACGATGCCGCGGCGGATCGTCCGGGTGCGGCTGAAATGCTCGAACAGCGCCTCGCCGTCGCCACGACGGATCGCGCGCGTCAGCTTCGACAGGTCCTCCTGGAATTCGCCGAGCATCTCCAGCACCGCGTCCTTGTTGTTCAGGAACACGTCGCGCCACATCGTCGGGTCGGAGGCGGCGATACGGGTGAAGTCGCGGAAACCGCCTGCAGAGAACTTCAGCACCTCCGAGCGCGTCACCCCTTCGAGCTCCTCGGCTGTGCCTACGATTGTGTAGGCGATCAGATGCGGCAGATGGCTGGTCACCGCCAGCACCTTGTCGTGGTGCTCCGGCGTCATGATCTCGACATTGGCGCCGAGCCCGCGCCAGAACGCGGCGAGCTTGTCGACCGCGTCCGCATTGGTGCCCTCCGGCGGCGTCAGAATGCACCAGCGGTTGATGAACAGCTCGGCGAAGCCGGAATCCGGGCCGGAATTTTCGGTGCCGGCGACCGGATGCGCGGGGACGAAGTGAACATTCGGCGGCAGATGCTCGGCCATCGCCCGCACCACCGCGGCCTTGACCGAGCCGACGTCGGAAACGATCGCGCCCGGCGCGAGATTTTGCGCGATCTCCTGCGCGGTCTCGCCGCAAGCGCCGACCGGGATGCAGAGGATGACGAGATCGGCGTCCTTCACCGCCTCGGCATTGGTCTCGACCACGCGGTCGACGACTCCCAGCTCGGCGACGCGGGCCCGCGATGCCGCCGAGCGCGCGGTGGCGACGATCTCGCCTGCGAGACCTTGCAGCCGCGCGCCGCGCGCGATCGAGCCGCCGATCAGGCCGAAGCCGATCAGCGCGACTTTCTGAAACAGCGGCGCCGTCATGGCTGGGCCATGAACTCGCGCAGCGCCGCGATCACCAGCTCGTTGGCTTCATCGGTGCCGATGGTCATGCGCAGCGCGTCCGGCAGCTTGTAGTTGCCGAGCGCGCGCAGCACGAGACCGCGCTTGGTCAGGAACGCATCCGCGTCCGCCGCGGTCTTGCCCTTGGTGGTCGGGAAATGCATCAGCACGAAGTTGCAGACGCTCGGCGTCACTTTCAGGCCGAGTTTGGTGAACTCCTCGGTCAGTCGGTCGCGCCACTTCTCGGTGTGGACGCGCGACATGTCGACATGCGCGGTGTCCTGGATCGCCGCGACCGCGGCGAGCTGCGCCGGGATCGACGTGTTGAACGGCCCGCGGATGCGGTTGACCGCGTCGACGATGTTGGCGGGCCCGAACATCCAGCCGATCCGCAAGCTCGCGAGGCCGTGGACCTTGGAGAAGGTGTGGGTCAGCACGGTGTTGTCGGTGGTCGACACCAGCTCGATGCCGATCTCGTAATCGTTCTTCGAGACGTAGTCGGCATAGGCCGCGTCCAGCACCAGCACGACGTGCGAGGGCAGGCCCGCGCGCAGACGCTTGACTTCATCGAACGGAATATAGGTCCCGGTCGGGTTGTTCGGGTTGGCGAGCCAGACCAGCTTGGTGTTCGGCGTGACCTTGCCGAGGATCGCGTCGACGTCGGTCGTCAGGTCCTTTTCCGGCGCGACCACGTTGGTGGCGCCGTTCGCCAGCGTGGCGATCGGGTAGACCAGGAAGCCGTGCTGCGACGAGATCGCCTCGTCGCCGGGGCCGAGATAAGTGTGCGCCAAGAGATTGAGGATTTCGTCGGAGCCGGCGCCGCAGATGATGCGGTCCGGATCGAGGCCGTAGGCACGGCCGATCGCCTCGCGCAGCACCCGCGAGGTGCCTTCCGGATAATCCTCGAGATGATCCGCCGCGCTCTTATAGGCCGCGATCGCGTGCGGCGACGGGCCGAACGGGGTTTCGTTGGCCGAGAGCTTGAACACCTTGCGGCCGGCTTCGGGCACGGGGCTCTTGCCGGGGGTGTAGGGCGCAATATCGAGAATGCCGGGCTTCGGCACGGGACGGGACATCGTCAACTCCGGATGGTCAGGCGGCGGCTGCAGGCCGGTCCTTCAGGTCGGGGCCTTGCCGCTCGGGGGCACCGTATAGCGCCTCGCGTGGCTGCCGACGAGGGCCGATGAGCGCACCGAGGCCCCCGCTGCGATCAGGGCAGCCTTGATATTGTCGAGGCTCCCGGGGGCGGAAATCGACACCAGCAGCGCCGCGCCGTCGAAAGCGGTATCCGGTACCGCCACGACCTCGGCCAGCGGCGAGATCGCCCGGGCGATTTCGGCGTTCCAGCCCGACACCCGGATGCTCCAGGTCTCGACCTCGGTGACCATGGCGCTGTCGGCGACCCGCGACACCACGAATACCGGCAGCGCGGCCGGATGGTCGGCGCGCTCGATGAACGGCAGCCGGGCGATGATCTTCGGGGAGCCTGCGGCCTCCAGCGCCAGCCACCACGGAGTGCTGCCGGAGGTCGCCGACACCAGCGCCAGATCGCCCTTGGAGCGCGCCACCGCCTCGACCGCGGCGGACGCCGAGAAATGCGGCACATAGGGCACCGTGAAGCCGAAATGGAACCGGGCCGAATCCCGCATCGCGGATTCGCCGAGCGACTGGTCGACGTGAACCGAAAACGGCGCCTGCACATAAGTGAACGTGGCGATGATCACCCGCCAGATGCTCTCGACGGTATCGAGCGGCAGGATGCCTTTGTGGCGCTGCACCAGCCGCCGCATCATGTCGGCCTCGCGCGCCGGCCGGAACGCCGAGCCGACCTCCTGGGTCTGCTTCACCGAAATCAGCCGGTCGATGATGTCGCCCCGCTGCATCAGCAACTGGTGCACCTGCTCGTCGATGCCGTCGATCTCCTGGCGCAGCTCGGTCAGCGACGGCGGCGAGGGCGGTTTGGTCATGGCGGGGACTTTCGCGCGGGATCGAGGCGTGGTTCGACCTTCTGCTTAAGAAACCAGACGATTGAAGGCAAAGGATTTTACCCTTCGGGGCAAGACGCTCGCTGCGAGGATCACCCTCCCCTGGAGGGGGAGGGCAATCGCATAGGGACTTCGAGGCTATTGCACCGGGCTCTCTTCACCCTCCCCTGGAGGGGGAGGGTCGGCACGCAGCCCGCATGGCGGGCTGCGTGCCGGGGTGGGGTGGGCCGCGGGCAGGGCGCTGAACTCTTCGCCACCCCACCCCGCTCGCTGACGCGAGCGACCCTCCCCCTCCAGGGGAGGGTGAGCCGCGCTGCGACTGCGAACGTTCAGATGCGATCGCCCCGGCCGGGAGGGTGAAGAGGCCGTCGCCGGGCCCAATATTGACGGCCCCGGACTTCGTGATTAGAGTCCCAGCCAGATCCCGTGGTCATTTGAGCCGGCCGGCTTGCAGCCACGTTAAACAACTCGCTAAACAGGCCGGGGACAGTTTCTGATCCCGGCCGAACCGATGTTCAGGCCGGGTTTTTTATTGGCTCGGTCGCTCTTATCTGAGGTCAGCGGGGATGCCCTCGCTGAGGCCGTTGGCAGTATGATGAATGTACACCCGGTGAAAGGTCCCGTTGCGACCGGTGGCGAGCGCCCCCACGAGGCCGATCATCCGACGTCGCTGGTGGCGTCGTTCGGCGCCGACCAGCCGCTGCGGCTGGATTGCGGCGTCGACCTCGCCCCGTTCCAGATCGCCTACCAGACCTACGGCACGCTCAACGCCGACAAGAGCAACGCCATCCTGGTCTGCCATGCGCTGACGATGGACCAGCACGTTGCCAACGTGCACCCGATCACCGGCAAGCCGGGCGGGTGGCTGACGCTGGTCGGTCCCGGCAAGCCGATCGACACCGACCGCTACTTCGTCATCTGTTCGAACGTGATCGGCAGTTGCATGGGCTCGACCGGCCCGGCCTCGACCAATCCGGCCACCGGCAAGGTCTGGGGCCTCGACTTCCCGGTCATCACCATTCCCGACATGGTCCGCGCCCAGGCGATGCTGGTCGACCGGCTCGGCATCGACAAACTGTTCTGCGTGGTCGGCGGCTCGATGGGCGGCATGCAGGTGCTGCAGTGGAGCGTCGCCTATCCCGAGCGGGTGTTCTCGGCGATGCCGATCGCCTGCGCGACGCGGCATTCGGCGCAGAACATCGCCTTCCACGAGCTCGGCCGCCAGGCGGTGATGGCCGACCCGGACTGGGCCCACGGCCGCTATGTCGAGACCGGCGCGCATCCGCATCGCGGCCTCGCGGTGGCGCGGATGGCCGCGCACATCACCTATCTGTCCGACGCCGCCTTGCACCGCAAGTTCGGCCGCAGGATGCAGGACCGCGAGCTGCCGACGTTCTCGTTCGACGCCGACTTCCAGGTCGAGAGCTATCTGCGCTATCAGGGCTCGTCCTTCGTCGAGCGCTTCGACGCCAATTCGTATCTCTATCTGACCCGCGCGATGGATTATTTCGATATCGCCGCCGACCATCACGGCGTGCTGGCTGCGGCGTTCCGCGGCACCCAGACCCGGTTCTGCGTGGTGTCCTTCACCTCGGACTGGCTGTTCCCGACGCCGGAATCGCGCGCGATCGTGCACGCGCTCAACGCCGGCGGCGCGCGGGTGTCGTTCGCCGAGGTCGAGACCGACAAGGGCCACGACGCCTTCCTGCTCGACGAGCCGGAATTCATCGACATCGCCCGCGCCTTCCTGCACTCGGCGGCGACCGCGCGCGGGCTCGACCGGGCGGGGCGCTGAGATGGCGGTGCAGGAGAGCTTGCCGCTGGAGCCGCCGGCGCGCACCACGCTGCGGGTGCATCGCGCCGATCACCTGCTGGTCGCCGACATGGTCGAGCCCGGCTCCAAGGTGCTCGACGTCGGCTGCGGCGAGGGCGATCTGATGCAACTCCTCGAATCCCGCGGCGTCGATTGCCGCGGCATCGAGCTGTCGCGCGAAGGCGTCAACCGCTGCGTCTCGCGCGGCCTTGCGGTGGTGCAGGGCGACGCCGACACCGACCTCGACAACTACACCGCCGACGCGTTCGACTACGTGATCCTGTCGCAGACGCTGCAGGCGACGCGGCAGCCGCGCGTCGTGCTGGAGAACCTGTTGCGCATCGGCCGCCGCGCGATCGTGTCGTTTCCGAATTTCGGCTACATCAACATGCGGCTACAACTGCTGATCAACGGCCAGATGCCGCGCACCGACAATCTGCCGGCGACCTGGTACGACACCCCGAACACCCACTTCTGCACCATCAAGGATTTCGTGCTGTTGTGCGACGAGATCGACGTCAAGATGGAGCGCGCGGTGGCGCTCGACCGCTACGGCCGGCCGCTGCGGCTCAACGCGCCGTGGTGGTTCTGGAACATGTTCGGCGAGCAGGGCGTGTTCCTGCTCAGCCGCGCCGAGAAGAAGCACCACGCCGCGCCGGGCGATTACATCGCGCCCTGAGCGGCCGAGTAGCAACG
Organism: Rhodopseudomonas palustris; assembly: GCF_034479375.1. NCBI lineage: Bacteria > Pseudomonadati > Pseudomonadota > Alphaproteobacteria > Hyphomicrobiales > Nitrobacteraceae > Rhodopseudomonas > Rhodopseudomonas palustris. The sequence continues at coordinate 3,277,331 of NZ_CP140155.1, read as the reverse complement.
ACGACCGACGGGCGCTGCGCCGCTGTGCTTTAACCAACGGTTAACGCACGCGCGGAGGCCGGATGCGGCGGTTCCGCTGCCACGAAATGATCATCCTATGACCGCGGAATGACAACTTCGTCGCCGCACGAGTCATTCTCTCGCCATCCCCGCTCTGTTTACGCACCGGGCCGGTCGTACTTGCCGGGTATCGATGGAGAGAGTTCTGCATGGTCGAGTTTACTGCGTTCGCGTTCGGTCGCGTAGTTGTGTTGGGTCTGGGTATCGCGGCGATCGCCGCATTGGCGTCCCCCGCATCGGCCCGGCCGTTGCATCGTCATCATGGTCACACCGTTTCTCACTACGGCGATCACAGCGCGTCGGTTCGCGGCGCTCATCGCGCGTCCCGCAGCGCGTATCGCCACCAGCGCGCCGCCAAGCGCCATCGCGCCGTGCGCCGCGCGCCGCAGGCGGCGACCGGCGGCTTTGCTCAGCCGCAGCAGTTCAGTTTCGATCAGGGGCGCAATGATCAGGGGCAGAACTATTCGTCCAGCTACGCGCAGAACCAGGCGCAGAATTTCACGCCCGGCGTCGCTTCCACGTTTTCGTCCAACTACTCCGACGGCATCCATGCGCCGCGCGTGACCAAGCCGCGCGTCTCGCGGCGGGCCGTGCGGGCTCGGGCGATGGCGCAACAGACGGAGCCGCAGCAGATGCAGACGCAGAGCTGGGCCGGTGGCGGCGGATCGGGCCTGGTGGCCGAAGCGCGCCGCTACATTGGCGGCAATCCGACCGGCCGCAGCCGGCTGTGGTGCGCGCGTTTCATGAACATGGTGCTGGAGCGCGCGGGCCATCGCGGCACCGGCTCCGACATGGCGAGTTCGTTCGCCCGTTACGGCCAGCGCATCTCCGGCCCGCAGGTCGGCGCCATCGCGGTGATGTCGCGCGGCAAGCGCGGCGGCCATGTCGGCATCGTCAGCGGCATCGATTCCAGCGGCAATCCGATCGTCGTCTCCGGCAACCACGGCCGCCGCGTCGCCGAGTCGGTGTACTCGAAGAACCGCATCTACGCCTATGTGATGCCGTCGAGCTGAGCTGTTCTGACCCCTCTCCCCTTGTGGGAGAGGGTGGCAGCCGAAGGCTGCCGGGTGAGGGGGCGCGACAACAATCGCCGTCGAGTTCTGCGCCCCCTCATCCGGCGCTGACGTCGTCAGCGCCACCTTCTCCCACGAGGGGAGAAGGGAAGAGCGCATGTTGCTGACGAGATCCGCCTACGCGACCCCCACCGCATCGCCCTTTGCGATGCGCCCGCCTTCGATCACTTCCGCATACACCCCGCAATCGGCGTGGCCGAGCTGGCGCTGCAGTGTTTCGGGAATCTTCATGTCGCGCGCGGCCGTCTGCGGGTCGACATTGGTGGCGGCGCAGCGGACGGTGCGCTTGACGATCTTCAGCCTCGCGTCGCCGATCGCCAGCGTCTGCCCGATCATGTCGAGTTCGGCCCAGGCCGGCCAGCCTTCGACATAGAGGTTGGCGCGGAAGCGCAGCGGGTCGACGGTGCACCCGGTCATCTTCTCGATCTCGGCGACGCTGGCGAGGTTGATGATCGACACCACCTTCATCGGCACGTCGGAAAAGCTGTAGCCGGCGCCGTCGAGCAGTTTCGGCGGCCCCCGCAATTCGTCGGCGAAGCGCGCCGCGAACAACGCCTCGATCGCGGCGCGTCCCTCCGCGGTGCGCAGGTCGCCGCGCGCCAGCTCGGCGCCGTCGGCCGCGATCGACAGCGTATGGGTTGCGTCGTCGAAATGCGTGCGCAGCGCCGCCAGCCGCTCGTTGCGCATCAGCATCAGGTAGTGGGTCTTGGCCTTCCACACCGGCGCGGCCGGATCGAATCCGGTCGGTCCGTTCTCGATCGCGTAGGCACGGTCGGCCGGCAGCGTCCGGCCGACGGCCAGCGAGACCTCCGGCAGCGATTCGGGGGAAAGGCCCTTGACGGGGTAGCGATAGATCGAGGCGATGGTGGCTGGAGATGGTAGGATCATGCCGTTTTGCTTAGTCGATTCCCGCGACTCTGACCTGCACGAAATTGTGACGCCGCGTCTTCCGTTTCCACCAGCAGATGCCCACATTTCCGTCAAGCCGCTGCCCCGATCGGGCAGGGTGACGACCGCCGCCGGCTGAGGAATGTCAGCGCGGCCGGTGGAACCCCAATGAAGATGCCGTCCGCGTGCTTTCGAGGCGCCGACGGCAGGCTGAGGGACACCAAAATGAACCCTGAAAAATACACCGAACGCGTGCGCGGCTTCGTCCAATCGGCGCAATCCCTGGCGGTCCGCGAGGGCCATCAGCAGTTTTCGCCGCTGCACATCCTCAAAGTGCTGCTCGACGATTCCGAAGGGCTCGCCGGCGGTCTGATCGACCGCTCCGGCGGCAATTCCCGTCTGATCCTGAAATCCACCGAAGACGCGCTGGCCAGGATGCCGAAGGTCTCCGGCTCGGGCGCGGGGCAGGTCTATCTGGCGCCGGCGACGGCGCGGGCGCTCGACGGCGCCGAGCAGGCCGCCGAGAAAGCCGGCGACAGCTTCGTCACCGTGGAGCGGCTGCTGCTGGCGCTGTCGCTCGACAAGGACTCCGAGGCCGGGCAGTTGCTCGCCAAGGGCGGCGTCACCCCGCAGAATCTCAACGCCGCGATCAACGCTCTGCGCAAGGGCCGCACCGCCGATTCCGCGACGGCTGAAAACGCCTATGACGCGCTGAAGAAATATGCCCGCGACCTCACCCAGGCCGCCCGCGACGGCAAGCTCGACCCGGTGATCGGCCGCGACGAGGAAATCCGCCGCACGATCCAGGTGCTGTCGCGCCGGACCAAGAACAATCCGGTGCTGATCGGCGAACCCGGCGTCGGCAAGACCGCGATCGTCGAGGGGCTGGCGCTGCGCATCCTCAATGGCGACGTGCCGGAGAGCCTGAAGGACAAGAAGCTGCTGGCGCTCGACATGGGCGCGCTGATCGCGGGCGCGAAATATCGCGGCGAGTTCGAGGAGCGGCTGAAGGCCGTGCTCAACGAGGTCACCGCGGCCGCCGGCGGCATCATCCTGTTCATCGACGAGATGCACACGCTGGTCGGCGCCGGCAAGGCCGACGGCGCGATGGATGCGTCGAACCTCTTGAAGCCGGCGTTGGCGCGCGGCGAGCTGCATTGCATCGGCGCCACCACGCTCGACGAATATCGCAAGCACGTCGAAAAGGACGCAGCTTTAGCGCGGCGCTTCCAGCCGGTGTTCGTGTCCGAGCCGACCGTCGAGGACACGATCTCCATTTTGCGCGGCCTGAAGGACAAATACGAGCAGCACCACGGCGTGCGAATCGCCGACTCGGCGCTGGTCGCGGCCACGACGCTGTCGAATCGCTACATCACCGACCGCTTCCTGCCCGACAAGGCGATCGACCTGATGGACGAGGCCGCGGCAAGGCTGAAGATGCAGGTCGATTCCAAGCCCGAAGAACTCGATTCGATGGACCGCGAGATCGTCCGGCTGAAGATCGAGCAGGAGGCGCTGAAGAAGGAGAGCGACGCCGGCTCCAAGTCTCGGCTGCAGACGCTGGAGAAGGAGCTCGCGGATCTCGAGGAGAAGTCGGCTGCGCTGACCCAGCGCTGGAGCGCCGAGAAGAACAAGCTCTCCGACGCCCAGAAGCTGAAGAGCGAGCTCGACGGGCTGCGGCTCGAACTGGCCGACGCGCAGCGCCGCGGCGAGTATCAGCGCGCCGGCGAATTGGCCTATGGCCGAATTCCGGATCTGGAGAAGCGCCTCGCGGACATCGAAGCCAACGAGAATTCCGGCGAGATGATGGAGGAGGCGGTCACCGCCAATCACATCGCCCAGGTGGTGTCGCGCTGGACCGGCGTGCCGGTCGACAAGATGCTCGAGGGCGAAAAAGAGAAGCTGCTGCGGATGGAAGAGCAGATCGGCAAGCGCGTGGTCGGCCAGTTCGAGGCCGTGCATGCGGTGTCGACCGCGGTCCGCCGCTCCCGCGCCGGGCTGCAGGACCCGCACCGGCCGATGGGCTCGTTCATGTTCTTAGGTCCCACCGGCGTCGGCAAGACCGAACTGACCAAGGCGCTGGCGCAATATCTGTTCGACGACGAGACCGCGATGGTCCGCCTCGACATGTCGGAATACATGGAGAAGCACTCGGTCGCCCGGCTGATCGGCGCGCCTCCGGGCTATGTCGGCTATGACGAGGGCGGCGCGCTCACCGAAGCGGTGCGGCGCCGGCCGTATCAGGTGGTGCTGTTCGACGAGATCGAGAAGGCGCATCCGGACGTGTTCAACGTGCTGCTGCAGGTGCTCGATGACGGCCGCCTGACCGATGGTCAGGGCCGCACCGTCGACTTCCGCAACACGCTGATCGTGATGACGTCGAATCTCGGCTCGGAATATCTGGTCAATCAGCCCGAGGGCGAGGACACCGGCGTAGTGCGCGAGCAGGTGATGGACATGGTGCGGGCGCATTTCCGCCCCGAGTTCCTCAACCGCGTCGACGAGATCATCCTGTTCCATCGGCTGCAGAAGAGCGAGATGGGCCGGATCGTCGACATCCAGTTCAGCCGGCTCGCGAAGCTGCTGGAAGATCGCAAGATCGTGCTCGATCTCGACCCCGCCGCGCGCGACTGGCTGGCCGAGAAGGGCTGGGACCCCGCCTATGGCGCCCGCCCGCTGAAGCGGGTGATCCAGCGCCATGTGCAGGACCCGCTCGCCGAGATGATCCTCGACGGCTCGGTCAGCGACGGCGCGAAGGTGGCGATCTCGACCGAAGGCGGCGTGCTGACCTTCAACGGCCAGCCGCCCCACACCGCCGATGTCGAGCCGTTCACCGGCCGCCCGCCGAAGCGGATGCTGAACTGATAACCCGTGTCCCGGACAAGGCGTAGCGCGAAAGCGCTGCGCCGCCGATCCGGGACCCCGGTTTCTTTAGACTAAGCACGACGAAGATTGCCGCGCCGGGACACGGGGACGGAGTGGTGCTCCATGAGTTGCGAAGAATTGCCACAAACACAGCCGTCATCGCCCGCGCAGGCGGGCGACCCAGTATTCCAGAGCGTTTGTGTTAGAGCGGTTCATCGATCGATTGAAGCGATCTGGCCCTTGCCAGATGCACTGATTCCTCGTCCTGAGGAGCCCGGCGAAGCCGGGCGTCTCGAAGGACGGGGGCGACGCAGTGCCGGTGGCGCATGGTTCGAGACGGCGCTTTGCGCCTCCTCACCATGAGGTTGTGCCTGTGGTGAGTGCCCCGGAACGCCAGTGCTGATTCCATCGGAGACAGAACGGCTCTAGGGACTGCGGATCAAACTACGAACGCTCTGGGATACTGGGTCGCCCGGTCGGAGCCGGGCGATGACGGCAGAGACTCTGGCGCCTGCTGCGCCCCCGCGCGGAGACCCGTGTCCCGGACAAGGCGTAGCGCGAAAGCGCTGCGCCGCCGATCCGGGACCCCGGTTTCTTCTTCGCGTGCAAGGCCCCAAGACACCGGGGCCCCGGATCAGCATCCTCGAGGTCGGTGCCAATACAAGTTCGCCGCCGGGCGCCCAGGGCGTCCGCGACAAATCGCGCCGGACAGATCCTTCAATTCAAGTAGTTCCCCGAAACCATCAACGGCGAACCTTGTTGGCAAGACAACGCTCGAACAAGCGCCTCGAGTGGGCCGAGCGTCAACACCCGGATCTCGAGGGGATCAATAGCCGGTGGTGCCTTGCAAGCGTCATCTATCCGGCAATGTCATCCACCCCGACGGGTCGAGTTACTTGCCAACCGAGCAGACGCAACATGAGGAGAACTCAATGAAGATGCCGACCGCAATGAAGGCCGTGACGTTGGCCACCGTGTCCGTTTTCGCCATCGCTTTGGGATCATCAGGTGCTCTTGCCCAAACCAGCAATTCGTCGGGTGCGAACTCCAATAGCGGCGTGACGACTTCCGCCGCCGGCCAGAAGATGGGGCAGAGCGATCTGAAATCCAAGCTGGAGAAGGCGGGCGTCGATGACCGCGAAGAATTCAAGGGGCATCTGGTGGTCGCACAAGCGCCGAGCGGCCAGTCCGTCCAGCTCCTGTTCGGGCCGGAAGATTTCGAAGGCGGCAAGTCTGCCGATAAATTCGATCAGGACCGGGTCCGTTCGAAGTTGACCAAAGCCGGCTTCAGCAACATCCAGTTTGGAAGCGCTGCCAGCATGGTGCGCGGCCAGATGTCGGACGACAAGCAGATCCTCGCCTTCAGCAGCGACGTCTCTCCGGCGTTCAATGTCGCGCAAAGCGATTCGCCTGCAACCAGTGACCTGAAGAAGGACATGAAGAACGTCGATCTCGGGGATCGCAGCGAATTCAAAGGAAAGCTGGTCACGGCACGAACTGATCAGGGTACGGTCAGGATCCTGATTGGGCCGAAGGAATTCGAAGGCGGCAAGTCGGTCGAGCTTTCGGCTGGCGATCTCGACAAGCTTCAGCAGAATGGCTTTTCCGACGCTCAGGTGACCCGCGACGTCACCATGGTGAAGGGCGAGATGGACGACATGCAGATCATCGCGCTCTCCGGCCAGGGGCTGAGCTCCACCACGGGCTCCGCTCGCTAGGCCACTCGACCTGAGCACTCGATGAATGGTCCCGCCTGATTCTCGATCGGGCGGGACGCCTGCTGCGCCCCCGCGCGGAGGTCCGCGTCCCGGACAAGGCGTAGCGCGACAGCGCTGCGCCGCCGATCCGGGACCCCGGTTTCTTCTTCGCGTGCAAAGCCCCTAAACACCGGGGCCCCGGATCAGCAGCGCACCACGCCGCGAAGGGCGGCGCGTTGCGCAGCATCCGGGGCACGCTGTGGATAACCTCCGCCGGCTACTTCTTCGCGATCTTGTAGATCGCGTTCTCGATGTCCGACGACACATAGATCGTGCCGCTGGCGCCGACGCCGATGCCGGTCGGCATGTTGGTCGGCGGCAGGCCGGGAGCGCCGACGAGGCCGATCGGCAGGTTGCCGGCGATTTCAGTGACCTTGCCGCTGGCCGGATCGATCGAGACCACGCGTTTGGCGCCGACTTCGGCGACGATCAACTGGCCGGACGGCGCCAGCGCCAGCCCTTCGGGCATCTTCAGATCCTTCGCCACCACGGTCTTGGCGCCGGTGGCCGGATCGATCTTGGTGACCTGTCCGGCGAACGCCTCGGTGAGATAGATCCCGCCGTCAGGCGCCGCCGCGAGGCCGACCGGGCCGGCGAGGTCGGTGGCGATGGCTTTTCGGTCCTTGCCGTGCTCGCCGCCGACCTCGATCAGCGATTTCGTCCCGAGTTCGGCGACCACCAGCTTGCCGCTCGCCAGCCGGATCGCGTCGTACGGCGCCTTGAAGCCGTGCAGCATCTCCGTCGTCTTGCCGGTCTTGCGGTCGATCAGTTGCACCGTGCCGGTGAACCAGCTCGACAGGATCACCTCGTCGCCCTTGGCGGTGGCGCTCATCGGATATTCCAGCGTGGTGCCGTCGGCATGCATCCGCGCCAGCTCGCGGACCTCGCCGGTCGCGCCGTCGACGCTGCGATAGGCGAACACGTCGGCGACATGGATGGTGTCCTTGCCGCCCTCCGACACCACGGCGATTCCGCCCGGAAATGCCAGCTTGCCGATGATCACCTGCTTGGCCGTGCCGGCTTTCGGATCGACCTCCTGGATGCCGTTGTCGGCCATGTTGGAGACGAAGATGCGGTCCTGCGCGTCGATCGCCAGATTATCGAGCGACGGCTTGAGCTGCGCCGCGACCTGCTTGTTGCCGGTCTTGATATCGACCCGGACGAGCTGGCCGAGCGCGGTGTCGAGCACGTAGAGATTGCCCTTGCTGTCGAAATTCGCCGCTGCCGGAATCTTGAAGCCGTCGGCGACGACGCTGAGTTCGCCCTTGTCGACGTCGACCGCGGCGACCTGGCCCTTGAACCACAGCGGGCCGTAAAGCTTGTCGTCGGGCCCGAATTCGAAGCCGTTCAGGCCGCCGATCTTCTCCATGATCTTGCGCGGCGGCTTTTCGCCCGCGACGTCGATTTCGTACAGCGCGTCGCCGAGAAACACCTGCGTGGCGTACAGCCTTCCGTCCTTGCGGAACGCCAGCGAATTGATGCCGGGGAGGCCCGAGGCGAGCTTCCTGATCGGGCCGTCGCCCTTGCGCGCGTACAGATCGCCGGTGAGAAACGCGGTCCACGCCATGGTGCCGTCGGGCGCAAACGCGATGTCGTCGGCCATGCCTTCCGGCGTCGGCACCGCGATCTTCGCCGTGCCCTTGTCGCGATCGACCTCGTAGAGCGCTGCGCCCGCGACCGAGCCCGCGAACAGCCGGCCGGATTTGTCGACGCCGAGGCCGTGGACGCCGTGAAACGCCGAGCCCTGCACCAATTTCGTGACTTGGTAATCGTCCGCGCGCGCGGCGGAAAAGGCCAGCAGGCCGAGCGCCATCGCGCTCGCGCCGAGCGCAAGTTTGGTCCTCATCGCATTTTCTCCCGTATGTTTGTTCTTATGCGGTGAGTATTTGGCGCTGGCCGCGCATTGGCAAGGGGAAGTTGGCAAGGGGAATCGGCAAGGGGAATCGGCAAATCCCGTGTCCCGGACGCGCCGCGGCATTCTTCATGCCGCTGCGCAGATCCGGGACCCCGGTTATTTCTTGCTTTGCAGAATTCCGGGCCCCGGATCAGCAGCGCATCGCCGCGCTCACTTCCGCGCCGCCGCCGCGCTGACGCTGCGGGCGGGCGTGGTCGCGGTCAGGTCGTCGGCGAAGCGGCCGACGCCGCGGCCGGCCAGCAGGGCGTCGAGCCGGTCGCGTTCCTTTTCGAAGCTCGCCAGCAGCGGGCCGCCCAGTGAGCGGCCGCGCGGCAGCTTCACGCGCATCGGGTCGACGAAGCGGCCGTTGACGAGAATTTCGTAGTGCACATGCGCGCCGGTCGACAGGCCGGTCGAGCCGACGAAGCCGATCACCTGGCCCTGGCGCACCCGCTTGCCGGGCTCCATGCCCTTGGCGAAGGCCGACATATGGCCGTAGGCGGTCTCATAGCCGTTGTTGTGCTTGATCCGGATGTATTTGCCGTAGCCGCCTTCCCAGCCGGCCTTTTCGATCACGCCGTTGCCGGAGGCGAAAATCGGCGTGCCGTAGGGCGTCGACCAGTCGACGCCGGTGTGCATCTTGACGTAGCCGAGGATCGGATGGCGGCGGCCGCCGAAGCCGGAGCGCATGATGGCGTTGTTGACCGGCTTGCGCACCAGGAACTTCTTCGCGCTCTTGCCGGTCTCGTCGTAGAAATCGACCACCGAATCGTCGGGGGTCTGGAAGCGGTAGTACTTCTTGGTTTCGCCGCCGACCGTGAGCGCGGCGAACAGCACGTCGTTCTTTTCGACCGCCGTGGTGGTCTCATCGTCGCCGGCGTAGAACACCTCGAACGAGTCGCCGGCCTGCACCCTGCGCTGGAAGTCGACGTCGTAGGAGTAGATCTTGATCATGTCGTCGATGATCGCCTGCGGCACCTTGTTGCGCATCGCGGTCTCGTAGATCGACTGGTAGAGGCGCACGCCGGTGCCGTCGTCCTGGTCCTCGTCGCTGTTGTCGGCGGTGTCGCTGACGGTGTTCAGGGCCTGGACGTCGACCGCGACGTAGCGGCCGAGATCGGACAGCGCCGCCACCGCTTCGACCGTCGAGTCGTTGGCGATGATCACCCGGAACGGCTGCGGCTGCTTGGCGGCGCCGGTGGGCTCCATCAGGATTTTCAGCTTCTGGCCTTCCTTCAGCCCGCCGCTGCGGCCGCGGGCGCCGAGTGCGACGGCGACCGCATTGGCGTCCTCCTCGCTGGCGCCCTGGTCGCGCAGCACCGAGATCACCGTATCGCCCTTCTTGACGATATGGACGCGCTCGCCGGTGGCGTTGCCGCCGGTCACCTGCTCCTTGGTCTTCGGCAGCAGGGTGACGTTTTCCGGCACGATCCGGGTCTCGAAGCCCGCATAGGGATCGGCGGAAGCACCCTCGGGCGCGTAGCCGAGCCGCATGTCGCCGCCGCCGCCGATATCGCCGGCGGTGGCGCTGGCGTAGCGCACGCCGCTGTTGCCCTTCCAGTTCGCGGCGTCGCGCACCCGCATCAGGATCTCGTCCGGCGGGATGAAGCCCGCGATCTTCGCCCGCGGCAGCACCTGGCCGAGATCGCGGGTGATGAACGAGACTTCGGCGTCGGGCTCGACCGCGTCGGGATTCTGCGCGTCTTCCGCGGCGGGGGTCGCGACGCCGACGTCGCTCAGCATCCGCTGGGCGTTGAACGGCGGGATCTTGGCGGACAGTTCGGTGGTCGACAGCGACAGATTGCCGGCGATCTTGATGAAGGGCCGCACCCGGACGACGTCGCGACTGCCGACGCGCGACACCGTCGAAACCTTGATGACGTTGCGCGCGGCCTGCGATTCGCTGGGCGGGGGCAGGCGGTCGCTCTTGTGCAGGGCTGCGTTCTTGTCGGCGCCGAATGCGCCGCGGAGCGCGGCCTCGACCCGCTCGGGCGCCTTGGCGAAGGTCATTTCGCCATCGAGCGACGCGAAAACGGCGCCGCCGATCAAGGCTGCGCCGCAAAGGCCGGTCAGAATCGTGCCGCTGAACCATTGGACCGAGACGCGACGGCGATCGATCACCGCGGCTTCAGTGCCATCGACGGAAAGCGGGGGCTCGTGGCCGAGGTCGATGAAACCGACCTCGCGCCCGTGGCTGCGTCCCCGTGACAACCTCTGGCTCAATCCGCAGTCCCCCAAATCTTCCCCGCCCGCGGCAGTCGCCGGCCGGCAAGTGTCCCTGACCTGTCGGACTCTCAGCGCGATCGGCTGGATCGCGAGAGCTTCCTGTCGCCCGGACCCTCGAGAACGCCGCGCGGGCGAAACTCAGGAACCGGGCTGCGCCGCGGACGTTCGACAAGAGGCGGCCAAATTGCTGGCAGCCGGCACGAACGTCAATGGCGGGAAATGTTCGATGCCGGACGCAAGAGAGGAGCTGGCGATGAAGGCGTCACGATCGCGATCCCTATCTGGCGAAATCCGGCTGCCGAAGAGGGGCAACCGGACGAATCCGGCAAATCTATTTTGGGGAGAACGACCGAGGAATGTGGCTTGAGTACGGCGTCACGGCCCGGAAAGCCTTGTGCCATCGAGAGAAAATGATTTTTCGAGGTCACACGACATTTTTCTGACGAAGGCCGTTGACAGATCCGAGGGGCCTGGCCTATAAACCAACCACTGAGCGCGGCGCCGCTGCAGCCCACCGGGCCCCAGCGAGCTTCCGCGCCTCTGAAAGCTTCATCACTACGATGAGTGATCAGCAGCCGACAGTCATCGGTTGCTAATTGCCGTCGGATGGAGAGCAAGGCTCCTATAAGTGTGGGAGCAGAAGTCGAGCCTTCGGGTTTTCGCTTCATTGGATCTTCGGATCCGGCCGAACCTTCGGGTTCGACACATATATATAGTGAGCCTTCGGGTTCACGGGACCTTCGGGTCCAACCGAACCTTCGGGTTCATGGGGTCTTCGGGCTCCGGGCTGTTTGACAAGTAAAGATGAAGAAAGAGAAACGTGGACGGCGAAGTCCTTGCGGGTCTCGATTGTAAGAAGGCTTCGGCTTTCGAGCATAGAGACCGGACGAAAGACTTCGGCGGTTACACGTTTCAAAGGTTACACCATGTCATCTTCGGATGGCGTGTCGGTCGCGATGTGAATCGTCGGCCGGCGTATATGGTGGGACCTCGTCAAAACGTTGTGATCAGCCGGTTCAAAGTTTCAAGTCCAACTTGAGAGTTTGATCCTGGCTCAGAGCGAACGCTGGCGGCAGGCTTAACACATGCAAGTCGAACGGGCATAGCAATATGTCAGTGGCAGACGGGTGAGTAACACGTGGGAACGTACCTTTTGGTTCGGAACAACTGAGGGAAACTTCAGCTAATACCGGATAAGCCCTTACGGGGAAAGATTTATCGCCGAAAGATCGGCCCGCGTCTGATTAGCTAGTTGGTGAGGTAATGGCTCACCAAGGCGACGATCAGTAGCTGGTCTGAGAGGATGATCAGCCACATTGGGACTGAGACACGGCCCAAACTCCTACGGGAGGCAGCAGTGGGGAATATTGGACAATGGGCGAAAGCCTGATCCAGCCATGCCGCGTGAGTGATGAAGGCCCTAGGGTTGTAAAGCTCTTTTGTGCGGGAAGATAATGACGGTACCGCAAGAATAAGCCCCGGCTAACTTCGTGCCAGCAGCCGCGGTAATACGAAGGGGGCTAGCGTTGCTCGGAATCACTGGGCGTAAAGGGTGCGTAGGCGGGTCTTTAAGTCAGAGGTGAAAGCCTGGAGCTCAACTCCAGAACTGCCTTTGATACTGAGGATCTTGAGTATGGGAGAGGTGAGTGGAACTGCGAGTGTAGAGGTGAAATTCGTAGATATTCGCAAGAACACCAGTGGCGAAGGCGGCTCACTGGCCCATTACTGACGCTGAGGCACGAAAGCGTGGGGAGCAAACAGGATTAGATACCCTGGTAGTCCACGCCGTAAACGATGAATGCCAGCCGTTAGTGGGTTTACTCACTAGTGGCGCAGCTAACGCTTTAAGCATTCCGCCTGGGGAGTACGGTCGCAAGATTAAAACTCAAAGGAATTGACGGGGGCCCGCACAAGCGGTGGAGCATGTGGTTTAATTCGACGCAACGCGCAGAACCTTACCAGCCCTTGACATGTCCAGGACCGGTCGCAGAGATGTGACCTTCTCTTCGGAGCCTGGAGCACAGGTGCTGCATGGCTGTCGTCAGCTCGTGTCGTGAGATGTTGGGTTAAGTCCCGCAACGAGCGCAACCCCCGTCCTTAGTTGCTACCATTTAGTTGAGCACTCTAAGGAGACTGCCGGTGATAAGCCGCGAGGAAGGTGGGGATGACGTCAAGTCCTCATGGCCCTTACGGGCTGGGCTACACACGTGCTACAATGGCGGTGACAATGGGACGCTAAGGGGCAACCCTTCGCAAATCTCAAAAAACCGTCTCAGTTCGGATTGGAGTCTGCAACTCGACTCCATGAAGTTGGAATCGCTAGTAATCGTGGATCAGCATGCCACGGTGAATACGTTCCCGGGCCTTGTACACACCGCCCGTCACACCATGGGAGTTGGTTCTACCTGAAGGCAGTGCGCTAACCCGCAAGGGAGGCAGCTGACCACGGTAGGGTCAGCGACTGGGGTGAAGTCGTAACAAGGTAGCCGTAGGGGAACCTGCGGCTGGATCACCTCCTTTCTAAGGATGGGTCTTCAAGAGCTTGCTCTTATCGACCTGTTTTAGAAACATCCGGGGTTCAAGTCATAATGAACCCCATTGGCGGGATTTCGCCGTCTTCGTTTCTCTTTCTTCGCGGACGAACACGCGCCAGGGGCGGCGCGCTAGCGTTCTATCGATCGGCCATCGTGCCGGATCGGTGTGCGCGCGCATGCTCCTCGTGTTGAGGGCTTGTAGCTCAGTTGGTTAGAGCGCGCGCTTGATAAGCGTGAGGTCGGAAGTTCAAGTCTTCCCAGGCCCACCACTTCATCGAGCGTTGCATTCGTCTTCTGGTTACGGGGCCATAGCTCAGCTGGGAGAGCGCGTGCTTTGCAAGCATGAGGTCGTCGGTTCGATCCCGTCTGGCTCCACCAGATGGATGATCATCGTGACCCTCGCTTGTGCCTCGACGCTGTCATCGGACAGCTCGATGGAATTCGTCCGCATATTGTATTCGCTTGCCGTCATTCGCATGACGGCTTGCGGGTTTTCTGACATCGTAAAGAGGAGATCGATCCGGGTTCGGATCCAGTGGAGCAATCCGCGGGAGACGAGCGCGTATCTCCAGACGGTTTTCGGTGCATGCTGATCGCAAGATCGGCGTGTTGTAAAACCGTCTTTGTTGGCGTCGCTTGACCGCATCGCCATCGGGTCGATCTTACGAAGCAATAACTGGTCTTTTCAATCAATGTCCGTTCGCGAGCCGCGTCCTTCGGGATGTGTCGCGGGCAACATTCTGCCGAGTGTGTGGACATTGATAATGAGAGCAATCAAGTGCCTTAAGGGTGTTCGGTGGATGCCTTGGCGCTGAGAGGCGATGAAGGACGTGCTACGCTGCGATAAGCCATGGGGAGCTGCGAAGAAGCTTTGATCCGTGGATTTCCGAATGGGGAAACCCACCTTCGATAGCCGGAACTCCAAGGCCTTGTGCCTTGGTGCAAACCAAGCCGCGAGGTTTTGGATTTCCGGTTATCAAGAGAAGGTATGAGACTCCTGAATACATAGGGGGTTTCAAGCGAACCCAGGGAACTGAAACATCTAAGTACCTGGAGGAAAGGACATCAACAGAGACTCCGTTAGTAGTGGCGAGCGAACGCGGACCAGGCCAGTCATCATTGGGAGACAATTGGAATCTGTCAGGAAAGCAGAGCCTTAGAGGGTGATAGCCCCGTACAAGTAATGCGACCAATGATGCTCGAGTAAGGCGGGACACGTGAAATCCTGTCTGAACATGGGGGGACCACCCTCCAAGCCTAAGTACTCCTCAGCGACCGATAGTGAACCAGTACCGTGAGGGAAAGGTGAAAAGCACCCCGACGAGGGGAGTGAAATAGTTCCTGAAACCGGACACTTACAAACAGACGGAGCCCAAGATACGTTCTGGGTGACGTCGTACCTTTTGTATTATGGGCCAGCGACTTAATTTAACGAGCAAGCTTAAGCCGATAGGTGAAGGCGCAGCGAAAGCGAGTCTGAATAGGGCGTCAAGTTCGTTGGATTAGACCCGAAACCTAGTGATCTAGCCATGAG